>NZ_JACKZK010000002.1:0-665688 GCF_014230245.1 Pseudomonas sp. MSSRFD41 | reverse complement strand
GCCGGATTTGAACCGACGACCTTCGGGTTATGAGCCCGACGAGCTACCAGACTGCTCCACCCCGCGTCAAAGCTGGGCCGAAAGTATACGACTGATCCCATTTTGGGTCAATGTAACCTTCCACCTACAAGAAAACCCGCAACAGCGGGCTCTCCTGATAATTGGTACCGAGAAGGGGACTCGAACCCCTACACCCTATGGGCACAACCACCTCAAGGTTGCGTGTCTACCAATTCCACCACCTCGGCATAGACTACGTTACTACATGAAACTCTTCTTACTTCTGCTCTGGAGCTGGAGGTACGTCAGTCGCACTACTGGCCGACTTTTGCTCTTGGAGCACCGGGACATCATCAGAAGCCGGTTTTTGCTTTGGCACTTCTAGTACTGCCGGATCCGGTAGACCTGCCTGAGTCAGCTGATGAGCTTTCTCTTTAGCAAAGTAACCTAACCCCAAGCTGGTTATGAAGAAACCGGCGGCAAGTATAGCAGTAAACTTACTAAGAAAGGTAGAGGAACCTTGGCTTCCGAACACAGTATTTGAAGCACCTGCACCGAAAGACGCGCCAGCTTCCGCACCTTTACCCTGCTGCAGCAAAACCAGAGCGACTACGCCCAAGGCGCCCAGCAGATGAAAAACGACTACGACTGTTTCCAGCATTTTTTCAGTTTCCCGCGGCGCGACAAATCGCACCGAACTCATCTGCATTCAGGGAAGCCCCACCAATGAGCCCCCCATCGATATCCGGCATGCCGAACAATTCGACCGCATTGGCCGCTTTCACGCTGCCGCCGTATAGAAGCCGCACACCTCGTGCCACTTCAGAATTCTCTGCCGCCAACTGCGCGCGGATAGCTGCATGCACATCCTGAGCTTGCTGCGGCGTTGCAGTCAGCCCGGTACCAATGGCCCAGACCGGCTCGTAAGCGATAACAGCATTGGCGAAAGCACCAACGCCCAACTCTTCGATAATGCTGCCCAACTGACGCCCGACGACTTCAAGAGTCTTCCCAGCCTCACGCTGCTCCAGGGTCTCCCCTACACACAGAACCGGCTTCAAACCGCAAGCCTGTGCCGCTGCGAACTTGCGATTGAGAGTCGCATCACGCTCGCCCATCATCTGACGGCGCTCGGAGTGACCAACCAACACCAGGGAACAACCGGCATCTACCAATTGACTCGGGGCGATCTCGCCTGTCAATGCGCCCTGCATCGGCTCTACCGCGGAGTTCTGTGCGCCAACCAAGATTGACTTGCCTTTCAAGCCATCAATCACCTGATTGATATACAAGCAAGGCGGAAACACCGCGACATCAACACCGCTTGGCAAGGCCAGATGACGAAGGCCATTGATCAGCTCAGCGACGCTGGCGCGGGTACCGTGCATCTTCCAGTTACCAGCTACCATAGGGCGACGCATGCTTTACCTCGTCGGTCAAAGTGGGCGCAGATGTTACCCAACCAAAACACCACTGGCAAGCTGAAATCAGGCAGAAACTTCAGCAACCAGTTTTGCCAGCTCATCAGCATAGGCGCGAACCTGGATTTCATCGTCACCTTCGACCATGACCCGCACCAAAGGCTCTGTTCCGGACTTGCGCAGCAGGACCCGACCACGCCCCGCCATCGCGGCGGTCACCCGCTCACAGGCTTCCTTCACCGCAGGGTGCTCGACGGGGCTGTCACCACCACCGAAACGTACATTGACCAGAACCTGTGGACATTTGCGCAGCCCCTGCCGGCACTGGGCCAGGCTTTCGCCGCGAGCTTTGAGCGCCATAAGCACCTGCAGTGCAGCGATGATCGCATCGCCTGTGGTGGCGTGGCGGAAACACACGATGTGCCCGGAGTTCTCACCACCCACCAGCCAGTTGCGCTCCAACAGTTCAGCGATCACGTAGCGATCACCGACATTGGCACGAACAAAAGGAATGCCCAGGTCCGCCAAGGCCAACTCCAGGCCCAGATTACTCATGAGGGTTCCGACCACCCCTCCATGCAGCTTGCCGCGCTCATACAAGTCGCGAGCGATGATGAACAGCAACTCGTCGCCATCGACGATCGCACCAGTCTGGTCGACCATCAGCACCCGGTCACCATCGCCATCGAAGGCGATGCCCAGGTCCGCATGTTCGGCCAGGACCGCAGCCTGCAACTGCGCCATATGGGTCGAGCCGCAGTTTTCGTTGATATTCAAACCATTGGGCTGCGCCGACAGCACCGTGACCTGAGCGCCCAGCTCACGGAACACGCTCGGCGCAACCTTGTAGGTGGCACCATGGGCGCAGTCGAGAACGATCTTCAGACCCGCAAAGCTGGTGCTGGACGGAACGCTGCTCTTGCAGAATTCGATGTAGCGTCCCGAGGCATCGTTGATTCGCGACACCTTGCCGAGCTTGCTGGACTCCACCACGGTCATGGGCGCATCCAACAACTCCTCGATCATCAACTCGACTTCGTCAGGCAACTTGGTGCCCTCTCCCGAGAAGAACTTGATGCCATTGTCGTCGTGAGGGTTGTGCGACGCGCTGATGACGATGCCCGCTTCCGCGTGGAAAGTACGTGTCAGATAGGCAATCGCCGGGGTCGGCATGGGCCCGAGCAGCATGACATCAGCGCCAGCCGCCGACAGCCCGGCTTCCAGGGCCGATTCGAACATGTAGCCGGAAATTCGCGTGTCCTTGCCCACCAGAACCCGGCAAGCGCCCATGCTGCGAAAAGCCATGCCAGCCGCCCAGCCGAGCTTGAGCATGAAATCGGGAGTAATTGGGTATTCGCCCACACGGCCACGAATGCCGTCGGTGCCAAAGTATTTCTTAGTCATAGATACTCCATCATTCTTATTCGGCGAATTCCACAGCCGTAATCATTCGCACCACATCCACGGTCTCGGCGACATCATGGACGCGGATAATTTTCGCTCCCTTGGCTACGGCCAGCGCCGCCAATGCCAGGCTGCCATGCAGCCGTTCGCCTACGGGACGCTCAAGGGCCTGGCCGATCATGCTCTTGCGCGAGACGCCCACCAGCAGCGGCCGCCCCAGGGAATGCAGGGCCTGCATATGCTTGAACAAACTCAGATTGTGCTGCAGGGTCTTCGCGAAACCAAAACCAGGATCGAGGATGATCCGCTGCGCATCAATTCCTGCCGCCGCACAGGCATCCATGCGCTCAGCCAGGAATGCGCCCACTTCACGGGTCACATCCTGATAATGCGGGCTGTCCTGCATATCTCCCGGCTCGCCGAGCATATGCATCAGGCATACGGGCAGGCCACTGGCGGCGGCGGCATCCAGAGCGCCGTCCCGACGAAGAGAACGCACATCATTGATCAACCCAGCACCAAGCCGCGCAGTCTCCCGCATGACAGCTGGCGTCGAAGTATCAACGGAAATGATCACGTCCAGCTCGCGGCCAATCCGCTCGACCACTGGCGCCACTCGCTCCAACTCTTCTAAAGGCGACACTGCTCGTGCCCCTGGGCGAGTCGATTCTCCGCCTATATCGATCAGCGTAGCTCCGGCCGCAACCATGGCCTCAGCGTGGCGCAAAGCCACATCCAGCTGATTGAACCGGCCGCCGTCGGAAAAGGAATCGGGAGTGACATTCAAGATACCCATGACATGCACACGGGCCAAATCAAGAACCCGGTTGCCGCAAGGCAACCGGGTGGAGGAAGAAACAGAAGTCATTTAAAACCTTAGTGATCGGCGGCAGGGCCACCGATAGGTGTTTCCGGACGTTCGTTCTGCACCACCGGAGGTGTAGTACCCGAGCCACCTTCCCAGTCACGAGGTTCACGTGGAGTGCGCCCGGCCATGATGTCGTCGATCTGGTCGGCATCGATGGTTTCGTACTTCATCAAGGCGTCGGCCATGGCATCCAGCTTGTCGCGGTTGTCGGTAAGGATCTGCTTGGCGGTGCCATAGCACTGATCGATAATGCTGCGAACTTCGGAATCGATCAGCTTCGCCGTTTCAGCGGACAGGCTGGCATGCTGGCTAGCCGCGCTACGACCCAGGAACACTTCGCCCTCTTCTTCCGCATACATCAGCGGCCCCAGCTTCTCGGAAAGCCCCCACTTGGTCACCATGTTCCGAGCAATCTGACTGGCCCGCATGATGTCATTGGAGGCGCCAGTGGTCACGCCATCGAAGCCCAGGGTCATTTCCTCGGCGATACGGCCACCGTAGAGCGAGCAGATCTGGCTGATCAAGGCGCGCTTGGACAGACTGTAGCGATCCTCTTCCGGCAGGAACATGGTGACGCCCAAAGCCCGCCCACGAGGGATGATCGAGACCTTGTAGACAGGATCATGCTCAGGCACTACACGACCGACGATGGCATGACCAGCTTCGTGGTAGGCGGTGTTCTGCTTTTCTTTCTCGGACATGACCATCGATTTGCGCTCGGCGCCCATCATGATCTTGTCCTTGGCCAGTTCGAACTCTTTCATTTCGACAATGCGTTTGCCGCCACGCGCAGCGAACAACGAAGCCTCGTTGACCAGGTTGGCCAGGTCAGCACCGGAGAAGCCCGGGGTACCGCGCGCGATCACTGCAGGGGCAACGTCGTCGCCCATCGGCACCTTGCGCATGTGTACCTTGAGGATCTGCTCGCGACCACGAATGTCCGGCAGGCCAACCACCACCTGGCGGTCGAAACGACCAGGACGCAACAGCGCAGGGTCCAGCACATCAGGACGGTTGGTGGCGGCGATCACGATGATGCCGTCATTCATTTCGAAGCCATCCATCTCCACCAGCAACTGGTTGAGAGTCTGCTCACGCTCATCATGACCGCCGCCCATGCCGGCGCCACGGTGACGACCGACAGCATCGATCTCATCGATGAAGATGATGCAAGGAGCATGTTTCTTGGCCTGTTCGAACATATCGCGAACACGGCTGGCACCCACGCCGACGAACATCTCGACGAAATCGGAACCGGAAATAGTGAAGAAAGGTACCTTCGCCTCACCGGCAATAGCCTTGGCCAGCAAAGTCTTACCAGTACCTGGCGGACCGACCATCAGCACGCCACGAGGAATACGACCACCCAAGCGCTGGAACTTGCCCGGATCACGCAGGAATTCGACCAGCTCACCAACCTCTTCCTTGGCTTCGTCGCAACCGGCAACGTCAGCCAAGGTAGTCTTCACCTGATCCTCGGATAGCAGGCGCGCCTTGCTCTTGCCGAAGCTCATCGGCCCGCCCTTGCCGCCAGCACCACCTTGCATCTGGCGCATGAAGAACATGAAGACCGCGATGATCACCAGGATCGGGAAGCTGGCCACCAGCAATTGGGTCCAGATGCTCTGCTGCTCAGGCTGCTTGCCTTCGACCACTACATGGTTATCCACCAAATCGCCGATCAGGCCGTTATCTTGGATCGCGGGACGGATGGTCTTGAAGCTGTCGCCATCGTTGCGCTTGCCGGTGATCACATAACCGTCAACGGCGACTCGTTCGACCTTGCCATCCTTAACTTGTTGAATAAAGTCGGAATAGTTGAGGGTCTGCGGCTCGTTAGGGCTGGAGAAGTTGTTCATCACCGTCACCAGGACAGCCGCGATGATCAACCAAAGGATCAGATTCTTTGCCATGTCGTTCAATTAACTACCCTCTGAAGCAAGCTCCGCTACTGGCGCGCGCTTCGCATGATATTCACCGGCCTAACTTACTACATTACCTACAGCTCTGGCAGGCGCCGTCTGTAACCCTATGTGAAACCTAGACTACACAATATTCGCTCAATCCAAGGGGGCGAAATACGAAAATCCTATCGCCCCGCCCAAAACCGTCACTTACTCGGCCCGACCACGAAAGCCACGCCCCAGCAGGTACTGTTCCCTGGAACGATCACGGGAAGATGTCGGCTTGCGCATCTGCACTTTCTCGAACATCTGCCGGACATTCTTGTGGAACTCATCAAAACCCTCTCCCTGGAAGATCTTGATCAGGAAGTCACCACCCGGACGCAGCACCCGACCGGCAAGATCCAGAGCCAACTCGCACAAGAACATCGCTCGCGGCATGTCTACAGCTGGTAATCCACTCATATTGGGGGCCATGTCGGAAATCACAAGATCGACCTCGGAATTTCCTACAGCTTCAAGAATGCGCGCGAATACTTGGTCTTCGGTGAAATCCCCCTGGATGAAAGTCACATCAGGGATGCTATCCATTTCCAGGATATCGGAAGCGATCAATCTCCCCTGACCACCAATCAGACGACTGGTCACCTGAGACCAGCCCCCCGGAGCCGCGCCCAAGTCGATAACACTCATGCCTGGACGGATCAGGCGATCCTTTTCCTGGATTTCCAGCAACTTATAGCTGGCACGGGAACGGTACCCATCTTTTTGCGCCATTTTGACGAATGGGTCGTTGAAATGTTCTTTCAGCCAGTTATGGCTAGTCTTGGAACGGGCCACAGGCCACCTCAAAAATAAAACGCGTCGTGATTAACTGGGCGGTCCCGGACTCGCTCGGGTAAACTGGCCGCCGCTTTTTTCAAGATCAGACGCAGGGGTCAGATTATGCCGCTCACTCAAGAGCAGAAGAAACAGTTCAAATCCATTGGCCACCATCTGAAACCAGTATTGACTGTGGCTGATAACGGTTTGACCGAAGGTGTACTAGCCGAACTTGAACGCGCCTTGAGCGATCACGAGCTGATCAAGATCAAGCTCAACATCCTCGAGCGCGAATCGCGCCAGGAAGCCATCACCGAGCTGTGCAAGGCCGGCAAGGCAGACCTGGTGCAATCCATCGGTAAAATGGCGTTGATCTACCGCAAGAATGCCAAGGTAAACAAGCAGCTGTCGAACGTCCATCGCTTCAGCTGACGTCGACTCGGGTCAAGGGTGTGCTTGTCGCACCCTGCCACCCCACCCCGGCACCGGCTGCAAGACCAGCAGCAAACCGGAAAACCCCAGGACCAGATAGCTGAACAGCTGCCAGCGCTGAGACTCAGGCAACAGTATGTGCACAGCAAAATACATCGCACATGCGTACGTCGCCATCAACAGCAGTTGCCCCCGAATGTCCCGCCACAAGCTCTGCAGCCCCTCGGACTGGATCAACACCAGCGTCTGAAGGACCAGGCACACCGCTGAAAAGCCCACCAACAGCGCACTGAGCAGCGTCGATATCTCCTCGATCAGCAACGGCGCAAGGCCAATCCGCCCAAGGGCCGGCAGCAGCCCAAGATGCAGCAGCCACAAGCCGCCGACCCACAACATCTGGGTCAGCTGCCAAAGCATGGCGCCCGCATGCAACGGGCGCCTTCTTTCAGATGTGACGAACTTCGACAATCTCATACTCGATAACGCCACTAGGCGTTGTGACCGCCACCACGTCGCCTTCTTCCTTGGCGATCAGGGCACGGGCGATTGGCGAAGCAACGGAGATTTTGCCGAGCTTGATATCAGCCTCGTCTTCACCAACGATCTGGTAGGTCACGCTTTCATCGGTCTCGACGTTGGCGATCTCCACCGTGGTGCCAAAGATTACCTTGCCAGTATGGGCGATGGTCGTGACATCGATGACCACCGAATTCTGCAGGCGGCCTTCGATATCGCGGATCCGCGCCTCGACCATGCCCTGCTGCTCGCGCGCAGCATGGTATTCGGCGTTTTCCTTCAGGTCACCCAGCTCGCGGGCCGTGCCGATGTCCTGGCTGAGCTTCGGACGCACGACCTTGGTCAGGTGAGCATGCTCTTCTTCCAGGGCGCGAGCGCCCTGGACGGTCATTGGGTATTTATTCATGCCTTCAATCCTGCGTGTAGATCCTGCAAGCGCCGCACGGTTTTTTCAGGACCGAACTTCAGCGCTTCGCAGATAGCTTCGCCAGCAGCGATCGTAGTGGTGCAGTAGATCTTGTGCTGCAAGGCGTTACGACGAATGGAGTAGGAATCAGCGATCGATTGACGACCTTCAGTGGTGTTGATGATCAGGGTGACTTCGTCGTTCTTGATCATATCGACCACATGCGGACGACCTTCAGTCACCTTGTTCACACGACGCACTTTCAGGCCGGCCGCCTCGATCACCTTGGCAGTGCCCGCAGTGGCTACTACTTCGAAGCCCAAGTTGATCAGATCACGAGCCACGCCTGCAACCAGGGGCTTGTCGTCATCCCGTACGCTGATGAACGCAGTACCGCCGGTAGGCAGGACCTCGCTGGCCCCCATCTGGGCCTTGGCGAAGGCTTCGCCGAAGGTATCGCCGACGCCCATCACCTCGCCGGTGGATTTCATTTCCGGGCCGAGGATCGGGTCGACACCCGGGAATTTGGCAAACGGGAACACCGCTTCCTTGACGCTGTAGAAGTTCGGAATGATTTCCTGGGTGAAACCCAACTCTTTCAGCGACTTACCAGCCATGACACGGGCCGCGATCATCGCCAGAGAAGTACCGATGCACTTGGAAACGAACGGCACGGTACGCGAAGCGCGTGGGTTGACCTCGATCACGTAGATCTTGTCGCCTTGCAGTGCCAGCTGCACGTTCATCAGGCCGACTACGCCCAACTCAAGGGCCATCTTCTTGACCTGTACGCGGACTTCGTCCTGCACTTCCTTGCTCAGCGAGTAAGGCGGCAACGAGCAAGCAGAGTCACCAGAGTGAACACCCGCTTGTTCGATGTGCTGCATGATCGCGCCGATCACCACGTCGGTACCGTCGCAAACCGCATCCACGTCCATCTCGATGGCACAGTTGAGGAAGTGGTCGAGCAGCACAGGGCTGTCGTTGGACACCTGTACCGCTTCGCGCAGGTAGCGCTTGAGCTCGTCCAGCTCGTAGACGATCTCCATGGCGCGACCGCCCAGCACGTAGGACGGGCGAACCACCAGTGGATAACCGATAGCACCAGCGGCACGGATGGCCTCGTCTTCGCTGCGCACGGTAGCGTTCGGCGGCTGCAGCAGGTTCAGGCGCTGGACCATCTGCTGGAAGCGCTCGCGGTCTTCGGCACGGTCAATGGCGTCAGGGCTGGTGCCGATGATCGGCACGCCGGCCTCTTCCAGGGCACGCGCCAGCTTCAACGGAGTCTGGCCGCCGTAGTGGACGATCACGCCCTTCGGCTTCTCGACCCGCACCACTTCCAGCACGTCTTCCAAGGTCAGTGGCTCGAAGTACAGGCGATCGGAGGTGTCGTAGTCAGTGGAAACGGTTTCCGGGTTGCAGTTGACCATGATGGTCTCGTAACCGTCTTCGCGCAGGGCCAGTGCCGCGTGCACGCAGCAGTAGTCGAATTCGATGCCCTGGCCGATACGGTTCGGACCGCCGCCCAGGATCATGATCTTGTCACGGGTCGACGGGTTGGCCTCGCACTCCTCCTCGTAGGTCGAGTACAGGTACGCAGTGTCGGTGGCGAACTCGGCCGCACAGGTGTCGACACGCTTGTAGACCGGGAACACTTCCAGCTTGTGGCGGTGACGACGCAGGTTCTTGTCGGTGATACCCAGCAACTTGGCCAGACGCTGGTCCGAGAAGCCCTTGCGCTTCAGGCGCAGCATCAGCGCCTTGTCGATGTTGGCCAGCCCCAGGGTCTTGACCTTCTCTTCTTCCTTGATCAGGTCTTCCATCTGCACCAGGAACCAGTGATCGATACCGGTCAGGGCGTAGATTTCGTCGCAGCTCATGCCCGAACGCAGGGCGTCAGCCACGTACCAGATGCGCTCGGCACCCGGAACGGTCAGCTCGCGCTTGAGGATGGCGGCAGCCTCTGGGCTGGCCAGGTCGACCTTGGGATCCAGGCCGCAAACACCGACTTCCAGGCCACGCAGGGCTTTCTGCAGCGACTCCTGGAAGGTACGGCCGATGGCCATGACTTCACCCACGGATTTCATCTGGGTGGTCAGGCGGGCGTCGGCTTTCGGGAATTTCTCGAAGGCGAAGCGCGGCAGCTTGGTCACTACGTAGTCGATCGACGGCTCGAAGGACGCCGGGGTGCGACCACCGGTAATGTCGTTCTGCAACTCGTCGAGGGTGTAGCCGACAGCCAGCTTGGCGGCGATCTTGGCGATCGGGAAGCCGGTAGCCTTGGAAGCCAGGGCCGAGGAACGCGATACCCGCGGGTTCATCTCGATCACGACCATGCGGCCAGTGTTCGGGCAGATACCGAACTGCACGTTGGAACCACCGGTCTCGACGCCGATTTCACGCAGCACCGCCAGCGAGGCGTTGCGCATGATCTGGTATTCCTTGTCGGTCAGGGTCTGGGCCGGAGCGACGGTGATCGAGTCGCCGGTGTGCACGCCCATCGGATCGAAGTTCTCGATGGAGCAGACGATGATGCAGTTGTCCTTCTTGTCACGGACCACCTCCATCTCGTATTCCTTCCAGCCGATCAGCGATTCGTCGATCAGCAGCTCCTTGGTTGGCGACAGGTCCAGGCCACGGGCGCAGATTTCTTCGAACTCTTCACGGTTGTAGGCAATGCCACCACCGGTGCCGCCCATGGTGAAGGACGGACGAATGATGCAAGGGAAGCCCAGCTTGTCGAGGACCGCATTGGCTTCCTCCATGCTGTGGGCGATACCGGAACGTGGGCACTCCAGGCCGATGGCCTTCATCGCCTGGTCGAAACGCGAGCGGTCTTCGGCCTTGTCGATGGTATCGGCGTTGGCGCCGATCATTTCCACACCGAACTTCTCCAGGACGCCTTCGCGCTCCAGGTCCAGGGCGCAGTTCAGCGCGGTCTGGCCACCCATGGTCGGCAGCAGGGCGTCAGGACGCTCCTTCTCGATGATCTTGGCCACCGATTGCCACTTGATCGGCTCGATGTAGGTGGCATCGGCCATGGCCGGGTCGGTCATGATGGTGGCCGGGTTGGAGTTCACCAGGATGACGCGGAAACCTTCTTCGCGCAGGGCCTTGCAGGCCTGGGCGCCGGAATAGTCGAACTCGCAGGCCTGGCCGATCACGATCGGGCCAGCGCCGAGAATCAGGATACTTTTAATGTCTGTACGTTTTGGCATGGTTGTCACTCAAATCCGCAGGTCAGTCGGCAAGCCGTCTTGAACATTCTCTGAGGCGCCCGAGGGGACTCCACCGGTTCACCGGGGCCGCCCTCGGGCGCGTCTCGCTACACTTTCAAGGCGAGCGCTTAGCGTCGCTTGGCCATCTCGTTGATGAAGCGGTCGAACAGCGGCGCCACATCGTTCGGGCCAGGGCTGGCCTCAGGGTGGCCCTGGAAGCTGAACGCGCTCTTGTCGGTACGCTCGATCCCCTGCAGGGTGCCGTCGAACAGCGACTTGTGGATCGCCCGGACGTTATCCGGCAGGGTAGTTTCGTCCACCGCAAAACCGTGGTTCTGACTGGTGATCATCACCACGCCGGTATCCAGGTCCTGGACCGGGTGGTTGGCACCGTGGTGGCCGTGGCCCATTTTCACGGTCTTGGCACCGGAGGCCAGGGCCAGCAGTTGGTGGCCCAGGCAGATACCGAACACCGGGATCTCGGTCTCCAGGACTTCCTTGATCGCCTTGATCGCATAGTCGCAAGGCTCGGGATCGCCAGGGCCGTTGGACAGGAACACGCCGTCCGGGTTGAGTGCCAGTACTTCGCTCGCTGGCGTCTGGGCCGGCACCACGGTGACGCGGCAACCGCGCTCTACCAGCATGCGCAGGATGTTCAACTTGACCCCGTAGTCATAGGCGACCACGTGGTAAGGCAGTTCGGAGGCCTCGATAGTGGCGTGGCTGTCGGTCTTCAGGTCCCAGACTGTCGAACGCCATTCGTAGCTCTGCTTGGTGCTGACGACTTTCGCCAGGTCCATGCCCTTCAGGCCCGGGAAGCCGCGCGCCGCGGCGATGGCGGCCTCCTCGGAAATGTTGTCGCCCGCCATGATGCAGCCGTCCTGTGCACCTTTCTCACGCAGGATGCGGGTCAGGCGACGGGTATCGATACCGGCGATCGCCACCACGTTGTTGGCTTTCAGGTAATCGGAGAGGGACAGGGTGTTACGCCAGTTGCTGGCCACCAGGGGCAGGTCGCGAATGACCAGGCCGGCCGACCAGACACGGTCGGATTCGGCATCTTCCGGCGTGGTGCCGGTATTGCCGATGTGAGGGTAGGTCAGGGTAACGATTTGCTGGGCGTAGGAAGGATCGGTAAGGATTTCCTGATAGCCGGTCATTGCGGTGTTAAACACCACCTCACCAACGGTTTGACCGTCGGCTCCAATGGCTTCGCCGCGAAAAATGCTGCCATCAGCAAGGGCGAGTATGGCTGGCTTAGTCAAGAGACCTCCCGTATATAGAGCCTGAAGGGGCGATCGCAGGTTGCAAAAAAGCGGAATGACGTTTGGACACGTCACCCCGCTTCTTCACCGAATTATCTGCGCGCTTTTAGTGGACACACTAAAGCTGTAGCTTACAGAAAAATGCTTTTTTGGTCCACCGTTAATGAGCCTCAAAGGCTGGAGAATGCGACAGGACATCGCTTGGCGGCCTGGAACGGAGTCGAGTTCAAGGCCCGACCCCGTTCCGGATACATCTCAACGCAGGTCCAGCACGTCCTGCATGTCGTACAACCCAGGCTCACGACCATCCAGCCACAAGGCCGCACGCACCGCCCCCTTGGCGAAGGTCATGCGACTGGAGGCCTTGTGGGTGATCTCCAAGCGCTCGCCCTCGGTGGCGAACAGCACGGTGTGATCGCCCACCACGTCACCACCGCGCACGGTGGCAAACCCGATGGTTTCACGCGCGCGAGCCCCGGTGTGACCTTCACGCCCATACACCGCGACTTGCTGCAAATCGCGGCCCAGGGCATCGGCAATCACCTCACCCATGCGCAAGGCCGTGCCCGACGGAGCATCGATCTTGTGCCGGTGATGAGCTTCGATGATCTCGATGTCCGCATCATCGCCCAGCACCCGGGCCGCCATATCCAGCAACTTCAGCGACAGGTTCACACCGACACTGAAGTTGGCCGCGAAGACGATCGGAATCTCCTTGCCCGCCTCCGCCAACAGCTGCTTTTCCTTGGCTCCCAGGCCAGTGGTGCCGATCACCATGGCCTTGCCGGCTTTGCGGCAGAACGCCAGATTCTTGAGCATCACCTCGGGCAAGGTGAAGTCGATCAGCACATCGAACTCGTCGACCACCTTGTCCAAACTGTCGGACATCGGCACGCCCAAGCGCCCCAGGGATGACAGCTCACCAGCATCCGCCCCGACCAACGAACTGCCCGGCCGCACGATGGCGGCCGTCAGACCGGAGAGCGGCGAACGCAGTTGTACGGCCTCGACCAGGGTCTTGCCCATGCGCCCGGCGGCGCCCATCACAGCTATACGTCGCATGCCTTACTCCTTACAGGTCGCCGAAGAAGCGCTTGACGCCCTCGAACCAACCAGTGGTCTTGGGCGAATGCGAATTATCGCCTTCCAGCGAACCACGCAATTCTTCCAACAACTCACGCTGACGACGACTCAGGTTGACCGGGGTTTCCACCGCAACCCGGCACATCAAATCGCCAGCTCCGCCACCGCGCACCGGCGCTACGCCTTTTCCGCGCACCCGGAACTGCTTGCCGGTCTGGGTTCCCTCAGGAATCTTCAGCTTGACCCGACCATCCAGGGTTGGAATCTCCAGCTCGCCACCCAAGGCCGCATCGGCGAAGCTGATCGGCACTTCGCAGAACAGATGCTTGCCATCGCGCTGGAAGATCGCGTGCTCGCGCACATTGATCACTACATACAGATCGCCGGTCGGACCACCCTGGGTCCCGGCTTCACCCTCACCCGACAGACGGATGCGGTCGCCGGTATCGACACCAGCCGGCACCTTCACCGACAGAGTCTTGTACTCTTCGACCCGACCCTCGCCGTGGCACGACTCACATGGATCGGAAATGATCTTGCCCTGGCCATGACAGCGCGGGCAGGTCTGTTGCACCGAGAAGAAGCCCTGCTGCATGCGCACCTGGCCGATACCGCCACAGGTTGGGCAAGTGACCGGCGACGAACCTTTCTTGGCTCCCGAACCATCGCATGGCTTGCAATTGACCAGCGTCGGCACACGGATATTGACCGTGGTACCGCGCACCGCCTCTTCCAGATTCAGCTCCAGGGTGTAGCGCAGGTCGCTACCGCGCTGGGCGCCGCCGCGAGCGCTGCCGCGACCGCCACCGAAGAAGTCGCTGAACACATCGCCGAAGATATCGGAGAAGTTCTGCCCGCCGAAACCGGCACCGCCGCCACCCATGCTCGGATCCACACCGGCATGGCCATACTGGTCATAGGCAGCGCGCTTGCTGGAATCGGACAGCACCTCATAGGCCTCGTTGGCCTCCTTGAACAGATCTTCCGACGCTTTGTCGCCGGGATTACGGTCCGGGTGGTGTTTCATCGCCAGGCGACGATAAGCCTTCTTCAGCTCCGCCTCGCTGGAGCCACGCTCCACACCCAACACTTCGTAATAGTCACGCTTTGCCATAAGTCTTTGCACTCTTAAGGACGTCCGGCAAACCCCTCCTGAGCTCCGCCAAACTCGCTGAGCCCCTCTACAGGCCCGGACCCAACTCACGTCAATTCAACGATCCTGGTCTTGAAAGCCGATCCGGTTGCGGATCGACCATCGCGGTCATCGCAGCTGGAAAGCAGGAGCTTTCCGAGCCGACCGCCAGCACGCAAAACTAAGGTTGCATACCATTGGAAATTCATTGACTCCAGACACGCCAACGCGGGAGCAAGCTCCCGCGCGGCGACATCCTACCAGTCACCGCCAGAAGGCAGTCAACCGGCCGACCGACAAGCCATTACTTGTTGTCTTTCACTTCTTCGAACTCGGCATCGACCACATCGTCGGCCTTTTCGGCGGACTCGGCGTGCGGCGCCGCACCTTCAGCAGGCTGGGCCTGCTCGGCGTACATCTTCTGCGCGACAGGCGCCGATACCTTGGACAACTCCTCGACCTTGGCATCGATGGCGGCCTTGTCGTCGCCCTTGACGGCGGCTTCCAGGGCGACCACGGCGGCCTCGATGGCGGTCTTCTCTTCAGCGGTGACCTTGTCACCGGCTTCGTTGACCATCTTGCGGGTCGAGTGCACCAGCGCATCACCCTGGTTGCGGGCAGAGGCCAGCTCTTCGAACTTGCGGTCTTCCTCGGCGTTGGCCTCGGCGTCACGCACCATTTTTTCGATCTCTTCGTCGGACAGGCCGGAGTTGGCCTTGATCACGATCGACTGGGCCTTGCCGGTGGCCTTGTCTTTCGCGCCCACGTGCAGGATGCCGTTGGCGTCGATGTCGAAGGTCACTTCGATCTGCGGCACGCCACGCGGAGCCGGCGGGATATCGGCCAGGTCGAACTTGCCCAGCGACTTGTTCTGCGAAGCTTGCTTGCGCTCGCCCTGCAGCACATGGATAGTCACGGCGCCCTGGTTGTCGTCGGCGGTCGAGAACACCTGCGACTTCTTGGTCGGGATGGTGGTGTTCTTCTCGATCAGCGCGGTCATCACGCCACCCATGGTTTCGATACCCAGGGTCAGCGGGCTAACGTCCAGCAGCAGCACGTCCTTCACGTCACCAGCCAGGACCGCACCCTGGATCGCGGCGCCCATGGCGACGGCTTCGTCCGGGTTGACGTCCTTGCGCGCTTCCTTGCCGAAGAAGTCGGCAACGGCTTTCTGCACCATCGGCATACGGGTCTGGCCACCGACCAGGATCACGTCGTCGATCTTGCTGGCGTCGATGCCGGCGTCTTTCAGTGCGATGCGGCAAGGCTCGATGGTACGGTTGACCAGGTCTTCGACCAGCGACTCCAGCTTGGCGCGGGAGATCTTCACGTTCAGGTGCTTCGGACCGGTCGCGTCTGCCGTGATGTACGGCAGATTGACGTCGGTCGACTGCGCCGAGGACAACTCGATCTTGGCCTTTTCAGCGGCTTCTTTCAGACGCTGCAGGGCCAGGGGATCGTTCTTCAGGTCCATGCCGGACTCTTTCTTGAACTCGTCGACGAGGTAGTCGATCAGGCGCATGTCGAAGTCTTCGCCACCCAGGAAGGTGTCGCCGTTGGTGGCCAGCACTTCGAACTGGTGCTCACCGTCGACCTCGGCGATTTCGATGACCGAAACGTCGAAGGTACCGCCACCGAGGTCATAGACGATGACAGTGTGGTCGCCCTTGGCCTTGTCCATGCCGTACGCCAGCGCAGCGGCGGTCGGCTCGTTGATGATGCGCTTTACGTCCAGGCCGGCGATGCGACCGGCATCCTTGGTGGCCTGGCGCTGGCTGTCGTTGAAGTAGGCCGGCACGGTGATGACCGCTTCGGTGACTGGCTCGCCGAGGTAGTCTTCGGCGGTCTTCTTCATTTTCTTCAGGACTTCGGCGCTGATCTGCGGCGGAGCCATTTCCTTGCCGGAAGCCTCGACCCAGGCGTCACCGTTGCTGGCCTTGACGATCTTGTAAGGCACCAGCTTGATGTCTTTCTGCACCACGTCTTCTTCGAAACGTCGACCGATCAGGCGCTTGACGGCGAACAGAGTATTGTGCGGATTGGTGACTGCCTGGCGCTTGGCCGACTGGCCAACCAGGATTTCGCCATCGTTGGCGTATGCGATGATCGATGGAGTGGTACGCGCGCCTTCGGCGTTCTCGATAACCTTTACGTTGCCGTTTTCAAGAATGGAAACGCACGAGTTGGTGGTCCCCAGGTCGATACCAATGATTTTGCCCATGTTAACTCTCCCGAAACTTTGGATTTGGATGCCGCAGCGGTGGTGGCAAACTGCGGTAGCACTTAAACGCTTGACTGATAAATGGGGGCTCTAGAGCCGTTTTCAAGCCTTCTCGTTGATCGAAGGCGAAACCGGTGCCGGAGCCTTGCTGACCACGACCATGGCCGGACGCAACAGGCGACCGTTGAGCTGGTAACCCTTCTGGAACACCTTGAGAACGCTGTTAGGCTCGACGTCGGCGCTTTCCTGCATGGCCATGGCCTGATGCTGCTCAGCATTGAAGGGTTCGCCGTGGGGATCGATGGCTTCCAGCTGGTAGCGCTTGAGGGTGTCATGGAACATCTTGAGGGTCAGTTCGATGCCTTCGCGCATCGGACGAATACTCTCGTCATCCGGGCTGGACAGCTCCAGGCCGCGTTCCAGGCTATCGATCACCGGCAGCAGGTCGCCGGCAAACTTCTCGAGGGCGAACTTGTGGGCCTTTTCCACGTCCTGCTCGGCACGGCGGCGGACGTTCTGCAGATCGGCAGCGACGCGCAGAGCCTGGTCCTGCGCGGTAGCCAGCTGCTCCTCGAGCACTTGTACGCGAGTTGCAAGGTCTTCACCCGCCACCTCGGGGGCCTGATTGGTATCCGGGTTTTGCGTATCCAGGGTCTGTTCGTCAGCCATGAAATTCTCCTTTCAATATCGTCCGTGGGTCGAACCCACTCTTCTGCCCAGCTATATGGGGACGCATTTTCCGGGTTCAAGCCCGCCGCCATGGCAAAAGTCGGCACAGGCCGCCAAATCCACGGCGACCTCATTCCCGAACGCACTAAAGAGCAACGACAGCCAAGTGAATCGAGCTAAGGGAAGGCATTGTCAGGCAGAGACAAAACACTGTATAAATAACCAGACATCTAGTTTGGGAGCGGCCTTAATGCTGGTGCACCTGTCCGTACATAATTACGCCATCGTCGAACACCTGGACCTGGAACTGGATCGCGGGATGAGCGTCATCACAGGTGAAACCGGCGCCGGCAAGTCGATCATGCTCGACGCGCTCGGCCTGACCCTGGGCGATCGCGCCGACAGCGGCGTGGTACGACCAGGCGCGGACAAGGCCGACATCCTCGCCACCTTCGACCTGGGAGACATCCCCGAAGCCCGCACCTGGCTGGCGGAGCGAGACCTGGACACCGACGGCCCCTGCATCCTGCGCCGGGTGATCACCGCCGAAGGCCGCTCCCGCGGCTATATCAATGGCACCCCCTGCCCCCTCGGCGACCTCAAGGCCCTGGGCGAGTTGCTGATCGACATCCACAGCCAGCACGAACACCAGTCACTGCTCAAGACCGACACCCACCGCCGTCTGCTGGACGAATATGCCGGCGCCACCGACCTGGCCCGCCAGGTGCAGCTTGCCGCACAACGCTGGCGCCAGACCCGACAGGAGCTGGAGCGGCTGTCCAACTCCGGGGACGAACAACGGGCCCGCCATCAACTGCTCAGCTACCAGCTGGAAGAGCTTGCAAACCTTGGCCTTGGCGAGAACGAACTCGAGGAACTGGAGCAGGAACACAAGAACCTGACCAACGCCGAAACCCTGCTGGGCATCTGCCGACAAGTAGTGGAGCAGTGCAGCGAAAGCGACTCGGGCAATGTACTCAACGCCCTGACCGTCAGCCTCAACCGCCTGGCCAGCATCGGCAGCTCGTCAGGAGCCCTGGCGGAGGCTACCAACCTGCTGGCCAGCGCCCAGATCCAGGTGGAAGAAGCCGTAGGGGAATTGAACCGCTTCGTCGACAACTTCGACGCCGACCCGGCACGCCTGCAGCTCCTGGAGGAGCGCCTCGACTCCATCTACACCCTGGCCCGCAAGCACCGCATCCAGCCCTTCGAGCTGGCTGCGATGCAACAGACCTTGCTGGACGAGATCGAGACCCTGGACGCCAACGACGAATCCATCGAACGACTGGGCGACGAGCTGCAGTCTTTCGCACGGCATTATCACGAGAAGGCCCGGGAGTTGAGCCAACTGCGCCAGCAAGCCGCCACTGGCCTGGCCAACGCAGTGGAGCAGGAAATCCAGCGCCTGGGCATGCCCGGCGGGCGCTTCACCATCGAACTACGAGCCAATACCGGCGACGAACTGCTGCCCCACGGCCTGGAACAGGTCGAGCTGCTGGTCAGCGCCAACCCCGGCCAACCCCTCAAGGGCCTGGCCAAGGTCGCCTCGGGTGGCGAGCTGTCACGCATCAGCCTGGCGATCCAGGTCATCACCGCCCAGACCTCACGAGTCCCGACCCTGGTATTCGATGAAGTCGACGTGGGTATTGGCGGGCCGACCGCCGAGATCGTCGGTCAGTTGCTGCGTCGCCTGGGCGAGCGCGGGCAAGTGCTGACCGTCACCCACTTGCCACAGGTGGCCGCGCAAGGACACCAGCACCTGTTCGTGCACAAGGTGCGCGGCAGCAACGCGACCCACACTGCGGTATCCAAGCTGGGCAAAAACGAAAGAGTCGAGGAAATCGCCCGGATGCTGGGCGGCATCGATTTGACCAAGGAATCCCTGGCTCACGCCAAAAAGATGGTGGTAAACACCAAGGCATGAGTCCTGGCCCCTTCCTTTATATAAGAGTCTTCATACTAGAAAACACGAAGGCGACCCTAGGGTCGCCTTCGATCGTTTCACGACTATGAAAGTCGCGTAGGAAGCTTATTTCTTCTTGCGCACATACAGCACAAGATTGTGATCCACCAGTTCGAAGCCGTGCTTCTCGACAATCACTTTCTGGAGCTTCTCGATTTCTTCGTCGAAGAACTCGATCACCTCACCAGACTCCACGTTGACCATATGGTCGTGGTGACCGCCGTCAGCCAGTTCGAACACGGCATGGCCGCCATCGAAGTTATGACGCACCACCAGCCCAGCGGCTTCGAATTGAGTCAGTACACGGTAGACCGTGGCCAACCCGACATCTTCACCAGCCTCCATCAGCGCCTTGTAGACATCTTCAGCGCTCATGTGCCGCTGCTCGGTGGAGTCGAGCATTTGTAGAATCTTGACCCGTGGCAGAGTCACTTTAAGGCCGGCTTTACGTAGTTCGCTATTTTCAACCATGGTCAGCTTTCTCGCCGATGCTGCTTCGCAGCTTCTCTTAATGCGGGTATGATCGGGGTTTACGTTGTCCCAGCCAAGATAGTGGAAGTCGCCCACCGATGCAAAACACCAAGCTCTTGCTAACCAGTTTCACCTTCGTGGGACTGCTCGCACTCGCCGGTTGTTCATTCCCCGGGGTTTACAAAATCGACATCCAGCAGGGCAATGTCGTGACGCAGGACATGATAGACCAGTTGCGCCCTGGAATGACCCGGCGGCAAGTACGGTTTATCATGGGCAACCCGCTGCTGACCGATACGTTCCATGCCAATCGCTGGGATTATCTCTACAGCCTGCAACCTGGTGGTGGCGAGCGCCAGCAGGAACGCGTCAGCCTGATCTTCAACGAAAGCGATCAGCTGGTGAGTCTGGCCGGAGACTTCATGCCCGGCGTGAGCCGCGACGAGGCCCTGCTGGGTAAAGAGAACGGCAACACCGTTACCACTCCAGCCGAAAACGCCGAGAAGCCCAAGGCCGAGAAGCCGGTCAAGCCTGGCTCCTTGCTGGACCAGATCCAGAAGGACGTGGATGGTGTCGAAACCGTTCCGGTCCCTACGCCGGAACCGCTGGACACCTCGCCGCAATAAATCCGCTGCGACCAAAAAGCCCGGGACTTCCCGGGCTTTTTAGTGCCTGTCGCAACCTGCAGCTACCCTTCGCGCTTACGCGCCTCGGCAGCCTTGGCCGCTCGCATCCGCCGCACTTCCTTGGGATCGGCCAACAGCGGGCGGTAGACCTCGATCCGCTCCCCAACCTGGAGCACATGCCGCTCCGGGTCGTTGACCTGCTTGCCGAAGATCCCGACCGGACAACTCGCCAAATCCAGCTCGGGAAAATGCTCGCCCAGGACAGAAGCCAGTAGCGCCGCACGCAGGGTCGTGCCTTCAGGCACCTGCACCTCGACCAGCAATTGACGATCGACCGCGGCATGTACCACTTCGATCCGCATCATCGCCTCAGCCATGCAGTTGCTTGGCGCGCTGGCAGAAGGCATCCACCAGGGTATTCGCCGCCTGGTTGAACAATGGCCCCAAGGTGGCGCGAACCAGCGGCCCGGCGTAGTCGAACGACAGGTCGAGACTGATCTTGCAGGCCTTTTCCCCTAGCGGCTTGAATATCCACAGGCCGTGCAACTGGTTGAACGGCCCCTCCTCCAGATTCATCTCGATCGACTGACCCGGCACCAGGGTGTTGCGAGTGACGAAGTGCTGGCTCAGGCCGCCCTTGGCCACCTCCAGGCTGGCACGCATCTGCTCGGCGCTGCTTTCCAGCACCGTGGACGAAGAGCACCAAGGGAGGAACTCCGGATACCGGGCCACGTCGTTGACCAGGTCATACAGAAACTGCGCCGGATAGGGCAAAAGGGCCGAACGTTGAATATGGGTCGTCATGTGAGCTTCATTTCCACAACTGGGCGGCAAACACCACAAGAATGCCGACGGGCGCCACATAGCGCATCAAAAACAAGGCCAGGGAGAACAACAAGGGGCTACGCAGCGACAACTCATCGCGCACCGCCTCACGGCCCATCACCCAACCTGCAAATACCACGAAGCACAAACCGCCTAGAGGCAACATGATCCGCGAGGTGAAGAAGTCGATCACACCGAAGAAGTCCAGGCCGCCTGCCGCACCCCATTGGTAGAGGTGGAAAGCGCCGCCTTCGTTCACGAAAAACTTGGCCTGCTGCCAGATGTTGAAGGAAAACACCGTTCCCAACCCCACGAACCAGCAGCTGAACGCCAGCCAGAATGTCACCCAGCCGCGGCGGATTTTAGTCCTCTCGACAAGATAAGCCACCATCGGCTCCAGCAGAGAGATGGCCGAACTCCACGCGGCGATGGCCACCAGGATGAAAAACACTACGCCCATGAGCTGGCCGAACGCCACATTTCCGAAGGCGAACGGCAGGCTGATGAACATCAGCCCCGGCCCTTCACTGGGGCTCAGGCCCGCCGCGAAGACGATGGGGAACAGCGCCATCCCGGCCAGCAGAGAAACGAAGGTGTCCAGCAGCGCCACGCCCACCACCGTTCCAGCCAGGGACGAATGCTTGGGCATGTAGGCGCCATAGATCATGATCGAACCAACCCCCACACTGAGGGAGAAGAAGGCATGGCCCATGGCCGGCAGCAAGCCGTCCAGCAGGCGTTCCAGGCTGAAGTCGAACATGAAGTGCAGGCCCTGCATGAAGTGCCCGGTGGTCATGCTGTAGCCCAGCAGTACCAGCAACATCACGAACAGCAGCGGCATCATGACCCGCAGGCTACGCTCGAGCCCGGCGACCACGCCCTTGGCGATCACCAGCGCCGACAACAACATGAACAGGGTATGCCAGAGGGTCAGGCGCCAAGGGTCCGCGGTCACGCAAGCGAAGTAAGCGCTGACCTGCTCGGCCGTGACGCCGCTGAAATCGCCGCGTCCCATGTCGATGATGTAGTCCAGCGACCAACCACCGACCACGCTATAGAAGGAAAGGATCAACAACGCCGTGATCATTCCGGCGAAGGCGCCCCAGGACCACCTGGCCGAATGCCCTGCCTCTTGGGCCAGGACTTTCAGGGCGTTGGCCGGGCTCTGCCGGGCGCGGCGCCCGATCAGGGTTTCGGCCAGCATCACCGGCAAGCCGATCAGGGCGATACACGCCAGGAACACCAGGACAAAAGCACCGCCACCATAGACGCCGACCATATAGGGGAATTTCCAGATGCTCCCCAGGCCCACGGCAGAACCAGTTGCAGCGAGTATAAAGACCCAGCGGCTTGCCCAGCCGCCGTGGACAGAGACCCTGTCTGTCGACATCGTTAACGCGCCCAACCGAAAAAAAAGAGCGCGCATTGTCCGGGATTCAATCAACCTGCTCAAGCACGCTGCATCACCGTAGCGGGCGACCGCGCAACTCCCTATAATGCCGCCCCTATGGCTAAACAGAAGAAACACCCAACAGGGACCATCGCGCAAAACAAAAAGGCGCGGCACGACTACTTCATCGAACATCGTTTCGAGGCCGGACTGGTCCTGGCCGGCTGGGAAGTAAAGAGCCTGCGGGCGGGCAAGGCACAACTGGTAGACAGTTACGTGCTGCTCAAGGATGGCGAGGCCTGGCTGTTCGGCAGCCATTTCACCCCGCTGACCACCGCCAGCACCCACGTCATCGCCGACCCGACGCGCACGCGCAAGCTGCTGCTCAACCAGCGCGAGCTGGAAAAGCTGTTCGCCGCCGTGCAGCAGAAGGGTTATGCCTGCGTCTGCCTTTCGCTCTACTGGAGCAAGCACCTGGTCAAGTGCGAGATCGCACTGGGCAAGGGCAAGAAGGAATATGACAAGCGGCACACCGAGCGCGAGCGCGATTCCGACCGGGAATTGCAGCGCGCCGTGCGGACCAAGGGCAAGGAAGACTGACCGTCCTGCCCTGAAGCCGTCATCGCCGGTACTCCGGTTCCTGCACCATCGCTGCAGGAACCGGAGTACCGGCGATTTGCATCAGATGCCCTTGCGCCGTTCGGCCCGGGCCACTCGCTGCACTTCCTGGCGCACTTCCTCGAGCACCTCCTGCACATAGAGAATGTGCCGGCTGGAGACCTCACGCGCGTCCTCCGCACGCCCTTCGATAATCGCCAGGTACAGGTCACGGTGCTGGCTGATCAGCATCTCGCGGGTTTCCGTGCGCTGCTTGTACATGCCGCCGATATTGGTCACCACGTTGCGCTTGAGCAGGTCGAACAGGCCGCGAATGGTGTGCAACAGCACCGCGTTATGGCTGGCCTCGGCAATCGCCAGGTGGAACCGCGCATCCGCCGCCCCCTCCTCGCTGCGGCTGTCGTCATTGGCATGGGCGTAGCAATCCTGCAGCTCTTCGAAGGCCTGGGTCAGGCGCTCGCGATCCACCGGGGTCGCCCGCAACGCCGCGTAATAGGCGCAGGACGCTTCGAGGGTATGGCGGAACTCCAATAGATCGCGCTGGGCCTCGGGATTGTTTTCCAGAAGATGCAGCAGTGGGTCGCTGAAGGTCGAGCCCAGGCCTTCCACCACATAATTGCCGCCGCCCTGACGGCTGATCAGCAACCCCTTGGCGGTCAGCTTCTGGATCGCTTCACGCAGCGATGGGCGTGAAACCCCGAATTGCTCGGCCAGCGTCCGCTCGGCCGGCAAGCGCTCGCCCGCCTTCAAGGTGCCTTCGAGAATCATCGCTTCCAGGCGCTCGACTATGTCGTCGGACAAACGGCGCTGGCGTATCTGGTCAAACCCCATCACTCACTCCCCAGCCTCCGACCCATCGTCGGGGGGCTCTATTCTGGCCTATTCACGCCGCGCCAACACCTGGCAGAAGGCAGACATTTCCAGCGATCAGATGCGTTCCCGCGCCCGCTTCCGACAAAAGTTCTAGGGCGGCAAATTGACACACCGAGCATCGGGCTTTTACCCTAGCCAACAGCGATTGTAAATTGGTATTACCAATTAACCAAGTCGCTAGCAGTGCCTGACCAACAACAATTAGGGGCCACCCCACTATGCAAACCTGGCAACAGCTCTATAGCCCGCTTGGCAGCCTCGGCCTGTCCGCTCTCGCCGCCGTCATCCCGATCGTGTTCTTCTTCCTGGCTCTGGCCGTGTTCCGCCTCAAGGGACATGTCGCCGGGAGCATCACTCTGGCCTTGTCGATCCTGGTGGCGATCTTCGCCTTCCAGATGCCCGCCGACATGGCCTTCGCTGCCGCTGGCTATGGATTTGCCTACGGTCTATGGCCCATCGCCTGGATCATCGTCGCCGCCGTATTCCTCTACAAGCTGACCGTGAAGAGCGGCCAGTTCGAGATCATCCGCAGCTCGGTACTGTCGATCACCGACGACCAGCGCCTGCAGGTACTGCTGATCGGCTTCTGCTTCGGCGCCTTCCTGGAAGGTGCCGCAGGCTTCGGCGCGCCAGTGGCGATCACCGCCGCCCTGCTGGTGGGCCTGGGCTTCAACCCACTGTATGCCGCGGGCCTGTGCCTGATCGCCAACACCGCGCCAGTGGCCTTCGGCGCCCTGGGCATCCCGATCATCGTCGCCGGCCAGGTGACCGGTATCGACGCCTTCAAAATCGGCGCCATGACCGGCCGTCAACTGCCCCTGCTGTCGCTGTTCGTGCCGTTCTGGCTGGTGTTCATGATGGACGGCCTGCGCGGCGTCAGGGAGACCTGGCCGGCGGCACTGGTGGCCGGCCTGAGCTTCGCCGTGACCCAATACTTCACCTCGAACTTCATCGGCCCGGAGCTACCGGACATCACCTCGGCCCTGGCCAGCCTGGTCGCCCTGACGCTGTTCCTGAAGATCTGGCAACCCAAGCGCAGCGCCGGCGCGCGCATTCCCGGGGTCAGCGCCGACATCGCCATCACCGCCAGCGCCGGCGGCTTCGGCCAGCCACGCAGCACCCTGGCCTCGCCCTACAGCCTGGGCCAGATCTTCAAGGCCTGGTCGCCCTTCCTGATCCTCACCGTGCTGGTCACCCTCTGGACCCTCAAGCCGTTCAAGGCGATGTTCGCCGCCGGTGGCGCGATGTACGCCTGGGTATTCAACTTCGCCATCCCGCACCTGGATCAGCTGGTGATCAAGGTGGCGCCGATCGTCACCACGCCCACAGCCATTCCTGCGGTGTTCAAGTTCGACCCGATCTCGGCCACTGGCACCGCGATCTTCTTCTCGGCACTGCTGTCCATGCTGGTACTGAAGATCGACCTTAAAACTGGTCTGACCACTTTAAAGGAAACCTTCTACGAGCTGCGCTGGCCGATCCTGTCCATCGGCATGGTGCTGGCCTTCGCCTTCGTCACCAACTATTCGGGCATGTCTTCGACCATGGCCCTGGTCCTGGCGGCCACCGGCGCGGCCTTCCCGTTCTTCTCGCCGTTCCTGGGCTGGCTGGGGGTGTTCCTCACCGGTTCCGATACTTCATCCAACGCCCTGTTCAGTTCGCTGCAGGCCACCACCGCGCATCAACTGGGGGTCAACGACACCCTGCTGGTGGCGGCCAACACCAGCGGTGGCGTGACCGGCAAGATGATCTCGCCGCAGTCGATCGCCGTGGCCTGCGCCGCCACCGGCCTGGTGGGCAAGGAATCCGATCTGTTCCGCTTCACCCTCAAGCACAGCCTGTTCTTTGCCACTATCGTCGGTCTGATCACCCTGGCCCAGGCCTACTGGTTCACCGGCATGCTGGTGCACTAGGCAATACTGATGGCGCCGCAAGGAATCGCGGCGCCAGTCATTCACCACCCGGTCTGCAAGGCTGCTGAAAGCTTGCTGGTTTATCTTTCGGCCGCCGCGACAGACGAATAACCGGGACCACCCGGAGACACGCCTGATGAGCGAGCTTTTCTACAACGCCGTGCCCAATGCGACCCGTGTCGCGCCACCTTTGGCCGAGCCCCGGCAGTACCCCGGCGCCAAGCCGGCGCGGGTCTACCTGTTCGGCACTTGCGTGGTCGATCTGTTCTATCCCGAAGCCGGGATGGATGCGATCCACCTGCTGGAGCGCGAAGGCATTCGCGTGGAATACCCACAGGGGCAAAGCTGCTGCGGACAACCGGCCTACACCAGCGGTTACACCGAGCAGGCGCGCACCGTGGCCCGCGCGCAACTGGCGCTGTTCGCCGGGGATTATCCGGTGGTGGTGCCCTCGGGCTCCTGCGCCGGGATGATTCGCGAGCACTACGCGGACTTGTTCAAGGACGAGCCCGAGACCCTGGCACAGGTGCAGGCCCTGGCCGCACGCACCTATGAGCTGGCCGAGTTCCTCCTGCATGTGTGCAAGGTGCAACTCAAGGACAGCGGTGAGCCGATCAAGGTGGCCTTGCACACCTCCTGCTCGGCGCGCCGGGAAATGAACACCCACCTGCACGGGCGTGAGCTGCTGTCACAACTGGGCAACGTGGAACGGGTAGAACACAGCCACGAAAGCGAATGCTGTGGCTTTGGCGGGACTTTCAGCGTCCGAATGCCGGATATCTCCGGCGCCATGGTCGCGGACAAGACCCGCGCCCTTAAGGACTCCGGCGCGCACCAGGTGGTCAGTGCCGACTGCGGCTGCCTGATGAACATCAACGGCGCCCTGGAGAAACAAAGAGAGGCATTGCGCGGCCAGCACCTGGCGAGCTTCCTCTGGCAGCGTACCGGAGGTGCCCGATGAGCACTCCCGAGCTGATTCCGACCACGACGGTGGCGGACGACTTTCGCACCCGGGCCCATCTGGCCCTGGGCGACCAGCAACTGCGCAACAACTTCCGCAGCGCCATGGATTCACTCATGGCCAAGCGGGCGGCATCGTTCAGCGATGCCTTTGAGCGCGAACACCTGCGCGCCCTGGGCAATGCGATTCGCGCCCGGGCGTTGTCCAAGCTGCCCGACCTGCTCGAGCGCCTGGAACAGAACCTGACCCGCAACGGTGTGACAGTGCACTGGGCGGAAACGGTGGACGAGGCCAATGGCATCGTTCTTTCGATCATCCGTGCTCACGAGGCACGGCAAGTGATCAAGGGCAAATCGATGGTCAGCGAGGAAATGGAAATGAACCATGTCCTCGCTGAACAAGGCATTGAATGCCTTGAGTCGGACATGGGCGAGTTCATCGTCCAGCTCGACCACGAGAAGCCTTCACACATCATCATGCCGGCGATCCACAAGAATGCCGGTCAGGTCGCGTCCTTGTTCCACGACAAACTTGGCGTGGAGTACACCAAGGACGTCGACCAACTCATCCAGATCGGTCGCAGGGTCCTGCGGCAGAAATTCTTCGAAGCCGATATCGGCGTCTCCGGCGTCAACTTCGCCGTGGCCGAGACCGGCACCCTGCTGCTGGTGGAAAACGAAGGCAACGGGCGCATGTCCACCACCGTGCCGCCGGTGCATATCGCCGTCACCGGGATCGAGAAAGTGGTCGAGAACCTGCGCGACGTAGTGCCGCTATTGTCGCTGCTGACCCGCTCGGCCCTGGGCCAGCCGATCACCACCTACGTCAACATGATCTCCGGCCCGCGCAAAGAGCATGAGCTGGACGGCCCCCAGGAAGTGCACCTGGTGCTGCTGGACAACGGTCGCAGCCAGGCGTTTGCCGACAGCGAACTGCGCCAGACCCTGAACTGCATCCGCTGCGGCGCCTGCATGAACCACTGCCCGGTGTACACGAGGGTCGGCGGCCACACCTATGGCGAGGTCTACCCGGGACCGATCGGCAAGATCATCACCCCGCACATGGTGGGCCTGGCCAAGGTCCCGGATCATCCCAGCGCTTCGTCGCTGTGCGGTGCCTGCGGCGAAGTCTGCCCGGTGAAGATCCCGATCCCGGCATTGCTGCGGCGCCTGCGCGAAGAGAACGTCAAGGCCCCGGACAGCCCGCACCCGGTGATGCGCGGCCAGGGCAGCAAGTTCTCGCGCAAGGAGCGTTTCATCTGGAACGCCTGGGCGCGGCTGAACAGCTCGCCCACCCTGTATCGCCTGTTCACCCTGGCGGCCACCCGGTTGCGGGCACTGGCCCCGAGCAACGTCGGCCCCTGGACCCAGAACCACAGCGCGCCAAAACCCGCCGCCCGGTCGCTGCACGACCTGGCCCGCGAGCACCTGGCCAAGCAGGAAGATCGCTGATGAGCGCCAAGCACAACATCCTCGCCAAGCTGCGTAACAGCCTGAGCGGCACCACGCCGATTGTGGATAACTTCGACGAGGCGCTGGTCACCGAGCCCTATACCTACACCGCCGAGCAACGCATCCCGCAGTTGCGCAAACAGATGGAAGCGGTGCACACCGAGATCCACCTGAGCCGCGCGGCCGAGTGGCCCGGATTGCTCGCCCGCCTGCTCCAGGAGCGCCAACTGCCCAGCCTGCTGATCGCCCCGGGCACCGCCCATGGCCAGCAGGTGCAGCAGCACTGGGCCGAACATCCCGAGCTGCCCGAGCTCAAGACCTACGATCGGCCAGTGGAAGAATGGAAGGCCGAGCTGTTCAACGACACCCCGGCCAGCCTCACCGGCACCCTGGGCGCCATCGCCGCCACCGGCAGCCTGATCCTCTGGCCGACCCGCGAGGAACCGCGGCTGATGAGCCTGGTGCCGCCGGTGCATTTCGCCCTGCTCAAGGCCAGCGAGATCCGCGACAACTTCTACCAGGTGCAGCAACAGATGAACTGGGCCGCCGGCATGCCGACCAACGCGCTGCTGGTTTCCGGCCCATCGAAAACCGCTGATATCGAGCAAGTCCTGGCTTACGGTGCCCACGGCCCGAAAGACCTGGTGGTGCTGATCCTGGAGGACCAATGAGCCTGCCGGCCACTTTTCTGCGTGACGCCCAGCGCCTGATTCCCCAGGAACGGCGCTTCGACGACCCACTCTCGACCCTGGCCTTCGGCACCGACGCCAGCTTCTACCGGCTGATCCCCAAGCTGGTGATCCGCGTCGAATCCGAGGACGAAGTGGTCGCCCTGCTGCAACTGGCCCAGCGCGACCAGGTACCGGTGACCTTCCGCGCCGCCGGCACCAGCCTTTCCGGGCAGGCCATCAGCGATTCGGTGCTGATCGTCCTCGGGGATAACTGGAACGCCCGGGAGATCCGCGACCAGGGCGCGCAGATCCGCCTGCAACCCGGGGTCATCGGTGCCCAGGCCAACGCCTGGCTGGCGCCGTTCGGACGCAAGATCGGCCCCGACCCGGCCTCGATCAACGCCTGCAAGATTGGCGGCATCGTCGCCAACAACGCCAGCGGCATGTGCTGCGGCACCGCCCAGAACAGCTACCACACCCTGGCCGGCATCCGCGTGGTCCTGGCCGATGGCACGCGCCTGGACACCGAGGACGCCGCCAGCGTCGCCGCCTTTCGCCACAGCCACGCTGCGCTGCTGCAACGCCTGGCGGAACTGGGCCGCGCCACCCGCGCCAACAGCGAGTTGGCCAGCCGCATCCGCCACAAGTATCGGCTGAAGAACACCACCGGCCTGTCACTCAATGCCCTGGTGGACTTCGACGAGCCGCTGGAGATCCTCAGCCACCTGCTGGTGGGCTCCGAGGGCACCCTGGGGTTCATCAGCGCAGTGACCTACGACACCGTGGTCGATCATCCGCACAAGGCCTCGGCCCTGATCGTCTTCCCCGATGTGGAGACCTGCTGCAACGCGGTGACCGTGCTCAAGAGCCAGCCGGTGTCGGCGGTGGAGCTGCTGGACCGTCGCAGCCTACGCTCGGTGCAGGACAAGCCCGGCATGCCGGCCTTCGTCCGCCAGCTCTCGGCCAACGCCTGCGCCCTGCTGATCGAGTCCCGCGCGGCCTCCTCGTCGCTGCTGCATGAGCAACTGGCGCAGATCATGGATTCCCTGGCCACTTTCGCGGTGGAAAAACAGGTGGACTTCAGCGAGGACCCGCAGGAAAACGCCAAGCTCTGGGCAATCCGCAAGGACACCTTCCCGGCCGTCGGCGCCGTGCGCAAGACCGGCACCACGGTGATCATCGAGGACGTGACCTTCCCGGTCGAACAACTGGCCATCGGCGTCAATCGCCTGATCGAGCTGTTCGACAAGCACCGCTACGACGAGGCGATCCTGTTCGGCCATGCCCTGGAAGGCAACCTGCATTTCGTCTTCACCCAAGGCTTCAACAGCACCGAAGAGGTGCAGCGCTACCAGGCCTTCATGGATGACGTGGCACAACTGGTGGCCGTGGAGTTCGGTGGTTCGCTCAAGGCCGAGCACGGCACCGGGCGCAACATGGCGCCCTTCGTCGAGCTGGAGTGGGGCAGCGATGCCTACCAGCTGATGTGGCAGCTCAAGCGCCTGCTGGACCCCAACGGCATTCTCAACCCCGACGTAGTGCTCAGCGAGGATCCGCAGATCCACCTCAAGCACCTCAAGCCGCTACCGGCGGCCGATGAGATTGTGGACAAGTGCATCGAGTGCGGCTTCTGCGAGCCGGTGTGCCCGTCCAAGGGGCTGACCCTGAGCCCACGCCAGCGCATCGTGATCTGGCGCGATATCCAGGCCCGCAAGCGCGCCGGCATCGACACCACGGAGCTGGAGGCGGCCTACCAGTACCAGGGCGTCGACACTTGCGCCGCCACTGGCCTGTGCGCCCAGCGTTGTCCGGTGGGCATCAACACCGGCGAGCTGGTGAAGAAACTGCGCAGCGAACAGGCCAGCCACGCCGGCACCGCCGACTGGCTCAGCAGCCACTTCGCCAGCACCTTGCAAGGCGCCCGCTTTACGTTGCACGTGGCCAATGGCGCACGCCTGCTGCTGGGCGCACCGCGCCTGGGCAAGCTGTCGGCGGGCCTGACCCGGTTGTCCAAAGGGCGGGTGCCACAATGGACCAACGCCATGCCACAACCGGAGAAAGCCATTCGCTTCAGCCCGGCCGCGCAGGATTCACGCCCACGGGTGGTATACCTGGCGGCCTGCGTGTCGCGGGTGATGGGGCCGGCGGCGGGCGACAAGGAGCAAGGCTCGCTGTACGAGAAGACCCGCGGCCTGCTGGAGAAAGCCGGCTACCAGGTGGTGCTGCCGGACAACCTGGACAACCTCTGCTGTGGCCAGCCGTTCGCCTCCAAGGGGTATGCGACCCAGGCCGAGGACAAGCGTCAGGAACTGATCGGCGCCCTGCTCCACGCCAGCCGTGGCGGCCTCGACCCGATCTACTGCGATACCAGCCCCTGCACCCTGCGCCTGGTACAGGACCTGGGCGACGTGCGCCTGGACCTCTATGATCCGGTGCGCTTCATCCGCACCCATCTGCTGGATCGCCTGGAGTTCACGCCCCAGGAAGCACCGATCGCCGTGCACGTCACCTGCAGCACCCAGCACCTGGGGGAAAGCCAGGCGCTGATCGAGCTGGCCCGGCGTTGCAGCAACAACGTGGTGATCCCCGAAGGCATCCACTGCTGCGGTTTCGCCGGCGACAAGGGCTTCACCACCCCGGAGCTCAATGCCCACTCGCTGCGCAGCCTCAAGGACGCGGTGCAGTACTGCAGCGAAGGCATCTCCACCAGCCGCACCTGTGAAATCGGCCTCAGCCAGCATGGCGGGATCGACTATCACGGGCTGGTCTACCTGGTGGACCGGGTCACCCGCGCCAAATCCGCCTGAGGCCCAGGGCGCCCGGCGACGGGCGCCCACTCCGGCCTTTTCGTACAAAAAGAGAACCCCGGCCCACGGGCGCAGTCCACTCTCCAGGCCCACGACAAAAGCGGGCCTCCCCCCTGTGATCCAAGGAGACGACCATGAAGCGCTCTGCACTGGCTGGACTGTTCATCACTACTGCAATGTTGGCCTCACCGGCGTTCGCCGCCGGGCAAGAAGACCTGTGCCAGATCAACCTGCAAAAGATCCGCGACGCCAAGGTCAGCACCGAAGCCATGAGCTCGGACCTTGGCAGCGACATCGATGCCAAGGTCCAGCAAGCCACCGACGAACAGGCCAAGGGCACCGAGCAGGGCACCAAGAACTGCATCTCCCTGACCACCCAGGCGATCCAGATGTTGCAGAACAACACCAAGGGCGATCAGTAGCGCACCACCAAAGCCAACCTTCGGGTTGGCCTTCTGACGACGATTAGCGTAGAATCCGCCAACCTGTTGTCGATGCATGACAGGCTCGGGGCCGTTTTGGATTCGACGCCGGTTGCGAAACTTTAGGTGCATGCCGAGTTGGTAACAGAACTCGTAAATCCACTGTTGCAACTTCCTATAGTTGCCAATGACGAAACCTACGGGGATTACGCTCTCGCTGCGTAAGCGGCGCTAGCCCTTCCCCCCTGGTACCTTCGGGTCCAGCAATCATCAGGGGATGTCTGTAAACCCGAAATGATTGTCATATAGAACAGAATCGCCGTGCAGTACGTTGTGGACGAAGCGGCTAAAACTTACACAACTCGCCCAAAGCACCCTGCCCGTCGGGTCGCTGAGGGTTAACTCAATAGACACGGCTAAGCATGTAGGACCGACAGCGGAGTACTGGCGGACGGGGGTTCAAATCCCCCCGGCTCCACCAAACAATCCTTACAAATCAGGCGCTTAGCGAATCTCGCAAGTGCCTTTTTTGTGCTTGAAGGGGCTGTTTTGGCTCGGTTATGCCAGCTTAATGACAGCTTATGTAGTGAGGCGCAGCTCTTACCGGCAGGCGTCCGCTGCCGCTTCCAACAACCGCTCGTACCCAATCCGCTGCCGACGCTCAGCCAGCAACGCACGCACCTTCATCTCCAAGCTGTCGGTCTTGCGCAGGCCGGCACGGCCATTACTCAGCATTCGAGTTGATCAGCCAAGTCCAGGAAGTCTCGCGCATTGATATCGAACCGCTCATCAAACGCGGTATCGACATCGCCTTCCGGGCCGAACTCCAGCGGCCTGGCCACGAACGCGGTTTTCATGCCCTGAGCCCTCGCAGCCAGCAGATCGTATTTGTGACAGGCAACCATCATGGCATCACCGGCAGCCACGCCCAGGTAGCGCAGCGCCATGTCATAAGTCCGTGGATCGGGCTTGAAGGTACCGACCATCTCGGCAGCGAAGATGGCATCCCAAGGTAATTTCCCGGCCTTTGATATATTGACCACCGCACTTACGTCGGCATTTGACAAGGTCGCTATCTTGAATCGCGCCTTGAGCCGGTTCAGGCCCTGGACGGCATCGGGCCAGGGAGCGATCGTCTGCCAAGCGAAATTGATGCGCTCACGCTCCTCGGGGTTGAGGAATCCTACATCGTACGTCTCGATGACCTCATCGAGTGCGCATCGATAGAGGCGATCCACAGACGACCATGGCCGCCTGCCGCAAAGTATGTCATCGAGGGCCGGTCGATACTTGCCTCGCCAGTCATCAACAAAACATCCCCAGTCAACACTGGTAGCCCGGCTACCCGCAATAGCTGCCGCCTGTTGCGCGATGCTCGAACGAAAATCGGTGACGGTCCCCTGAACATCGAAAATTAAAGCCTGAAGCGTATTCACTGCCTTTTCTCCCTCGAGTCAGGACGCTTGGACTGGCATGCAACGATTGACGCCTCATGAGTTTTCGTTCCATTACATCCCATATAGCTAATTTGCAAGCTACCCACGAACTGATTTATGTAGGGGCATTATCAATATGAATTTAAGTGACGCCTTGCATCGTCACGACAACCTGATGGTCAAATGATTTAGTCTAGTGATTTAATCGATCGACAGGAACAATCAATGCCGCTCAAGCACTCCAATCAGCAACTCTTCGAAAACTTAGAGTCAGCAGCACTGACTTTAGATTGGGCGGCAGCGGATATTCTTAGGATTGCCAGCGGCCTCGTCGTCGCTGGCAAAACTGATGAAGCTGAGGACCTGATGGAGATATGCCAGAACATTCGCGCCGAAGTTGAACTCATACAAGCACTGGCGGATGAGCAACAGAGCTCTGGAGCTTGAATCTCCGCGAGAGCCACGACGCACAAACGAGGATCTTCGCAGGCAGATACCAAGGCCGAGCCAGCGCTGTTAGTTATGGCCCTCCAGCAACTGCGTCATAGGCCTGCTCACACGTCACTCCCCTTGCTCCGCGTTGATCAGCAGTTGCTGCCAGATCTTCCGCTCTTTGATCAGCGCGCTTGAGCACGTCGGCAAGCACCATGACGGCACGGGTTGCTGCCGCGCTTGCGGCGGCAGTGCAGGAATTGCTGCTGGCCGTACGCTTGAGGCGCTCGGCGAGATCGTCGACTGTGCGCTGCAAGCTCCCAGCAGCAGCGCGAGCGGTAACAGCATCAGCTGCAGCTTGATCGATTTTGCGTTGCCCATCTTGGACCGCCTTGTTGATTGAGTTCTGCCGGGCCTGCTCTTTGTCACGCTCCGCGGCCTCTCCCAGGGCCCAGGCCTGTTTGTCGCCGGCGTCACGTGCGCTCCAGCGGGCCTGCCATTCCGCATTCTCGACTGATCGCCCGTGCTGGTAGATCCCCCAGTAAGAGGCGAGGATCAGCAGCAGGACGACCGCGCGTAGCACCCAGGCGCTCATGCAAGCACCTTCAGCGCCAGGTCATAGAGGGCCTGGCGATCTGCCGCACCGTTCGGCACGCGGCCTAGCGAACCGGTGTTGATGATGCTGCCGATATCCCGGATACGGCCGGCGTCGGCCAGTTCGTTGAGTCCATGCTGGGCCCACCACCATGCGGCGGACTGGGCGGCTTGTTCTGGTTGCTCGAGTAGCTCGGGCTGGGTCTCCAGTGGCAGTCCCAGGCCTACGCCGGCGGCGACATAGTTCGACCGGCCAGTGACCTGCAGCAGGCCTCGACCGCGGAATCTCCAACCGTCACCGGAAGCCTCCGGGCCATTGCCCATGCGGCCGCCATACACTTTGTTGGCGATCTTCTCAGGCTGACGAGCGCAGGCGGCAGCGGTCTCCGCGGTGAACCGGTTGGGCCAGGTGCGCACCAGGGCGTCAGCGCTGTAGTTCAGGTTCTCGACCAGGCTGCGCAGTTGGCCAGACTCATGCCCGACCTGGGCCAGGAACGCGGCCTGACGCACGCGGGAATCGATCTTCCAGCGAGCCATCGCGCGGTTGAGGGCAGGAACAAAAACGCCCGCTACAGGGCGGGCGTTCGGGAGGATCTGCAGCAGCTGCTGTTCTGTAATAGGCATAAAAGAACCTCTATGTCGGAAAAGAAAACGCCCCGTCAATGCGGGGCGTCATGGGGTCGGTTCACCTGGCATCGCCGGCCACTCGATGCTGGCCGGGAAACCCTTCCGCTGCAGCGGATCTATGCGCAGGGTAGGCAGCTCTATTCTGGCCGTTTCGGACGTTGATCGGCCTCGGGGTAGCCCTCTTTTTCTTCGGTCCAGTTCCGAACAAAACCCCGATATTTCAGCCAGGCGCTACGCGCCCCCGGCAACAGATCCTCCGGCGGCACCCCCGCTTCGGCTTCTTCCAGGGCCTGCAACTGGCCTGCAATGATGCTTAACTCGCCATCGCGCCACGCTTCCTCGGCGCGGCGCGCCCTGGCCGGGCTCGGCCCCCAGCCCGGGAACAACCACGGCTGATCCGCGCTCTCGGGCGCCGTGGCCACTTCAATACTGTCCGCCGGCAGCGGGACGCCTTCGCCGAAGCCGCCGAGATACTTGCCCTGCCCATCTACAACAAACTTTGTACTCATGCCCACACCCTAAAAAATACTCGCCACTTTGACGGTGTAATAATTTTGGTAGTTCTAGTGTTCCAGTCGAGGACAAAGAACACGCCCGTTTGAGTCCCATACTTGCAATTAAGGTTGCTCTGATCAGGAACTACCGTAATGCCAAGGTGATATGCGTTATCTGGCGCAGAACTCGCAATGCTGAGAACCGCCCCCGGCCAATAACCGTGCTCCGCTTCTTTGCAGACTAAATAGGCTTCCCACAACACCGGCCACGTACCGAGACCATGCGGAATTGTTAGGCTGCCTCCTTCCGTAATTACTTGCTCAGGCGTTGCCGCTTGCTTAGTGAAGCCCTGGCGCTGCTCAAGTACCGTAACCCTGTCTGAAACGGGCTTTACCGCCTGATTAATCTGGCCGGTAGTCTCTGTCTTTGTGAAAGCGTCGTTAATACCGTAACCGGCTAAGGTACTCGCCTTATCGGCTTTGTCTTGCGGCTTTAAGTTCCCAGAGTGCCAGGCTGTATTGCCGAACAGCTGCACCGTTTTATTAATCACGTCCAGCGTTAAAGGGAATGTAGTTTCCCCGTCATTTACCGAGAAAAACCTTAAGGTCTTACCCACAACATCAGCACGAATATCAAATCCCGGCGTTTGCCATGAGATTTCCGGAGAATCAATAGTTCCATTGTTAAGAACTATTGAGCCTGAGACCGTCCCGCCAGACTTCGGCAGCAAGTTAGCAACCGCGCTATTCAACTCGCTTTTCGTTACTGCATCCGTGATGCCGTACCCGCCCAGGGTGTCGGGGTTGCTTCCTCCAGTGACACGACCGAACGCATCGACAATCACCCGCCGAAACTCGCCGGCAACAACGCCCGTCTTCCCCAGCGCTAGGACGAAGGTCAATGCGGTGGTGCCCAGCACCGGGGCTGCAGTGTTTGCCAACTGCCAGAGCGCGCCGGCATTCAACGTGCCGGACTGCACGCCGATCAGGTGGCCGGGCGTGCACTTCGCGCTATCGTCGGCATCCTGGGCCCGCGTCCAGGGGCCGGCGCTGGCTACGTAAATCCAGTTCTGCGCCGCGTTGGCTTGGTTCTTCACCAGCACCCGAGCCCCGGCCGGGACGGCTACGCCGTCGATAGTCTGCAGGCCGCTCAGCGCGATAGGGCCGGTGGTGGCCACCAGTACCGAGCGCTTGACGTCGGATGCGGCAATGGCCTGCACAGCGGCCGCCAGCTGGCTGACATTCGATTCACTCGGCGCCAGGCCGGCGGCCTTGATCACGTTCAGAATCTCTTGCGTGATCGCGTCGCCCCACGCGGCCGGGATCAGCGAGCCGACTTGCCCGGTCGCCGGGTTCTCGTCAACAAAATGCCCGTCCACCAGGCCAACGCCTGGAATGCTTTTTGGATAGTCCATATCAGTTCCCGTACTTGATGTATTCGATAGCGTGCGCGGGTGCGCTGCGCCGCAAGGCGCACTCCAGGGCGCCGGAAGGATTGCCGCCGAACTGCTCGCCGAAGTAGGCCGCGCCGAAGCGACGGCCCAGGCGCCGCCGGGGGCCGGTGTCGAGCGTCCACATGAATTGCGCTGACCAGGTGCCGAAGTGCCCCAGGCCGAACCGGGCGCGGCCAAAGCGCGGCGCTCGATGCTCAATCACGCGGGCACCCGAATAGCCCTGGCTGACAGCCAAATCGACGAAATAGGCCGGCGACTGGCCGCCCGCCTCGATCAGCCGGCGCCGGACAGCCAGCTGCCGGTCTTCGAACTTCGGCGACTCGCCCAAGCAGGGGTCGGGCAGGTGCATCACACGTTCCCAGTCAGGCACCAGCTCGCGCACCGTGTATGGGTTGCTTTCGGCCAGCAGATCCGCCGCCCGGGCGTCTTCGCGGGCGAGCAGATCCGCCGCCACTTGCAGCAGCGAGTCCAGCCCGGGGTTAAATTCCCGATCCCAGGCCGGCCCCGGGGGCAGCAGCGCCTGCAGCTGGGCGCGGTAGTCCTCGGCGGTTCTTATCGCCACAACACACCCCCATAGGTCAGCAGCTGATTCGGCGCCGCCTTGACGTTCGCCGTAGGACTCAGCAACTCATGATCGCGCTCGCCGGTGGCGCCGCTGATGGCCTCGCGGATATGCGTCAACAGCAGCTCCGCGCCCAGGGCTGATTCCCGGCTGTGCAGATCGATCAGCGCAGCTTCTACCGCTCGGCGCACCGCCGAGCTGTCGGGCGTTACCTTGATTTCGTACTGCACCGGCTTTTCAGCCGGCGGCAGCACGTACAGTTCAGCCGTTACTGGCCGCTCGCGCTCGATGTATGCGCGTACCTCGGCGCACGCCTGCGCGCTGGGGATCGGGTCCGGATCGTTGTCGCGCATGAAAAACAGCCCGACCGTGCCCGGCCCCATGTAGTGCCGAACGACCCAGGCGCGGGTAACGCCGGCCACTTCCAGGGCCCAGGTTTCGTAATCGCTGGTACTGCCGCCGTGGGGGATCACTCGATACGAGCGAATCACCCGGGCGCGTAGCGCTTCTACGCTCTCCTGGGCGACGCCACCGCGCAGCCCAGGGGCTTGCACGGTAAACACCGCGTTGACGCCCAGCACGGGCGACACCAGGCGCAGAGTGGCCCCGGCGCTGGTGTTGCCCAGGGGGCCCGGCTCCAGGGCCTCTAACTTCGCCTCGCCGGCCGGGCCGGTCAGGGTCGTCGTTACCGTAACGCGAAAGCGCACGCCGTCATCACGCTGCAGCAGCGTGCCGGCATCGAGGACCGCCGAAGGGGCCCCGGTGAACGCCGCCACGCCGGACGCGGCCACCGCCTGTAGGCGCCCGCGCTTGAGTCGCGCCTGGGCCATGCGCAGCAACGTTTCCTCGTCTGCAGTGTCCGGCAGAATCTGGTCAGCTATGTACTTCTGATGCCCGTAACGGCCGAACGATGCAGCGGCCAGCACCCTGGCCAGCACCTCGGCATCGGAGCGCACCAGGGCGCTGGAGCCGGCCAGGCTCGACAGCTCGCGGCTGATCAGCTCGGGCAGGCTGGGGGTATTAAACGGCATTGATCACCTGCCATAAGTCGTCTAGTTGAACATCGATCGTTCGGCCGTCGCGCAGGGTTAGCAGCACCTGCAGCTCCAGCCGATCCACCCCGCGAGTGGTCGTGACCGTAACGCCCGTGGCCCGGCCGTCCTCGAGCATCCAGGCCAGGGCCTCACGGGCGAATGCCTCGGCCGTCTGCGCGGTTTCGGCGGTCAGCTTTCGGCGGCGCAGTTGCCACAGTCGCGAGCCGATGCGGTCGTTAGCCAAGCTGGGGAAGCTGTCGCCCCACCAGCCGAAGCGCTCGGCGTCGTCGATCCGGTCGTCAGGACCGGCGCGGCGCCAGGTCAGCAGGCTGATAACGGCGGCGCGCTGCCAGGCGGCGTCGGTAGCGTCGTCTTGCAGGATCACTGGCCACCCCCTGCAGGCGGACCGGACTGGCCATTTCCGGGCATAACCCCGGTGTGTGCGTGCTGCACCTGGCTAATGCCGGCGGCCACCTGATCGCCGGCCGAGACGAATTTCCCGGTGGTGCGGATCTCCGGGGTATCGAACTCCACACCGCCCGAGGCCTTGACCTTGAGCGTTACGGTTTCAATCTCGATCACCCGGCCGCGCTTGAAATGCAGCACGTCGCCTTCGTCGGTGTACAAGGCCACCTCTCCGGACTGGAGCCCCTGCAAGCGAAAGCGGCGGTCTGCCACGTTCAGCACCACGCCATGCGAGCGGCCGTCGCCCAGGAACAGCGCGACACCCTCGGCGCCGGGGTGCGGGTTGGACGTGATGCCGTAGGGTTCGAAGTGTTCCAGGCCGTCGCGGATCTCGTCGGCAGTCAGGCGCATTTGCAGCGCCTGCAGCTTGCCGGCAGGACTCACCAGGGCGACCTCCCCCCGGGCCACGTTGTTGCGTGCTGGTCTCATGATTCGGGCTTCCAGTCGGCTGGGATGAGGTATTCGAAGTTGTCCGCCTTGCCGCCCTTCTTGAGCTTGCGGCTCTTGTGCGGGTCTTTCGGCTCCGGCTCGAAAGCGTCCGGCGGCGCCACCGTGAGATTCGCGACGGTGCCGGACTCGTCGAGGCTGTACTCGATTTCACTGATCAGCAGGTCACGGTCCATGCCGATCAGCGGATCGACTACCCGAACAATCATGTTCGGCAGCCACAGCGCGCCGTTCGACTGCCGCCAGCCCTGGATCTTGTAGTGCAGGGTTAGCGCCTTGCCCATGCGACTGCCGCGCTCCCAGTTCGCCCGAGCGCTGGCCAGCTCCGGCGTCATCTGGCCGCTTTCGTGAATCTGCAGTACGCGCTTGCGCGCTGCGCGAGGGTCTGCGGCCAAGGCCTTGATTTCCGAGGCCTTGGCGCCGTAGTCGTCGTCATTGCCGGCGCGCTGGCCGGTGACAACGTATTCAGAAAACACCCCGGAAAAGTCCAGGTCTGCCGAACCGGTCAGGATGTTCTTCCCCAGCTGCAGGCTGTCCACGGCCCGGCCGGCGCTGCCTGGGCGAATGATCACTACCCGGCCCTGGCTGTCGTCGGTGGCCAGCAGGCGCGAAAGGGTCAACAGCCGGTCGATGGACTCGAACACTGACTCCCCGGGCTCGATGCTGTGCTCAGCAAGCTTTGTCGTTTCGTCGGCCTGGCTGCGCACCTGGACGCCGTAGGGCTCGGCCAGGGCCTGCACAATCTGCTGGATGCTCTGCCCCTTCCACTGCCCGGGCTTGTTGATCGCCGAGCAATCGACCAGATCCGCGGTCACGGATCGCCCTTGAATCGAGCGCGTTACTGACTTGCTGTCGTAGCTGACCGGTGTGCCGAAGATCCAGCCCGATAGCACCAGGTCGCCACCGATCCGCACTTGGCAATAGTCGCCCTGGCGAATCGGGGTTTCCTTGGCCTGATCAGGCCAGCGCCAGGTCACGTCGAGTTTGAAGTCTCGACACAGGCGCTCTATGCCGGCGCTGATGCTCACTTTCTTCCAGCCGCCATAATCCAGGCCGTTCACGCTCAGCGTGACAGCGTTCGGTTCATGCATGGGGGTTACTCCTGGGCGACGTACAGCGCACCCGCCGGCAGAAACCCGGGGTGCGAGACTTTGTTACGCGTAACGATTTCCTCGGCGCGGGAAGCGTCGCCGAAACACTGATAAGCCAGCACAACCGCCGGCAGGCTTTCCTTGCGCTCGACCACCACCAGGCGCACCCCAGCGGCGGCGACTTCGGACAGATGCGCCTTCGCGCTCTTGCGCAGCGCTTCCAGGGCCTGGAAATGCTCATGATCGGCCACCAGGGCGGCCGACCAGAGCGCATCGTTCAGCGCGTCGCGCAGCTCGATCACGTCCGCCGCTGCCGGCACCTCGGGCCGAGTGATCGGCGCCGATACCTGCTGTTCAACCACCGGTACGCCTGGCAAGGGCGCCGGAGCCGGCACAACCGGCAGCGAGGCCGCCGAGCGCGCCGCGTGAACGATCAGCGCGTCACGCATCAGCTCACGCGCCGCCAGCACCGTCGCCGCCGTCGCCTGGCCACCGGCCGGCGTGACGGCCTCGGCGTCGCGCTTGATGTCCTCGCTCAGCCCCTGGGCCAGCTCGGTTTTCGCCGCAATGTCCCGCGAGGCTTCAGCTAGGCCAGGAACGTCCTGTTCGGTGCCTGCCAGGCGCGCAACGGTCCGGGCGAACTCCGGATCAGCTTCGACCGCTACCGCGCTGTGCGCGCCGCTGGAAGGCTCCCAGCGGTAGCCCGAGGACCGCGAGCGGCCCCCGACCCCGGCGAACTGTGCGCGGATCATCGCCGCGAAGTTGCCGGGGGCATTCGTCAGCATGTCGGCCAGGGCTTCAACTGAGCTGACAATGCCCAGCAGTTGCCCAAACTCCTGTTGAATCACCTGCTGTATCCCGGCTATGCCGTTCTGCAGCACGGTGATAGCCATCCGCGCCCGGTCTACCACGGCCATCGCTTGCTTGTAGCGAGCGATGGCCGACTCAAGCAGGCTTTCGGAATCCTCCTCGACCTGCACCGCTTGACGCTTGACCCCGACCGGGTAGCCCTTCTCCCCGGCTTCAATGAACACCAGGGCGAAGCGCACCAGGCCACCGGCCCGGCGTTCGTGCGATACCTCGCAACCCTCCCCGGCCGTCACCTGCAGGCGACCGAACCAGGGATGCACCAGCTCGCCAGAGCCGGGCGTGTCCAGGGCATGCAGCAGGTTGTCCCGCTGGAACAAGCAGTCATCGCCGATCACGAACGCATCGAGCTTTATTTCTCGGGTCTTGGCGCCCATGTCTTCCACCTGCGGCCGGTCCCGCTGGGGATATTCATGCAACTGCGTCCGACGCCCGACCGGGGTTGCGTCGCTGTCAACGTAGAACGGCACCCCGCGAAAGCTCGCCGGGTGCAACTGTTCCCGCCATGTATCCGGCTTATCCGCCACACTCACCTCCCGAGGGATCGATAACCCACCTGCGGGCTAACCGACAGCCCGGGCTGGTTCGTTTGCGCAGGGTCCGCCCGCATGCCGGCCGGCGCGTTCTCGAAACGCACGACCATGGCGCCGGTCAGCTCGGTACGCTGTGACGCGGCCGTCTGCTGAATCAGCGATCCACGTCCGGCCGGCAGGCTGCCGGAGCCCTGGCCGGCCCCAGGCGCACGCAACAGCGCGCCATCGTTCGCCGGAGCGCGCAGCAGGCTGGCCACCTGCGTCGCCTGCGGCAGCAGCTCAGGCGCTGCAGCAATCGGCTTGACCAACTGCCCCGGCGCCGGCAGCCCTTCGCCGTTGCGGGCGTTCTGCTGCTCGGCCCAGCTGCGGATCTTCGACGACGCCGCGCTGATCACCCCGTCACCGTCCGAGCTGACACCAAAGAAATTCATCATCGGTTCAATGATCGGCTTGAGGTCGTTCCACAGGTCTTGGAAAAACTGCGTGATCGGCGCCCAGTGCTTGACGATCAGGCCGAGCGGGGTCCAGTCGAACATGTGTTTCATGTAGTCGATGATTGGCACGGAAAACGCCTTGATCAGCTCCCACAACGCGCTAAAGAACTCGACCAGGGGCCCCCAGTTCTGAATCACCATGCCGATGGGGGTCCAGCTCAGACCGGCTTTCAGGAACTCCCAGGCCGCCATAGCCGGCGCCTTGACCTGCTCCCACAGCCGCACGCAAAACGGGATCAGCTGCCCCCAGTTCGCCGCAATCAGGCCGAGCGGGGTCCAGCGGAACGCCTGCTTGAACCAGCCCCACAGCATCAGGGCCGGGCCCTTGATTTGCTCCCACAGCCGCACGAAGTACGGGCCCACCGTTGACCAGTTCGCAATCAACACGCCGGCCGCAATCGCGATGCCGCGCACGATCAGCCCTACCGGGCTCATCATGGCCACGCCATTCATGATCGTCAGTACTGCAGTAGCGCCGGCAGCGGCCAGGCGCAGCGCGGTGAACCCCACGGCCGCGCCGAGAATGCCCTTGACCAGCATCGGGTTGGCTCCGGCGAACTCGGCCACCTTGCTGACAATCGGCCCGACCACGGCCACAAAGTCATTGAGCGGCGGCAACAGGGCGTTGCCTACCGTGATGCCCAAGCGGGTTACGCGGTTCTGCAGCAGCTGCAGGGAGTTTTCCGTAGTCGCGGCGCGGGACGTGTACTCATCGAGCATCGAGCCGCCGTACTGCTCCGCATCACCGACTTTCGTTAGGTTCCCCTTCAATAGCTCAAGATTGGTCACTAGCGGGGTAATTGCGCTGACTGACTCGCTGCCAAACAAGTTGGTCAGCAAGGCCGGGCGCTTCGCTGCATCCACTTCGGATATGCGCTTGAGCAGATCCAACAGAGTGGCCTTTGAGTCCTTCTGCATGGCCACTGCCACTTGCTTGGAGTCCAGCCGTAACGCCTTGAACGCCTGGGCTTGAGACTTCGTTGCCGCTGACCCTTTAGTCATTGCCAACATAAAGTTCTTGATGCCCGTTGCCGCTACGTCTTGCTTGACCCCCACGCCGGCCATGGTGGCACCGATGGCCGCCACCTGCGCCGAACTCAAACCGGCCACCTCGCCCAGGGCACCGACTTCCGTGATGATTGAGGAAATCTGCGCGGTAGTCGCCGGCCCCGTGTTGCCTAGGTAGTTGATTTGATCCGCGAGCGCGACCACTTCGTCCTGATTCATCCGGAACGCTGTGCGCCACTTGGCCATCATTTCCCCGGACTGCTCGGCCGTCTGGTCGAAGGCCACGCCCATTTTTACCGCGTCCTCCGCAAACCGCATCAGGTCGTTCCGTTCGATACCTGATTGCCCACCGGCCGCGACGATCTTGGCGATCCCGTCCGCCGCCATCGGCAGGCGTTCGGACAGGTTCAGAACGTCCGTGTTCATCGCCTGGAACTGCTCGGGCGTATCGAATTTAACGACCTTCTTAACGTCCGCCATGGCGCTTTCAAGCTTGATCGCCGCACGCACGCCCATCACGAACGGGGCCGCAATGGCCCCGCCCTGGATCGCATCGCCGAACGTGATTTTCCCAAGGCCCGAGCTGTTCAACTGCTTGCGCAGATTGGCCGCGTTCTTGCGAATCCCGGTCAGTACCGGCGACAGCTTATCGACGCCGGTAATCAACGCCTTGAGCTGGAATCTGTCCGCCATCATTCACCCCCTGATGCGGTCTGCCGCTGTATCCGGTGCGCGTGTTCTTCACTTTCGAACAGCACGTCCAGGGGCCAGGCCTTGACCTGTTCCGGGCTGGTTTTCCAGTACCAGGCCAGGTCATAGGCCAACTCGGTCAGCTCTCCGATTTCGGCGAAGCGGCAGCCATGAAAAAACCCGCAACCGCCCAGGCAATGCCGTTAAAGTCGTGCAGCTCCAGCTGGCTAACAGAGCCCGGGGGAATGCCGGCACACACGGCGATGTACTTGCTGGCAATGTCCAGATCCAGGGAAACCGACTCGTCTTTGTCGATCTTGTACGGCAGCGCCTTGATATCGCGGCAGTCCTGCACCGTTGGCCGGCGCAACTCCAGGGTGTTCAGGGTTTCACCGTGGGCTTGAATCGGTGTGCTCAGGTCAATAGTTACCTTGCTCATTACTGCCAGTCTCCCGCGATACCTTCGAAATTGAGGGAGACCTTGCCGTCATCCCCTGTCACCTTCACTTCGTCGACCAGGTAGGCCCCGGACAGCACGTAGCTAGTGCCGTCCTTGAATTCGGCCGTGATCGTCATGTTCGTACCGTTCTCAAGCTTGGCCATGGGAAAACGCGGGGTCTTCACCGCGTCCACTTTCAGAAAGGGCGTCAAGTCTTCCTCTTTGAAATAGCCCTTGATGATGGTTTCCCGCTTGAACTTCGACAGCGGCACCTCAACGCCGCCCGTAATCGTCAGCTGGTCGCCATCGACCTTGATGTAACAAGTACCTGCAACTTTCTGACCCATAAAAAAGGGCTCCACAAAAAGGCCCGCACAGGGCGGGCCGGGGTGAATCGGTAGGGTTTAGGCGGCGTCGGGGTACTGCAGCCGGAACTGATACGACAGCGCCAGAACGCGCAGCTGGTTGACCAGATCCGGCGGGAACAGCACCGCGATACGGTTGGGGTCTTTCGCGTCGCGCTCAACGATCAGGTGTTGCTTGAACAGTTCCATGTTCTCGACCAGGCCGGCGCGCTCCAGCTCGCCGTAGGCCGCCACCAGCTCGCCACGGATCACCAACGGCGTCACGATGGCCTGGCCATCGCCGAAGGGGGTGCCATCGTTGGCCAGCTTGTGACGGCCATACTTGCTGGTGATACGGCCCTGCAGGTTGCGGATTACATGCGCCGACTGGTGCAGCGGCTCACTGTCCAGGTAGGACGTATCGGCCTGGCCGTAAGCGTTGCGCTGGTAAGTCGTCACGGCGCGCTGGATGCGATACGAGCCGCCCTCGTAGTACGCGGTAGCAATGCCGTAGCTCAGCAGCGATTGACGCTCGGTCAGGGTGAAACGCTCGCTGGCCGGGGCCGGATCGATGCCCGACAGGGCACCGGTCTGCGTTGGCCGGCCGGGGTCGGCACTGATGAACACCGCCGTTCGTGCTGCGTACTGCGCCGCCACTTCCCAAACCGGCTGCGGCAACCCACGTTCGAAGCCGTGCAACGTCATGTGCTGATCGTTGCGGGCCCGGCCGGCGGCCACCAGCTCGCCGACGCTGCCGCGCTTCGCGCTGTAGACATGGCCATAGAGCTGCTTGGCCCAGGACCAGCGCCCGGCCGTGTCGTCCATGGTGGTCTTCCAAGCGTCGAGCGTGGTCGTGTCGCTCCAGGGCTGGCAAATGAACTCGAACGGTTCATCGCCCAGCGCTGCCAGCGCGGCGGCCATGTCCGGCGCGCCAAGCCCGCCAGTCATCACACCCGCCACCAGGGTCAGGCCTGGCGGGGTTTCCTCGCCAGAAGCGCGCCCAAGGCGGTTCAGTTCGACGCGAATATCGTTGCCGAGGTCGCCCTTGAACTTTGCCACCAGGTTGACCACTGCGCCGGCCGCCGTGGCCGTGACCGGCAGATCGATCGACTCGTTAACCCGGGCCGCGATGGCCGTGGCCACGGCCTCGGCGGACATGGACGCGGCGACGTTGGTCCGTACCCGCTGGCCAGCAATGTACAGATTGACCAGGCCCGGCGCCGAGGCCGTGCCCGTTACAGTAACGGTGCCCTTGGCCGCCGCGCCTTCGGTCACGGTCAACGGCAGACACCAGACCTCGCCGGCCACGTCGATGGCCCGATGCTGGTTGTACATGGCCGCGAGCATCGAGCCGGCGCCGCCGATGTCCAGCACGTCCGCCGGCCGCGTCACCAGCACCAGGCGGCCAACTTCGGGGCTGGTGACACCTTCGTTCACCTGACCGACGATCAGCCGGCGCAGCGCACCGCCGCCGCTGGTGTTCGCCATCGAGTTGTCTACTTCGGCGTAGAACAGCGGGACGCGGATATCGGCGGGGATGTTGTTGAAGCTGATCATGCCTTGCCCCCTTTCGCAGGCTTGGTTTCAGCGGCCGGCAGATCCTCGACCCGCACCACGTCGCCATCGTTGAGCCGGCGTTGCCACCAGGCGTTGAGCGCCACCGTTCGCCCTGCTGCAGGTAACAGGCGGCCGCCGTCTTCCGGCACCGGGCAATCACGCCCCGGCGCCGGCATCACATGAATCAAGGTTTGCATTACGGGAAGTCCTCACGAGTTGTTAGCTCGATCCGGCCATCAGGCCCGGTCGGGGCTAAGTTTTTGTCGGCCATCGGGTCGATAAAATCGACGGCCATGTCTACGCCTGACAGCGGTGGAAGCCCGGCAAGGGTCCACTCTTGCCACGTCTCCGGGATGCCGGTACCGGACCAGTGCACGTTGCCAAGCGTGAACTCGGCAACGAACCGGAAGCGGTAAACCACCCGGTCACGGTCGATCACCAGCAGCGCGCCGCTGTCGTACTCCAGCCAGCCCATGTCCTTGTCAGGCTCGAAGCCGACTAGGGCGCGAAACAGGCTCGCTCGGACTGAATGCAGCTGATCGGCAGCGGCCTGGCCGCGCTCGTCGACGTTGCGCAGCACAACACACACGTCTATCGAGTCGCGCACGGTCTGAGTAACCACGTTCTGCGAGGCCGGTGGGTCGGCCTCGTCGCCCGTGGGGATCACAAACGCCGCCGGCAACTCGACCAGGGCGCTGGCTTGCGTGGGGTTCCAGTCCAGCGCGCCGGCCACCCGCTTCTGGAAACCCGGGCAGCGGGCGCGCAGCTGCTCCACGATTGGAGTAATTCGCATATCTAGGGGCTCAGGTAGGGCCCAGGGGGCCGTAGGTTTCAGTTCAGGGCAGCGGCAAAGGCCGCCTGCAGCACGCGCTGCACGTCGTCGCGAGCGTCCTGCAGGGCGTCGCTCATGTAGTTGTCACGCGGGGCAATCCTCCAGCCCGATTGCCGGCGGGCCTCGCGCAGCGCCTGCCGCTCGCCGCGCGCGCGGCGCTTGCCTCCTCGGCCTTTGATCCGGGGGCCGTTGCGCACCCCGTAATGCAGGTACGCGGGGTAAAACGCGGCCATGTCTTTGGTCTTGGAAGGCGCGACGCGCACCAGGAAACCGGACCGAGAAACCTTGGCATTGATCGAATGCAAGGTAGCCCCGGTACGGTTGACCGGATAACCCGCCTGCCCCTTGCCCAGGGCCAGGTTCATCTGTGCCCGCTGCAGGACCAGCAAGCCGGCCTTGCGCATCCCTGCGCGCACCTGGCGTTTGTCGAAAGCGTCACGCTCGAAGGCTTCGAACCCCTCGACATGCATGTAACCGTCAACGGAAGCGGAATTCGTCATCGATCACCTCCCCGGCCTCCACCGCGCCGCTTTGGACTTCCTCAACTTCGACCACCGACCAGACGTTGCGGCCGGCAATGGTGCTGGGCCGCTTGACCCGGAACACCTGACCGCCCTCGACAATTTCATGCCGGGCGTCGAGGCCTCGCACATAGCGAAAGTAGATCCGGTGGGTGAACACATTCCCGGTCTGCACCGTGCCTTGATACGTCGCCGTCCCGAGCGGTTCGATCTTGGCCCAGCGCGAGGCCACCGGGATAAACTCCGACTCCAGGCCTGGGCCGTCACGCTGCGCGTGATCAGCCCGACGCCGCACCTGGACCCGGTGCTGCAGCTCCCCGGCTTCTGGCGGCCTCATAGCGAGAACCAGCGGTAGGGGTTCAACAGCTCATCTACCGCCAAGGGCAGTTTCTTGGAGCCCGTGGCGGTGGATTCGGTGACGGCCTCGCGGTTGCGGTGCCAGTGCGCGACCAGCAGCAACATGGCCAGGCTCACGTCCTCCGTTACGGGTAACGCGTTCTCCGGCGCACCTGGCGGCAGCAGGCCGCGCAGGTACACTTCATCGGCGCCGGCATTGACCGGCGCGCCCTCGGGCAGCACCACCTGGAACAGCCGGCGACCGGTCGAGGTTTCAACCAGGCGCCAGGCTGCGCGCCCGTAGGCCAGCAGCAAGCGGTCTTCCTCGGTTTCGTCCAGCTCAAGGTGGCAATGCGCCTTGATTTGCTCAAGCGTCAGCATGTACGCACAGGGGCCGCTTGCGCGGCCCCGCCTCCAGGCTTAGGCAGTTTTGCCTTCCAAATGCTTGATGGCGGCAGTGTCCTGCAGCACCAGACCGAAGCGCACGAACGCCAGGAAACCGACTTGGCCAAACTCGGCGTAACGCTCCACCAGGCGCTTCAAGGTCAGGCTACGCACGGCCCGCAAAATCAACTCATTGAAGTCACCGGCAAACATGAATTTCTTGCCGGCGCCGATATTGGCAATCGCCTGATCGATCACGTATTGATGTTTGAGGATGGTTGCCGGGCGGTCGGAGTCGATGCCAGGCAGCCACAGCGGCCGGTTCTGAGCGTCCACCATTTCTTCCATCACCTGCAGGGTCTGGTCATTGAACGCCAAGCGGAACTTAGGCGACGTTCGATAGGCCGGGTCGATGGAGTGAATCAGGCTATTCACCTCCTGCCAGGTGAACGAGCCCGCCTTCGCGGACATGGCGCCGCGCGAGGTCGCGTACTCCAGGCCTTTCGGCTGCGCCGGAGCATCGGCGGTTTCACCCGCGCCGGTGCCCTGTACGATCAGGCGGTTACGGGTGCGCGACACACGCTTGCCGATACGCCCAGCGAGGAAAGCTTCCATGTCGATCCCCGAGTCCTGCAGCAGCTGCTCAGAAACGCGGATGATTTTCGAACTGATGGTGTGCGATCCGAGGGAGCCTGTACCAAACTCAACGTCCTTTTCACCGGCCGCCTTGTTCTCGCCGATCAGCTCGCCTTCTTCCTCGCCGCCGTTGCTGGTCGCCCAAGCAATCGGCGCGCCGTTGTCGGTCTGCAGCAGCTGGCACACCGAAGCAATACCGCCAAACGTTGCCAGGGACTCGATTACCTTCGCCTGCAGCGTGGTAGGCACCGTATAACCGCCCGCCTCGTTCGGGTTAGTACCCTGGGAACGCATCTGCAGGACCATCGAGCGCTGCTCTGCGCTCAAGCCTTCCATGCCCTCGCGAACCCAGCGATCCCAGGCGCTACGCTGCTCGGCCTCGGGGCCAGCCAGCTCGGCGGGCGGTCGGCCGGCGGCGCTGGTTTGGCGGGCGCGTTCTTCGACAAACGCCTGATCGTTCTCGCGCATTTCTTCCTCGCGCTCGATCTTTTCGCGCAGCGCTTTCAGCTCGCCTTTCATCGTCTCCCACTTGGCGCGGGTTTCACCGTTCCAGGCTTCATCTCCGGTGCTTTCGTGCAGGCTGCGCATTTCGGCCGATTTCTGCGCGTACAGGTCTTTCATTTGTTGCAGTGTCATAAGTCCCCCAGGGGTTCAAAGGTCGTTCAGATCAAGCAGGCGCTCGCGAGCATCGCGCTCAAACTGAGCGCGACCCTCAAGGCCTTCTTTTTGCGCCTGCTTCCAGGCATCCATGGAGCGCTGTGCAGCGCTTGAATCGGGGTAGGCCGGAAAGGACACCGGCCCCACGTCGCGTAACTCGGCGATCTTGTAGATCGTCCGGACCACTACGCCGTTTTCGTCGTGCCAGGTGTCACCGCCAGGGGCTACACGCATGGCAAAGCTGCTGCCGCTCATGTCGCCGCGCTTCAACGGCTCGACAACCAGGTCACGGATGGTTTGCGTGTTCGGCGTGTCGATTTCGTAGGCCAGGCCGCGCTGATCGACGGACAGCCGAAGCGTGCCGCTGACCGTGCGACCAAGCAGGTAGTTGGGGTCATGGTTGAACAGGCCGCGCACGTCCTGCGCCAACACGTCGTCGAAAGCGCCGGGCGCGATAATCTCGACAAATAGGCCGCCCAGCAGCTCGCTACGCTGGTTGAAAACAGCACCGTAACCGGCGATTCGCGGCGGCTGGTCCTGGGCGCCGTCGCCTGTCGGCTGGACAGCGCGAAGCTCGCATAGCTGCGCAGGCAGCATGCGTTTTTCAAAGTCACTCATGGAATTATTCCTTTGGCGTTACGGGTAACGGCATGCCGTCAGCGCCAAGCAATTGCGTGTTGACGTTGAGCAACATCTGGTCGAGGCCGGTCAACGGGTTGAGATCTTCCAGCACGCGCACTTCATTGCGGCTCATCCAGCCGTCTTGAATGGCGATGCGGTAAAACTCGGCGCGCTCTTTCGGGGTGCCGCGCAGCAGGCCGGCCAGGTTGAACTTGACGTAGTAGCCCGCCAGGCGCTCGGCACGGGTGAACACCCGCCGGTTTATTTCTTCTTCCCAGTTCTTAATCCACGGCATGACGGAGTGCCGCACGAACTGGATAGCCTGTTCGCTGATGTTGGAAAACGTGGCCTTTTCAAGGTCGTTGATCATGTGAGACGGCACGTTAAACATGCTCGCAATCTCACTGCGGGTCAGCTTGCGCGTCTCCAGAAACTGCGCATCCTCGGGCGCAATGGTCAGGGCCTTGTAGTCCAACTCCGCCGGCATCAGCAGGGTCTTGTTATCCGAACGCTTGAGCGCACCTGCCGCGTCTCTCCAGACCCGCTTGAGCCGCTCCCAGGCATCATTTCCAAGCTTGCCGTCCTTGACCGACACAATCCCGGTAGGCCGCCCGCCGCCTTCAAAGAATTCCTTGCCGTAGCGCACCGCCGCCATGCCCAGGCCCACGGTTTCGGCGTTCTGCTGTATGGGACTGGTACCCATACGCCGCTTGGAGCCGATGGCGCGCAGGTGAATCATGTCCTCCGGCGCCACGGCCAGCGGCTGGCCGTCCTCGTCCTGGGTCGAGTAGACCCACCGGCTACCGTTCTTGACCAGATCCGTTACCCAGGGCTCGCACATGTCCAGCGTCTGCAGCTCGCCGCGTCGGCTGCGCACGATCCGGGTAAAACCGTTGCCCCAGCCCAGGGCGTGGGCCTGCTTGGTTTCACGCCAGCGGTAGGAGGTCTGCCACTGGTTCGGCTCGTCGTGCAGCAGGTAATGCGCCGGGTGATCCGTCCCCGGCTCGATGCGGCCGCCTACCTTACGCAGCACGCTCAGCGGCAATTGCCCCATGGTGCTGGACAGCACATAGATACAGGCATACACCGCCGTCAGCTTTAGCGCGCTGGCCGGGCTTACGGCAATGCTATTGCCCAGGCCGACCCACTCAGCCAAGGCCTTGCTGTTCATCGGGGTGCTAGGGCTCTCCGGACTGCTACGGCTCTCGAACGCCGCACGAAAGATCACCGCGCCACCGCCTTGACGGCGAGAGCCAGCAGCAGGACGCCGCCGGTAATCAGCGCAACGCCCAAGTCAAACTTGACCCACAGTCCAGCAGACAGCAGGCAATAGCCGGCCGTCCCGAACAGTTCAGGAAGCCACTCTTTCATAGGAACTCACATAGCTAAGGGTTCGTCGTAATCCGACAGGGAATCCAGCAGGCTGCGCGGCGCCCCTTCTGCCATCAGGGCCCGACTCATGGCCATGAGAATGGCCACCATGCCGTCAATCTTTTTCGAGCCGCTTTCCTTGGTCGGGGTAATACAGCCCTTGTATTCGTGGGCCACCACGTTACTGGCCATCCAGGACAACAGCGGGTCGCCGTTGTGCCGGACCCGGCCGGAGACTAACGCCGCCTCCAGCTCCCTCATGGCCAGGTTCATGGTCTGGATGCCACCCCCTACCTCGATCACCTCGGCGCCATCCTTCTGCAGCTGGTGCGCCAGTTGGGTAGCGCGCCACTTGTCGTAGGCGACTTCCTCGACTTGGTGCATGCCGGCAATGTCCTTCACGTCCTCGCGGATTACGTCAAAGTCCAATTCCTCGCCATCAGTGGTGATCAGGTGCCCTTCAATGGCCCAGCGCTCATAGGCTTCTTGGTTGGGGCCGTCACCTTGGACGGCCCCCTCGGGCAGGTAATGCCGGTTGAAGAACGACCAGATATCGCGGCCGTTCTCGTCCTTCTCGCGGAACACCAGGGCAACGTCGGCAATGTCACACTTACTCGCCAGGTCAACGCCCAGGTAGCAGCGCTGCCCCTTGAAGTCATCCAGGGACAAGCCCGGGACAGCGGCGCGGTCCCAATCCAGCTGGTTAAGCCATGCCATTTTTGCGTTCACCCATAGGTTGCAATGCTTGGTTTTGAATGCGTTCTGCCGTGACGGGTAACGCACCGCGTCCGCCAGGCTCCGCTGCAGGTTGTCCGGAAAGATCGAAACGCCGTAGTTCGGGTTTGCCTTCTTCAAGGCCTGCAGCGAACGCCAGTCGTCTTGCTCGTCGAGCGTGTAGATCAGGCCGAAAATTTCATCGTTGGCCACCGTCTTATCAAGCATCGCGCACACCTGCTTACGCTTCTCGTAGCACGGACCGGCGATGTTCGATCCGGCGGTGGTGATGGTGAAAATCAGCGGCTGTTCACGGGCCCCCATGCCGGTCAGCATGGTTTCGTAGAGGTCATCACTGTCGTGTTCGTGGTACTCGTCCACCAACGAACAACTCGGCGACGAACCGTCGCCCGGGTCGCCAATGATCGGTTCCAGGCGGCTGCCATCCTCGGGAATAACCAAGCTGCGCGCATTGATTTCAACGCCGGCAGCGTCTGCCAGATCCGGCGTTCTGAGCATCATCAGCCGCGCCGGGCGGAACACTTCCCATGCCTGCTTCTCGGTGGTGGCCCCGCAATACACCTCAGCGCCAAACTCGCCATCCGCGCACAGCATCAGCAGCGCGACCCCGGCGGCAATCACGCTCTTGCCGTTCTTCCTGGGAATCTCGCAATACACCTCGCGGAACCGGCGAAGGCCGGTCTTCTTGTGGAGCCACCCGAACACACAACAGAAAATGAATTTCTGCCAGGGCTCCAGCTTGAGTAACCGCCGCTCGCGAGCCCACTTGCCCTTGGTGTGCGGCAGCAGCTCAACAAAGGCGCAGACCCTTTCAGCCTCAGCCCTGTTGAACTTCCACTTGAACCCCTTTTTCTTGCTGGCCTCCAGGTCGTCCAAGTGACGCTGGCAAGCCAGGCGCACCCACTTACACGCCTCGACCTTGCCGGCCACCACGTCGCGGGCGTACTTGTTCGCCGCGTTAACGCTGAAATTGGCCATTGATCAGTTCCCGCGGTTGCCTCCGAGCAGTGCGGAAAAGGCATTGGATTTCTTGGACTTGGGCACCACCAGGCGCGCCCGACTGGAGGGGTCGAGCCCCAGTGCGGCGCCATAGCTGGTCATCTGGCGCATGGATTCATTGGCCACGGTGCAAGCCGGGTTCTTTACAACCCCCATCGCGGTTGTGACCTTGATCCCGTTACGCATAACGTCCGCCTCGGCCTCTCGCCACCGGCTGTAGGCCAGGCAAAAGCCCTCCAGAACATGCAAGTCCGTCAGGGTCAGCACCTTGGAGTCGATCAGTTCTGGAGCCAGCTTGTCCCACATGCTGCAGGCGATATCGCTCATCCAGTCCGGAGCCGGCGGCGCAATCAGCAGCGTCGAGAACTCCGGTTCCGCGTCGTTGAGTTTGCGTTTGCCGGGGTTGCCGGCCGCTCGCTTCTGCGCGGTGGGCTTGGGCTTGCGGCCGCCACCAGGGGCACGAGTTGCCATGTAACTCCCCGTATTCGTTGTCGGGTCGCCCGGCGCGCCCGGGATACCCTGATTTTTTTATTTCGCGGTCGTATGGAAAAGGCTGGGCGATCGGTGAGGAACGCGAAAACCTGCAGAGATTTTCACCCGCCCCCCTTTTGGCCAATTTTTTGACGATTTTCGGCGGTTTTTCGCCACTCGTTCACGACCTGGCCGCTTTCGCCTCGCGTTGCGTCTTTTCCTTGTGGCAGGCCTCGTTTATCGCTGCCAAATTGCCAGGATCGTCCGTTCCGCCCAGGTGTTTTGGTATTACGTGGTCAACTTCTGTCGCCGGAAGGCGGCGACCTTGGCAGTTTTCGCACTGGCACAAGTACCGATCACGCTTTAGCACAGCGTTGGCCAGCTTCCGCCAGGCCCAGCCATACCCGCGCTGTTCTGCAGTGCCTCGCCCTGGACGGTTCCAGCCGCTGGCCAGGTGCGAGTGAGCATCGCAGTAGCCGTGGTCACTTTGCGTCTTGCCGGGACACATAGGTGAGCGACACGGGCGCTTGGCTCTTGGTGGCATGGTGAGATCTCATGGTTCGGCGCCACGAAATGGCGCACTCGAAAACGTGGCGCGGATCAACTCTCGACCTTTCGACTCATGAAGCGATCGGAGTAATCCCGCAGTTTCTCCACTCCTACAAAGCCGACCATACAGCCAGCAAAAGTGGCCAGGTTGGCCGGGAGCGTGAAGTACTCAAGCAGAGGGATAAGGCTGGAGCCGATCAGGCCGCAGATGACGGCTTCAAGCACCATCTTGCGACCACTACCACCGCCATAGATCACGCGAAAAACGGCAACGATGGCAGCGGTGCCACCTGCATAGATCTGGGGCTGATGGACCGCAAACCATGCCAGTGCTGCCGCCCACAGGTCAGGGTTCTTTTCTGGCATGTTGGACATACTCGATTCCTCCCTTTTTGGGAGAGCAAATAAAAAGCCCCAGCGATTGCCGGGGCTTAGAAGGGAAACCCTATACGGGTTCGATTCAGTTCAAGTTGAAACTAAAAAACATTCATTTCAAACGGCACATACTGAGTCTTGATGCTGTTGAAATAGAAAGCCATCGTGAAAGGCTTGCTTGCGGCCGATTTCCACACATGAGCCATGTTTCCACTTGCTTGCTCTGGTGTTTCATAGTCCGGCTGCAAAGTCCGCATAACCGCATAGGTCGAGCACATCATAGCTTGGACCTGAGCGTCGTTTTTTGCCCCCTGGGAGCCAGTGAACTTGGCGTTAGCAATTTTTCCATTCGCGCTCAAATCAAGAATGACTTCTATCGATGCACTACCCAGCTTCAGCGTCTGATAAACCACCTTGCCGTCTTTGATCAATTCCCCCTTGCTCAACTTCGCAGCGGAGCATTGAGGGATCTCCTTGAGGTGCTTTCCCATACCAGCCTGGAACGTTTTAGGCGTCAACTCCAGGTGGCTTTCCTCTTTGGCCTCCGACTTACCCGCCTCCCAGTTCTCTGGAATGAGGTACTCCGTCTTTTGGGCAGCGCCTGCAATCAGAGGGATCAGCATGAGGCTAATTACAGCTGTTCTCGCAAACATTCCTTTTGCTCTCTCATGTTTGAATGACGCCAGAATGCTATCAGGCTTTCTCACCCCTCAGAAACGACAAACCCCGCTCACTGGCGGGGTCTGGTCCACCCCTCATCCCAGCCCCCAAAAGAGAGGGATGGAGGACTGGGTATGAGGAATGGCGGCCGGATGATGCCAAACAAGGATCAACCGGGCAACACAAAGCCCGACTCAATGGCCGGGCTTTCTCTTGGGTGTCGCGCTTGAAAAGCTAAACACGCTGCCATGAAAACAGGTGTTTATCCGCGAGGAAAGAACTTTTTACGCAGCATCTCGGAATTGCTCCAGCGCGCAATCGATCCAAGCTACGCCAGCCTTGATAACCTCCCTGGCCTTCGCCTCGCTCAACCCGTTCTCGCGACCGACCCGGAGTGCGGGCCACTTCGCACCGTAGTACAGCCAGATGAATCCCCCCATCTGCTCGTCGCGCTTAGTCAGTCTGCCAACCGCACCATCTACGGCCAGGGCCAAGTCGTCGGTGATCACGTACTGTTTCATGCCGCCCTCCGACGGCACATTGTCCCGCATCAGTGCATACAGCGGCGACGTGTAGCGCGGCACACCCATTCCATCCATTCGCCACCAGCCCCACTGCTCTAGCAAGTACTCAGTGTCCCCCAGGGGCTTGTCGATATACGTTCGCTTCTTCATGCAGCCCTCCGCGGGGTCGGATCTTGATCAAGGCCAAACAGCTCTCGTAGCAGCTTGTTGGCGTGTTTGTTCTTGGCGTTGCCCTCGGTGATCCAGCTCTTGGCAAACTGCTCGAAACCGATGTTCGCCCGAGCACCGTGCCAGTCGGCAACGATGTCCATCAGGGCCGCCGAAGCGATACGGCCATTGACCTGCTCTAGCAGCATCCGGTTGCCGACCTTCAGGAACTTGCATTCGACTGAGCTCAGGCTTTTGCGCGGCAACGCCGCAGTTACGTTATTCATTGTCTTTTCTCCCCTTGTATCGATTGGCGTAGCTGCCGCGCCCCATCTCGACCTCGTCGTCGCTGGGCAGACTGCCGGTGAAGTTGGCGAACCGGCCATACTGCCCCTCCTGCTGGACGAAGCAGCTACCGACCCGGGCATGGCGACACTTGGTCATCAGAATCTCGGTGACGCCGTTCTGGCCCGCCTCGCTATCCATGTCACGGTGAGCCATGAGGATGCAGCTGGCGTCCGCCTCGATCTCCCCGGAGTCGCGCAGGTCGCTGGATTGGGGCTTTTTCCCTACCCGCTTTGTCGAATCCCGGTTGAGTTGGGCCAGCTCAATGACCGGAATGTCCAGCTCCTTCGCCAACTGCAAGAACGCCTTGCTGATCTTGCCGACCTCCTCGCTACGACTTCGGCCTGCACGATCGCTACGCACCAGGGTCAGGTAGTCCACCACGATGCCGGCCAGACCGTGCTCACGCTGGCATTGCCGGGCCGTGGCACGGATGGTCGCAGGGGTCTGCACAGGCTCATCGCAGACGAACAGCGGAGCGTTGTTGGCGATTGCTACCGCTCCCACCATGTTCGCCCAGTCGTCGTCGCGCATGTCCTCCGGGTTGTCCAGCTTGCGCAGGCTGACACCGCCTAGCGAGGCGATGGCCCGCAGGCCAAGTTCTTCGCCGGGCATCTCGATAGAGAAGACCAGCCACGGCTGTTTGCGCCTGATCGCGTTGTGCTGGGCAATCTGTAGCGCCAGCGTGGTCTTGCCACTGCCCGGCAAACCAGCAATCACCGTGACCTTTTTCGGGCGAATGCCCTGCACCAGCTCATCCAGTGTTTCAAGGCCAGTCGAGGGCCATTCAGGTGCAACCCCGCGGTGCTTTTCGTCCACCAGATCGGCAGCATCCCCCATCCATTGATCAAGCCGCTTGAACGACTTGGCCTCACCGTCCAAGTTGCGCAGATCCGCCATGGCCTGCTGGGAGGCGGCGATGATCTCAGCGGTGCGAGTGCCCTCCTCCACCATTTCCCTGGCCTGTTCGGCGATGCTGAGAATGCGGCGGATAACGCCCCACTCTTTGACGTGTTTGGCGTATGCCTTCCAGTTCGCCATCGACGGAACGTTGTTGGCGAGCTCCGAGGCATAGGCCAGGACCAGGTCACCGCTGGGCAGCGTCCGCTGAACGGTACCCACCATCACAGGGTCAACCGGTATGCCTTGGGCGTGACACTCGAGCATTGCCTCGAACAGCGCGGCATTGTCGTCATGGAAGAAGTCGCCAGAGGCCATCTGCCCAAGAATATCCTCGACCAGGCCGAAGTCCTGCCCCAGAGCGGCCTGCATCACAGCGCCCAGCACGCCGTGCTCGGCCTCAATGCTGTAGAGCTCTCTCATGCCGTAGCCCTCATGGAGGGCCAGGTGAAGCCCAGCGCCTTGCCACCGTTTTGCCGCAGTCGATCCAGGGCGCGATCGCCAATGTAGGCCTTGAGCCCTTCGGGGCCGAGGTTGCTGATCAGCACCGTGGGCAGCACGGCCTGATAGCGGCGGTCGATGATGCTGTGCAGTAGCCGCAGCTCGTACTCGCTGCCTTTCTGACAGCCGACCTCGTCGATCACCAACAGGTCCAGGGCGCCCAGATGCCGCACCACGTCGTAATCGGTGTACCCGGCACCGGGTACCATCGAGCCTTGGGCAATGCTCACGATCTCCCCGGCCGGAACGATCAGCGCAGTGGCCCTGTCCGCTACAACGGTGCGTACGATAGCCGTGGCCAGGTGGGTCTTGCCGCAACCGACATTGCCGGTCAGCAGCAGCGAGCGGCCATCGCGAAAGTGCTCAGGGAACTGCTCGGCATAGGCCCGGCATTCAGCCAGGGCCTTCTGCTGTCCTTGATGCTCCACGCGGTAACTCTCGAACGTCGCATCCGAAAATCGCGGAGTGATCCCGGCAGAGATCAATGCGGACATTGAGCGCTCGGCTTGGCGCTGGGCGTTGGCCAGGGCATAGGCCTGCGAATCGCGAGGGGCGTTATGCAGCGCCTCCCATGCACAGCGCTTGCAACCACGCGCCAGCATCGAGCCATCGAGCTGCTCGACCTCGCTCATGTCGACCTCGCCATGGACGGCACACTGCCCGGCAAAGCTACGCATGGTCTGGCGGCGATGGAACAGTTCAGAAATTTGCACGGCCATCGTGGCTCTCCTCATACATATCGGGTGTGTGTTGCGGCAGGTCGTTGAAAGACCCAGAGCGGGCGGCGGTTGCGGGGAGTTCGTCCTCCCAGCGCTTGCCGTTCAGCCAGGTGGCAGCGTGGGGAATGAACTGACCACCATCCTTGGTCCATTCAGGAGACTTGCTCCAGGCAGCCAGGGCGGTACCAATGCGGGCGAACAGGGAGGCGTCCACCTTGAGCTTTGCCCAGACCTTCGCGGCCTTGTCCTTTCCAACCCTGCGAGGGTAGAGCTTCCAGAACCGCTCAAACTCGACGCTCGACTCTCCCGAGTTGCACGAGGGTTTTTCAGTCCTTGCTGGTTTTTTCAGTACTTGCTTATCTTCAATACTTACTAGTGTCGGATTTGCCGGATACGGCTGAGCCGTTTCCGGTGAAGCCGGATACGGTGAATCCGGAAGCGGTGTTTCGGACACCACGTAATGGATTTCACCGAGTACGCCATCTTCGGATCGATCCTGCCTGCGCTCGACATAACCTGCCGTGATCAGCTCCTGCAGCAACCCGTAAACTCCATCTCGACCAGTGGGTTTGAACGCGTTGGCAGTTTCGTTACGCAGGTGAGCGACAGACACGTTCCAGTGGTCAGGCTTGCCAAGCAGAAACACCAGCAGGCCGCGAGCAGCCCATCCGAGACGACCATCCTCGATGATCGCCTTGTTGAGCATGTAGAAATTTGCCTCGGGCCGAGGCGCGCGGATGATGCTCATACAGATACCTCTACCCGCCCGCCCTTGCTGGTATTGCAAGGGCGGCAGAGTGTTTGGAGATTTTCAAGGGTTGCCTCACCTCCCAGCACCTCGGGAAAGATGTGGTCGGCGCACAGCTCACGATGCGAGCCGCACCGAACGCACCGGTACATATCGCGCTCCATCACGGCCGTGCGCAGGCGATCCGGGATTTTCTTCTTCCGGTAGGCGGTCTTCTTGTCGTCTCGAGCCCCGAACAGCGCTTGCTTGAGGATTTGCACCAGGCGACCACCCTCCCCATCGCCCTGACGGGCGACGTACATCAGCAGGTCGCGGTTTTCATCCAGGTAGGCGCAGAAATTGTCGATAGCTTCTGTCTCTTTCGCGGCGATCGCTTCGAAGTACTGATCGCGGTCTTCGTAGATCACCCCATCGACTTCGCCGAAGTAAACGGGCTTCCGCAGGATTTGGTCGATGCTCATACATCAAGCTCCCCAGAGACGCGGCCGATGAAGTCGTCGTAGCTCTCGCTGATCTGGAAACCTTGCCGCTCCAGCGCTTCGCGATAGGCTTTGGCCGATCCATACAACACCCAGCGCTCGCGCTCGGGCAGATCCTTGAACTGGGCGTAGGTCGGCCAGGGGCCGGTCACGATCGTGGCTGTACGGAGCTCCTGGGGGGGTGTATGAGGGTTGATGATGGTCATTGCAGCGTCTCCCCAATCATCGGGGACTCGCCCGCCGCCCGCGCTTCCGCAGACTCACTGCTCAGCCTCAGCACCAGCACACGAAGGGCCATGTTCGCGTTCGCGATGGATGCAGCCAAATCCCATGCGGTGTCAGCGTCAAGGCGCAGATCCTGCGTGTGAGTCAGCTCGTCATAGGCATCGTCGGTCAAGTTGAAGCTCATCGCTGCCAGCGTGAAATTGTCGAACTGCTCGAAATAGAACTGGTCATGGTGGATTTGACGATCGACTTTGAATTGAGCGCTCATGCCTCACCTCCGTCGCGCGAAATTCCGCATGCGGCGAGCAAGCGGCGCGTCTGCTCTCTCTGAATTTCGCGGGGTTCTACGCCAATGATTCGGCGAACCAGCACCCGAGCGCATATCTGGGCCTCCAGCGAGTTGCCATAGGCTTCTTGCTGATTGATCTGCCAATGGTCACGCGAGTCGGGGTCATTGGGGTTGCCGATGATCTCGACTGTGCTGTCGAGCAGATCCCAGATCCGGTAGATGAGCTGATCACTGGCAAGCAAGCTCATGGTCTCGTCGTTGATGTGCACGGTTGCTGCAGGCTGAGGAAATCCGATGACATTGCTCATTGAGGCACCTTCTGGACCAGGCGGAACCGGCCCTCGAAATATGGGTGGGTCGCCTGGGTGGCGGTGACCATCGTGGATTCGGAAACGAAGCGGTGGAAAGCGGCTGTGACGTGGTGCTTCGACCAGACGAGATACTGCGAGCCGAGCGCTTCTTCGTGGCCGTTGCGAACCATGCCGGCCGGGTTTGGCTGGTTCGGCCAGACCCTCAGCACGTAGTCGACGACGGCGCCTGAGAGCCCGTGGCGCTTGAGCATCGTTTCCTTGACGCGAGTGAGCGCCTGGCAGTTCTGCGGGCAGTGATCCCATACCACCGTCTGGCTAAGGTCCTCGACGCGGCGCTCGATCCGTTCCAGCGCCACCTGCTGCTCCCGCTGCTGGCGCTCGACTGCCACCAGGTGGTTCGCGTTGGCGGCGATGATCTCGGCCTGGGTCATCGGGCGGGCGGCCTGCTCTTCCAGGGCCTGCCAGCGATCGACCAGCGCCGCGGTAAACTCTGGGCAGAGCTGAGCCACGACGATGAAGCTGTCGCGCTTGCTGACCAGGTACTCGACCGCCGGCCGACCGAGACTGTCGAGGTATTCCACCGATGGTGGCGCACCGATAACCTTCCGCTCGACCAGCCTTTCAATGGTCCGCTTGACGCTATCGTGGCGAGAACCAACCAGATCGGCGATCTCACGGGAGGACATGGTGACGGCATCGCCGCCTTGGAATTTGACGATGCTCATTGGCGCGCCTCCATCGAGTTCATCACCTCGCAGAAATCGTCGTGAGCCCGACCGCTGATCAGCAGAACCGCCCTCATGACCGCGTCAACATCAAGCGAATCGAGTTGAGGTGGCTGATCACTTCCGCGCAGCGCCTCGTTGTTGATCAGGATCTTCGCCAGGCTCTCGATGGTGATCAGTGAGGTCTCTAGGCGATCTTCAAGAATGGCCTCCCGGCTCATAGGTCACCCCCGGTAGCTTGCTGGGCTTTGCCATTGGCCTTGGAAACAATGGCTGCAATCGACCTGAAGTGTTCGAATGCAGCGGCCATGCTCGTAGCGCCCGCGTCGTCGAAATACTTCGCCAAGTCGGTCAGCACTGGTACGTCTTTGCCACCGCCGGTCTCAGCGTCACGAGCGATGGCGCGAGCGATGGCTGCAACCCAGGTGCAAACTTCAATGGTCGCGTCTGCCTGAAATTCCGCGTCATCTGCCAAGCTCTTGATCTCATCGATAGAAGTACTCATCGCGAGCCCTCCACGGGAATCCGCGCCACGTTCTGCGATTCGCCGTTTTGTGGCGCAGAAATAGCCTCGTCATACCGCCCTTCAAGGCTGCTGATGTTTTCAGATTCGAGGTTGGCGATGTCGCCAGCTACGGAAAGCCCCAGGTTGACCAACTGCTCCAGGGTGTCACGGGTGAGGTCTTGATTTTTCATAGCAAGAAACAAGGCCTCGATCTGGAAAAGCGCCTCCCGGCAGGTGATGAGCTCATTCAGGGCCGCGCGGGCAATTTTCTGCAGGTTCTGAGTTGAGGCGGTCATTGGGCATCCTCCGCCGGGTATGCGGCCCTCAGTCCGCGCTCTGCAGATCGGCACAAGGTACCGACCACATCGCTGAGGAAGCCCAGTGCACGAATTTCGCTCAGATAGCTGAGCTCGCCGTCATTGATCGCATACGCAAGGCGACCAGACAGCTGGCTAGCGCCGTCAGCAAGGTCGGCGGCAAATCCCAAAGCGCCAATGAGATCGGCATCTGGATTGATGCGAAAAAGATCGGTGTAATCCGGGCCAAATTCGCAAACCCTCAACTTGGGGAGTTGCGCAACTGATGGGGCGGTGCTATTTTTTGGGTTCGGCATTACTTCGTCTCCTTCAAGACGATTAGATACAAACCACTCGTTGGCGCGAGTGGCGATTAGAAAAGCTCAGCCAAGTGCTGGGCTTTTTTGTTGCCCGGAGAAAAGTCAGCCGGACAGCAAAAACAGGGGGGAATGACGGAGGCTCACGGGAAGGCCTGCTTGGTACTGGATGTTTGAACAGCACCATCAGCGGACTGATGGGCGGGCGGGACTGGGCGTACAGTTTCGGTCAAGGTTGGAGCGGGGTTTGCGAGGGATGGCCTAAGTTGAGACGCAAGAAATTTGCCATCGGTAATGCGCTCGGCAAGAAAGGCCACTTCAGCAGAGCAGCCATGGACACCCCGAATCCATCCGCTAACAGTTCCCTGGGTTACTCCAAGAGCTGCAGCTGTTGCTACCTGCCCCCCGAAGAAGGACGCTAATTCGTTGAAGATGCTCATGATAAAAACAGACCTTGTAGAGGTATTCCTTTATCGTATTTACAGGCAAACCTTTTTGCAAGGAAAAAGGCAATCCATTAAATTGAGCAGCTATGGAACTTAAAGATCGCCTCAAGTACGCACGCAAGAAAGCAGGGCTCACTCAGGTGGAGCTGGCTGAGCGTGCGGGCATAAAACAAGCATCCGTGTCCGAAATAGAGCGCGGCCTCTCAAAATCCAGCGGCCATCTAGTCCGCCTGGCTCAGGTTTGCGGAGTTGACCCGGTATGGCTGTCAGAGGGAACGAAGTTCCCTGGGCACCAGTGGGCGTCGACGGTTGGAGGGTTTCAGGCCAAGATTATCCCTGAAGACTTCCAGAAAGTGATTGAGTCAAGCCCTGCCCAGCTTGGAGCGATTGAAACTTGGGACGACGAAACGCCGCTCCATGACGACGAGGTTTACGTCCCCTTCCTTCAAGAGGTCGAGCTAGCCGCGGGCACAGGCCGATTCGCGATCGAAGAAAGCGATACCGCCCGGCTACGCTTCTTTAAAAAGGATCTGCGCCAGAATGGCGTGCAGTTCAATAACGCAAAATGCGTAGCCGTAAGCGGCAGCAGCATGCAGCCCGTTTTGCGTGATGGAGCAACTGTGGGCGTCAATACAGCAAAAAGCGCGTTCACCGACATCGTTAACGGCGAGATGTATGCGATCAGTCATGATGGCCAGCTACGCATAAAGCAGGTATTTCGACTGCCTACTGGGCTACGCCTGCGCAGTTTTAACCGGGATGAATACCCTGACGAGGACTACACCTTTGCCGAGCTTCAGGAGCAACAGATCTCAATCATTGGGCACGTATTCTGGTGGGCAATGTATTCCAGGTGATCCTCAGGTCAACGCAGCCCGCCATGAGCGGGCTTTTTTCACCCCCTCGATCCTTCTGCCGCAATTAAGTTTCGAATTAAGCCAAAAAATAAAGGTATTCCTGTTGACCTTTTAATAAAGGATATCCTATATTTTGTCCATCGCAACCAGCATGGAGCTACCAGCATGACTTCCACCACCATCAACTTCGCGGGCTTCACAGGCTTCCTTGGCCGCGGCGCAGCTCCGCGCGAGCTGCAGTGTCTGATGGCGATTGCTGGTGGCGCATCGGGAAAAGAGGTCGCTCGCGCCCTTGGAATCAGCGAGGACGGCGTGAAGAAGCGCCTAATCGCGCTGGGCACTAAGTGGGGCGTCACCCGCCGAGCCGCATTGGTTGCCGAAGGCTTCCGGCGAGGAGTTATCAGCCCTGCCGCGATCCTGGCCGCAATTCTGGCAGTGCATGGCGCAGTCAGCGACGACCAGGTCCTGCGCATTCGCCGTGGTGGTAGCGAGAAACGGGTCGAGCTTCGCGTTGCGGCACGGCGGGTTGAGCAACAGGTGGCGGCGTAGTCAGCGTCGAGGGCTTTCAGCGAGAGCCCTGTGCGGTGACCAAGCCTGATCGAAGGGGTAGCGAAACGCGACCCCATCCTTTCGGAGATACCAGATGAACTTGATTCAACGCAGCTTCAACGGCCACTCGATCCAGGTGATTCTGGATGAGAACGGAGAACCGTGGTTCATCGCGATGGAAGTCGCCGAGGTACTGGGCTACAGCGATGCCTACGAGATGACCAAAAAGCTGGATGACGACGAAAAGCAAAACCGGCAAATCGCAGGTTTTGGACCACGCGGCATCTCGACCATCAACGAACCAGGCCTGTTCTCGGCAATCCTTACCAGTGGCAAGCCGGAAGCCAAGCCATTCAAGCGCTGGGTAACCCATGAAGTACTGCCAACCATTCGCCGCAGCGGCAGCTATTCGATGTCCCAGCAGCAACAACCCCCAAGCGCCAATGACGCGACGATCTTTATCGAATCAGCGGCCCGCGCTTTGAACCTCTCGCCCAGCGCTACCTTGGGCATGTATCAAAAGTACGGAGCGAAAATCGGTCAGGCCGACCTGCTACCTAACTATGCAGTTGATGCTCCGGATGGCAGCGATAGCAGCCATACAACTGCTGCCCTTGCCACTTTGATCAAGAAGAAGTCTATGCCCTTTACGGCGCGCAAGGCGTACTTGTGCATGCAGTCTGCGGGGATGGTCGAGCGCAAGCAGCGTCCAAGCAAAAGCAAAGGACTCAAAGAGTTTTGGGCGCTGACTGATGCAGGCCTGACATACGGCAAAAACGTAACTAACCCGGCGAATCAACTTGAAGTTCAAGTTCACATTTACGAAAGCAAGTTCGACGAACTGTGCGAACGTCTGGATATGTACGACCTGCGTTAACTAGAAAGTAACGCCACAACTTTAACTGATTGCCAAGTTATTCGGCACGCCCTCGGCTTGCCTGGAAAAACCAATAAGGAGGCTCGCTCGAACCGATTGGTCAGCCATCCGTGACTGGTAAAGAACCAAAGGCTCGAGCGAGCCGGCCAGTAGTAGATCCTATTTATGGAGCCAAAACCATGAGCAGCATTGATCGCGTGACTTTGATCTTACGCCCCAGCGATGGTGGCAACCTGGAAAGCATCCTGCCGTTCGCCAAGCTCGGCGCCCACGTTTCGATCGGGCGCGGACTGGCTGTGATTGCCGGCGCCAGCCTGGGCGACCTGCAGGCCATCCTTGAGGAACAACAGGCGAAGCCTCGATCGACCTCGGTTGACAGTGGCACTGTCAACCAGAACGTCAATTTCGGTGAAAACGTCAACCAGCACCAAGACGACCTGGAGCCTGACCTCATCGCAATCATTGCCGCCCTCCAGCAGAAGATCAGCCTGATGGAGGCGCCGCTCGATATCGATGATCGCGTCCGCATGACTGCCGATGCCCGCCGGTACCGATGGCTGCGCGATCATGCCGTGTCAACCGGAAGCGGTTTCACTCCCGCCGTGTTCGATAGGGCAGGCGGTATCGGCACAGCGCGTGTTGGCGAGGACCTGGACCTGCGCATTGATGCTGCGATCCGGAGCTTCACCCAGCAGCAGGCGGCGCAGGGAATGCAGGAGCATCCGCTATGAAGTCCATGATCATTCTCGCGCTCGTTCTGCTCGCCAGCGCCAGCCATGCCGCGACCTGGTACCCGGGTTTGCGGGTTGTGCATGACCCAAATCGTCACGTCACCTGCTGGATCGTAGGCCCAGGCGAAGGCACGGGCATCAGTTGCTTGCCCGACGACCAGATCCAGCGCCAGCCCACCCTGGCCCCGGAGCAAGATCAGGACGGGCCTACCCCGGCCGCGGTTCCGCTCCAGCGCCAGCACGAAGAGGTATTCCAGCTATGACCATGACCTTCAAATTGGAAGATAAGCCCGGCGCCGGCTCTGTATTCGCCAGCCTCGGCGCCCGTCTGGTGCGCTTCGGCCAGGCCCTGCAAGAACCCTCCACCAGGGTCGGCGAGCTTGTGGCCATGGCCCAGGCCTGCGGGATCAACTTCAAACTTCGCGTAGTGACCGAGTCGGAGGGGCGAAGTGATGAGTAAGGCAAGCGCCGAGCTGACCGCCCTGGCAAGCCGCATCCTGACCGATCGCAGGTTCTGCTCGGACGAAAACCACAGAAACCTTGCTGCAGGCTGCTTGGCCCTGAGCGAGGAGATCGATCGGCTCAAGGAGGAGCTGAAGGTCGCAAACCACGCATGCTTTCTGAGCATCGCCGAGAACAAGTCCCTACGGGGACAGCTGAATAGCGTACTGGATGCCAACGAGAAGCTGAGCCAGTACCCAGCGCCATTGCGCGCTTTCGCCATCGAGCTGGTTGATGCCAGCTATGAGGGCGGTAGTTTTGACGGTTGCGATATTCAGGACATCGCCGTGAGGCACGGCCTGCTGCGCATCGAGCGGCGGGACAAGGAGTGTGGCGAAGCTTGCGCCTGCCGCGAGTATGGATTCCCGGTCGACTGCTACCGCAAGACGGCGCTGCTAGATCAGCGTGACAGTCAGAACCTGACGCATCAGGCGGAGTAAGAGCATGCGTTACATGACCGTCAGAAAGTTCGCCAGCGAGTCTGGCTACACCGAGGACGCGATCAGATCGAAGATCCGCGACGGGGTCTGGCGGCTGGGTGAAATTTGGATAAAGGCGCCGGACGGCCGGACGCTGATCGACTTGGAAGGATACGAGACATGGGTAGAGGTGGGAGCGGTGTCAGGGCAGTCTCAGACTCGAGCATCGAGATCACGTTCATGTTCCGGGGTGTTAGGTGCCGCGAGCGCGTCGCGCTCAAGCCCACCGCCACTAACCTAAAGAAGGCCCAGCAACATAAGGCGGCGATCGAGCACGCAATCGACCAGGGAACCTTCGACTATTCCGTAACGTTTCCTGGATCTCCCAGGGCGGCCAAATTCGCTCCGGAGACAAGCCAGGAAACTCTCGGTGGATTCCTTGCCCGGTGGCTGGCCGGCAAGCAGAAGCATATTTCCAGCAGCACCTTCGACGGCTACCGGAAAATAGTCGAGCTGCGCCTTGTTCCTGCGCTTGGGCACCACCTCATCCTCGACCTCAAGAGGAAGACGATCAAGGACTGGCTGGATACGCTGCAGGTCGGCAACAAGACCCTGAGCAACATCCAGAGCTGCCTACGGTCAGCTCTCAACGATGCGGTCGACGAGGAACTGCTGGACATGAACCCGTTGGCTGGGTGGACCTACGCCAGGAAAGAGGCGCCGCCAAAGGATGACGATGTGGACCCTTTCACACCAGAGGAACAGCAGACGATTCTGGCTGCCCTGAGCGGCCAGGCCAGGAACCTGGTGCAGTTCGCGCTCTGGACTGGTCTTCGAACAAGCGAACTGGTCGCGCTGGACTGGGGTGATGTGGACTGGGTGCGAGGGGAGGTGATGATCAGCCGAGCAATGACCCAGGCTGCAGGAAGGGAGGCCGAGGTAACAAAGACTGCTGCCGGCCGACGGACAGTGAAGTTGCTGCGGCCAGCCATGGAGGCGCTCAAGGCGCAGAAAGAGCACACCTTCCTGGCTGACAAAGAAGTGTTCCAGAACCCGCGCACACTTGAGCGTTGGGCTGGTGACCAACCGATCCGCAAAACAATGTGGCATCCTGCGATGAAGAAGGCCGGCGTTCGGTACCGGCGTCCCTATCAAACGCGGCACACCTACGCCTCCATGATGCTCTCCGCTGGTGAACACCCCATGTGGGTTGCCAATCAGATGGGTCATAGCGACTGGACTATGATCGCAAGAGTCTATGGGCGGTGGATGCCAAATGCAGACATCCACGCGGGAGCCAGAGCTGAGACGCTTTGGGCTCCCGACGATCTAGCAGTGCCCGGGGCTAGTAAAAGCGAACACTGCTAACGATCTGATTGATCAGGTCTGTGTCAGACTCCACGGTTACCGCCGGTCTGAAATGCGAGGTTGCGAGCACTCGATCACTCCTGAACTGCACGACGTTCGAGCGGAGCGCAGAGACGTCTACACTGTAGCTCGCTACCTCTGAGTAAGCTAAATGCTCACCAGGCTGCACCGTAACAGACTGAAAATCCAAGGAAAGCTGCATCTGCTGCTCCATGCCATTCCCCATAGGATGCTGGTCTCTGTCCGACATTGATGATCACCGTTTGTTCAAGCCGGCGGATTTTAATGCTCTTAAGGTGAACGCTTCAAGCGTATGTATAGCCTCAAGAGTGATTGCTGTCACGGGCGAAGCCTCGTGGACATGCATCGCACCTTTTGGATCCTTTCTGCCGCCTGGGTGGGCCGAGAAAAACCGTAAGAACCTAGAAGGAGCTACTCCGTCAAAAGGCATAACTCGTACCTTTGAGTCATCGCTTTCTCGCTCTGTGATGGAGTCGGAGTGCAATCTAGTCGCTAAGCTCTTTCTATAGGGTTCGAGAAAGTAGACTTCTTTCACGCCAGCGGCGACAAGATGCCGTGCACATGAGTGACAAGGGTAGGTAGTGACAAAGAGTTTCCCATTTCTAATCTGCCCCCCCTTTGTTTCTCCTGCTGTCAACAGAGCATGCATTTCCGCATGCACAGCACGAGAAAATTCAATAAGGCTCTTTAGCTGGGAGTCTTTTCTAAGCATTTCAAATGCGGATGAACGCTTTTTCTCCTCCACGAGCCCATTTGCAATAAGCCTGTCTACCATGGCATTAGCGATGTCGGTTTTCTCAGCATCGTTAAAACAGCGCCCGCCCTCGATATTCCAACACCTACGATCCTCGTCCGTTGAAGAGTTTTGATCAGCTGTATGATACAAGCCACCAAACGCTTTTGGGACATCATTCCAACCTGAAGCGAGTATTTCACCCTCCGAATTAGTTATGGCTGCACCTACTTGTCGTGAAAGACAAGCAGAATTGCGCGCAGCTGAGTAAGCCGCATACATCGCACGCTCATTGACGGTGGGGGTAATAATTCTTGTGCCTAACATCAGCTCGAGAAATCGCCTAACCCTCGTGTTTCGCTGCGAATCTGTAGCCGAGTCAACCCTCAAGAAAAAATCACACTGCGGGAACGTATCCTCAACACTTTGGCCGTACTTAACTTCTTCGCCAGAGTCTCGATCAATGAGCTTATGAATCTCATCTGTAGGGCCTTTTATTCTTGCCAAACGCTCAAGCCGCATCTCAATTGGCGAGTACACACCTACGACATGAAGCATATCGCCATAAACAGATCGAAGGAGTGTTAGCTCGTCAATATTTTTTATTGAATCAATAATGTGGCAACACTTCCTAGCCGCCCTTGGCATGACTGCTGCGCTATCTTCTGCCGCCTCAGGCTCTTTCTGTCTTAGTTCCGAGTCATGTGCGTTCTGATGTGCAGCCCGTGATAACAATATGTCTTGAACTGCCAACTTCGCAAGAACAGCATTGCCATACTCCTTACGAAGTTCGTTCCCTGCATCAATTAGCCGTTCAATTGATTTTTCATCCATCAGGCCTTTCAAGCGCCGGATTTCATCACTCAACCGCAGAATCTTGACTTCTGCATATCCAAAATCCGTTCCTCGAATCAACTCTTGAAAAGTTTTTGCAACCTCATGTAGCGGCGTACCCATCGGGCCACATAGCGCTATAACAATTTCAGGTGTAAGCGATTTTAAGTATGCACCGTGATCATCGAACACGGTACGCTCGGCACGCGGGGTGTCACTAGGGGCTGCGGCAATGGGCACGACCATACGATTCCTTCCGTCTGGATGCTAAATGAATAGCAAGTCAAGGAAACCCAAGAATGGCACATCCGTCGTGGCATCGCGACATATGACAGCTTTTTGCCAGCTTTACCGGTGGAGCCCCCGAATCATAAGGGTTAGACGCGGGTTCAAATCCCCCCGGCTCCACCAAATGATCAAAAAAAGACGTCCACGGACGTCTTTTTTTGTGCCCGGAATCCGCCAAGTCAAGGGCGCCCCCAACAGCATCGCCCCCTCCAGGCGATCATGCAGGGACAACGCTGAACGCTCTCCCTGCATCGTCCATCACCCTCAGTTCTTCACCGTCTCTTCCAGCGACAGGCGGCCCAACGGGCTCTGCTGGAAGTGCTCGATGTTCTTACGCGAGATGTTGATGTACGGACTGTAGTAGAGGTCGATCCAGTTGACGTCCTGCTTGGCGATGGCTTGCAGCTCGGTGTACATCTGCTGGCGCTTGGCCGGGTCGGCCTCGACCCGGGCATCGGCTACCAGGGCCTTGACCTTGTCGTTCTTGTAGCGGGTCATGTAGTTCATGTTGGTGTCGTGCCCGAGGACGAAGGTGCTCTTCTGGTCGGGGTCGAGGATGTCGTTGGTCCAGTACATCACCGACAGGTCGTAGTCGCCGTCCACCAGCATCTGCCAGCTCTGGGTCGGGTCGACTTTCTGCAGGTTGGCGGTCACGCCCACGGCAGCCAGTTGCTGCTGGACCAGGACGGCGACCTGCTCGTCGGCCTCGTTGCCGGCATTGACCACGTAGTTGAGTTTCAGGCCCGAGGCCCCGGCATCCTTCAACAGTTGCTTGGCCTTGACCGGGTCATAGGGGCGCTGCGGGTTGTTGGCGTTGTGATACAGCGCGCCCTTGGGGATGTAGGAATAGGCCACCTGGCCCAGGCCGAAGGTCACGGTGTCGACCAGGGATTTCTTGTCGATCGCCATGTCCAGGGCCTGGCGCACTTCGGGTTTGCCCAACAGGCCGTGATCGTGGTTGATCAACAAGTGATCTTCACGGGTGGACGGGTCCATGTGGATCACCAGGTTCGGGTCTTTCTTCAGGGTCTCGACCCGGGAGAACGGCACGAAGATCGCCGAGTCCAGCTCGCCGGCCTGGACCTTCAGCATGCGAGTGTTGTCGTCCGGGATGGAGATCCACTCCACGCCATCCAGGCTCACCTTGTCGGCCTGCCAGAAGTGCGGGTTCTTCTCCAGCACCACGCGCTCGCCGCGCAGCCATTCCTTGACGATGAAGGCACCCGAGGCCACGGGTTCCTGGGCATAGGCGTCCTCGCCGAGTTTCTCCATGGCCTTCTGCGACAGGATCGAGACGTTGGGCGTGGCCAGTTGCGCAAGGAAAGGCACGGACGGCGCCTTGAGGGTCACCACCAGGGTCTGCGGGTCGGTGGCTTGGGCCTTGTCGATGATCTTGTAGGAATCGCTCCACAGCGAGCCCTTGTTGTCGCGAATCCGCAGCAGGCTGAACGCGGCATCGCCGGCAGTGATCGGCGAGCCGTCGGAGAACTTGGCCGGACGCAGCTTGAAGGTGTAGGTCAGGCCGTCGGCGGAAACCTGCCAGCTTTGTGCCAGGCCCGGCAGCAGCTTGGTGCCGGTGTTGTCGACCCGCACCAGCACGTCGTAGACGTTGGCGAAGACCCAGCTGTCGCGGTTCTGTGCGCTCTTGATCGGGTCGAAGGTGGTGCTTTCCTCACGGCAACCGATGGTCAGCACCCCGGCTGCCTGGGCGATACCGGCGGCCAACGAACAGAGGGTCAAGGTGGCGGCGGTCAGCAACCGCAGGTGTTTCGAACGCATGGTCAAACTCCTTTTTGATGAACGTATTTCAAAGCACGGGGTCGGCGAGCACACATCGGTAGCTGTGCCCACCCAGGTCTCGATGGGGTGGCGGTGTTGCGGCGCAGGCGGGTCGGGCCTGCCGGCAGCGCGGGTGGAAGGCACAACCGCCTGGCAGTTCCAGGGGACTGGGCGGCTCGCCCGGCAAGGGTTCGCTCGCCAAGGGCCGATGGGGGTCGATATGCGGGATCGACTGCATCAACGCAGCGGTATAGGGATGGCGCGGGGCACCGAACACGGCATCGGTAGGCCCCTGCTCGACGATCTGCCCCAGATACATCACCGCCACCCGGCTGCACAGGCGCTGGACGATCGCCAGGTCGTGGGCGATGAACAGGATCGCCAGGTTCATGCGCTCGCGCAGCTCCAGCAGCAGGTTGATGATCTGCCCCTGGATGGACACGTCCAGCGCCGCCACGCATTCATCGGCGACGATCAAGCGCGGCTCCACCGCCAGCGCCCGGGCGATCCCCACCCGCTGGCATTGGCCGCCACTGAGCTCGCCCGGCTTGCGCCCGGCCAGTTCCGGGCGCAGCCCGACCAGGGTCAGCAACTCGTCGACCCGGCGCGCAATCAACGGCGCCGCGATCACGCCCTGTACCCGCAGCACTTCGGCGATGGCCTGGCCGATGCTCAGGCGCGGATTGAGCGCGGCATAGGGGTCCTGGAAGATCATCGCGGTCTGCCGGCGCAGGTGCTGGATATCCAGCTTGCGGCCGCGCGTCACGTCCACGCCATCGAACAGCACCTGGCCTGCGTGGATCTCATTCAGGCGCAGGATGGCGCGGCCCAAGGTGCTCTTGCCGCTGCCCGACTCGCCCACCAGCCCCAGGATTTCCCCCGGGGCAAGATGCAGCGACACCCCGTTGACCGCTTGCAGCCACTGCGGCTTGAAACCGAACAAGCCCGTGCCGGGCGCGGCGAAGCGCACCTCCAGGTCCTTCACTTGCAGCAGGCTCATGACGGGCTTCCAGCCAGCAAGGGGTAATGACAGGCCACCCGCGTACCCTGCCCCAGGGCTTGCATGTCCGGCAGCGCCTGCGCGCAACGGCTGCCCGGCTGGAGGCAGCGGGGATTGAAACGGCAACCCACCGGCAGGGCATCGAGCAACGGCGGCTGGCCGGCGATGGTGCGCAGCCGGGCTTCACCGGCGCCATGGGTCGGCTGGCAACCGATCAGCGCCGCGGTATAGGGATGTCGTGGATGGGCCAGCAGCGCCTGCTTGTCGCCGTGTTCGCAGAGCCGGCCGGCGTACATCACCGCGATGGCATCGCAGGTCTGGGCGACCACGCCCAGGTCGTGGGTGATCATGATGATCGACAGCCCATGCCGGTCGCGCAGGTCCAGCAGCAGGCGCAGGATCTGCGCCTGCACGGTGACGTCCAGGGCCGTGGTCGGCTCGTCGGCGATCAGCACCTGGGGATTGCAGCCCAGGGCCACGGCGATCATCGCCCGCTGGCGCATGCCGCCGGAAAACTCGTGGGGGTAGCTGTCGATCCGCCGCTGCGGGTCGGGAATGCCTACCTGGCGCAGCACATCGATGGCCTTGGCCCGCGCTTCGCGCCTGGAGGCACCCTGGTGCAGGCGGATACCCTCGGCTATCTGCTCGCCGATGCGCATCAGCGGGTCGAGATGACTGCTGGGGTTCTGGAAGATCATCCCCAGGCGCCGACCGCGCACACTGCGCATACCGGCCTCATCCAGTTGCAGCAAGTCCTGGCCGGCCAGTTGCACGGCCTTGCCCTGGGCCCGCAGGTTCGTCGAAGGCAACAAGCGCATCAGAGCCCGACAGGCCATGGTCTTGCCCGAGCCGCTCTCGCCCACCAGGCCAAGGATCTCGCCCTCGGCCAGGTCGAATGACAAACGATCCACCAGGGTGACCTCACGGCCATCGTTTTGGGCGATCACGCTGAGTTCCTCGACACGCAATACCGGCGAGCTCATGAATGCCCCCCGACGTGCTCGGCGATGCCGTCGGCCAACAGGCTGAAGCCCATGGCCAGGGTGACGATGGCCAATCCCGGGAAAGTGCAGAGCCACCAGGCCGAGGTGATGAAGCTCTGGCCCTCGGCGACCATGGTGCCCCACTCCGCGGTGGGCGGCTGCACGCCAAGGCCCAGGTAGCTGACCGCTGCGCCATTGAGCAGCACCAGCACCGCGTCGGACATGGAGAACACGATCGAGCCGAACAGCGCATTGGGCAGCAAATGGCGGAACAGGATGCGCCCATGGCCGAACCCCAGGCTCTTGGCCGCCAGGACGAAATCGCTGTGCTTGAGCACCAGGATCTGCGAGCGGATCAGCCGCGCGTAGGACACCCAGCCCACCAGGGCCATGGCGATGTAGAAGTTGCTCAGGCCCGGCCCGAGGATGGCCATGATCGCCAGCATCAGCACCAGGAACGGGAAGGCCAGGATCACATCGATCAAGCGCATGCACACCGTGTCGAAACGCCCGCCGATGTAACCGGCCAAGGCGCCGATGCAGGTGCCGATGAGGAACGGGAACAACACGCCGATCACCGCCAGCTGCAAGTCGATGCGCGCGCCCCAGATCACCCGGGAGAAGATGTCGCGCCCGAAGTTGTCGGTGCCAAAGGGGTGGGCCAGGCTCGGCGCCAACAGGCGGATATCGGTGTTCTGCACGATCGGGTCGAAAGGCGCGACCCACGGCGCGCAGAACGCCAGCAGCAACCAGCCGCCGACGATGGCCAGGCCCAGCACCGTGGCCAACCGACCATTGCGCAAACCCAGGCCCAAGCGCCCGACAGGGATCGAGGCCTGGACGCTCATCGCATGTTCACCCGGGGATCGATCGCCACCGTCACCACGTCGGCGAGGAAGTTGACCAGCACCGTGGCACAGGCCAGCACCATGGCCACGCCCTGCACCACCATATAGTCACGGGTGAAGATGCCGCGCACCAGCAACTGGCCGATGCCGGGAATGGCGAACAGGCTTTCGATGACCACCGTGCCGCTGATCAGCCAGCCGATGTTCACCGCCAGCAGGTTGACCGCCGGCACCAGCGAATTGGGCAAGACATGCCGACGAAAGATCGCCCCTTCGGACAAGCCTCGGGCCCGGGCAGCAGTGGCGTGGTCGGCCTGCAGCTCCATGAGCATGCTGGCCCGCAGGTTGCGCACCAGCACCGCCGATAGCGCCAGGGCAATGGTCAGGCACGGCAGGACCAGGTGGTGCAGCTTGTCGGCCAGGGTGCGGCCATAACCCGAGACCGGGAACAGCCCCAACTGCACGCTCAACAGCAGGATCAGCATGATCCCCAGCCAGAACGCCGGCATGCCGAGGCCGGCGGTGGTGAACAGGCGGATCAGGTGGTCGCTCCAGCCGCCCTTGTTGCGCGCCGCCAGCGTGGCCAGGGGAATGGCGATCAACAGCGCCAGCAACACGCTGCCGGACACCAGCAACAGCGTCGGCTCGATGCGGCTGGCAATCAGCTTGAGGGCATCGACCTTGTACAGCAGCGACTGGCCGAGATCGCCCTTGAGCAGGTTCTTCAGAAAGTAGAAGTACTGCAGCCACAGCGGCTGGTCGAGGCCGTACTGGGCGCGGATCTTGATCAACGCATCCGGGGTACTGCGCGAGCCCAGCAACGCCCGTGCCGGGTCGCCAGGAATCGAGCGCACCAGCACGAAGGTGATCAGGCTGATGCCGAACAACACCGGCAAGAGCTGCAGCGGGCGCGACAGGATGAAGCGATAACGCGCCAGGTTCATGCACTAGCTCCGGTGGCGCTGCAGAAAGTCCAGCAACACCGGGAAGTAGGCCTGGGGTTCTTCGTAGAACGGCATATGGCTGCTGTTGGGGAAGACATGCAACTGGGCATCCTTGAGCGCCATCTTCATGCGCATGGCGCAGGCCGGGGTCAGCTCGTCGTGCTGGCCGGTGGTGATCAGCACCGGCATCTCGAAGCTGGCCATCTCCTGGATGCGGTTCCAGTCCTTGAGATTGCCGGTATAGAGGAATTCGTTGGGGCCCTGCATGGTGACGTACGGCCCCATGTTCCAGTCGCCCAGGGAACGGTTCACCGGTGCCGGCCATTGGTCCAGGCGGCACACGTGCCGGTAGTTGAGCAGGGTGACCGCGGCCTGGTACTGGGGATGATCCAGGGTGCCCATGGCCTCGTGGCGCTGCATCATGGCCACGGTCTCGCTGCCCAGGGCGCTGCGCAGGCGCTCCAGTTCCAGGGACAGGTGCGGCAGGTCGCCGGCGGTGTTCTCCAGGATCAGGGTCTTGAGGGCCTGGGGATGATGGATAGCGTATTCGATCCCCAGCCAGCCCCCCCAGGAATGCCCCAGCAGGTGGACCTGGCCCAGCTCCAGGGTCTGGCGCACGGTCTCCACCTCGGCCACGTAGCGGCCGATATCCCATAGCGCCGGGTCGGTGGGCCGGTCCGAGGCGCCGGTGCCCAGTTGGTCGAAGGCAATCACCCGCAACCCGTGCTCCTTGAGCCAACCATGGCTATCGCGCAGGTAATCGCAGGGCAGGCCCGGGCCGCCGTTCAGGCACAACAGCACCTCATCGCCTTCGCCAAAGCCATAGGCCACCAGTGTGTGACCATCGACTTGCACTTCGTATCGCTGGTCTGGCTCGACTTCACGCCACATCCTTGTTCTCCATCTGGTCAATGCCCTTTTGGCGCAACCTTACCGAGGAAGCCGTACGTCCATAACCTAGTATTTCCTATAGGTTTGGCCTGGCAGTCCTTTACCCGGGCGTGGCATTCTACCGGCCCGATTTCAGGATTGAAATTGCCAAGGGAGCTGAATGGATGCAGACCAAGCTGTCTGATTTCAATGCCCGTCTCGTGCCCGGCAGGAGCCTGGACGAACAGATGGACAACGTATTGCGCATGGCCCGGGCGCTGGGCTTCGATGCCCTGGTCTACGACTACAGTCCGGTACCGCTGGACCACGAGGGAATACTCCTCACCCCTTCGGTGGTCAGGCTGCGCAACACCCCCGATGACTGGCAGTCGCTCTGGTGCCAGGAAGGCTTCTACCAGATCGACCCTGTCCAGCACGTGGCGGTCAATGCCGTTTCCCCTTTTGCCTGGTCCTATCGCCCGGAAGACGAGACGGTGCTGCAGCGGTTCATGGACCGCAACCACGCGCCCGTGATCAGCTACCTGCACGATTCGCAGATGACCTGCGGGGTCACCGTGCCGATCCACCTGCCCAAGGGCGGCTTTGCCACCCTGACGGGGCTGCGCTCGGACCCCAGCGCCGGCTCCCTCGCCGATGCCCGCCAGGCCCTGGGGGATTTCACCCTGCTCTCCCACGCCCTGCAGGAAGCGGCCTTCCCGCTGCTGGCCAAGGAGTCCCAGGCCTGCCCGATCCACCTGACCAAACGCGAGCGCGAATGCCTGAAACTCGCGGCCGACGGGCTGACCGCGGGCGAAATCGCCAGCCGCCTGAGCCGCTCGCTGGCCACCATCACCCTGCACCTGACCTCGGCGATGCACAAGCTGGGCGCCAAGAACCGGGTCCAGGCCGTGGTCAGGGCCACCCACTACCGCCTCCTGGATAGCTGAGCCGGTAAAAACCTATCTGTTTCTCTAGTTATCCCAGGGGCTGGGCGCCGGTATCTTGTGTTGCAGGGTTTTTCACAGAGCGGCATGAAATGGAATTTCTCGCAACACGCGAAGGCTTCGCATCTTTTGGTCCCTACCAGACCTGGTATCGCATCACCGGCGACCTGGACAGCGGCTACACGCCGCTGGTGGTCATCCATGGCGGCCCCGGCTGCACGCACGACTACCTCGATGCCTTCAGCGACATCGCCAGCAGCGGGCGCCCGGTGATCCACTACGACCAGTTGGGCAACGGCCACTCGACCCACCTGCCGGAAAAGGACCCTGCGTTCTGGAACCTGCAGCTGTTCCTCGAAGAACTGGACAACCTGCTGGACCACCTGCGCATCAGCAACGACTACGCGCTGCTGGGGCAATCCTGGGGCGGCATGCTGGCCAGCGCCCATGCGGCCCGGCAGCCGGCCGGCCTGCGCGCGCTGATCGCCGCCAACGCCCCGGCGGACATGCGCACCTGGGTCGAGGAAGCCAATCGCCTGCGCCAACTCCTGCCGGAGGATGTGCAACAGACGCTGCTCGAGCACGAGCGGGCCGGAACCTACGGGGCCGCCGAATACCTTGCCGCATCACGGGTGTTCTACGACCGCCATGTGTGCCGGATCAGCCCCTGGCCGGACGAAGTGGCGCGCACCTTCGCCCAGGTCGATGCCGACCCGACCGTCTACCACGCCATGACCGGCCCCAACGAATTCCACATCATCGGCAATACCAAGGACCTGTCCATCGTCGATGGCCTGCACCGGATCAAGGTGCCGACCCTGTTGATTTCCGGGCGCCACGACGAAGCCACGCCCACCGTGGTCAAGCCGTTCCTGGACCACGTCCCGGATATTCGCTGGGCGCTGTTCGAAGCCTCCAGCCACATGCCCCACATCGAGGAACGCATGGCCTGCATGGGCACCGTGGTGAAATTCCTCGACGAATCCCTGGCCCGCTGATCCACCAGCCCTCTGCCGGGCCTGGGCCGGCACCCAGGACTCAATCGTCAACCCTTGCAACCTCCAGAACGTCGAGCATGACCTGCTCCAGGATCTCGAAGAAACCTCTGATGTGCGCCTGCTTCAGCGCCTGAGGCCGAGTGACCAGATAGACCTCCATATCTGGAATTTCAAGATCCGGGAACACCTCGGTCAGGTCCCTCGCCAGAAGACGCGGCAGGACCGCCACACCCAGGCCGCGCCTCACCGACTCCAGTTGCACGGCGAACGAGCCCACGCTGATTTGCCCACGGTCCAGGCCCGCCGCCTTGGCAGCACGCATTTGCGGCAGCATATCCAGCGGAGGAAGCAAGGCGATGTTGGCCGCCGTCGCCAAGGTCACCTGCGGGAACCGCTTCAGGTAGCTGGCCTGGGCGAAGACGCCATAAGCGAGCTTGCCCAGGGGCCGATAGATCAACGAGGGCTCGCCCAAGTGCACGGTGCGCACGGCAATATCGGCCACGCCGCGAACGATTTTGTGAAAGTCGCCACTGACCAGAAATTCCACGGAGCAGCGCGGATGCAGGGCCGTAAAGCGACTTGCTGCCTCCAGCACACAAGAAGAAAACCCCTCTCCGGCACTGACCAGGACAGTGCCACACAGCTGCGCCTGCCCCCTGGACAGATCCGTCGCCGTTTGACGCCTCAAGCCGGCTTCCGCCGCCAGAGCCACTTCCACCAGGGACTGGCCACGCGCGGTCAGCCAACAGCCTTCAACGCCTCGCTCGACGAGCGGCTCACCCAGGGCCACTTCCAGTTGGGTCAGGCGACGGGACACCGTCGACGCCGCGATACCCAACAGCTGGCCCGCCTGCAGAAAACTGCCACGCCGCGAGACGGCCAGCAGCAGCCGGAGATCGTCCCAATTTGCCTGCAACGACATACCTTCCATGCCCCTTGGTTTGCATAAATGCAAAGCCATTATGCAGTAGTCGCTGTTTTTCAAGCACGGTCTCGCCGGTATATCTACCGGCCTTCGAAACCACTGGAATGCAATCTATGACGACAGGCCCCCACGACTACGCAGAACGCGCCGCTCGCGCCTTCAATCACCGTGACCTGGACTCGATGCTCGCGCTGGTATGCGAAGACTTCATCTACCTCGATGGCATGGGCATGCAAAGCGGTCGTGAATCCATGCGCAAACGGGAGACCGCCCTGTTCGAGGCGTTCCCTGATGCCCACGTGACCCTCACGCCCTTTATCGTCGCTGACGACCGGCTGGCCCTGAGCGCCCTGTTGACCGGCACCTTCACCGCCCCTCTGGTACTGCCGGGCCGGGTCATCCCGCCTCATGGGCAACCGGTGGCCGTGCGCTACAGCGCACACTTCACCTTCACAGACGGGTTGGCCCGCCGCGAAGAAGTGTTCTTCGACAGCGCAGCGTTGATGCCCCCTGCCGACCAGCAGGAGGGTTGAGCCATGGGTACTGTATTCGTGACAGGTGCCACCGGCTTGCTGGGCTACAACCTGGTGCGGGAACTGGTCGCCCGTGGCTACACCGTCAAGGCCCTGGTGCGCTCAAGAGCCAAAGGTGAGCAGCAGTTCAGCGATCTGCCGGGGGTGAGACTGATCGTGGGCGACATGGCCGACATCGAGGCCTTCGCACCTTCGCTGCGAGGCTGCGATACGGTGTTCCACACGGCGGCGTTCTTTCGCGATAACTACAAGGGTGGCAGCCACTGGGCAACCCTGGAAAAGATCAATGTCACAGGTACACGAGACCTGCTGCACCACGTCTACCGCGCGGGCATACGCCGGTTTGTCCACACCTCTTCGATCGCCGTGCTCGACGGCGCCCCCGACACCTTTATCGATGAGACCTGCCTGCGCGCCGAAGCCGATGCGGATGACTACTACCGCAGCAAGATCCTCGCCGACCGCGAGGTCTTGAGCTTCCTCGACACCCATCCGCAGATGCATGCCTGCATGGTCCTGCCCGGCTGGATGTGGGGCCCGGGCGACAGGGGCCCGACGTCCTCGGGACAGTTGGTCAAGGATGTGGTCGACGGCAAGCTGCCCGGGCTGATCCCGGGCACCTTCTCTGTGGTCGATGCCCGTGACGTGGCCTGGGCCCAGATTTCCGCGGCCAAGAATGGCCGGCGAGGAGAGCGCTATCTCGCGGCGGGTCGAAACCTGAGCATGCGTCAGTTGGTGCCGCTCCTGGGGCGTATTGCGGGCGTCAAGACCCCTACCCGGCAACTGCCACTGCCCGCGTTGTACCTGTTGGCGGCGGTGCAGGAGGTCTACGCGCGCCTGACCGGCAAGCCCGTCTTGCTGAGCATGGCCACGGTGCGCCTGTTGGTACGCGAGGAGAACCGGACCAGCTTTAACCACCGCAAGAGTGAACAAGAGCTTGGCGTGAGTTTTCGCGCGCTGGAGCGAACTGTTTCTGACACCGTGGCCTGGTATCGGCAACATGGCGGGTTCACGAAGACCAAGGACGAAGGCCAGCAGTGAGCAAGACAATCATCCTGATGCGTCACGGCCAGCCAAGGATCGCCGCAGCCGAAAAGATCTCAATGCTCGAGATGAAGGACTGGATCGCACAATACAACCGATCCGAAGTCATCCGCGCCCCTGCGCCGGAAGCCAGCCTGCAACTCGCCGCCACCGCCGGCACCGTTGTTTCAAGCAGCGCGCCTCGTGCCCTGTCTTCCGTCGAGGTACTCGGACTGCAACCTGCCGTGGTCGACGCGCTGTTCTGCGAAGCACAACTGCCCCATGGTGGCTGGCGATTTCCCCGGTTATCGCCGTTTACCTGGGCCTTCATCTTTCGCGTCCTGTGGCTGTGCGGCTATTCGAGCAACGTCGAATCCTTCGGTGCTGCAAAGCAGCGTGCCAGCGCCGCCGCTCAACGGCTACAGGCTCTTGCCGGCGATGAACCGGTGCTGCTGCTCGGTCATGGCGTCATGAATCGGATGATTGCCAAGCAACTGCTGGCAAGCGGATGGACTCGCCAACAGCGTAGTGGCAGCCGCTATTGGAGTGCGTCGGTGTATCACTACGCAGGTGTCTAGACGGTGCTCGCCACAGCACGATCTGTCACGCGGTAGCTTGTGAGTCGGGGCTCAGCGCTCCGACATCACCACCATCACTTCCGCATCCTCGTTTCCCTCGGCCAGGTAGATATGGCCGATGCTGCTGTTGAAGTAGGCGGTTTCCTGCGGCCCGATGCTCACCTGCTCCCCCGTCTCGAACTGGATGCACACCCGCCCGGACAGCACCAGGGCGAACTCCTGGCCGGGATGGCGGATGTAGTCCTCGAACTGCTGCAACTCACGGGCGAAGATCCGCGCATACATGGGCGTCATGTTGCGCCCGGGGAAATCACCGGCCATGGGGTGGTAGTCATAGTTGCCGGTGCTGTAGCCCGGCGCGTCGGCGATGGTGGTGCTGACCACCGTGGGCTGCACCGCCCGGCTGGCCATGGCCGACGGGGCGAACAACTGGGCGATATCGACACCCAGGGCCCGGGCCGCCGCCGCGAGCTTTTCATAACTTACCGAGACCTGGGCCAGCTCCATTTTCGACAAGGTCGACAGCGCCACGCCGGAACGCTCCGAGAGCTGCTTGAGGGTCAGTTTCTGCGCCTTGCGGATGCTACGCAGGCGCGCGCCGACCTGGGTCCGGTCGGTCAGTGGATGGGCGGGGGAGCACGAGGCGGGCTGGGCTCGGTCGGCACTCATGGAGGCTCTCTGTCAGGCGGATAAGGACTGCCACGACAGGAGCCGGGGCAATGGCGAAATATTACCCCATGATCTCCGGTTGACTGGAAAATTCTCATATCTTAGATTTCTCTTATGCGAGAATTTTTCTCGCGACCTTTTTTCGGACAATGAAGGTAGTTCGCCATGCACGACACCCCATGCTTCGACTTCGTCATCATCGGCGGCGGTATTGCCGGCGCCTCCCTGGCCTACCGCCTGGCCGGCCAGGCCAGCGTGCTGGTGCTGGAACGCGAATCGCAGCCGGGCTACCACGCCACGGGGCGCTCGGCGGCGATGTTCATGGAGGCCTACGGTACCCCGCAGATCCAGGCCCTGACTCGCGCCAGCCGGGCCTTCTACCAGCAACCGCCGGAAGGCTTCAGCGAGCACCCGCTGCTCGAACCCCGGGGCTGCCTGTATGTCGCCAATCACGAACAGCTGGAGCAACTGCAGCAGACCTACGACGAAACCCGCGCCCGTTCCGCCAACGTGAGCCTGATCGACACCGACCAGGCCAGGGCGCTGGTGCCCTGCCTGCGTCCCGAAACCACCGCCGGCGCCATGCTGGAAACCGCCGCCCAGGACCTGGACGTGCACGCCCTGCACCAGGGCTTCCTGCGGGCCATGCGCCGCTCCGGCGGAACCTTGCAGTGCGACGCCGAGATCGTCGAAGCCTTGCGCGCAGACCGCCATTGGAACCTCACGCTCAAAGATGGCCAGCGGCTGCAAGCCCGCAGCCTGGTGAACGCCGCCGGTGCCTGGGCCGACGAAGTGGCCAGGTTGTGCGGCGTGGCGCCCATTGGCCTGCAACCCTGCCGGCGCAGCGCCTTCACTTTCGAGGGCCCGCAAGACACCGACTTCAGTCGCTGGCCGGCGGTGATCGGCATCGATGAAAGCTTCTACTTCAAGCCCGATGCCGGCCAGTTGCTTGGCTCTCCGGCCAATGCCGACCCGGTGCCGCCCCAGGACGTGATGCCCGAGGAGCTGGACATCGCCACCGGCATCTACCACATCGAGAACGCCACCTCGCTGAACATCCGCCGTCCGCGCCACAGCTGGGCCGGCCTGCGCTCCTTCGTCGCCGACGGCGACCTGGTGGTGGGCTGGGACGACGAATGCGAAGGATTCTTCTGGCTCGCCGCACAGGGCGGCTACGGTATCCAGTCGGCCGCCGGCGTCTCGCAACTGGCCAGTGCCCTGCTGCTGGGGCAACCGATCCCCGAAGAGCTGTTGAGCCAAGGCGTCGATCCGCAGCGCCTGGCCCCTGAACGCTTGCGTTAATCCAAAAACCCCGTCCACGAGGAATATTCCATGTCCAACGAAATCCAGCGTTACCCCAGCTCCCTGCCCTTGCCCTTTTCCAGGGCGATCCGGGTCGGCGGCTTCCTGTTTCTCTCCGGGCAGATCCCCATGAGCGCCGAAGGCGAAGTGGTACGGGGCGATATTCGCATCCAGACCGACGCGGCCATGCAGCGTATCGGCGACACCCTGGCCGAGTGCGGCGCCAGCTTCGACCAGGTGGTGAAAAGCACCGTCTGGATCACCGACATGCAGCACTTCGCCGGCTTCAACGAGGTGTACCAGGGCTACTTCAAGAACGGTTTCCCGGTGCGCTCCACGGTCGCTGCGCAACTGGCGCTGGGTGTGGACGTAGAGATCGAAGTCCAGGTCTGGGTCGGGGACAACTGAGCCACCCGCCCAACCTTCAAGTGCGATGCCCAGGATGACCACGACCCTCCAGCGCCGTGGCGTCCTCCTTACATAACAAGAACAATCCGAGGCCAATCGTCATGAAAGAAAGTCTGAAGATCGCCGGCGCCTTCGTCGGTGTGATTGTCGGGGCGGGGTTCGCCTCCGGCCGGGAACTGCTGCTGATGTTCGTCGACTTCGGCGTCTGGGGCCTGCTCGGGGCCGTGGTCAGCGCCGCGCTGTTCACCTTCCTCGGCATGGCCCTGGCCAGCCTCGGCAGTCGCTTGCGGGCTGCCTCGCACAAGGACGTGGTGCATGCCCTGTGCGGCCGGCACCTGGGCGCCCTGGTGGACTTGATGATCACCTTCTTCATGTTCGCCGTGACCGTGGTCATGCTCGCCGGCGGCGGGGCCTTGCTGGAGCAGCAGTTCGGCATCCCGGCGATCACCGGCAGCGTGCTGGTCACCCTGGTGGTAGTGGCCATCGTTTGCCTGGACGTGCACAAGGTGATCGGCATGATCGGCGCGGTGACCCCGTTCCTGATCGTCACTGCCGTGGGCATCGCCCTGTATGGCGCCGCGACCCGCCACCTGGACTTCCAGCAACTCGACCAGCTGGCCGGCCGGCAGCAGGCCGGGGCCAGCCACTGGCTGCTGGGCGCCCTGCTCTACGTCTCCTACAACATCGTCGCCGGCGTGCCGATCCTGGCGATCATGGGTGGCGCGGCCAAGGGCGAGAAACAGGCCATGTGGGGCGGCATCCTCGGTGGCGCGCTGCTGGGCCTCTTGATGCTGGTCATGAGCCTGGGCCTGTTGTCACGCCTGGACAGCGTGGCGGACCTGCCGATGCCGATGCTGTCGATCGCCAACGAGGTCTCGCCGCTCCTGGGCCTGCTGATGGCGCTGATCATCTTCTGCATGATCCTCAATACCGCCGTCGGCACCCTGTACTCCTTCTCCGCCCGCCTGTTGCCCGCCGGCACCCGGCAGTTCCGCCTCGGTTCCATCGCCGCCGGGGCCCTGGCCTTCGCCGGCAGCCTGGTGGGCTTCATCAGCCTGGTGGGCCAGGTCTACCCGTTCTTCGGCTACCTGGGCTTCCTGCTGATCGCCGCCGTGGTCATCGGCTGGCTGCGCCCACGGCGGCTGGCCATGGCGTAAGGCGCCAGTTCGGATAGGCTCGGTACAAGCCACAAAAGCCCGGCCTGAACCGACAGCGGGTGCCCGAAGGCACCCGCTGTCTCGTTGCACCAGCCCTACGGCTGAACCGGCTCGGCCTGCGCCAGGGCATGCACCGAACCACCGGCCAGCTTGCGCAGGGTCACGTAGAACACCGGGGTCAGGAACAAGCCCAGGAGCGTCACCCCGAGCATGCCGAAGAACACCGTGATCCCGGTGGCGGCGCGGATTTCGCTACCGGCGCCCGTACCGATCAGCAACGGCACCGCCCCGGCGATGAAGGCCACCGAAGTCATGACGATCGGCCGCAGGCGCAAGCGACAGGCCTCCAGCGCTGCGTCGACGATGCCCCAGCCCTGGGCCTCCAGCTCCCGGGCGAACTCCACGATCAGGATCGCGTTCTTGCAGGCCAGGCCCATCAACACCACCAGCCCGACCTGGACGAACACGTTGTTGTCGCCGCCGCTGAGCCACACCCCGCTCAAGGCCGCCAGCATGCACACCGGCACGATCAGGATCACCGCCAGGGGCAGGGTCCAGCTTTCATAGAGCGCCGCCAGCACCAGGAACACCAGCATCACCGCCAGGGGGAAGACCACCAGCGCCGCATGGCTCTGGGTCACCTGTTGATAACTCAGGTCGGTCCACTCCAGGACGATGCCCTTGGGCAGCACCTGGTCGGCGATCTCCTGCAACTTGACCAGGGCCTGGGCCGAGGACAGCTGCTTGGGGTTGGCATCGCCGATCATCCCCGCCGCCGGATAGCCGTTGTAGCGCACCACCGGGTCCGGGCCGAAGGTGTGGGTGACGGTGATCATCGCCGCCAGCGGCACCATCTCGCCCCGGTCGTTGCGCACCCGCAGCGCGCCGATGTCCTCGGCGCTCTGGCGATAGCGGGCGTCGGCCTGGGCCATCACCCGGTACACCCGCCCGAACAGGTTGAAGTCGTTGACGTAGGCCGAGCCCAGGTAGACCTGCAAGGTGTTGAACACATCGCTCAGGGCCACGCCCTGGGCCTTGGCCTTGACCCGGTCGACCTGCACTTCCAGCTGGGGAATGTTGGCCTGGTAGGAGCTCACCGGGAAGCTCATGCCCGGAGTCCGGGCCACGGCCGCCTGGAAGGCGCTCATGGCCCCTTGCAGGGCGCCGTAGCCCAGGCCCTCGCGATCCTCCAGGTACAAGGCGTAGCCCGAGCCGTTGCCCAGGCCCTGGATCGGCGGCGGCAACAGCGCATAGGCGAAGCCTTCATGCAGTTGCGACAGCTTGGCGTTGAGCTCGGCGTTGATCTGCGCGGCGCTGCGGGTGCGCTGGTCGAACGGCTTGAGGATGATGTACGCCGCCATGACGTTGGGGGTGTTCGTTCCCTGCAAGGCGTTGAGGCCACTGAAGGCTGGCGCCATGTCCACGCCCTCCACGCTCAGGGCCGTGTCGATGACCTTGCGCGTCAGCTCGTCGGTGCGCGCCAGGGAGGAGCCCTCGGGCAGCTTGGTGCCGGCGAACAGGTAGAGCTTGTCCTGGGTCGGGATGAAACCGCCGGGCACGATCTGGAACAGCCACACCGTGGCCACCAGCAACAGGCCGTAGATCGCGAAGACACTGCCGCGATGACGCAAGATCCCGGTGACCGAACCCTGGTAGCGCTCGGAGCTGCGATTGAAGAAGCGGTTGAAGACCTTGAAGAAGCCGCCCAGCAGGCGCTGGATCAGGCGTTCCAGGGGGTCCTTGGCGGCATCGTGGGGCTTGAGCAACTTGGCCGCCAGCGCCGGCGACAAGGTCAGCGAGTTGATCGCCGAGATCACCGTGGAGATGGCGATGGTCACCGCGAACTGCTTGTAGAACTGCCCGGTGACGCCCGAGAGGAAGGCCATGGGCACGAATACCGCGCACAGCACCAGGGCGATGGCGACGATCGGCCCGGAGACCTCCTTCATCGCCCGGTGCGCGGCTTCCCGCGGACGCAGGCCCTGGGCGATGAAGCGCTCGACGTTCTCCACCACGACGATGGCGTCGTCCACCACGATGCCAATGGCCAGCACCATGCCGAACAAGGTCAGGGTGTTGATCGAGTACCCCAGCAGGTAGAGCCAGGCGAAGGTGCCGATGATCGACACCGGCACCGCCAGCAGCGGGATGATCGAAGCCCGCCAGGTCTGCAGGAACACGATCACCACCAGCACCACCAGGATCACCGCTTCGATCAGGGTGTGCTGCACCGCGGCGATGGACTCGCGGACGAACACCGTCGGGTCCCAGATCGCCTTGTAGGCCACGTCCTCGGGGAAGTTCTGCGCCAGCTCGTCGAACTTGGCATAGACCGCATCGGCCACCTGCAGGGCGTTGGCCCCCGGCAGCAGGAAGATGCCCACGGTGGCCTGCTCCTTGCCGTCCAGGGAGGCGCGCAGGGTGTAGTCGCCGGCCCCCAGCTCGATGCGCGCCACGTCGGCCAGGCGCACCACCTGGCCGTCCCTGCCGGACTTGAGCACGATATCGCCGAACTCCTGCTCGCTGCGCAGGCGCCCGCGAACGTTGATCGACAACAGGAAATCGGCTTTCTGCGGCGATGGCTCGGCCCCCAACTGGCCCGCCGAGACCTGCACGTTCTGCTCGCGCACGGCGCCCAGCACGTCGGCCGCCGTCAACCCGCGGGACGCCAGGGCATCGGGGTCCAGCCACAGGCGCATGGCGTAGTCGCCGGAGCCATAGACCCCGACATCACCGATGCCGGGCAGGCGCGACAGGGCATCCTTGACGTGCAGGGTCAGGTAGTTGCGCAGGTACAGCGAGTCGTAGTGGCCTTCCTTGGAATACAGGCTGACGTACATCAGCGGGGTCGGCGACTGCTTCTGGGTGGTGACGCCGTATTGCCGCACCTCCTCCGGCAAGCGTGACAACGCCTGGCTGACGCGGTTCTGCACCCGCACTGCCGCGGCGTCCGGATCGATGCCGGGGCTGAAGGTCACGGTCAGGGCCAGGGTGCCGTTGGAGCCGGCCACCGACTTCATGTACATGATGCCTTCGACACCGTTGATCGCCTCCTCCAGGGGCACCGCCACCGACTCGGCGATCTCCTTGGGGTTGGCGCCGGGATAGGTGGCGCGGACCATGACGCTGGGCGGCACCACCTCGGGGTATTCCCCGGAGGGCAGCAGCGGGATCGAGATCAGTCCCAGGGCGAAAATGATGATCGACAAGACAATGGCGAAGATCGGCCGGTCGATGAAGAACTTCGAGAAATCCATGGTCCGTCTCCGTCAGTGGGCCGACAACGCCGGGGCATCTGGGCTCAACGACGGTTTCGCGACGGGCGGCGCCACCTCCTTGGGGCGGATCGGCATGCCGGGGTAGAAGATTTTCTGCGCGCCGCTGACCACCACCTGGTCACCTGCGGCCAGGCCCGACTCGATCACCCGCAAGCCATCGAGCAAGCGCCCGAGGGTCACGTCCTTGCGCACGGCCTTGTCCTCCGGCCCCCGCACATACACGTACTTGCGGTTCTGGTCAGTGAGGATCGCGCGATCGTCCACCAGCAGCGCCTGGGTTTCCCCGGCGCCCTCCAGGCGCACCCGCGCATACAGCCCGGGGGTCAGCTTGCCCTCGGGGTTGGGTAGCACCGCCCGGGCGCGGATGGTGCCGGTGGTGGCATCCACCCGGTTATCCAGGAAGTCCACCTGGCCACTGAAGGGAAAACTGTCGCGCTGGCTGGCCAGGCCGACCCGCACCTGATGGGCCAGCCCCGGGCGCGCCCCCGCCCCGGCCTGGTCGCTGTAGCGCAGGAAGCTGTGCTCGTCGGCATCGAAGTAGACGTATATCGGGTCCTGGGACACCACCGTGGTCAGCACCGTCTGGTCGGCCTGGGCCAGGTTGCCGGCGGTGATCTGCGCCCGCCCGGCACGCCCGGCGAACGGCGCCCGCACCTGGGTGAACCCCAGGTTGAGCCGGGCCATGGCGACATCGGCGATGGCCGCATTGACCTGGGCCTGGCCCTGGCCCAGGGAGGCGCTGCGGATATCGCCCTCCTCGCGGGAAATCGCCGCCTGGCGAACCAGCGCCTGGCCGCGCTGGTCCTGGGCCCTGGCCAGACGCAGCGAAGCCTGGGCCTGCTGCAGGCGCGCCTCGGCGCTGGCCAGGGCCTCGCGGTAAGGCCGCGGATCGATCTCGAACAGCACCTGGCCCTGGCGCACCTGTTCACCATCGCGAAACGCCACGCGGTCGACATAACCGCTGACCCGTGGCCGCAGGTCGACGGTGTCCACCGCACTGATGCGCCCGTTGAACTGGTCCCACTCGCGGATAGTGCGCAAGGCCAGGGTACTGACCTCCACCTCCGGAGCCTGCGCCGCCGGGGGCGCCTTGCTTTCACCACAGGCCGCCAAGGCCAGGACCACGCCGTACAACGCCACACCTCGCGATACACCACGGGCCCGGTAGAGAACTCGCTGGGCTGAATTCACGAACATGCACTCCCCGACAATCGAACATTGGTTTTTTTGCTGCCGGCACGGTACAAGTTAAAGTCAACTTTAAGTAAAGCCCTCCCAGGAGCGAGCATGTATTCCCAAGGCGATCCCCACCTGACCATCACCGAAATCGCCCGACGCAGCGGGGTCAACGCCTCGGCGCTGCGTTTCTACGAGTCTCGCGGGCTGATCAATTCAGCCCGCTCCGGCAGCGGCCACCGGCGCTATCCACGCTCGGTGCTGCGGCGTGTGGCCTACATAGTGTTCGCCCAGCGGGTGGGCTTCTCCCTGGAGGAAATCAGCGAGCAACTCGACGGCCTGCCCAACAACCACGCCCCCATGGGCGAAGACTGGCAACGCCTGTCCGCCACCTGGAAAGCCCGGGTGCAACAACGCATCGCCGAGCTGGAACGGCTGAACATGAGCCTGGAGGAGTGCATCGGCTGCGGCTGCATGTCCATGGACCACTGCAAGATGAACAACCCGGGGGACATCTACTCGCGCAACGGCTGCGGCGCCCGGCGCTGGATCGGCGACGAGAAGATCGATGTGGAGGCGTTGCGGGGGGAAGCTTGAATTTCTGGCAGCTCACTGGCTATCGGGGCTGCCAGCGTGTGCCTGGAGCTAGCCGAAGGTTCTCATGAACGGCTCGGCACACTGCCTGATTGCGGCGACGACCTGGGGCGCTTGTTCAACCCATTCTGGCGAACGGGCCAACACCCGCTCCACAACTTGTAGTTGCTCGCGAATGACCTCTTCGGGCCGCGCTACATCACAGACCCTGGCAAATTCCAGCAAGCCTTGGCGCGAAGAGAACAGAGACTTGTTGCCAAGCAGATCCAGTGCCAGGACATCTTCCGGAATATACGCCGTGGTATTGACGATGTCGTAGGCCGGCGCAAGCCGTGCGTTGCGCTGGGTAGGGTCGGAGTACAACAGGCCGAAATTCTTCAGGTGGGCATCGCCATTACCCACGATGCAACTCAGGCTTACCATGGCAAACAACTGGGCCAGCGAGGCCCGCACCTGCTCGGGCGCACAGAACAGGCGGACTGCCTTGGCAATCGCCGAATAACTCTTGCTGTACTTCTGTTCGGTGCCCAGCCCCATCAGCGCAGCCATGTCCTCGAACCCCAGTGGATCGAGCCGCTCGTCCCGATCGAAGCGACGCATGACGAACAATTTGCCGTTGGCGGATAGATAGAACTCCGGAACCGCAATCCCCGCCTCCCGGGCCATGGACATGCAAAGAAATTCGTTGATCGCCAGCCCTGGAAACTCATCCCGGCCACTCTTGATGATCAAGTCGGAAGTCTTCGAGGTAAAACGCGGTGACATGGCGTCCTGCTGCTCAGGCACCAGCACCTTGGGCTGAACGCCCGAGATACCGGCGCGCAGGATGTAGCGATCCACCAGGCCAGCGAAAATATCCTCGGCGCCGTCCCAGGCCAGGATTTCCTCAAGCCGTTCTCCGGCAAACTGCTGGCGTTGCAAGAGCGTATCGATTTCAGGGGAATGCACCATTACCCGGCCGATGGGAGAACTGCTGCCAGACAGGGCCAACAGCAACATGGGATCGATGCTCACCAATTTGGCCAGACGGTTGCGCAACTGCTCCAGCACATAACCTTCCGGCAGGTTCATCTGGAAAATCGGGTGCAGTTCGCGGTAGCGGTATTCCTCCAGGCGCACAGGCATCAACAGACTGATAGCGGCCTGGGCCACAGCGTCTTCGTGGTAGCGAAACAGATAGTCCCCGGCTGTATTGAAGACCTTTCCGCTCCCTCCCTCTGGCGTTGCGACTTGCAGCATGGCCGGCTTCACTCGAACACTCCCTGGATCTCATCCAATGTGGGCATGGCGGCAGGCATCAGCGTGAACTCACAGTCCAGGGCTGCCAGTACTCGTGCGTAAGCCATCATGCCCACCGACAAATCGCCCCTTTCGATGGTTATGACTTTCTGCCGGGTAATGCCCGCCAAGGACGCCAAGCTGGCCTGGGTCAACCCGCGGTTCAGGCGGCGCTGGCGAATCTGCTCGCCTAGACGCAATGCAATGAGCGCATGATCCATGTTCTATATACGTAACAGTCAAACATTAAAGTAACGTATACATTACCTATAAAAAAATCAAAGCGACTCAGACCAGTTGCATTCCAGGCCCCAGGAGAAGCGGCTCCTGACCATCGGCGATACGGATTCCAGCCGCTATTCCTGACTTCTACGAACAACTGTATTGAGCATACCTGCCTGTTTCCCCCAGGCCGCGCCACGTACCTTGGCCCCACTGCAACTTGCCAAGGACTTTCCCATGTTCAATCGCTTGATCCTGCCCTTCACCCTGCTGTTTGCCATCGGTGCGGCCCATGCCGCCGATACCCAGAAGTGGTACCCCTCCAAATACGGCGCGCAAGACGAGATCGGCGCGGCCAACCTGCTGGATGCCCAATCGGTGCTCGATGCCGCGAAGCTGATCAAGACCGGCAAGACCTACCCGCTGGCGGTGCCCATCGACAAGAACCTGCCGGCCTTCCGCCACCGCAGCTTCCACCTGACCAACGTGCAACCCGGCGAAGCCGGCGGCACCTCCCTGGGCCCCAACCACTTCACCTTCAACGATGAACTGGTGGTGGGCTGGACCGGGGTCGGCACCCAACTCAACGGGATCGGCCATATCGGTATCGACAACGTCTACTACAACGGCAATCGCGCGGCGGACTTCGTCAGCGTCGAAGGCGTGAAGAAGCTCGGTATCGAGAAAGTGCCGCCGATCGTGACCCGGGGCGTGGTGCTGGACATGACCGCCGTCTACGGCAAGGCCATCGTCCCGGAGAAGACCGAATTCACCGTCGCCGACATCCAGAAAGCCCTGGACCGGCAAGGCGTCAGCATCCGCAAGGGTGACGTGGTGCTGTTCAACACCGGCTGGCTGGAGCTGATCGGCAAGGACAAGCAGAAATTCCTCGCGGTCGAGCCCGGTATCGGCATGGAGGCCGCCAAGTGGCTGGTGGACAAGCAGATCGTGGCCTTCGGCGGCGACACCTGGGCCTCGGAAATCTACCCGGCCAAAGATGGCCAGGAGTTCCCGGTCAACCAGTACATGCTGGCCAAGAACGGCATCTACAACCTGGAGCTGATCGACAGCCGCGCCCTGGTGCGGGACCAGGCCTGGGAGTTCATGTTCGTCCTCGGCCAACCGCTGTACAAAGGCTCGACCCAGGTCAACATCAACCCGGTGGCGATCCACTGATCGACTGACCCGGGTACGACCCGGCCGCGCCCTCCCCCGGAAGGCGCGGTTTTTTTATCGCCCTTGCTCAAAGCGGGCGCTCCATGACCAGGGTCCGCTCCTCGCCGTCGAACTGCTCGCGCACCGTGCGAAACCCCAGGCGCGCATAAAAACCTTCGGCGGTGATCGAGGCTGGGACGATCAACGACTGCGCGCCGGCCTCCCTGGCCGCTTGCTGCAAGACGGTCATCAGTTGCCGGCCGACACCGCGCTTATGCCAGGAGGGCTCGACGAACAGGGTACGCACCACATTGGCGTCCAGGCTGGCGGTGCCCACCAGCACGCCATCGACCCAGGCGACGAACATCCGCCGGCGCTGCATCAGCTGCAGCACCCCGGCGGCGGTGAAACCGTGCCGGACCCGTTCGATCACGCTTGCCGGATAATCCCGGGCATTGCTGGTGAGCAGCGCCGCCAGGATCACCTGGCTGATCCGCGGGGCATCGGCCGCTGCGGCTTCCCGTACCTGACACTGCATGAGCGCTCCCTGCCTGGCCCTGGTCAAAGGGCCAAATTACGTTGTGGAGCGCCGGCTGCCAAGGCGCTAGGGCAACCGGAACACCAGGCTGGCATTGTCGTTCAGGCGCCCCTCGTACACCGGCTGGAGCTGTTCCAGCGAGGTGCCCCGGAGCCTCTCGCGCTCCTTGCGTGTCACTATCACCCAGGAGCCGTGGGGCAACCGGTCCAGCTGTTCCGGAGCATCACCCATGACGAACAGCGGACGCTCGTCGTAGTCCAGGTTCATCATGTAGCGCACCGCCCCGGTGTCCTGGCCGAGGTCGAAGAATACCAACGGCCCTGGGCGTTCGGCACGCAAGCGCTCGACCTGGGAGACGAAGCCCCGGGTGTCGTATTGCCGGTCCTTGGCCGGGTCCAGCACCGATACCAGCAGCCACCATTGCGCCGCCAGGGCCAGGCCACTGAGCACCACCAGGCGGCGTCCCTGGTCTGCCACGGTGCGCCGCCAGTGATACAACGCCAGCGCTTGCAGCAAGGCAAAGATGACGACCAGCAACGGCATCGACACCGGCGGCCAGTAGCCGTGCTTGTGCCAACTGTGGCGCAAGACAAACAGCACCAGGATGCACAGCCCCGGCAGCAACGCCACCAGCCACTGGTAGCCCTGGCCCAGGCGGGCCATCCCGCCCTTGGCGTTGAGCAGGCCATGGGCCGCCACGGCAGCGAACATCGGCACCATGGGCAGGATGTAGTAGGCGCGCTTGAAGTGGGGCAGCGATAGTCCGACCAGGACCATCAGGCCGCAAGCCCCCAGGCGCAGTACCAGTTGCAACTGCGCGTCGACATGCCGTCGCGCCCACTGGCGCCGGAGCCCCCAGAGGGTCGCCAGGGCCAGCAGCATCACCGGGAAATAGCGATACAAGGCCAGCTGGAAGTAGAAGTAGAACGGCTCGCCGCTTTCATCCAGGCGCCCGCGAACCTGCATGTCGTAGACCTGCCGGACAAAACCGTCACCGCCGCTGATATAGGCAAGCTTCATCAGCAGCCACCAGCAGCCGGCCAGAAGCGCCAGCCCCGCGATGCCGTAACCCACTACACGCCTGAACATCGCCTTGCGCGCTTCTGGGGTACGAGCATCGCCCAGCAACCAGTAGAAGCAGATCACGCCACACACCTCCACCAGCCCCAGGGGCCCGCGGATGGCGAAAGCCAGCACCAGCAGCGGCAACACCGCCAGTTGCCGCCACCGCGAGCCCGTCTGCTCGCCAGTGTGCAGCAGGTAGAAGGCGCCCAGGCACAACAGGGAAATCATCTGGTCCAGGCAAACCGAGCGCGACTTGTCGAGCAACTGGCTGGTCAACGCCGTGAGCAGTACCGAGAGCAAGGCCCAGGTTCGCCCCTGGGGCGCCAGCAGGCGATACAACAGGGCCAGCACCCCGGCCGAGGCCAGGGCCGTGGGCAGGATATTGGCCAGGTGGTTGGGGGCGCCGAACGCCTGGGCGAACAGGTAGCTGAGAAAGGTCGCGGTTGCGGGGTAATCCGGATAGGGCTGGCCATAGGTGGTGGGAAACAAACTGGCACCGTGGCGAAACATCTCCTGCAGGAAAAACGCCCAACGCCCATCGAAGCCCTGGGGCTGCTCGTCCCAGATGCCCCAGGTGAACAACACCAGCGCCACCAGGTAGACCGCCCAGGACTCGACACCGAAACGCTTTTCTCGAACCATCTTCGCTCCACCAGAAAGTGCCGTTGCCAGGGCTCGGCGCAAAGCAGGCAATGTTGCCGGAGCGGGTACTGAACAGTGCCTGAACGACCCTTGAAAACCGCTGCGCTTCTTCAGCGGGCCAGCGCCAACCGGCGCCAGCGCACCTGGCCCACCACCAGCGCCAGCAGCACCAGGGCCATGGACAGCCCGTCGTCCAGGCTGATGCCTTGGCCCAGCAACAACATCGAGCCCGCGGTACCGAACAGCGGAATCAGCAGCGACAAGGGCGCCACCCGTGATACCGGGTACTCGCGCAGCAGCAGGTTCCACCCCCAGTAGCAGAAGTGCGTCGCGGCATAGACCTGGAACAACAGCGACAGCACGGCGGCCCAGCGGAACGGCCCAAGCACTTGCACGAACGGCGCCGGGCCGTGGGCCAGCCAGGTCAGCGCCAGCAACGGCAGCGGCGCGAAGAGACTGGCCCAGACCACGAAGGCGAATACCTCGCGCACCCCGCAGCGCTTGATGATCACGTTGCCCAGGCTCCAGCTCAAAGCGCTGGCCAACAGCAAACCATAGCCCTGGCTGGTGGCCTGCCCGGGGCTGGAACCGATGATCCGCAACAGGCCCCAAAGGGCGATCGCCATGGCCAGCCACTGTGCCGGGCGCAAGCGCTCACCGAACAACAAGGCTCCCCAGCCCAGGGAAAAGAACGCGCTGAACTGGATCAGCAACGACGCGGTGCCAGGGGCGACGCCCTGGTCGATCCCCAGGTTGATCAAGGCCCACATGGCCACGCCGAAGATCAACCCATAGGCCACCAGCCAACCCATGGCCACCTGCGGCCGTGGCACCAGGAACACCCAGGGCAACGCCGCCAGGGTGAAACGCAGGGCCGTGAGCAGCAATGGGTCGATGCTCGCCAGTCCGAGCTTGGTGATGGGAAAGTTCAGGCCCCACAAGGCCGTCACCAGCAAGGCCAGGAGCCAGTGTTTGTTCTGCATGTCGCACGATCCGTGGAAAGCGGTCGTGGGCCAGTCCCCGACCGGGTCGCCACTATCGCCGCTCGACCTGCTGGCCCGCTTGCAGTATCAGGTCAGATACCAGTAAATTCGGGCCATGCCACCCATCACCCTCGACCCGTACCAGGATTCCCCACGGGATGCGCTGGTCACCGCCATCGACTACCAGGACGGACAGCACTTCGCCGAGCACCAACATCGGCGCGGGCAGTTCGCCTACGCCGCTTGCGGGGTGATCAGCGTATTCACCGACCAGGGCAACTGGGTGGTGCCGCCACGCCGGGCAATCTGGGTTCCCGCCGAAGTGCCCCACGCCATGCACATGAGCGGCTCGGTACTGATGCTCAACACCTATGTCCACCCGCAGGCGGCGCAACGCCTGGGCCTGCCGGGGCATTGCCAGGTGCTGGAGGTTTCCGAGCTGCTGCGCCAGTTGCTGCTACGTGCCGTGGACGTTCCCGCGCACTACGCCACCGAGGGGGCCCACGGCCAGTTGATGGGCCTGTTGCTGCACGAGATCGCGGCGATGGCGCCGCTGTCGCTCAATGCCCCGCTCCCCGCCGAACCGCGCCTGATGAAGGCTTGCCGCAGCCTGCTGGAACAGCCGTCGCTGCAATGGCCAGTGGATGAAATGGCCCAACGGGCCGGCATGAGCCGCCGCACCTTCACCCGCCTGTTCCGCCAGCACACCGGCATCAGTTTCGTGGAGTGGCGCCAGCAAGCCTGCCTCTTGGCCGCCGTGGTACGCCTGGGCAATGGCGAACCCGTGACCCGGGTGGCCATGGACCTGGGCTATAGCAGCCCGAGCGCCTTCACCGGGGTGTTTCGCAGGATATTGGGGCAGGCGCCCAGTCGCTACTTCGCCCGGGACCGGGCCTGAAAGGCCGCAGGCCCGGCAGTTGAACGGCCAGGCCCGGCCTGCGAGATCCGCGCTACAGGAACACGGCGGACAACATGCCCAGCGCGCCCAGGCAGAAGCCGATCAGCGCGCCGCGCCCGGGCATCTGCTGGAACAGCGCCCAGATCACCAGCGGTTCCAGGAGCAGCAGCGAAGTCACCGAGACCACGGTGACGATCCAGATATCCCCTACCGCCATGTACCCCAGCCAGTAGGCCGCCAGCAGGCACAGGCCGCCCAGGCACATGATCAGCACTGGCACCAGGAGCCCGCTGCTCCCCGTGTCGCCGGCATGGGCCAGCCGCGCCACCACCACTTCACTGTAGATGGCGCAGAACTCGCCCAGCACCATCAGCCCTACAGCAGAAACTCCGAGTAATTCTTTGGACATGAAACAAACCCCTTCGTATTGAGAGCCCGATTTTTCAGCTCCCAGGCATTGATCGCTCCGCTGACGGAGCCGGCATGGCAATGCACAGGGGTACGAGGCAACTCGGTTACGTTGAGGAACTTGTTCATTTCCATCTCCTTTTGGGTGACTGACACCAACAGGGTTCACAGCCCTGCTTGTATAAGTGATTTGCTCCCCCGGTGTCATCCGCTCGTGAGCCTCCCTCACAAAAAAACCACGCAAACTCCACAGTCCACCCGCGCACTTGCCGATAGCCTGGGTCGGTCATCCTCAACCTGCAGGCAGCGCCTACCATGTCCCAGCCGTCCCTCCCTGTTCGTACCGTACGACCCAGCGAATGGGTCGCCACCTACTTCATCGGCGTCGCGGCGCTGGCCCTGGTGCTGACGCTCACGCTCTGCCTGATAGTGCAGGTCTCCAGACGGGATCCGTGGAGCGACCTGGGCAGTTCGATATCGTTCTACGTGACGGGGCTGCTGCTGAGCACGGTGGTGATCGGAATCAGCGCCGCACTGCCCAGTGCCCTGTTCTTTTGGCTGGCCCAGCGGTTTGCCTGGCACCGCCTGCCGATCTACTTGCTGTGCGGCGCCCTGGCCGCCCTGCCCACCATTGCGGTGGTAATGACCTTGCTTTTCGGTTCCTTCAACCTTTCATCCAACGCCCCCGGCGTGCTCCGCTATCTGCCTGAAGCGCTGCTGTTCAGCGCTTCGGGAGCCTTTCTGGGGGGCATCTTCTGGTGGCGCAGCGGACGTCACCTGCGCTGACGCCATTCCCAGGGACCGGCTTGCTGGCGAAAAGACACGGGCCATGACCTTGGCCAGCCCACCTACCTGCTCAAGCGATGTTTCCATGCCCTCGACACCCCCAACCCAACGTACCGTGCAACCTGAAGACTGGTTCGCCGCCTACTTCATCGGCGTCACCGCCCTGGCCCTGGTCCTGTCGGCAGGGCTCATGCTGATGATGCTGGCCGGCGCCGGTACCGTGCGCTGGACCGAGATTGTCCAAGTGCTGTTCATGGGCCTGCTGACCCTGGTGGCCAGCGGCCTGGTGATCGCTATTCTCACAGCCCTGCCCTGCGTCCTGTTCTTCTGGCTGGCCCATCGTTTTGCCTGGCGCAACGTGCTGATCTATCTGTTCTGTGGTGCGGTCTTTGCCTTGCCGACCATTCCCGTGGTGATGACCCTGATGCCCGACTCCTATATCGACCCGCCCGAAGATCCGCCAGTGCCCAGCCTGCTGGAAAACTGCTCGTCCATGGCGCCGCTGTTCAGCACTTCGGGGGCATTCCTGGGGTTGATATTCTGGTGGCGTAGCGGGCGTCACCTGCGCTGACCGGTCAGTGACCGATACCGGCATCGGGATCATGGGCCACCACCACCTTGCCGGGCTGGCCGCCCAGCTCCACCTGCCCATGGGCCAAGAGCAGGTTATCCACGGTAAAAGGGCTCAGGACCTCCCGCAGGGTGCAGCGGATAACGCCCTGGTCCAGCAGCTGCGCCACACGTTCCAGGATGCGATGTTGCTCGTGCATGTCCGGGGTCTGGAACAGCGCCCGGGTGAAGACCATCTCCCAATGCAAGGACACGCTCTTGCTCTTGAGCGGTACGGCATCGAAAGACTGATGATCGTCGATCAGCGCGATATGCCCATGGGGCTCGATGATCTCCACCAGCTCGGCGAAGTGCTCTGCGGTGTGGGCCAGGGCCGCGATATGGGTCACGCCCGGCAGTTGCAACTGCGCCAGCTGCGGCACCAGCGGGCGGGAATGATCCAGCACATGCTGGGCTCCCAACTCCAGGCACCACTGGCGGCTGGAGGGCCGCGAAGCAGTGGCGATCACCGTCATGCCGGTCAACTTGCGCGCCAGCTGGATCAGCATCGACCCCACGCCACCAGCCCCGCCGAGGATCAGCAAGGTCCCCTGGCTGGCCAGATCGCCGGGCACCCGGGCCAAGCGCTCGAACAACAACTGCCAGGCCGTCAGCGAAGTCAGTGGCATCGCCGCCGCCTGGGCGAAGGACAGGCTCTTGGGCTTGTGCCCCACCAGGCGCTCGTCGACCCGGTGCAACTGGGCATTGGCGCCATCGCGAGTGAAAGTCCCGGCATAGAACACCGTGTCGCCCGGTGCGAACAGGGTCACAGCACGGCCCACTGCACGCACCACCCCACTGGCATCCCAACCCAGGACCCGCACGCTATCGGGCACCGCCACCAGCCCCGCCCGGACCTTGGTATCCAGCGGGTTGACCGATACCGCGCGCACCTCCACCAGCAAGTCATGAGGGGCGGGCGACGGTACTGGTCGTTGCTGCTCGAAAAGGGCCTGGGGATCGGTCAGATCCGACCCTGGAAGATAGTGGATGACGTGCATTGCAAGGCTTTCCCGAAGACTGAAAGCGCACACTTAAATCCTTCATGCCCCATCGGCACAAGTACGGTACTTTTGCGTACCAGCTACGCAAAAGGGTCGTCAGGCAATGAAGAACAAGCACTACCAGGACATTCCCGGATGCCCGGTCGAGGTCACCCTGGACCTGATCGATGGACGCTGGAAAGGCGTGGTCCTGCACCAACTGCTCAACAATGACTACCTGCGCTTCAATGAACTGCAACGTCGCCTGCCCGGGATTTCCCAGCGCCTGCTGACCAAACAGCTGCGCGACCTGGAAGCCGCCGGCCTGGTGCTGCGCACGGTGTACGCCGAAGTCCCGCCGCGGGTGGAATATCGCCTGAGCGAAGAAGGTCGCTCGCTGCAGCCGGTAATCGAGGCGCTGTCCGCCTGGGGCCAGGGACGCATAGCCCGTCTGCAACAGGCCGCGAGCGCCTGAACACTGGAACCTGCATGTGCTCTCGCCTTTCCCATCCCTCAAGATTCGGCATTTTCCAGGGATCGACCCTGTTGGGCTGGTCGGCGCTCGAATCGAGCGATCCACCGATGGGCGTCGCTTGCGGCCAGCTTTTCGTCCCCCCGGCCTATGCCGCGCTCCAGAAACAGGTGCGTACAAGCAATGGCACAGACCAGAGCGACCTGCACCTGGTGGCCTACCACCTCGGCCCCCCTGCCGGCCATGGCAGTGAGCATCCTGGACGCAGACGCCCGACTGAACCGACGCACCTGCCCAGTGGGATGCCGGCGGCAAAACCTCCTACTTATTCACAATTCGTTAAGACTCGCCTGCGTATACTCCGGCGCTTGCCCGCAGCCCTCGCCTGCCTCCCGGACGTTCCCCATGTCACGACCTGCCCCATTGTTGTTCCTGCTGGCCTGCCTGCTGTTCTTCTTCGCCCTGGGCAACCATGAGTTGCAGGGCTCCACCGAAGCCCGGGTCGCCGGGATCGCCATGCAGATGCACCTGGATGACGACTGGGTCACCCCGCGCCTGTTCGGCACACCATTTTTGGAGAAACCGCCGCTGAGCCTGTGGCTCGATGCCGGCGCCATCCGCGCCTTTGGCGGCACGCCCCTGGCGGTACGCCTGGCCTCGGCCTTTGCCGGGCTGTTCAGCGTGATGCTGCTGTATGGCCTGTTGCGGCGTTTCGGGCGTCCCGCCGGGGTGGCGCTGATGGCCGGGCTGATGCTGGCGACCATGGCCAGCTACTGGAGCAACGTGCGCGGCGTGGGCGAGGATGCACTGCTGAGCCTGGGCGTGACCCTGGCCCTGCTGGCGTTTTTCCAGGCCCACCGGCGCCAGCAAGCACGACAACCAGCCCCCCTGGCCTGGCTGGCATTCGCCGCCGGGATCGCCATCGCTACCCTGAGCAAGGGGGTGCTGGGCCTGGCCATGCCGGGGGTGGTGATCTTCGCCTACCTGCTAGTGGACAGCCTGCTAGCCAGGCGCCTGGCCCTGGGCCATTGGCTGCGCCCTGCATTGCTGACCCTGCTGGGCCTGGTGCCCCTGGCGATCTGGCTGGCGCTGCTGTACCAGCGCGGTGGCCCGGCCGCCCTGGCGGAGGTGCTGTGGACCAACAGCGTCGGACGCTTCGGTGGCTCCTTCGTCGAGGCCGGCCACTACGAGCCCTTTTATTACTACCTGGCCAAGCTGCCCCAGGCCTTCCTGCCCTGGAACCTCCTGCTCTACCTGGGCCTGTGGCACTGGCGCAAGGAACTGGCGAACAACCGCTACCTGCTGTTCTTCGTGCTCTGGCTGCTGGCGCAGTTCGCCCTGCTGTGCCTGGCGTCGAGCAAGCGCACCGTGTACCTGATGTCGCTGACCCCGGCGGCGGCGGTGCTGGCGGCCGAGTACGGGGCGGTGCTGTACCAGCGCCTCGCCCGGCGTGCCGCGGGCAGTGGGTTCTGGAGCGCGGTGGGACGCCGACGCAAGGGCCTGGTCGTGGGGCTGATGAGCCTGGTGGTGGCCGCCTACCTGGCGAACGCCCAGTGGTTTGCACCACGCCTGGACCGTGAACTGTCGTTCGTGCCGGTAACCGACCAGATCATGGCGCTCGAGGCCGACGGCCACCCATTGGCGCTGTACCAGGCCAACGAACGCATCGCCGGGGCCAGCGTGTTCTACACCCAGCGCCTGCTCGGGGACCTGCAGACCGAGCCGCAACTCATGGCATTTCTCGCCGAGTCGCCCCGCCACATGGCGGTGCTCGGTGGTGCCGAGGCCCCCAAGCCACCACTGCAGATACAAAAGACGTTGATGGTGGGACGCCAGGCCTATTACTTCGTCAACCTGGCGCCCGCCAACTGACACAAGGAAAAACGGCACCCACCGGGGTGCCGTCGAGCTTGTCGGGCCGAGTAGGTCGCACCCGGCAAGCGCAGGATTACTGCGGATTCTTCAGCTTGACCACGTCACCGGACACCTTGGTGGTGTAGCCGTTGAGCACCCAGGCCCAAAACCAGGTTTCCTGGACTTGGGTATTGATCAGCGCATCGCCGCCCTTGGCCTTGATCGCAGCATTCTGGGCGCGCACGAAACGGCTGTTCTGCTGGATCGGGATGAACCCGAACAGCATGATCCCGGTAGCAGTCGCTTCACTGTGACCGATGACCGTGTACTGGCTGCTGTCCAGTTGCTGGGTTTTCATCGGGGTGCCGGTGCAGCCGGCAAGAACCAGGCCTAGACAGGCAGTGGCAACGACTTTATTGATGTACTTCAAGACACGACTCCATGGGGAAAAACGCCGGGGAATCATTTCCCGGGCGGCGGCACTCTACTCGGCAACTTGGCAAATAGCCATCACTGTACCCATCCAGGAAATGTCTCCTTCCATCATTCCCCACCGCCATAGCTAACCCCCGTGGCGGTCGCAGGAGTTGGCGACACCTGGCGCGCACCTCTTCAGTTCATCGGACGCAATCCAGCGCAGCAGCGTGGGACCGATACAACACCTGGATGTAATAGTTCCCCGAAATAAGGGAGAGATTTCCTACTGCAAACATGAATGGACCTCTCCTTAGCATCGAACCGGCTTTATCTATAATTCCAAGGAGGTACCAAATGGACGTGAAAGACCTCAGCCTTATCGATGTTCGCCAACTTCCCCATTCGCTCCAGGCCCTTATCGACTGCATCGGACTGGAGAACGCCTATCGCCTGACCTGTGAATACGGCGGCCGTCCTAAATACATCCCCAAGCATGCCCAACGCACCACCCTGGCCCAGATCCTCCCGGCCGATGCCCTCGATGCCTTGATCGAGCGCTTCGCCGGCCTGGCCCTGGAGATTCCCAAGGCCGACCACTTCTGCCGGCAGATCCGCAACCAGAACATCCAGCTGGAAAGCTTGGGCGGGATTTCGCGTAGCGTCCTGGCGGACAAGTACGGCCTGAGCCTGAGGCAAATCGGCAATATCCGGCGCCTGGAGGCCAGCACTTCCCGCTGATCGAGCCCCTCTGGCCTGTGCCGATGAGGCGCCCGGCAGGCCAGGGCACCGTCCTTCCATGAAGAGCCTGGACGCGAATCGCCAGAGCCACGCCCACTCGGTGACCTCAGGGCTTGAGGTTCACCGAGCGCCAGTCGCTGGCCTCGATCGACCCGAGCATCTTCGGTGTGCCGTCCAGGGTGTCGGTGGAGACGAACAGGGCTGCGCCGTAGCCCAGGGTCGGTGTCGCCAGCTTCAAGTCACGTTCCAGTTGCGCCATGCACTCACTGTGAGTCACCAGCACCAGGTTGTGTCCGGCAACCTTATGCGCCAGGGCATCGCGCAACATGCTGCCCTTGCAGTTGAAAAGCCAGTTATCGCCGCTGCTGACCTTGCTGAACATGTAGCTGGCAGTCTGCGCGGTACGGGTCAGGGGGCTGTTGTAGATATCGGTCCGGGCCAGGCCCAGTTGCTCGAACCGGGCGCCGAGTGCCACCGCCACTGCCCGGGCACGGTCGGTGATGCCATCGGCCGGGCCCAGGCAAGCGGCATTGGAACGATCGCAGCGCTCCACATGGCGCACCAGGACGATCATGTCGCCCTTGGCCCAACCGCTGGCCAACGCCTCGAGTCCGCTCGCATTGCCATGGGCCAAGTCGGGAACCGCCGCCGGCTGGAGCAGGTACAGGCCCAGCAGCAGGGTCAGGCCCAGGCCCAGCAACCAGGCCAGACGCCGTTTGTAACGGGCCAGGGTACGCCCCGGGAATGGGCCCTTGGCCTGTGCCAATACCAGTCTTGTGGTCACGTTCCAGCCGCCCTTTAGAGAAATGATCCGGGTATCGAGCAGCTCGTGCCGAGCCAGGCGGGCCTGATGGCAGACGAGCTTCGCCGCATGCACGAGGGCAGCGACCGGCCAGACTCTAGGGTGGCGCCCGTGGGGCGAGGGTGAAATCGATGTGAAAAAAAGCTCAACGCCCAGCGGGTTCATCCCGCAAAATAGCCGTCAAACCCTGAAACATTGTCTTGGCGCAATGCCGACGAAATCGTTTCAGCTATGGCACATCCCGCCGATACACCCCCTACAAAACACCTTGCTGGTCACCAAGAACAACAATCTTCCGGCCAACTGAGATCAAGAAGCACTACGTTCCTGGAGGAATTCAATGAATAGCTGGTTCGCCAACATCAGCGTCAACCTTAAGTTGGGCCTGGGCTTCGGCCTGGTCCTGGCCCTGACCACCGTTCTTGCACTGACCAGCTGGACCAGCCTGGGCGGCATGATCGACCGCAGTAACTGGATGAGCGACATCACCCAGTTGAACATCGGCCTGACCAAGCTGCGGGTCACCCGCTTGCAATACATGCTGACCAACGGCGACGAGACCGCCGCGCAGAGTGTCCAGGCCACCCTGGACGACTTCAGCGCCCAGCAGAAGAAGCTCCTGACGTCGTTCCAGAGCCCGGAAAACATCAAGCTGCTGCAAGGCCTGGGCGCGACCATCGCCGCCTATCAGGACTCGCTGAACAAGATGCGCAACGCCTACCGCACCGGCAACGCCGCGCGCCAAGCCATGAACCAGAATGCCGACGACGCCAACGACTTGATCAACGGGATCAACGAGCGGGTCAAGCAGATGTCCCTGAGCGACGAGCGTTTCGAGCAGTTCCAGGCCATCACCGAGGCCAAGGAAGCCTTCCAGCTGGCCCGCTATGAGGTGCGTGGCTACGTCACCACCAGCAACCCGGAGACCGAACAGAAGGCCGTCGCCCAGCTTAACGCCGCAATCACTGAGCTTGAGCAGTTGAACAAGCACTTCGGCCGCACCCAGGGCGATGCCCTGCAGCGCCTGGCCAGTGCCCTGACCCACTACCGCAGCTCGCTGCAGACCTTCAAGGCAGCCTTCTCCGACGCCGTGCAGGCGCGCAAGGAAATGACCGACCAAGGCGCCGACATTGTCGAGCGCAGCGACGCCCTGTACCAGATCCAGCTGGATCGCCGCGATGTCGAAAGCGCCCAGGCCCGTAGCCTGCAACTGACCAGCACCCTGCTGGCGCTGCTGGTGGGCGTACTGGCCGCGGTGATCATCACCCGCCAGATCACCCGCCCGCTGCGCGAGACCCTGGTGGTGGTCGAACGCATTGCCTCCGGCGACCTGACCCAGGACCTGCACGTTACCCGCCGCGACGAGCTGGGCGTGCTGCAACAAGGCATCGCCCGCATGGGCGTGACCCTGCGCGAGCTGATCGGTGGTATTCGCGACGGCGTGACCCAGATCGCCAGCGCCGCCGAGGAACTGTCGGCGGTGACCGAGGAAACCAGCGCCGGGGTCAACAGCCAGAAAGTCGAGACCGACCAGGTGGCCACCGCCATGCACGAGATGACCGCCACCGTGCAGGAAGTCGCGCGCAACGCCGAGGAAGCCTCCCAGGCCGCTGCCGCCGCCGACGGCGAAGCCCGCGAAGGCGACAAGGTGGTGGCCCAGGCCATCGAGCAGATCGAGCGCCTGGCCAGCGAAGTGGTGCGTTCCACCGACGCCATGAGCATGCTGCAACAGGAAAGCGACAAGATCGGCAGCGTCATGGACGTGATCAAGGCCGTGGCCGAACAGACCAACCTGCTGGCCCTGAACGCCGCCATCGAAGCCGCCCGCGCCGGTGAGGCCGGTCGTGGTTTCGCGGTGGTGGCCGACGAGGTCCGGGCCCTGGCCCAGCGTACCCAGAAGTCCACCGAAGAAATCGAGGAGCTGGTGGCCGGCCTGCAGAACGGCACCCAGCAAGTGGCGACCGTGATGCACAACAGCCGCGTGCTGACCGACAGCAGTGTCGACCTGACGCGCAAGGCCGGTGCTTCCCTGGAGAACATCACCCGCACGGTGTCCAACATCCAGTCGATGAACCAGCAGATCGCCGCCGCGGCCGAAGAACAGAGCGCCGTGGCCGAGGAGATCAGCCGCAGCATCATCAACGTGCGCGATGTGTCGGAACAGACCGCCGCCGCCAGCGAGGAAACCGCTGCCTCCAGCGTCGAGCTGGCCCGCCTGGGCGGCCAACTGCAAATGATGGTCAGCCACTTCCGCGTCTGACTTGTACCCCATGGCCGCCGCCTTTGAACAAGGCTGGCGGTCATGTGCAGGACACCAGATACCCGGCGCACGCAAGGTGCGCCACGCCTGGATGCTCGACTTCTGTAGCCGCTGCCGCAAGGCCCGCAGGGCCTTCCTGGGCCCTCAAGAGCGGCGTCCCCTTCGGGGCCCAGCGGCTACAAGAGGCAGGGTGGACAGGCATTTACAGCGCGCGCGGTTTGCCCTTACCTTTCCCGGTCTCCATCCTGCTGTCCGAAGGATTCGTTGCCAGGAACCCAAACATGCCCAGCCTCGGCTTTACCTCGGTCCCGCCCCTGCTCAAGTACCTGCTGTATGCCGAGCAATTGGGCATCGCCACGGAACCGGCGCTGGCGGCCGCGGGTTTGCAGGCGACGCAGTTGAACGACACCAGCCTGCGCCTGCCGGTGGAGGTCCACGAGCGCCTGCTGGACTACTTCTGCCTGCACTCGGGCGACCCGCTGTTCGGGCTCAACTCGGCCCGCTTCGTCAAGCCCAGCTCCTGGAACGTGCTGGGCTACATCACCATGAACTGCGCGACCCTGGGCGAGGCCATGGGCCGCATCATGCCGTTCGAGAAACTGGTGGGGGACATGGGTACCAGCCGCGCCGAGGTGCTAGGCGACGAAGTACGCCTGATCTGGAGCTGCCGCCACCAGCGCCCGGACATCCGCCGGCACCTGGTGGAAAACGTGCTCGCTTCCTGGTTGCTGTATGCCCGCTGGATCGCCGATTCGCAATTGTCGCCTCGCGCCGTGTGGTTCGAGCACCCGCTGCCGGAGCCAGCCCAGGTCGAGCCATACGAGGCGCTATTCGGCTGTCCGGTGCTGTTCCAGCAACCGTGCTCGGCTTTGGTGGCACCGCTGCACTACCTGCAACTGCCCCTGCGCCAGGCCGATGCGCGGCTGCTCAAGACCCTGGAAGACCATGCCCAGGCGATGATGGCCTCGCTGGTCGATGCGCCGGTGGCGCTGCAAGTGCAGAACGTCCTGCGCCAACTGCTCAAGGATGGCCTGCCGCGCAAGGAACAGGTGGCCGATCAACTGCAAGTGTCGGTCAGCACCCTGCAGCGCCAGTTGCTCAAGGCCGGCACCTCCTACCAGCAGATCCTCGACGACCTGCGCCAGGAACTGGCCGAGCACCACCTGCTGCACAGCGAGCTGTCGATCCAGGCCATCGCCGATCGCCTGGGCTTCACCGAGCCCCGCTCGTTCCATCGCAGCTTCAAGAATCGCACCGGCCTGACTCCCGGCCAGTTTCGCCAGGCCGCCCAGGGCCAGGGCTGAGCCCCTCAGGCGCTGATGGTGCGGGTGAACACCAGGCGGTTGCCGAACGGATCGTCGATGGTCATGTCCAGGCTGCCCCAGGGCATGGCCTGGATACGCGGATCGGTGAACGGCAGTTGCCTGGCCAGCAGCTGCTGCTGGAAGTCTTCCAGTTCGTCGGTATGGATGCGCAGCGCGGCCCCAGGGCTGCCGTCGCCCTGGTGCTCGGACAGATGCAGCACGCACTCGCCCCGGGAGACCTGCATGTACAGCGGCAGGTCGTGGGTACAGCGGTGCTGCCAATCGAGGTGGAAGCCGAGGAAGTCCAGGTAAAACGCCCGGGCCTCGGCTTCATCGAAGATGCGCAGGACGGGGGTGGTTTTGCCAAAGCTCATTAGGTGACTCCCTGACTGGAAACAGGTCGCTGAGAGCGACCCCGATTGCCAGCACTTCGGCGCCACGCGAGCTTTCTTTAATATCAATGCGCCACCACTGTGACGGCGATCAACAAATCAGCCTGGCGCATCGAAGCCCTGGCGCAAATCGCCCTCCCGGGGCAGGAAGCGCCCATGGCGCTGCTCGCTGGCCTGGCCGGCGGCATAACTGCTCACGCCATTGACCCAGACCCCGTCGATCCCCTGGGCCGGGCGCCGTGGTTCCTGGAAGTCGGCCACGTCCCGGACCCGCTCGGGATCGAACAGCACCAGGTCGGCCCAATAGCCCTCGCGGATCTCGCCGCGCTGGCGCAGGCCGAAACGCGCCGCCGACAGGCCGGTCATCTTGTGCACCGCGGTGTGCAGCGGGAACAACCCCAGGTCGCGACTGAAGTGGCCCAGCACCCGGGGAAAGGCGCCCCACAACCGCGGATGGGGGAACGGGTCTTCCGGCAGGCCATCGGAGCCGACCATCGTCAGCGGGTGGGCGAGGATGCGCCGCACGTCGCTTTCGTCCATGCCGTAGTACACCGCCCCCGCCGGTTGCAGGCGCTTGGCGGCGGCCTGCAGGTCCAGGCCCCAGTCGGCGGCGATCTGCGAAAGGTCGCGTCCGCCCTGCTCGGGATGTGGCGTGGACCAGGTGATGGTGATGCGATAGGCCTCGGTGACCTGCTTGAGGTCCAGGGTCGAGGAGCTGGCGGCATAGGGATAGCAGTCGCAGCCCACCGGATGCTCCTGCGTCGCCTGTTCCAGGGCCGCCAGCAGTTGCGGGCTGCGCCCCCAGTTGCCGGCGCCGGCGCACTTGAGGTGGGAGATGATCACCGGTGCCCTGGCCGAACGGCCGATCAGGAAGGCTTCGTCCATGGCCTCCAGCACCGGCTCGAACTCGCTGCGCAGATGCGTGGCATACAGCGCGCCGAAGGCCGTCAACTCCTCGGCCAGCTGCCGCACCTCATCGGTCTCGGCGCAGAAGGCGCTGGCGTAGGCCAGCCCGGTGGACAGGCCCAGGGCGCCCTGCTCCAGGCTGTCGCGCAATTGCCCGCGCATCGCCGCGATCTCGCTGGCGGTGGCCGTGCGGTACAGGTCCGCCAGGTGGTTGCTGCGCAGGGCGGTATGCCCCACCAGGGCCGCGACATTCACCGCCGGGCGGGCCGCATCCACCGCCGCGCGGTAGTCGGCGAAACGCGGGTAGACGAACATCTCGCGCGGCCCCAGCAGGTTCATCGGGTCCGGCGGATCGCCCTTGAGGGTCACCGGCGCGGCGCTGATGCCGCAGTTGCCGACCACCACCGTGGTCACCCCCTGGCTGAGCTTGGGCAGCATCTGCGGCTGGCGGATCACCACCGTGTCGTCATGGGTGTGCACATCGATGAAGCCCGGGGCCAGCACGCGGCCGGCGGCATCGATCTCGACCTCGGCGAGCGCGCCGGCCAGCTCGCCGATGCGCTGGATGCGCCCGTCGAGGATCGCCAGGTCGGCGCGATAGCCGGGACGATCGCTGCCGTCGATGACCAGGGCATTGCGGATCAGGGTGTCGTAGCGCATGTCAGTCTCCCAGGGGCAGGCTGTCGGCGCCGCCACGGTAATGGTCCAGGGCCAGCTTGATCCTGCGCAGGCGCTCTTGATTGTCGTCGGGCATGGCCAGGGCCAGCTCCGTGGCCAACACGTCGATGGCCAGCAGCATGCCGTAGCGGGCGGCGGTGGGTTTGTAGATGAACGGAGTCTCGGCGCTGTGCAATGGCAACAGCACGTCCGCCAGCCCGGCCAGGGGCGAGTCGGGCAAGGTGATGGCGAGCACGCCGGCGCCGTAGCTGCGGGCCAGGGTCACCGCGTCCAGCAGTTCCGGGGTGAGGCCGCTGAGGGAGCAGGCGATCACTGCGTGTTGCGACCCCAGGGAAGCGGCGGTCACCCGCATCATCACCGGGTCATGGCAGGCGGCGATGCAATAGCCCAGGCGCACCAGGCGCACCTGCAGCTCGGCGCTGCACAGGGTCGAACAGCCGCCGGTGCCGAAGGCGTGGATCATCCGCGCGCGCCCCAGCAGGCGCACCGCATCGGCGAACTGCGCCTCCTCGAAACCCGCCAGGTGGCGGTGCAGCGTCGCCTCGATATCGCCGACGATCTGCCGGTAGAAACCGGACGCCTCGGTGCTCGCCCCCGGATCGAGGAAGCGGCTGCCCACGCCGCTGGCCTGGGCCAGTTGCAGGCGCAGCTGGCGCAAGTCCCGGCAGCCGATGCTGCGGGCGAAGCGCGACAGGGTCGCGGCGCTGACCTCGGCCCGCCGCGCCAGCTCCTCGAGGCTGGCGGAGGCGGCGAAGCCCACGTCATCGAGCATCAGCCGGGCGATCCGCGCTTCCCCGGTGCTCAGATCGTCCAGGCGCGAGCGGATCTGGTAAAGGATGTCCATCTAGAGAAACTCCGCGAGAACCAGGGTCAGGCCGAAGGCGATCAGCGAGATCAGGGTCTCCAGCACGGTCCAGGTCTTGAAGGTCTGGATGACGCTCATATTGAAGTATTCCTTGACCAGCCAGAAGCCGCCGTCGTTGACGTGGGAGAGGATCACCGAGCCGGCGCCGGTGGCGATCACCAGCAGTTCCGGGTGGGGATAACCCAGGCCGACCGCCACCGGCGCCACCACCCCCGAGGCGGTGGTCAGGGCCACCGTGGCCGAACCGGTGGCGACCCGCATCAGCACCGCGAACAGCCAGCCCATCCACAACGGCGACAGCTGGAACTGGTGGGCCAGGCCGGTCACCTGCTCGGTCACCCCGGAGTCGATGAGGATGCGGTTCAGGCCGCCACCGGCGCCCACCAGGAGGGTGATGCCGGCGGTCGGCGCCAGGCATTCGTTGGTGAACCTGAGGATCGACTCGCGGTTCAGGCCCTGGGCCAGGCCCAGGGTCCAGAAGCTCACCAGGGTGGCGATCAGCAGGGCGATCACCGAGTTGCCGATGAACGACAGGAACTGGTTGAGCGCGGTACCCGGCGCGGCGATCAGGTTGGCCCAACCGCCCAGCAGCATCAGCACCACCGGCAGCAGGATGGTGCCCAGGGTCAGGCGAAAGCTTGGCAGTCGCACGCGCGGTTCACGGTTGATGAACTGCTGCTCCAGCGGGTTGTGCGCCGGCAACTGGATGTGCGGCACGATCAGCCGCGCATACAGCGGGCCGGCGACGATCGCCGTGGGCACGCCGATCAGGATCGCGTACAGCAAGGTCTGCCCCACCGGCGCCTGGTAGGCCTGCACCGCCAACATCGCCCCCGGGTGCGGCGGCACCAGGGCATGCACCACCGACAACCCGGCGACCATCGGCAAGCCGACCATCAGCAGCGATACCCCGACCCGCCGCGCCACGGTGAAGGCGATCGGCACCAGCAGCACGAAACCCACCTCGAAGAACAGCGGCAACCCCACCAGGAAAGCGATGCAGACCATGGCCCAGTGGGCGTTGCGCTCGCCGAAACGGGCCACCAGGGTGCGCGCCACCTGCTCGGCCCCGCCGGATTCGGCCATCAGCTTGCCGAGCATGGTGCCCAGGGCCACCACCAGGGCGATATGCCCCAGGGTCTTGCCGACCCCGGCCTCGTAGGCCGCCACCACCCCGGAGGCCGGCATGCCGGCCACCAGCGCCAGGCCCACCGAGACCAGGGTAATGACGATAAAGGGATTGAGCCGGTAGCGAGCGATCAGGACGATCAACGCGATGATGGCGACTGCGGCGTAACCCAGCAGTCCGTAAGCCGATACAGGAGCCACGGATACCTCCTTGAAAACAGCGTCGTTTCGAATGGTTATGAAAGTTTTTAATCACTTTAGGCAGTGAATTTCAAACCGTATGAAACTGATTTTCGTAAAGAGGCAGGCTTTGTCGTGCAGGGCTATGCAAAAGCCCCGGTGATGAAAATCGGCACCGGGTATTTTCATGCGCGGGACGGGCGAGCACGACGGCTCGCCCGTAGGCCATCAGTCGTGCTGGACCCGGGCGCGCTTGAGCAGCTTCTTGCAGCGCTCGGACAGGTGCAGCACCCGCAACTGCTTGCCGGCCTTGGCATAGCGCTCGCGCAGGGTCATGAGCGCGGCGATGGCCGAATAGTCGACGAAGCTCAGGTGCCGGCAGTCGAGGGTCACCCGCGCGGGGTCGTTGGCCGGGTCGAACTGGTTGAGGAACGGCGTGGTGGAAGCGAAGAACAAGGTGCCGTGCAGGTGGTAGAGCTTGCTGCCATCGGCCTCGAGGTGGCTGTCGGCGTACAGCTCGCGGGCCTGCTGCCAGGCGAAGTTGAGGGCGGCAATGACGATGCCGCAAAACACCGCCATGGCCAGGTCGGTGAACACCGTGATCACGGTCACCGCGAGGATCACCAGCACGTCGTTGAGCGGTACCTTGTTGACCACCCGCAAGGAAGCCCAGGCGAAGGTCTGCTGCGACACCACGAACATCACGCCCACCAGTGCCGCCAGGGGAATGCGCTCGATCAGCGGCGACAAGAACAGTATGAACAGCAGGATCAGCCCCCCGGCCACGACCCCGGACAAGCGCCCACGGCCGCCGGAACTGAGGTTGATCACGGTCTGGCCGATCATCGCGCAGCCGCCCATGCCGCCGAAGGCGCCGGAGACCATGTTCGCCGCGCCCAGGGCCACGCACTCGCGGTTGGTGTAGCCGCGAGTCTCGGTGATCTCGTCGGTGAGGTTCAGGGTCAGCAGGGTTTCCAGCAGGCCGACCATGGCCATCAGGAAGGCATAGGGGGCGACGATGCGCAGGGTTTCCAGGGTCCAGGGCACGGCCGGCAGCGCCAGCACCGGCAAGCCGCCGGCGATGTGCGCCATGTCCCCCAGGGTGCGGGTCGGCAGCCCCAGCAGGTACACCAGCAGACCCACGCCGAGGATCGCCACCAGCGCCGGCGGCACCGCCCGGGTCAGGCGCGGCAGCAGGTAGACGATGGCCATGGTCAGCGCCACCAGGCCGGCCATCAGGTACAGCGGCCGGCCGCTGAGCCAGTGCTCGCCGCTTTTGAAATGCTCCAGCTGGGCCAGGGCGATAACGATCGCTAGGCCGTTGACGAAGCCCAGCATCACCGGGTGAGGCACCATGCGCACCAGCTTGCCCAGGCGCAACAGGCCGAAGGCGACCATCACCAGCCCGCCCAGCAGCACCGTGGCCAGCAGGTACTGCACGCCGTGCTGCACCACCAGGGCGACGATCACCACCGCCATGGAGCCGGCCGCGCCGGAAATCATGCCCGGACGGCCGCCGAACAGCGCGGTCAGGGTGCAGATGAAAAAGGCGCCATACAGGCCCATCAACGGGTTGAGGTGGGCGACCAGGGCGAAGGCGATGCATTCGGGCAGCAGGGCGAAGGAGGTGGTGAGTCCGGCCAGGACATCGGCACGCAGACGTTTTGCTTTCATGATTGACCTGATAGTTGGGCCGCGCAGGGGGCCCGGGCAATGGCGGGGGGGAAACAGGCGGGAATGGTACGGAATCGAGACGCCGCCGACCAGCCGGCCGTCGGCGCGTAGCCAAGCCCTTGCCGGAACCGGCGTACCGGCTCAGGCAAGGGCGCGGCGGTTACTTGACGACTTTGCCTACGCCACGCCCGCGCGGGTCGGAAGCGGTTTCAAGGCGGGCGCCGTCGACCCGGATGGCCTGGATATCGCCCATCTCCCAACCCTGGTCCTCGAGGGTGTAGCCCATGGCCTTGAGTTCATCGGCGACCTGGCCGGTGAGCGGTGCATAGGCGTCGTAGTAGATCGTGTCCTTGGGCAGCAGCTGGTGATGCACGCGCTGCGCGGCCACGGCTTTCTCCAGGGGCAGGTGGAAGTCGTAGAGGTTGTTCAGCACCTGGAAGATCGAGGTGAAGATCCGCGACCCGCCCGGAGTCCCCAGGACCAGGGTGACCTTGCCGTCGCGGGTCACCAGGCTCGGGCTCATGGACGACAGCATGCGCTTGCCCGGGGCGATGGCATTGGCATCGCCGCCCACCACGCCGAAGGCATTGGCCACGCCGGGCTTGGCGCTGAAGTCGTCCATCTCGTCGTTGAGCAGGAACCCCGCGCCCTTGACCACCACGCCGCTGCCGTAGTCCCAGTTCAGGGTGTAGGTGTTGCTCACCGCATTGCCCTGGGCATCGACGATGGAGAAATGGGTGGTCTGGTGCCGCTCCAGCCCCGGGCGCACCTTGTCGGTGGGCGAGATGGCGTCGGGGTTGACCTGGGCCGCGCGCTGCTTGAGGTAGGCCGGGTCGGTCAATGGCTTGACCGGCACCTCGGAAAACGCCGGATCGCCCAGGTAGTCGGCGCGGTCGGCGAACACCCGCTTCTCGATTTCCGCCAGCAGGTGGATGTACTTGGCCGAATTGAGCTCCACGCCCTTGAAGTCGGCGGCGCGCGCTTCCTTGATGCCGATCAGCTGGGCCAGGGCGACCCCGCCGGAACTGGGCGGCGGTGCGGTGTACAGCACGTTGCCACGGAAGCTCACCTGCAGCGGCTGGCGCCACTGGACCTTGTAGTCCTGCAGGTCCTGCTTGGTGATCAGGCCCTTGTCGGCCTGCATCTGGGCCACCAGCAAGTCGGCGGTCTTGCCGCTGTAGAACTCCTTGGCGCCCTGGTCGGCGATGCGCTCCAGGGTCGCCGCCAACTCCGGCTGACGGAAGGTCTGGCCGGGTTGCATGCTGCCAAAGTAATCACCGAAGTTGGTACTGCCGTTGAACAGCTTCAAGGCATCCTCGCGGTACTGGTACTGCTTGTCCGCCACTTTGAAGCCGTTCCTGGCGTAGGCCACTGCGGGGGTGAGGAGTTCGCTCCAGGGCAGCTTGCCGAATTTCCGGTGGGCCTCCCACAGGCCCATCACGGTGCCCGGCACCCCGGCGGCGCGGGCGCCCACCAGGCTGAGGTTCTCGATCACCTCGCCCTTGTCATTCAGGTACATGTCGCGGGTCGCGGCCTTGGGCGCGGTTTCCCGGTAGTCGAGGAAATACGGCTTGCCGTCGATGAACAGCGTCATGAAGCCGCCACCGCCGATATTGCCGGCTTCGGGATAGGTCACGGCCAGGGTGAAGGCCGTGGCCACCGCAGCGTCCACCGCGTTGCCGCCCTTCTTGAGGATCTGCGCCGCGACATCGGCGCCGTACTGGTTGGGTGCGGCCACCGCACCGCCTTCGAGGGGCGCGGCGAAGACTGGAACGCTGGCAGCGAACGCCAGGCCCAGGGGGAGGGTCGTGCACGGCAAGATACGCATGGAGTCCGTCCTTTATCGTTGTTTTCAGACCAGACGAACCTTAGGCGCTTTGTTGCGCGGTGGGCAAACGCCCACGGCAAAACGGCCGCCCGCAGGCAGCCGTTTGTCGCAGATGGAGCAGTGGAGCAGCCGCTCCTCAGACCATCTCGTGCTCGATCCACTCCAGCACCGAAGTCCGCCGTGGCGCCCAGCCCAGCAGCTCGCGGGCCTTCTTGCCGCGTACCCGGCTGTTGGAGCCCAGGCCGTAGTTGGCCATCTCGTAGCCCCACTCGGCCTCGGCGGCCGGCAGTGGCCAGTCCTCGGGTTCGCCCAGGTGCAGGGCACGGGCCATGGCGCGGGTCATGTCGATGAAGGACGCCTCGCCGCTCTCGACGAAGTAGAAGCTGCCCGGGGTGTTGCCGGTCAGGGCCAGGGCGTAGAGCGCCACCACGTCCTCGATATGCACGTTGGACCAGATGTTCTGCCCCGGCCCGACGTGGCGCACCACACCGCTCTGGCGCGCTTGCTTGAGCAGGCGCGGCAGCTGCACGCTGTCACGCTGGACGCCCAGGCTGTGGCCGTAGATCAGGGTGTTGCACAGCACCGCCGAGTTCACCCCGTCCTTGGCCGCCGCCAGGATCAGGTTGTCGATGGCCACCCGGGCGGCCTTGTCCACGGTGGGCTCCGGCAACTGGTCTTCGTAGTAGACGGTATCGCTGGGCTTGCCGCCGGAAGCGTCGCCGACGATGCTCGAACCGCTGGTGTGCAGGAACGGCTTGTTCGAGCCCTTGAGCGCGGCCAGCAGCACTTCCACCGCACCACGATGGTCGCTGCTGGCCGCATTGATCACCGCGTCGGCGGCCCGGGCCTGTTCGCTCAGCAGGACGCTGTCGTCCAGGCTGCCCACCACGGGCTTGATGCCCAGGGCCGTCAGCTCGGCGGCTTGCTCGGCGCTGCGCACCAGGCCAGTGACCTGATGCCCGGCCCTGGCCAGGCCGGTGGCGATGGAACCGCCGATGAAACCTGCGGCACCGGTAACGAATACGTTCATGCAGAGACTCCCTGGGTGGATAAGTGATGGCGCCAGTATCGGCGCGCCTGTTCCGACGAAACAGCCAGGCTGGGCCAAATCACTCTTGCGCGGGGATCACGAATCCCCAGCCAGGGAAGCAGGACCTCAGCCCTCGAAGCTCGGGTCGGCGTAGTCGGCCAGCTTGCCCTGGATGAAATCCAGGAAGCACTGGATGCGCAGGGCCAGCTGCGAGTTGCGGTAGTACACGGCGTTGATCGGCTGGCGATAACCGCTGTTGAACTCGCCGAGGATCGGTATCAGACGCCCGGCGCGAATGTCATCGATGGTCATGAAGTGCGACAGGCAGGCGATGCCCTGCCCCTCCAGTACCAGGTGGCGCAGGGTCTCGCCGCTGGAGGCACTGATGCCCGGCTGGATCTGCCAGCGGTCGCCATGGGGATGGCGCAGCGGCCAGTGGTTGAGGCTTTCGGTCTGGGTGAAGCCCAACAGCGTGTGTGCGCTGAGCTCGGCGACGCTGTGCGGAGTGCCATGGCGTTCCAGGTAAGCCGGGCTGGCCAGGATGCGCAGCGGGCTGCAACCCAGGGAGCGTGCATGCAGGGTCGAGTCGGCCAGGGTGCCGATGCGGATCGCGATATCGGTGCTCTGTTCCAGGAGGTCGATGATCAGGTCGTTGCTGTTGAGCTCCAGCTGGATGTGCGGGTACAGACTGCGGAACTCGGCGATGTGGGGCACGATGGCATGCAGCATGAACGGCGAGGCGGCGTTGATCCGCAGGCGTCCCGAAGGGGTCTGCTGGCGCGACGACAGGCGCTCTTCCAGTTCGTCCATCTGGTCGAGGATCGACTTGGCCTGCTCGAAGAAATACTTGCCCTCCTCGGTCAGGTCCATGCGCCGGGTGGTGCGGTTGATCAGCGTGGTATCGAGCTTGGATTCCAGGCGCGACAAGGTGCGGCTGACCGCCGATGGCGTCTGCCCGACCTGCTCGGCGGCGGCGGAGATGGAACCGCACTCGATGACACAGACGAAGATCTGCAGTTCGTCGGATCTGGCTTTCACAGGGAACCCTCTATCGATTGCTAGCTGTAGCCCCTGCGCAGGCTGCGACGCACGGCGGCTACAGGAACGGCCTACCGATATTAGCGGCTTTGGGCCTCAAGGCCGAACACCTGGCGCAGGTGCTGCTCATAGCGGCGCACATCGCCCTCGACGTCCGGGCGTTTCATCACGTCGACGCAGAGGAAGGTCGGCAGGGGGCTCATGCCCAGGAACTGGTTGGCCTTGTGGAACGGCAAATACACTGCGTCCACGCCCTTGCCCTCGAAGAAATCGCTCGGGTCGTCGAAGGCCTGCTGTGGTGCATTCCAGGTCAGCGAGAGCATGTACTGCTTACCCTGGACCAGGCCGCCGCTGCCATACTTCTGCGAAGCGTCGGAACGGGTCCGGCCGTCGTTGGCATACAGGCTGCCGTGGCCCCGGGTGAAGACCTCGTCGATGTACTTCTTGACGATCCAGGGCTCGCCCATCCACCAGGCAGGCATCTGGTAGACGATCACGTCGGCCCACAAGTACTTCGCCACCTCTTCCTGGACGTCATAGCCCTGGTCGATGTGGGTGACCTTGACGTCCAGGCCGCCGCGATCCAGCACCGCCAGTGCAGCCTCGTGCAAGGTGGTGTTGTAGCGGCCGTCGGAGTGGGCGAATTGCTTGGCGCCATTGAGCAGCAGTACTTTTTTCATGAGCGGGCCCTGTCGCGGGAACGGCCCCTTGCATGCGTCGGGCGATGCCAGGCCGTCGGGGTGGAAAACGAGGGCGGCAGGTTAGTGAAGGGCCCGCGCAGGAATAAGCCCCGGGCGCTCAAAATACATTTTCCATAAAGGCACGAATCAGGCCTTGATTGTTGTCTTAGAATCCTTGGCCATTTCCTTTGCATGAGTGCATCGCCATGTCCCGCCAGGCTTTCATCCTCCACGCCAAGACCCGCCCCGAGCGCTCCGCCGAATTCGAAGCGCTGTTCCTCGGTTATGTCGCCGCCAGCCGGGCCGAACCCGGCTGCATCGAGTACCACATGCTGCGCGACCGGCAGGACCCGAGCCTGTTCATCTTCTACGAAGTCTGGGAGTCCCGGGAGGCACTGGACGTGCACTCCAACCTGCCGCACATGAAGCAGTTCCGCGATGCACGCATGGAGTACCTGGAACGCGACTTCGAGATCCGCGCCATCGACATGCTCAGCCCGGCTTCGGCTAGCCGCTGACCAGCAAGTGGACCCCCAGCAGGGCCAGGCCGATGAAGAACACCCGCTTGAACAGCAACGCGCTGATGCGCTGGCGCAGCCACTGCCCCAGCCACATGCCCAGCAGCGCCGGAACCAGCGCCAGCAACGAGGCCCCCAGCTCAGCGCCGCCCAGCTGGCCGCCCCAGGCCAGGCCGGCGGCCAGGGCCAGGGTCGAGACGGTGAACGACAGGCCCAGGGCCTGGACCAGCGCATCGCGGCCCAGGCCCAACGCTTGCAGGTAAGGCACCGCCGGAATCACGAACACCCCGGTGACCGCAGTGACCAGGCCAGTGGCCAATCCACACCAGGGCGCCAGCCAACGCTCATGGGCCGGGGCGATGCGCAGCTGCGGCAAGCACAGGCCCGCCAGGGCATAGAGCAACAGCGCCGCGCCCAGCCCCCGCACCACCCACGGCCCGCCATCGAGGCCCAGCCACCGGCAACCGCCCAGGGTGCCGGCGCAGGTCGCCAACAACAGCGGCCACAAACGCCTGAACAGGGCCGGCAGGTGCCCCCCCAAAGCCAGTTGCCAGAGATTGCTCAGGGTCGCCGGGATGATCAGCAAGGCCGCAGCCTGCGCCGGAGCCATAGCCAGCCCCAGGAGCCCCATGGCCACCGTGGGCAGGCCCAGGCCGATCACCCCCTTGACCATGCCAGCCATGACGAAGATGCCGAGCACCCATAAAGACAGGGCCAGGCCGAGATCCTGATAGAACGCGAGGGAAGTATTCATGGGCCTATCCTGCACCCGCCCGGCTGCGCTGAAAATCTGCCATATACTGAGCCAGCCTCTTGCCCGGCAAGAGGCTGATACTCGATGCCCTGGCTGTGGAGGCCCCGCATGCACTTCGACCTGGTCGACCTGCGCCTGTACTTGAATGTCCTCGAAGCCGGCAATATCACCGCCGGCGCCCACCGTAGCCACCTGTCCCTGGCAGCCGCCAGCGCGCGGATCCGCGCCATGGAAAGCGCCATGGGCATCGAGTTCCTCGAACGTGGCCGCCGCGGGGTCAGCCCGACACCGGCCGGCAAGGCCCTGGCCCAGCATGCCCGGACCCTGCTGCGGTACGCCGAGCACCTGCAACAGGACCTCACCGAGTACGCCAGGGGGGTCAAGGGCCAGGTGCGCTTGCTGTGCAACACCAGCGCCCTGAGCGAATACCTGCCGGAGTTGCTGGCGGACTTTTTGCGTGGCCGGCCCCAGGTCGACATCGAACTGCAAGAGCTGCCGAGCATGCGCATCACCCATGCCCTGCGCCAGGGCGCGGCGGAACTGGGCATCGTCTCCGACGCCGTGGATACCCATGGCCTGCAGAGCCGGCCGTTTCGCGACGACCCGCTGTTCCTGGCGATGCCTGTGGACCACCCGTTGCGCCAGCAGGCCGAGCCGCTCTTCAGCGATACCCTGGCCTATGACTATGTCGGCCTGGCCAGCCACAGCGCCCTGGCGGTGTACCTGGAAGAACAGGCCCTGCACCTGGGCCGGCGCATGCAGTTGCGAATCCGCGCCGAAGGCTTCGACGCCGCCCTGCGCATGGTGGCCCGTGGCGCCGGGCTGGCCCTGGTGCCCCAGGCCGCCGTGGAACGCAACCGCCACCTGCCCCTGTATGCCCGGGCCCTGGGCGAATCCTGGGCCCGGCGCCGGTTGCTGCTTTGCGCCCGGGATTTTGCCACCCTGCCGCTGTATGCTCAGGAGCTGTGCCAGGCCTTGCGCCAGCCTTGACTCTACCCCTAGGGGCAGACCTTAGCCTGCGGGCTTCTTCCTCAAGGACCAAGGCAATGAGCAAACGCATCCTGGTGATTCTCGGCCACCCCTCCCGCGCCAGCCTGTGCGCGGCATTGAGCGAGCGCTATGTCGCCGCGGCGCAACAGGCTGGAAATGAAGTGCGGTGCCTGTACCTGGGCGACCTGCGCTTCGACCCGGTGCTGCAGGAAGGTTATCGACGGATCCAGCCGCTGGAGGACGACCTGCAGCGAGCCCAGGCCGATATCCTCTGGGCCGAGCACCTGGCCTGGGTCTTCCCCATCTGGTGGGGCGGGATCCCGGCCTTGCTCAAGGGCTTTCTCGACCGGGTGTTGCTGCCCGGCTACGCCTTCAAGTACCGCCCCGGCAAGGCCTTTCCCGAGCAGTTGCTCAAGGGCCGCACCGCCGACCTGCTGGTGACCATGGACACCCCGCCCTGGTACTACCGCTGGTTCTACCGCATGCCCGGCCTGCACCAGATGCGCCGCACCACCCTGGCCTTCTGCGGCATCCGCACCTTGCGCACCCTGACTTTCGGCCCGGTGCTGGATGCCAGCGACCAGGCCCGCGCCAGCTGGTTGCAGCAGGCGGAGCGACTTGCCAGGCGCTGAATCTGCCCGATAATGCGCGGCATCCGGCGCCCCTGCCCGGTCCAGCACAAGGAAGCCGCCATGTACATCGGCCAAGCCGCGCGATTGTCCGGCACCACCATCAAGAGCATCCGCCACTACGAGGCCATCGGCCTGTTACCCGAGGCCCCGCGCCAGGGTCGCTACCGGCTCTATGACGCGCAGAGCGTCGAGCAACTGGTGTTCATCAAGTGCGCGCAACAGCTGGGATTCAAGCTCAAGGAGCTGCAACAGGTATTCGCCGCCCACCAGGGCCGGGCCTTTCCCTGGGACCAGGCCCACGCGGCCCTGGCGCGCAAGAAGCGCGAGCTGCAACTCAAGATCGATGAACTGCAACAACTGCACGCCCGACTGGACGCCTTCGAGGACAGCCTGCAACAGGCGCGCGATGAGTGTCCCTTGGGCAGCCTCTAGGGCCGCCCGGGAAGCGTCGTATCAGACTTGCGACAACGCGGCCGTGCTCCTGGGCCGGCGGAAGAACAGCCAGTAGACCAGGCTCAGCAACAGCAGGAAGGGTACGCCAAACACCAGGGTCATCTTGAATGCATCGGTGAAGAAGGTGGTGATCATCACCGCCCCCATCAAGAACAAGCCGAGCAAGGTGCTGTAGGGAAACAGGCGCATGCGGAACGACAGCGGCTGCTCGCCATGGCGCTGGTGGTAGCGCCGGAAGCAGTAGTGGGTGAGGAAGATCATGAACCAGGTGAAGATCGCGCCGAACATCGAGATCGCCATCATCAGGGCGAACGAGCTCTCCGGGTAGAACACGTTGATCAGGGTCGCCAGGGCGATGCCGGAGCTGGACAGCAGCAAGGCATTGAGCGGGATCCCGGTCTTGCTCAGGGCGCCCATGGACTGGGGCGCATAACCGGCGCGGGACAGGCTGAACATCATCCGTGTGGTGATGTAGAGCTGGCTGTTCATGGCCGACAGCGCGGCGATCAGGATCACGAAGTTCATCACCCCGGTGGCCCCGGGAATGCCGATGGTCTGCATCACCGTGACGAAGGGGCTCTGGGCCTTGCCCGCCTGGACCCAGGGCACGATGGCCAGCATCAGTGCCAGGGTCAGCAGGTAGAACACCACCAGGCGCAGGATGGTGGCGCGAAACGCCTGCTTCACCGCGTGCTGCGGATCCTTGGCCTCACCGGCCGCCACCGCGATCATCTCCACGCTCAGGTAGCTGAAGATCGACACGATCACCGCGATCCACATGCCCTGCAAACCGTTGGGGAAGAAGCCGCCGTGGGCGCTGTAGTTGTGCACGCCGTAGTCGGGGTTGCCGGAGCCGAACACCACGTACACCGCCAGGATGATGAAGCCGACGATGGCGGCGATCTTGATGGTGGAGAACCAGTATTCGAAGTTGCCGAAGGTCTTCACGCTGATGGCGTTGAGCAGGATCAGCATGCTGGAGAAGGAGATGATCCACACCCACTCCGGCACGTTGGCGAACCAGTACTTCATGTACATGGCGATGGCCGTGACCTCGGCCCCCACCGCCAGGACGATGGCCGCCCAGTAGGCATAGCGCACCAGGAAACCGGCCAGGGGCCCGATGTAGAACTCGGCATAGGCGCCGAAGGAGCCGGAGGTGGAATGGGCCACGGTCATTTCCGCCAGGCACCCCATCAGCAGCAGGGTGATCAGGGCGCCGATGGCATAGCTGAGCAGCACGCTGGGCCCGGCATAACCGATGGCGTAGGCGCTGCCCATGAACAGCCCGGTACCGATGGCTCCACCGATGGCGATCATGCTCATCTGGCCGGCGGTCAGCTGCCGCCTCAGGCCGTGCTCGCGATTGGAAATCGCTTCGAAACCCTTGTTGGTGGTGGTCACGTTCAGTGCCTCTTTATTGTTGTGTGCACGTGTTGATCTATTTGGCGGCGCGTCCTTGTGCCACGGGAGTGTTGCAGTGGCCGGCGCAGGATAAGCCTGCGCCAGCGGCTAGCGGCTTCAGGTCACGCTATGGCGCACCTGGAACTGCGCTTGCGCCCAGGTCTTGGCATCGAGGATCTCGCCGAGGATCTGCACCGCGTCCCACACCTCACTGAAGGTGGTGTACAGCGGAGTGAAGCCGAAGCGCATGATCCGCGGCTCGCGATAATCGCCGATCACCCCCCGGGCGATCAGGGCCTGGATCACCGCGTAGCCCTCGGGATGCTCGAAGCTCACGTGGCTGCCGCGCTTGGCGTGCTCACGCGGGGTCACCAGCTTGAGCTGGTGGCCGGCGCAGCGCTGCTCCACCAGTTCGATGAACAGGTCGGTCAGCGCCAGGGACTTGCGCCGCAGGCTGTGCATGTCGGTCTGCTCGAAGATCTCCAGGCCGCACTCGACCATCGCCAGCGAGGTGATCGGCTGGGTGCCGCACAGGTAGCGGGCGATACCGCTACTGGGTTCGTAGGCGGTGGCCATGTCGAACTGCCGGGCATGCCCGAACCAGCCGGACAACGGCTGGGTCACCAGGTCGCACAGCGCCGGGGCGACCCAGGCGAACGCCTGGGAACCGGGACCGCCATTGAGATACTTGTAGGTGCAGCCGATGGCGTAGTCGGCGCCGCAACGCTTGAGCTCCACCGGCACCGCGCCGGCCGAGTGGGCCAGGTCCCAGATGCTCAGGGCACCGGCCTCGTGGATCAGCCCGGTCAGTCGCTGCATGTCGTGCATGTGGCCGGTCTTGTAGTTGACGTGGGTGAGCATCACCACCGCGGTGTCCTGGTCGATGGCCGCCGGCACCTGTTCGGGGCTGTCCACCAGGCGCAGCGAATAGCCCTGCTGGAGCAGCTGGGTCAGGCCTTCGGCGATGTACAAATCGGTGGGGAAGTTGCTGCTTTCGGAGACGATCACCCGGCGCTCGGGCGCGCGCTCGGCCTGGACCCGCAAGGCGGCGCTGAGCACCTTGAACAGGTTGATCGAGGTGGTGTCGGTGATCACCACTTCCCCGGCATCGGCGCCGATCAGCGGCGCCAGGCGATCGCCCAGGCGCTGGGACAGGTCGCGCCAGCCGGCGCTGTTCCAACTGCGGATCAGGCCATCGCCCCACTCCTGCTCGATCACCTGCCGGGCCCGCTCCAGGGAGGCCACGGGACGCGCGCCCAGGGAATTGCCGTCGAGGTAGATGACCCCCTCGGGCAAGGCGAAGCGCTGGCGCAACGGCGCCAGGGCATCTTGTTCATCGAGACGCAGGCAGTGGTTTTTATCGATCATTGGAAGTCCTGTCTTGGTCAGTGCCCTGCCCGTCCCGACCGGGAGCGCAGGGCGTCGGCAATGGATAAACCCGGAAAATAATGAACGAAGCGATGGAGAATTTTCGTGCAAAGTGCGGCGTAATCCCGTACTAATCTCGAATTAAATTCTAAACCTTCAATAAAAAACGTGGATTTATGCCAGCCATGATTCTCGACGCCACCGACTTGCGCATCCTCCATCACCTGCAACAGGACGGGCGCATCAGCAATCAGGAACTGGCCGAGAAAGTCGCCCTGTCGCCTTCGGCCTGCCTGCGCCGGCTGCGCCTGCTGGAGAACGAAGGCATCATCAGCGGCTACCGCGCCCAGCTCGACGCCGAACGCCTGGGCATCGAACTGGAGGCCATCGTCCACGTGTCCCTGCGCCAGGATGTGGAAGGCTGGCACGAGACCTTCATCGCCAAGGTCCAGCAGTGGCCGGAGGTGATGGCCGCCTACGTGATCACCGGCGCCAGCAACTACGTGCTGCGTATCCAGGCACGCAACCTCAGGCACTTCTCGGACTTCATCGTCAATCACCTGAACCGCGCCAGCGGGGTCACCGACATCCGTTCGGAAATCGTCCTGCAGAAGATCAAGGAACAGAACAACCTGCTGGACCTGGTGCCACGCAAATGACCGCCGCGCCTCCGCTCAGCCGCGGGTCGGATGGCGCTGGGCCGTGGCGCTCGGGGCTTCGTCGAACAGCTTGCGGTACTCGGCGGAGAACCGCCCCAGGTGGGTGAACCCCCAGCCCAGGGCGATCTCGGAGATGTTGCGCGCCGCGCCTTGCTCGAGGATTTCCTGGCGCACGCCGTTGAGCCGATGGCGCTTGAGATAGGCCATCGGTGACAGCGCGAAGTATTTGCCAAAGGCCTCGAACAGCTTGTAGCGCGAGACTCCGGCGGCGGCTTCCAGGTCCTCCAGGCGCACCGCCTCGCGGGCATGCTCCTGCAGGTACTGGCGGGCCCGCACCAGGTAATACGGCAGCTTGAGCCCGAGCACCTGGCGCAACTCGCTGGAGTAGTTGTTGGGCTGGGCCAGGATCAGGCCCTTGATCAGCGAGTTCTCGATTTCCCGGGTGAAGGCCAGTTGCTCGTAGAGCGCGTTGCCCTGGGCCAGTTCGCCGAGGAAGTGCCGGGCCATGCGCCACCAGGAAGCGGTCGCGCCATGCAACGCATCCATGCCCGGCTCGAAGCGCAGCGGCTGCTGCAGCGGTCGTTGCAGCAGGGCCTCCAGGGCCTCGCTCATGGCCGGCCGGGAAATCACCACCTGCAGCTTGCGACAGTCGCCGGAGATGGCCAGCGCCTGGCTTTCATTGGGGGCGATGATCACCCCATGGGCGCTGTCGGAGCGCAACAGGCGGCCGTCCTTGCTCAGTTCCTGCTGGCCACACAGCGGCAAGCTCAGGCTGTAGCTGCTGAAGCGCTCGATATCCTCGATATCCACCACCACGTCGGTGCCGTACTCGATGATGCCCAGGGTGGTGGCCCGCGACCTGAGCACATGGGCGCTGTGGCGGAAACGGATCCGTTCCGGAGTGGCGGTCTCCAGGCGATGCGGGCCGCAGATGCCCGACATCCAGCGCCTGGCGCCTTCGAGGTCGTAGTGATCGACGCGAATATCGCGCAACTGCCCATCAGCCTTGTTGTTCATCACGGCACACCCACGGCAATTTTTCTTTAGCGCGCTCTGACGGCGCGTCTTGTCTGGCAGGGCAAGTTTTGCGCCAACCGGCGAAGCTGCCAACCCAGTGGATAACAATAACCGACTAAGTGGATAAACCGCCCGGCCATCCGGGTCGTGTTCACGACCGTGCAGCCACCTGCCGTGTAGAAATGCCCCACCCTATAGCCGCCACATGGGGCGCCGCCGGGGACTTTCACCCAACCTCCCGCGCTCGACCGCGACAACAGGCACCCTGGCCAATTTGTGGATGCGCTTGGCCGACTAAGCGGATAGCCACCCCTGCCCCGCTCTCACTCTAATGACCGTACCGATTGGCCTGAATAAAAAGGTACCGACCATGAGTGGTGCAAGAAGCGTCGAGCAATGGCAGGAGTTCATCCACGGCTGCCTGGATTTTCGCCCCGCTGACGGGGTGTTCCGCATCGCCCGGGAGATGTTCACCGAGCCCGAGCTGTTCGACCTGGAGATGGAGCTGATCTTCGAGAAGAACTGGATCTACGCCTGTCACGAAAGCGAACTGCCCAACAACCACGACTTCGTCACGATGCGGGCCGGACGCCAGCCGATGATCATCACCCGCGACGGCGAGGGCCGGCTCAATGCGCTGGTCAACGCCTGCCAGCATCGCGGCACCACCCTGACCCGGGTCGGCAAGGGCAACCAGTCGACCTTCACCTGCCCCTTCCATGCCTGGTGCTACAAGAGCGACGGCCGCCTGGTGAAGGTCAAGGCCCCCGGCGAGTACGCCGAGGATTTCGACAAGGCCACCCGCGGCCTGAAGAAAGCCCGGATCGACAGCTACAAGGGATTCGTGTTCATCAGCCTGGACGCGAGCGGCGAAGACTCCCTGGAAGACTTTCTCGGCGACGCCAGGATCTTCTTCGACATGATGGTCGCCCAATCGCCCACCGGTGAGCTGGAAGTGCTGCCGGGCAAGTCCGCCTATACCTACGACGGCAACTGGAAACTGCAGAACGAGAACGGCCTGGACGGTTATCACGTCAGCACCGTGCACTACAACTACGTGGCCACGGTGCAGCATCGCCAGCAGGTCAACAGCGAGGCCGGCACCGCCAGCGCCACCCTGGACTACAGCAAGCTCGGCGCCGGCGACGCCGCCACCGACGACGGCTGGTTCGCCTTCGCCAACGGCCACAGCGTGCTGTTCAGCGAGATGCCCAACCCGGCGGTGCGCTCCGGCTACGCCAGCATCATGCCGCGCCTGGTGGAGGAGTACGGCCAGGCCCGGGCCGAATGGATGATGCATCGCCTGCGCAACCTGAACATCTACCCCAGCCTGTTCTTCCTCGACCAGATCAGCTCGCAGCTGCGGATCATCCGACCCATGGCCTGGAACAAGACCGAGATCATCAGCCAGTGCATCGGGGTCAAGGGCGAAAGCGACGCCGACCGGGAAAACCGCATCCGCCAGTTCGAGGACTTCTTCAACGTCTCGGGCATGGGCACCCCGGACGACCTGGTGGAGTTCCGCGAGGCCCAACGTGGTTTCCAGGCGCGCCTGGAGCGCTGGAGCGATGTCTCCCGTGGCCATCATCGCTGGGCCACCGGGCCGACCGCCAACACCCGGACCCTGGATATCCAGCCGGCCATGACCGGCACCGAGATCACCCATGAAGGGCTGTACGTCAACCAGCACGGGAACTGGCAGCGCTTTCTCCTCGACGGCCTGCAGCGCCGGTCCCTGAAACTGCGGGAGGTATGACCATGAATGCGCAACTGCAATACCGCATCGAACAATTCTTCTATCGCAAGTCCGAGCTGTGCGACGCCCAGGACTGGGACGCCTACCTGCAACTGTTCGCCCCGGACAGCGTGTTCCACCTGCCGCAGTGGGACTCCGAGCACGTCTATACCCAGGACCCCAAGCGCGGCATGTCGCTGATCTACTACAGCAACCGCTCGGGCCTGGAGGACCGGGTGTTCCGCCTGCGCACCGGCAAGGCCGCGTCCACCATCCCGATGCCGCGCACCCTGCACACGGTCAGCAACCTGCGCATCGCCCCAGGCGAGCAAGAGCTGCTGCAGGTTCGCCTGAACTGGCACACGTTGTTCTACCGCCTGGCCACCTCCGAGCAGTTCTACGGTCACGCCACCTATGACCTCAAGCCCCACGGCGAGAGCTGGCTGATCCAGCGCAAGCACGTGCTGCTGCTCAACGACCAGATCAACTCGGTGCTGGATTTCTACCACCTCTGACTCGACGGATATTCCCCATGACGCACAAGGTCGCGTTCAGCTTCGCCGACGGCAAGACCCTGTTCTTCCCGGTGCACGCCAATGAAATATTGCTCGACGCCGCCCTGCGCAACGGCATCAAGATCCCCCTGGATTGCCGCGAGGGGGTGTGCGGCACCTGCCAGGGCCGTTGCGAGTCGGGCCAGTACAGCCAGGACTACGTGGACGAGGAGGCGCTGTCGGCCCAGGACCTGGCACAACGCAAGATGCTCAGTTGCCAGACCCGGGTGCAGTCCGACGCGGCGTTCTACTTCGACTTCGATTCCAGCCTGTGCCACGCCGCCGAGCCGGTGCGCTACCACGCCTCGGTCCAGGAGGTGCGCCAGGTTTCGGACAGCACGGCCATCCTGCGCCTGGACCTGGGCGCCAACCCGGTCCCGCTGGACTTCCTGCCCGGCCAGTACGCCCGCCTGGGTATCCCCGGCACCGGCACCAGCCGCGCCTATTCCTTCGCCAACCGCCCGGCGGCGGGCCAGCCGTTGCAGTTCCTGATCCGCCTACTGCCCGACGGGGCGATGAGCAACTACATCCGCGAACGTTGCCAGGTGGGCGACAGCCTGGAACTGGAAGCGCCGCTGGGCGCCTTCTACCTGCGCCAGGTCAGCCGCCCGCTGCTGCTGGTGGCCGGCGGCACGGGGCTGTCGGCGTTGCTGGCGATGCTCGAGCAGATCGTCGAGCAAGGCTGCCAGCAACCGGTGCACCTGTACTACGGAGTGCGCCACAGCGCCGACCTGTGCGAGCTGGAGCGCATCCAGGCCTACGGCGAGCGCCTGCCCGGGTTTCGCTTCACCCCGGTGATCAGCGATGCCGATCCGGCCTGGACCGGCAAGCGCGGCTACATCAGCGAACATTTCGACACCCAGGAGCTGCGCACCAGCGAGGCCGACATGTACGTCTGCGGGCCACCGCCGATGGTCGATTCGATCCGCGCCTGGCAGCAGCAACAGGGCCTGGAGCACGTCCAGCTGTATTACGAGCGCTTCACCGACAGCACCAACTGACTCCACCGGCGATCGCCCAACGCCCTGCCAGGACACCGGACACCGCCCCGACCACAGGTCGGCCCAGCGGCAGATGGCAGCAAGAACAGGGACTTGGGCATGTTCGGCTTTACTACGGGAGCTTGACGCGGAGTAATATCTGATCCCGTCGACATAAGACGCGACCGTTGCCTGCATCCGGGTAGCGGTCCTGATAACAACTAGAAGAGAGCGCAAGTTAGTGGATCAGACCTTGAAGCAGGGTGAACTCAAGCGTGGCTTGAAGAACCGCCATATTCAGCTGATCGCCCTGGGCGGGGCGATCGGCACCGGACTCTTCCTCGGCTCGGCCGGGGTCCTGAAGTCCGCCGGACCCTCGATGATCCTGGGTTATGCGATTGCCGGATTCATTGCCTTCCTGATCATGCGCCAATTGGGCGAGATGATCGTCGAGGAGCCGGTGGCCGGCTCCTTCAGCCATTTCGCCCACAAATACTGGGGCGGCTACTTCGGTTTCCTTTCCGGCTGGAACTACTGGGTGCTGTACGTGCTGGTGGGCATGGCCGAGCTCACGGCGGTGGGCAAGTACATCCAGTTCTGGTGGCCGGAAATCCCCACCTGGGTCAGCGCGGCGGTGTTCTTCGTGCTGGTCAACCTGATCAACATGATGAACGTGAAGTTCTACGGCGAGGCCGAGTTCTGGTTCGCCATCATCAAGGTGGCGGCCATCGTCGGCATGATCGTGCTGGGTTGCTACATGCTGTTCAGCGGTAGCGGCGGCGCCCAGGCCTCGGTGAGCAACCTGTGGTCCCATGGCGGTTTCTTCCCCAACGGCGGCACCGGCCTGCTCATGGCCATGGCCTTCATCATGTTCTCCTTCGGTGGCCTGGAACTGGTGGGCATCACCGCCGCCGAAGCCGCCGAGCCACGCAAAGTGATTCCCAAGGCCATCAACCAGGTGGTCTACCGGGTGCTGATCTTCTACGTCGGCGCCCTGGCGGTGCTCTTGTCGCTGTACCCGTGGGACGAGTTGCTGGTGAGCCTCAACACCGGCGGCGACTCCTACAGCAGCAGCCCCTTCGTGAAGATCTTCGCCCTGATCGGCAGCGACGCTGCGGCGCAGGTCTTGAACTTCGTGGTCCTGACCGCGGCGCTCTCGGTGTACAACAGCGGCGTGTACTGCAACAGCCGCATGCTCTACGGCCTGGCCGAACAGGGCGATGCCCCGCGCGCGCTGATGAAGCTCAACAAGCAGGGCGTACCGGTGCTGGCCCTGGGCATCTCGGCGCTGATCACCCTGCTCTGCGTGCTGGTCAACTACCTGGCTCCGCACGAGGCGCTGGAGCTGCTGTTCGCCCTGGTGGTGGCCGCCCTGATGATCAACTGGGCGCTGATCAGCCTGACCCACCTGCGCTTTCGCAAGGCCATGGCCGAGCAAGGCGTGGTGCCTTCGTTCAAGGCCTTCTGGTCGCCACTGAGCAATTACCTGTGCCTGGCCTTCATGGTCATGATCATCGGCGTGATGCTGATGATCCCGCCGATCCGCGCCTCGGTGTACGCGATCCCGGTGTGGATCGCGCTGATCTGGGTGTTCTACCGCCTGAGCCAGGCGAAGAAAGCCAGCCAACCGGCCCTGCGCTGAGCCATCAGGGGCCGCGTGCAGGCCCCTGTGCAAAGCCAAGCCCGGCCTTGCTCCAAGGCCGGGCTTTTTTTGCCCACGGACAAAGTGGTCTGCCACCATCGGCATAAGCGGCCTGAACCTCCAGGCCACGCACTCTCTAGAATCGGCCCTCTTCCCGGCGATATCGGCCCGGGAACCGGTTCCTGGATGGAGAGTGGCATATGAGCAGAACGACCGCGGGCCTGAGGCCGAGCGATTTCTTTTCCCCCACGGTGGCGGCGCTGATCTCGGTGCTGGTGAACTATGGCGGGACCTTCGTCCTGGTGCTCCAGGCCGCTGAACTGGCCCGCCTGACGCCGGCCCAGACCGCCTCCTGGGTCTGGGCGGTGTCTGTGGGCGTGGGCGTCACCGGACTCTGGCTGAGCCTGCGCCACCGGGCTCCGATCATCACCGCCTGGTCGACACCCGGGGCGGCGTTCCTGGGCACGGTACTGCCTGGCACGCCCTACGCCGAAGCGATCGGCGCCTACATGGTCTCGGCCCTGGGCTTCATGCTCCTGGGCCTGTCCGGGGCCTTCGACAAGCTGGTGCGGCTGATTCCCCAGGGGATCGCCGCAGGTTTGTTGGCCGGCATCCTGCTGCAGTTCGGGATCAATGCCTTTGGCGGCGCCAGCAGCGATCCCTGGCTGGTGATCGTGCTGCTGGTGTCCTATGCACTGCTGCGGCGCTTCACCTCGCGGTTCGCCGTGGTGGGTATCCTGCTCATCGGCCTGGGCCTGTTGGTGGCCCAGCAGCGGATCGACTTCGGCGCCTTGCAGCCGAGCCTGGCGACACCGCTGTTCACCGCTCCGCAATTCTCCGTCCAGGCCCTGCTCGGGGTGGCGCTGCCACTGTTCGTCATCACCCTCACCGGCCAGTACATGCCGGGCATGCTGGTGCTGCGCAACGATGGCTTCGCCACCAGCGCCAACCCGCTGCTCTGGCTCACCGGGCTGGGCTCGCTGCTGATGGCGCCGTTCGGTGCCCATGCCGTCAACGTGGCGGCGATCACCGCCGCCATCTGCACCGGCAAGGATGCCCACCCGGACCCGGGCAAGCGCTACCTCGCCGGCATCGCCTGCGGGCTGCTGTACGTCCTGGTGGGGACCTTCGGCGTGACCCTGGCCAGCCTGTTCCTGGTGCTGCCCAAGACGTTCATCGGCACCCTGGCGGGCCTGGCGCTGCTGGGCGCCATCGGCGGCAGCCTGGGCAACGCCATGGCCGATGCCAGGACCCGGGAAACCGCGCTGATCACCTTCCTCGCCACGGCGGCCAATGTCACCTTGCTGGGCATCGGCGGAGCATTCTGGGGGCTGCTGGCCGGCTTGGCCGCCCACCTGCTGATCCATGGCCGGTATTGCCGCTTCAGCGCCAGCAACGCGCGCTCCTGAGGCTGGCTAAGGGGTTCGCAGGACCTGGCCCAGGCGCGCCATGGCGGCATCGATTTCGTGGGCGCTCAAGGACGCATAACCCAGCAGCCAGCCTTGCTCCTGGTGTTCGCCGGCATACAGCCGGCTGAGCCCGGGCAGTTGCAGGCCGATGGCGGCCGCCCGGCGCTGGGTCTCGTGCTCGGTCCAGCCGGGCTCCAGCAGGCAGGGGATCTGCAAGCCGCCTGGCGGCGGCATGGCCCGGGCAATGCCCGCCAGATGGCGCTCGATGGCCTCGAGCATGGCCTGCCGGCGGCCGGCGTAGAGCTTGCGCATGGCCCGCACGTGAGCGTTGTAGTGCCCCTCCTCCATGAACCGCGCCAGGGTCAGCTGGAGGATCTGCGGCGTGTGGCCGTCCATGATGCTGCGGGCCGCGCTGAAGGGTGCCACCAACTCCTCGGGCAGGACCATGTAGCCCATGCGCAGGCCGGGGTACAGGGTCTTGCTGAAGGTGCCGATGTACAGCGTCCGCTGGTAGGGGTCCAGGCCCTGGACGCAGGCGGTGGGCAAGCCGTCGTAGTGGAACTCGCTGTCGTAGTCGTCCTCGATGATCCAGCGCTGATGCTCGGCGGCCCAGCGGGTCAATTCCAGCCGGCGCTCCAGGGCCAGGGTGGCGCCACTGGGGTACTGGTGCGATGGCGTCACATAGACGCACGGGGCGCCGCTGCGGTCGGCCCGCAGCAAATCGGTGCGCAGGCCCTGGTCGTCGACATCGATGGGCACGATCCGCGCCTCGGCGGCTTCGAAGGCCTTGCGGGCGCCGAAGTAGCCGGGGTTCTCCATCAGGATCGGCTTGCCCGCATCCACTAGCAGCTGGGCACACAGAAACAGCGCCTGGCGGGTACTGCTCAACACCAGGATCTGGCCCGGCGCAACCTTGGCCCCGCGCTCCAGGTTGAGGTAGGCGGCGATGGCCTTGCGCAGCGGCTCGGCGCCTTGCGGATCGCCATGCAGCAGCACCGTCGCGCGGGACTCCTTGAGCACCTGGCGCTGCAGGCGCTCCCAGGCCGCCAGCGGAAAGCTGCGGGTTTCCGGCAGGCCCGTGGCAAAGGCACGGACCACTTGCTGGTCACTGACCCCACCGCGCTCGAACAGCACCCGCCCCCGGCGGCTCAGGCCCGAACCCGGCTCCCGGGCGCTGGCCGGCTGCTCCTGCCAGCGCAGGCGTCGACGCGCCGCGCCGCGCAGCTGGGCACCGATGGTCTGGCTGACATAGCTGCCGGAACCTTCGCGGCGGACGATGAAGCCATCGCGCTGCAACTGCACATAGGCGTTCTCCACGGTATCGCGCGACACCCCCAGGGACTTGGCCAGGACCCGGGTCGCCGGCAGCTTCAAACCCGGGTCGAGGGCGCCATCGAGGATCAGCCCGCACAGGGCGCGCTGGATGCGCTGATGCAGGTCCAACGCCTGGAACTCCGGGTCGTTGAGCCGCATGTTCAGGGTCTCGAGTTCGAATATCTGGGCCATGTGGTCTGCCTGGGCAAGTGAAAGTCCGCCTGAAGGGCGACCACTTTAACCCCGGGAACCTGGCCGGTCACCTGCTGGCCGGTCGATGAAAAACGCCCCGGCTGGCGGGGCGTTGGCCTGGATCATTGCGGTGAACGTACGCGCCACAACTCGGGGAACAGCACGGTATCGAGCATCTTTCGCAGGTAGCCCACGCCTTCGGTGCCGCCGGTGCCGGGCTGGAAGCCGATGATCCGTTCCACGGTGGTCACATGGCGGAAGCGCCACTGGCGGAAGGAGTCTTCGAGGTCGATGAACTTTTCCGCCAGCTGGTACAGGTCCCAGTACTTCGCAGGCGCGGCGTACACCTGGCGCCAGGCCGCCTCCACCGACGGATCATGCTGGGTGGTGCTGGTGCTGTTCAGCGCCAGGCGCTGCGAATCGATGGCCAGGCCGCTGCGGGCCATCAGGGCGATCGCCTCGTCGTACAGCGATGGCGTGGCGATGGACTCCTGCAGCGCCTGCAACAGTTCCGGGCGGTGGGCATGGGGGCGCAACAGGGCCGCGCTCTTGTTGCCGAGGATGAATTCGATCTCGCGGTACTGGAACGACTGGAAGCCCGAGGACTGGCCCAGGTACGGGCGAATGGACTTGTATTCCGAAGGGGTCATGGTGGCCAGCACCGCCCAGGCATGCACCAGCTGGTCGAAGATCCGCGAGACCCGCGCCAGCATCTTGAACGCCGGCGCCAGCTGGCTCTGGCGCACCTGCTCGCGGGCGGCCTTGAGTTCGTGGAGCATCAGCTTCATCCACAGCTCGGAGGTCTGGTGCTGGATGATGAACAGCATTTCGTTGTGGTCCGGCGACAAGGGGTGCTGGGCGCTGAGGATGCGCCCCAGGTCCAGGTAGTCGCCGTAGCTCATGGAGTCGGAGAAATTCAGCTGGGCGTTATGCCATTCATCCGGCGGGTTGCTTGAAAAGGGACATTGGCTCATCGCGTGGGCTCCTCGCCTCGGTCGGCTGGGTCCGGCACCTTGCCTGGGCAAGGGTGCGCGAGTGGCCCGCCGTGTTAGTTATTGTAGGAATCAATCGGCCAACGGGCGCAGGATCGCCCGCACCGGACTGGCGTCCAGGTGGGCGAAGCGCAGTGGCAGGGCAATCAGTTCGTAGTCGCCTTCGGGCACCTGGTCGAGCACCACCCCTTCGAGGATGGCCATGCCATGCCGGGCCACGGCATTGTGGGCGTCCATGGTCTTGGACTGTTGCGGGTCCAGGGAGGGCGTGTCGATGCCCACCAGGCGTACGCCGAGGCTGGCCAGCAAGTCGATGGTGGCCTGGGCGACGGCGGTGAAGTCAGGATCCCAGGCGCTCAGCGGAGCCTCACGATAGGTCCGCAGCAGCACTCGCCGGGGCAGGTTGTCCAGGCGCCCGAGCAAGTCCTCGGGTTGTACCAGCGGGCCGCTGCCCAGGCAGTGCAGGACCCGACACGGGCCCATGTACACATCCAGCGGTACTTCGCCGATGGGCAAGCCGTCAGGGCGGTAATGCAACGGAGCATCGACATGGGCGCCGGTGTGGGGGGACAGGGTGATACGCCCGACATTCACCGGGCATTCGGGCCCGAACTGCCAGACGCGCTCCTCCTGGAATGGGGTATCCCCCGGCCAGGTCGGGGTCGCGGTGCTCAAGGGTGGGCTGATATCCCACCAGCGGGGAGTGTTTTCCATGGGTGCGGCTCATCGGTCGGTCCGGACTGAATGATACGAGCGAAGCCGGTAAAGATTCTTGCGAAATAACGCGGGCAACCCTGGATGTTTCGCAAAATCTGCCAATAAAGCTTGGTTTGGCGGATGAATCTTTCAAGCCTGCACGCAGCTCCACGCTTGCGGCGCAGCGTTTCTGGATAGCTGGGTGTCGAGTCCAGGCATCCCCCCTGGCGCCTTGAGCTATAGGGTGCGCTTTCCAGTTCGCGGCCTGCCAGGAGCACAGCATGTCCAAGCCCATCACCGTTCTGCGCGACACCCATCCACTGCCAGTCCTCGACGCCTGCAAATGGGAAAAACTCGAAGGCGATCCCCATACCGTCAACCTCAACGCCTACACCAGCGAGGATGGCAGCAAGATCATGGGCACCTGGATCTGCACCCCGGGCAAGTGGCGGGTGGCCTACGAGAAGTGGGAGTACTGCCACTTCCAGGAGGGCTACTGCGTGATCACCCCGGATGGCCAGGAGCCGATCCACCTGCGAGCCGGCGACATCTTCGTGGTCGAGCCCGGCATGCGCGGCACCTGGGAAGTGGTGCAGACCGTGCGCAAGTATTTCGTGTTCGCCTGAGTCCTGCCGTACGAGGCGAGGCCGCGTCCGGCCGGTCCACCCGGCCTGGCGACGCCCGGTTCGGCGCAATTTGCCAAATGTCGTTATAATCCCTGCCAAATGGCAAAGGCAGGAGTCACGCCCATGGTTGCAATGACCGGTAGCGACATCGCCGTGAAACGACGCGGCAAACCCGTATTGAAGGATCGGACCTCGCAGATCCTGCTCGGTGGCCGGGCGCGCTTCGACGACCGTATCTCCATCTATCGCCTGACCGAGGAAGGCATTCCGCTGGCGGCAATCGTCAAGTTCGTCTCTTCGGTGCCCATGCTCAAGGACGAACAGGTCCTGGCCAAGATCATCGGCCTGTCCGAGCGCACCCTGCACCGGCGCCTGAAGACCCCCGACGAACCGCTGAACCCGGAGCAGAGTGCCCGGGCGGTGCGCTTCGCCCAGGTCCTGTCCAAGGCCCAGGAGATCTTCGGCAGCAGCGAACAGGCCCAGGAGTGGATGGCCAAGCCGGTGATGGCCCTGGACGGCCACAAGCCGGTGGACCTGCTGACCAACCCCATCGGCTTCGAGCTGGTGGATGAGTTCCTCACCCGCCTGGAATACGGGGTCTATCAGTGATCAGCGTCCCCGGCGGCAGTGCCGTGCACTTCTGGCGCCTGGACGCCGCGCAGCACGCCGACAGCTGGGACAGCGGCATCGGCGCCGAGTTGTGTGGCGGGCGCTGGAACTCCAAGGGGGTCAAGGCCGTGTACGGCAGCGCCGACCCTGCCACGGCGATCCTCGAGGTGGCCGTGCACAAGGGCTTTGCCGCGCTCGACCAGGTGCCCCATGTGCTGACCGGGGCACTGATCCACGACCCGTCGACCATCTACCGCCTGGACGAAGGCAGCGTGCCCAATCCCAACTGGCTGGTGCCGGGCATTCCCAGCGCCGGCCAGCAGCAATTCGCCGACCAGTTGTTGGCCGAGCATCCCTTCGTGCTGGTGCCTTCCTCGGTTTCGCGCCACAGCTGGAACATCCTGATCAACCCGCTGTTGGCCAAGGGGTTGTACCAGGTAGTGATCCAGGAGCGCTTCGGCCTCGATACCCGCCTCAATCCGCCAGCGCGCACTCCGGCTGGCCGGCCCAACTGAGCGGGCAAAAAAAACGGGAAGCCGCCCGACGCGGATTCCCGGAAACGCCCCCATTCGGAGGGCTGCGATCATGAGACGGTATTCGTGGCGAGGGCTTGGCCCCCGCCACGCAGAGGGTCACTGCGGCTTGCGATAGCTGTTGACGATGGCCGAGAAGTCCTTGCCACCTTCCCCACGCTGGCTCATGGCCTGGTACAGCTGCTGGGCCACCGCGCCCAGCACCACCGGCTGGTGGGCCTGGCGGGCGGCCTCGGTGGCCAGCCCCAGGTCCTTGAGCATCAGTTCGGCGCCAAAACCACCGGTGTAGCCGCGCGCTGCGGGCGCGGTCTCGATCACTCCCGGCCACGGGTTGTAGGTGTCGGAGCTCCAGCAACGCCCGGTGGAGCTGTTGATGATCCCGGCCAGCACCTTGGTGTCGATACCCAGGGCATCACCCAGGGCCATGGCTTCGCTGACGCCGATCATCGAGATGCCCAGCAGCAGGTTGTTGCAGATCTTGGCGATCTGCCCGGTGCCCACCTCGCCACAGTGCACGATATTGCGGCCCATCTGCGCCAGTACCGGCTGCAGGGTGGCGAACAGCTCGACGCTGGCCCCGACCATGAAGGTCAGGGTGCCGGCCTGGGCGCCGCCAGTACCGCCGGACACCGGGGCGTCGGCCATGGCCACGCCCTGCTTGGCCGCGGCATTGGCCACTTCGCGGGCGGTCTGCGGGTCGATGGTGCTGCAGTCCACCGCCGGCACGCCACGGGCGATGCCCGCCAGCACGCCATCCTCGCCCAGCCAGACGCTACGCACATGGGCGGCGGCCGGCAGCATGGTGATCACCAGTTCGGCGCCTTCGGCAGCGGCCTTGGGCGAGGTGCTGATGCGCCCGCCCAGTTGCGCCAGCTCGGCCAGCACGCTCTGGTTGAGATCGAACAGGTTCAGCTGGTGGCCGGCCTTGATCAGGTTGCGGGCCATGGGCGCGCCCATGTTGCCCAGGCCGATGAATGCGATGTTCATGTCAGGCTCCTCAACGCAGGCTGATGGTGGTGTTCACACCGTCGTTGACGCTGTCATCGTCGAACCAGCGGCTGGTGACGGTCTTGGTCTGAGTGTAGAACTGCACCACTTGCTTGCCGTACGGACCCAGGTCGCCGAGCTTGGAACCGCGCGAACCGGTGAAGCTGAAGAACGGTACCGGCACCGGGATCGGGATGTTGATCCCCACCTGGCCAACGTCGATTTCGCTCTGGAACTTGCGTGCCGCCGCACCGCTCTGGGTGAACAGGCCGGTGCCGTTGCCGAAGGGGTTGGCGTTGACCAGGGCGATGGCCTGGTCGAGGGTGTCGACTTCCAGCACCACCAGCACCGGGCCGAAGATTTCCTGGGTGTAGATCTGCATGTCGGTGGTCACCCCGGAGAACAGGGTCGGGCCGACGAAGTTGCCTTGCTCGTAGCCTGGGACCTTGACGTCACGGCCGTCCAGCTCGAGCTTGGCGCCTTCCTTGATACCGCTTTCGATCAGGCCCAGCACGCGCTCCTTGGCCCGCTTGGAGATCACCGGGCCGACATCGGTGCCCGGCTCGCAACCGGCGTTGACCTTGAGCTTGCTCGCGGCTTCCTTGATGTCCGGCAGCCATTCGCGAGCCTTGCCCACCAGCACCGCCACCGAGGTGGCCATGCACCGTTGGCCGGCCGCACCGAAGGCCGCACCGGCCAGGGCGTTGACGGTCTGGGTACGGTTGGCGTCAGGCAGCACCACGGCGTGGTTCTTGGCGCCCATCATCGATTGCACGCGCTTGCCATGCTTGCCCGCCAGGTCATAGACATGGGTGCCGACGGCAGTGGAGCCGACGAAGGACACGGCCTTGATGTCGGCGTGGGTGCACAGGGCATCCACCACTTCCTTGCCGCCATGGACCACGTTGAGCACGCCGGCCGGGACTCCCGCCTCCACCGCCAGCTCCACCAGCAACATGGTGGACAGTGGGTCTTGCTCGGAAGGCTTGAGGACGAAGGTGTTGCCGCAGGCGATGGCCATCGGGAACATCCACAGCGGGATCATCGCCGGGAAGTTGAACGGGGTGATGCCGGCGCACACGCCGATAGGCTGGCGCAGGGTGTAGGTATCCACGCCGCCGGCGACGTTCTCGGCGAACTCGCCCATCTGCAAGGTGCCGATGGAGCAGGCATGCTCGACCACTTCCAGGCCGCGGAAAATGTCACCTTCGGCATCGGCGATGGTCTTGCCCTGCTCGGCGCTCAGGACCTGGGCAATGCGCTTGGAGTGCTCGCGAATCAGGGCCTGGAGCTTGAGCATGATGCGCATCCGCGCGCCGATCGGGGTCAGCTTCCAGGTCTGGAAGGCGCGTTGGGCCGCGGCAATCGCGGCGTCGACTTCGGCGGCGGTGGCAAACGGCACCTTGGCCAGCACTTCCTGGGTCGCCGGGTTGACGATGTCATGCCATTCCTGGCTCTGGGACTGGACCCATTGACCGTCGATCAGCAGCTTGACCTGCTGCAGGGTGGTGCCGCCGGACTGGAGGGATGCGTTCATGGGGTCTCCTGACTTCTTGGGTTCTTATGCAGGGAGCCAAGGCATTGCAGGCCTTGAAAAGAGAGGCGTCGCGAGTTGGTGTCGGACTGTTTTTGGAGTATAGATGTGCAAACTTCTAATAAGAACGCACATAAAATCCGGTCCATCATGCAAAAAAACATCACCTCCCTGAGCGGCCTGAACTGGGACGACCTGAAGTTCTTCCTGGAAGTGGCCCGTACCCGCAAGGCCAGCAGCGCGGCCAAGCGCCTGGCGGTGGACTACACCACGGTGTCGCGGCGCATCGGTTCGCTGGAAACCGCCCTGGGTACCCTGCTGTTCGAGAAGTCCCGTACCAACGGCTTCGTCCTGACCGCCGAGGGCCAGCGCCTACTGGGGTATGCCGAGTCGATCGAAAGCACCCTGCACATGGCCTGCGAGCAGGTCTCGGGTTCCGGCGTGGCCCTGTCCGGGCATGTACGCATGGGCTGCACCGAAGGCTTCGGCACCTTCTTCATCACCCCGCAGTTGAGCCACTTCCTCGGCGCCTATCCGGCGATCTCGGTGGATATCCTGCCGCTGCCGCACTTCATCAGCCTGTCCAAGCGCGAAGCCGACATCGTCATCGCCCTGGAGCGCCCGGAGCACGGGCCCTATGTGTGCTGCAAGCTATGCGACTACCGCCTGCAGCTGTACGCCACCCAGGAATACCTCGATCGCCACCCGCCGATCCGCCGCCCCAGCGACCTGGGCGAGCATCAGTTCATCAGCTACGTGGACGACCTGGCCTTCAGCTCCGAGCTGCTGTACCTGGCCAACGTGGTGCCCGGGGCCAGCGCCCACCTGCGCAGCACCAGCGTCATCGCCCAGTACGTGGCGGCGCAGCAGGGCCGCTCGCTGGCGATCCTGCCGTGCTTCCTCGCCGCCCAGGACCCACGCCTGCTGCCGGTGCTGCCCAAGGAAATCAACCTGACCCGGCAGTTCTGGATGTACTGCCGCGAAGACCTGCGCAAGCTCAAGCGCATCACCCTGCTGTGGGACTACATCAGGGAAGTGACCGAGCAGAACCAGCCCCTGTTGATGGGGGACAGCCGGAACATGTCGTTCAGCGCCTCCTAGATGGCCCTCTGGCACACGCGCAGCCTGGAGAAACGGCCGTAGGACTACAGCCGCTGTAGCGTGGATCGCCGATCAGTCGGCGATGACCACGATCGATACCCGGCGATTCTCGGTGCGCCCGGCCGGGGTGCTGTTGGAAGCCACCGGCTCGCTGCTGCCCAAGCCGCGCAACTGGATGTTCTCTTCACGCATGCCGACCTGGGTCAGCACCTTGACCACGCTCTTGGCGCGGCGCAGGGAGAGTTGCACGTTATAGGCTTCCTTGCCCGAGGCATCGGTATGGCCGTCGACCCGCACCTTCTGGATGTCGACGCTGAGCAGGGCCGTGCCGATACGCTGGACGATCGCGGTGCTGGCCGGGTTGAGGCTTTCCACGTCGCTGCCGAACAGGACCTTGCCCGACAGGCCGAAGGCCCAGCCTTCATCCGTCAGTTCGAAGCCCTCCTGTTTCAGTACCGCGATCTGCTTCGGGGTCAGCCCCTTGGGCGGCACGCTCTGGCAACCACTCAGGGCCAGCAGGGCCATGAACACCAGGGTGCTGAAAAGTCGAACCGGACGTTGCATCGATGAAAACAAGGGAATTAGCTCCTGTGTTGAACCTGGACGGGGGACTCCGCCCCCACTGTGTGTTGCCCGCCTCGCGCGCCACGCTTGGCCTGGTACATGGCCGCGTCGGCGGCGTTCAACAGACTGCCCGGAGTGGCGCCATGCTCCGGGTACACGGCGATGCCGATGCTCAGGGACGTCAGGATCGACAGGCTGCCCGGCAACTGGATCGGCACCTCCATGCTGCTGATGATCTTGTCGGCGATGCGCTGGGCATCCTCGACCCGGTGCAGCGGCGTCAGCAATACCGCGAATTCGTCGCCACCCAGGCGCGCCACCAGGTCGTCCTCGCGCAGTTGTGCGCGGATCCGCGTCGCCACCGCCACCAGTACCGCATCGCCGGCGGCATGGCCGAAGTTGTCGTTGATCTCCTTGAACCGGTCGCTGTCCAGGAACAGCACCGCCATGCGCTCGTTGTGCTTGTTGGCACTGCGCAGGGCGCGGATCAGCCGGCCCTCGAAGAACGCCCGGTTGGGCAGGCCGGTGAGGCTGTCATGGCTGGCCTGGTGGGCCAGGGTTTCATTTTCGCTCTGCAGGTGGGTCTGCCAGACCTCCAGCTCATCGAGGAGGGCATTGAAGTCATTGCCCAGGTTGTCCAGCTCGGCGATTTGCGCCGGCGGCACCCGCTGGTCGAAGGCTCGCTCGCGCCGGGCCGCGTGGGCCACGTCCGCCAGGCTGCGCAGGGGACCGGTGATGCCGCGCAATTGCCGGCGCGCCAGGTACAGCGCCGCCCAGGCGCTCAAGGCGATGCACAGCACGATGCCCACCAGGCCGCTGAAGAGAAAGCGCAACAGGTTGCCGCCATGGCCGGTGACGTTGACCGTGCCGATCTCCTGGCCCTGGCGGAAGATCGGCAGGCTGATGGGTTTTTCCAGGAAGGCACTGGCGATGTGCATTTCCAGGTTAGCCAGCAGGCCGCTGTCGGGGCGCTGCCAGCTGGCCAGCAACTGGCCCTGGCTGTCGTACACCTTGGCGTCGGCCACCTCTTCGGTGGAAGCGATCAGGGCCAGGGAATCGGCGGCCGCGCCGCTGTCGTTGAACACTACCGCGGCCTCCACCGTGTAACTGATGGAGCGGGCGATCAGGTGCAGGTTGTGGTCGGCGTACACCCGCAGCGCCAGCACGCCCAGGCAGGTCAGGGACAGGCTGGCCAGGCCGATCGCCAGCAAGGCGACCGCCAGGTGGCCGCGACCTATGACCGACCGCAATGTGGGGCGGGGGTTGGGCTTGAACAGTTTCATGGCGTGGCCGGGCGTCGACGGGACAGTTGCAGCACGCTGGGATGGATTCGCACCCCACTGCGGGCTACGGAGTCCAGGTTGACCTCGAACGACACCTGGCTGTCGCTGACCCGCAGGCAGAACAGGCTGCCCACGGTGCATTGGTCGCCGCCCTCGCTGATGCTCAGGACCGGCTGGCCGGTCAACGAACTGAAGAGCCGGGTGCGTTCCTCGACGGTCAGCTTGCCGACATAGACCGAGTCGCAGTCACTGGCCAGCGTCGGGTTGCTGGCCAGCAGGCGGCGCACCACCACCGCACGCCCGGTCGCCTGGGTGGTGCCCTTGATGAGATCGTCGGTGTATTCGGTGGGACCCACCACGCACAGCCGCAATTGGGCGGGCTCCACCGGCCAACGAGCGTAGCTGAGGATGCCCAGCACCACCTGCGTCACTGCCTTGGCACGCTGCTCGGCCAGGCTGACCGGTGCCGAAGGCTCCGGCTGAGCGATGGCCAACAGGCTGAACAGGCAGAGGAAGGTCGACAGCACGCACTGCCGCCACCCTAAAATGCGCTCTGTCCTCAAGACAGCCACGTCCATGCAGGGAATCTCGTTGATTTTCACGGAAATGATGCCGCAACGATAGCACAGCCCAGGAAAGTGCCGCGATATCGAAGCGCTGCAACGATGCCTGGAACCGGGGCTTCAGTCCAGCTCCAGCATCAGCCCGCTCAAGCGCTTGACCTTGCGCCGCACCGCCTCCTCGAACACCCCGGGACGAGGCTCGATCAGGCTGAACCAGTCCTTGGCGCGGGTGATGCCGGTGTAGATCAGTTCCTTGGTCAGTACCGGGTTCAACGCATCGGGCAGGATCAACGCAGTGTGGGCGAACTCCGAGCCCTGGGACTTGTGCACCGTCATGGCATACACCGTCTCGATATCATTCAGACGGCTGGGTAGTACCAGGCGCACTCCGCCCTGGCCGTCGTTGCGCGGGAAGGCCACGCGCAGGACCTGGCGCCCCCCCTGCTCCGGCAGGCGCAGGGCGATGCCGATATCGCCGTTCATCAGGCCCAGGCCGTAGTCGTTGCGGGTCATCAGCACTGGCCGGCCCTCGTACCACTGCTGGTCGCTGTCGATCAGCCGTGCCTTGAACAAGGCCTGGGTCACGCGCAGGTTGAGGTTCTCCACGCCCCAAGGCCCCTTGCGCACCGCGCACAGCAGCTGGAAGCGGTCGAAGGCCTGCAAGACGTGGCGCGCCCAGTCGCTCCAGAGCCGGTCGTCGACAGCGGTGCCGGCGGCGGGACGCTGGCTGCGCAGGACATTCAGGTAATGGCGATAACCTTGCGGCCCTTCGCCGTGACCTTCCAGCAACAGCCGCTCCAGGGCCCGATCCTGTTCACCCTTGAGCCCCAGGCAGTACAGGTCGGCATGACTGCGCGCCGCCAGCAGGCGCCGAGCTTCGTCGGCTTGCTGCTGGTTGACCCAGCGCGCCAGCTGGCCGATGCCGCTGCCTTCGCCGAAGCGCCGGGAGTGACGCAGCATCACCACTTGTTGGGCCAACGGATGCTGGTGCCCGGTGTCTTCCTGCAAGCCACTGGCGGAGAGGTCTTCACCGCTGACCGCTTCCAGCCAGGCCCGGGTGCGAGGGTCGTACCAACCGGCCTCGGCATCGCGACACAGATCGCCCAGCACCGCCCCGGCCTCCACCGACGCCAACTGGTCCTTGTCCCCCAGCAGCACCAGGCGGGCATGGGCCGGCAAGGCGTCCAGCAGGTTGGCCATCATTTCCAGGTCGATCATCGAGGCTTCATCCACCACCAGCACATCCAGTGGCAGGCGATTGCCGGCGTGATGGCGGAAGTGCCGGGTTCCGGGCCGATTGCCCAGCAGACGGTGCACGGTGGTGACGTCGCTGGGGATCTTTTCCCGCACCTCATCGGCCACCGACAGCGAGCGAACCTGCAGGCTGATGGACTCGGTCAGGCGCGCCGCCGCCTTGCCGGTGGGCGCCGCCAGGCGGATGCGCAGCGGCTTGCGCGCTTCCACCGCCGGGCCCTGGAGCAGGGCCAACAGGCGCACCACGGTGGTGGTCTTGCCGGTGCCCGGGCCGCCGGTGATGATGCTGAACGCGCCCCGGGTGGCCAGGGCGCAGGCGAGCTTCTGCCAGTCGACGGGACCGGATGGCCGGGCCGCGCCGAACAATTCGTCGAGGCGCCGGGCCAAGTGTTCCGGGGCCGCCTCGGTCTGGGCCAGGCGCTGGCGCAAGGCCTGGTCGATGCGCCGCTCGTAGGCCCAGTACCGCCGCAGGTAGAGGCGCTTGCCCGACAGCACCAACGGTCGTTGCCGGGAGGCCTCGCCATGATCCGCCGCCAGGGCCACCAGCCGGCTGCCGGCCAGCACCTTGCACCAGTGGGCGCCTTCCAGGCTGGCCAGGACCTGGGACGGCAACACCGGGGCACCGCCCTGTATATCGCCCTCGGGCGGCAGCGACAGGGCGAAATCCGGCTCCTTGAGTGTTTCGAACAGATCCAGGCAGACATGCCCATGCCCCAACTGATGGCTGGTCAGGGCCGCGGCCATCAGCACCAGTGGGTCGCAGTCCGGGTCCAGTTCCTGGAGGAAACCGACGAAGGCCCTGTCCAGGGCCCGCAGCCAGCCGCGGGCGACCCAGCGATCGAGCAACAGCAACAGGTCGGCACCACGGCTCAGGGGCGCCAGGTCCGGGACTTGGGGTGCCGGCTCGTCCAGGGCGCCAAACAGGTCCGGGGTCATAGCAGCACCCCCTGCTCCCAGGCCGGTTCGGCCTTGGGTGGCTCGGCCCGGCCCTGGAACATCAGGTCCAGGCGCTCTATCAATTGCCGTGGCGGCCGGGCGAAATACACACCCTGGCTGGCCGAATGGGTACCGCGCAGGAACAGGTACAAGGCGCCGCCCATGTGCCGGTCGTAGTCGTAGTCGGCCAGGCGGGCCTTCAACTGTCGATGCAGGGCCAGCAGGTACAGCACGTATTGCAGGTCGTAGCGGTTGTCGAGAATCGATTGTTCCATGGCCTGCTCGGTATAGGCGGCGTCATCGGCGCCCAGCCAGTTGGATTTGTAGTCAGCCACGTAGTAACGGCCGTGGTGCTCGAACGTCAGGTCGATGAAACCCTTGAACATGCCATTGAGCAGCACCGGCTCGGCGGTGACCCGGGCCGCGCCCTGGTGGGTCTGCTGGCGCACCAGTTCATCGAGCTTGAGCACATCGACCTTGCGGCTGGCGAACCAGAACTCCATTTCGACCCGGTACTGCTGCAGTTGTCCCAGCACCACCGGCGGCTGGCCGTCGCCGACGGGCATCGGCGTCTGCAACAGATGCTGCAGCCAACCGCTCAGGGTCGGAATCCAGCCTTGCCAGCCACGGCGGTTGCAGCGGCGGGCGACGGCATCGGTGATCGCCTCGGGGCTGGCATCGAAGCCCTCCCCGCCTGCCCACTCCAACAGCCCATGGAGGAAGGTGCCGGGATTCGGTCCGCGGGGGAAACGGTGAATATCGCCACTGCTGGCGACCGCTTCCCGAGGGGCCTCGGGGTCCAGGCGCTCGTCGTCGAACAGCTTCTGGGCCTGGGGATCGTCCGGCGCCTGGCTGGCGCTGCCCAGGGTGTCGCTAATGCGCAGGGCACTGTAGGACGCGATCCACCAGTGCTCCGCCGCACGCCGCGCGGGCACCAGCGGAGCGAGCAGGCGGGCCGGGTTGCGAGGCGGATGGAAACGCTGGTCGTCGATGGCCGGCAACTCGCCCACGCCGATGGCCGGGCAGCCTTGTTGCAGATCCAGCAGCCAGCGCCGCAGGTCCGTGGATTCAGTGAGCGCCGCACCGCCCCCCAAGAGATAACCCAGGGCCGAAAGATGCAGGATCGAACTGCCCTGGTTACCCCGCTTGAGATCGGCAACCCCCAGCCAGCAGGCGTGCCGGGCCCGGGTCAGGGCCACATAGAGCAGGCGCAGGTCCTCGGCCAGGCGTTCTTCGTCGGCCTGGGCGATCAGTTGCTCGGTGGGACGCAGGCTGACCTGGGGCTTGCCGGCACCATCGTGGTAATGCAACGGCAAGCGACTGCCGTCCACCGGTTTGGTGGAACAGATGAATGGCAGGAAGACCAGGGGATATTCCAGGCCCTTGGACTTGTGGATGGTGACCACCTTGACCAGCTGATCATCACTTTCCAGGCGCAGGATCTGCTCCTCGCCGGCCTGTCCGGACAGCGCCAGGTGCTCGGCCAGGTGGCGGATCAAGGCCTGCTCGCCATCCAGCCCGGCCGCGTTCTGCTGCAGCAGCTCGCACAAATGCAGGAGGTTGGTCAGCACCCGCTCACCATCGCTGCGGGCCATCAGCGCCTGGGGGAGCTGGAAGTCGTGCAGCAGGCGGCGCAGCATCGGCAGCACGCCCTGGCTGCGCCAGATCCCACGGTAACCACGGAACTGCATGACCCGTGCTTCCCAGGCCAGTTCGTCCTGGTTCAGGCGCTCCAGTTCCAGCAGCGGCAGGTCGAGGGTCAGGGAAGCCAGGGCCGCCCGTAACGGCCGCTCCACATCCGGTTCGGCGCAGGCCTTGAGCCACACCAGCAGGTCGCGGGCTTCCTGGGCGGCGAACACCGAATCCTTGTCCGAGAGATAGACACTGCGCACGCCACGGGCAGCCAGCTCGGTGCGGATGGCCTGGGCCTCCTTGCCGTCGCGCACCAGGATGGCGATGTCCGCGGGCAGCAGGCCCGTGCACCCTTGCTGGTCACGGACGAAACCGCTGTGGCCCTGCTGGCCACCGTTGAGCAAGCCGACGATGGCACTGGCACAGGCGGCGGCCTGTTGCTGGCGATACAAAGCACCGGATACCGGTTGTTCCGAGGGCAGCAGCCAGAAATTCAACGCCGGCAGCGGTTGTCCATCGACCTGCAAACGCTCTTGGCGATCCTGGGCCGCCACGGGCAGGAACGGCACCGGGTTGTTGCCATTGCTCTCGCGGAACAGGAAGGCACCGCGCCCTTGCGGGCGCTGCTCGGCTTGCAGGAAGACATGGTTGACCGCAGCGACCATGGCCTGGCTGGAGCGGAAGTTGGTGCCCAGGGTATGCAAGCGGCCATCGGTGGCCTGGCGCGCCCGCAGGTAGGTATAGATATCGGCGCCGCGAAAGGCATAGATCGCCTGCTTGGGATCGCCGATCAGGAACAGCCCGGTCGCCGGGTCGTTGTCCTCGATGCGGTAGATGCTCTCGAAGATCCGGTACTGCACCGGGTCGGTGTCCTGGAACTCGTCGATCAGGGCCACCGGGAATTGCTCGCGAATCAGGCTGGCCAGGCGGCCGCCTTCGTCGTTCTGCAAGGCGCCATCGAGGCGCAACAGCATGTCGTCGAAGCCCATCTCGGCGCGACGGCGCTTCTCTTCCTCGAACCGCGCCCCAACCCACTGCGCGGCGTGTTGCAGCACCGCCGCATCCGGGCTGGGCAAGGCCTCGAGGCTGGCCTTGAGCCCGGCCATGGCATCGAGACCGGGGTGGCTGGGTGGCTCGCCCTTCCAGGCTTCGCCCATGCCTTCGGGCGTCAGGCGGCTGAAACCGGTGCCGATATCCAGTTGCTCCAAGCTCTCGTCCTCGGCCCAGGCGCTGATCTTGTCGAACCAGGGCTCGAAATAGCGGGCCTGCATCTTGCGGCCATCGACACTCTTGCTCGCCACCCCTTGCCGGCAGATCTCGCGCAACTCCACGGCCCATTGGCGCCAGGGAGCCTTGATCTGCACCAGGGCCGCGCGGCGCTCTTGCAGGCAGGCATCGATCAGCTCGCCGGGCGTCTGTTGCTGTGGATCGCGTCGCTCATTGCCGAACAACGCCCGGACCCGGGGCAGCAGTTCGGCCGGCCCCACCCAATGGCTGCGCACCCAGTTCAGCGCCTCGCCTTGCAGTGGGTAGCAGAACAGCCGCCAGTAGTCGCGCAGGACCTCGCCCAGCAGGTCGCTGTGGTCGGTCTCCAGGGTCTGGGTGAACAGGCTGCCGCTGTCGAAAGCGTGCTCACGCAACATGCGTTGGCACCAACTGTGGATGGTGGAAACCGCGGCCTCATCCATCCATTGGGCGGCGATGTCCAGGCGGTTGGCGCAGGCCGCCCATTGCTCGGCGGAATATTCTTGGCGCAACTGTTCGATCAGGCCGTCCGGGGCCGGGATCTCGTCGCGGAAGAAGCGGGCGGCCTCGGCCAGGCGGGTGCGGATACGCTCGCGCAATTCCTTGGTGGCGGCATCGGTGAAGGTCACCACCAAGATCTGCGGCGGCAGCAGTTCGCGGCCAAAGCCCGCGGTTGCGCCGCCATGGCCCAGCACCAGGCGCAGGTAGAGTGCAGAAATGGTGAAGGTCTTGCCGGTACCGGCGCTGGCCTCGATCAGCTGGCTGCCACGCAGGGGAAAGGCCAGCGCCAGGGGAGTCTGTGCCGTCATGCGCCGGCCTCCTCGCCGAGGGCCGAGCGCCAGGGTGCATCGAGCAGCGGGCGATACAGGGTTTCGGCCCAGGCGCTGAAGGTTTCATCGGCGATCAATGCGTTGTAGTCGGCGAACTGCCGGGCCAGGGCCGGGCTTTCACGGCGCTCGCCCTGGCTATTCTGGCCATCGCCATCATAGGTCTTGCGCGCGGCGGCCGCGGCCTTGTCCGGATCGCCCTGGCCCAGCCAGGCGAAGGCGGTCTTGATCGCCACGGGCAACGGTTGGCGCATGCCCGCCTGCCAGGCGCGCAGCAAATCCCCGAGGACCTGCCGGGCCACTTGCGGCTCCAAAGGGGCCAGCAACAGGCTGTCATCGCTGGCCACCAGCGCGGTGGTCAGGCGGTAGTCGCTGGCACAGGCCAGCAGGTGGTTGATCCACGGCTTGATCAGCCGGTGCCATTTGCGGGTCTTGGTGGAACCGATGGCGTTGGCGATGGTGGTCACCGCCAGCAAGCCACCGTCGGCCCGCTGGTGCAGGGCACTGAGCCAGCCTTCGACCCTTACGCCTTGCAGTTCCAGGCTGATGGGCAAGGCGCTGGCCAGGGGTGTTGGCCACAGGGCCAGCAGCTGCCGATAGCGTTGCAGCAGGTCGGGCAGCGGCTCCATCAGTTCCCGTTGCAGGCACTCGCCAAACCCGGCCATGGGCAGCAAGCCGCTGGCCTGGAGACGCTGGGCCTGGGCCTGCAATGCCTGTTCCGGCTGTTCGACATCGGCCAGCGCGGCCGCAAGCAGGCTGTCGCTGAGGCTGTAGCGTTGCAGCGCATCGAGGACGAAGGGTTCTTCATCGGCCAGGGGGGCCTCCATCGCTTCGAAGAACACCTTGAGCCGCTGGCTGAAGAAATGCCGAACCGGATGGCGTAGGAAATCCTGCAATTGGGCCAGGCTCAAGGGTTCGTCCTGCACGTAGGGGTCCAGGCGCTCGGCCGCAGCCTGCTCTTCGCGGTCCTGGTGCAGCACCTGCCACTCCCGGGCATAGCTGAACAGCGGATCGCTGTCGTGGAAATAGCGAGCGCTGAAGGGTTGCAACGGATGCTCCTGGGTCAGTTCTTCCAACAGCGATTGGCCGTTGCCCGCCAGGTGCCAACCACTGGCCAGGTGATCGCGCAATTGGCCGATCAGCACCGACGCGGGGCGCTCGCTGTTGTCGCGGATACTGCGGCCGACCCAGCTGATATAGAGCTGGTCACGGGCCGAAAGCAGGGCCTCGAGCAGCAGGTAGCGATCGTCTTCGCGGCGCGAACGATCGCCCGGACGGTAGTCGCTGCCCATCAGGTCGAAGTCCAGCGGCGGCTGGGCCCGAGGATAGTCGCCATCGTTCATTCCCAGCAGGCACACCAGCTTGAAGGGAATGGCGCGCATCGGCATCAGGGTGCAGAAATTCACCGCACCGGCGAGGAAGCGCTGGGACAGGCGGCCCTGGTCAAGGCCCGCCAGCCAGGCTTCGCGGACCACGGTCAACGGTAGCTCATCTTGCAGGCCCACGGCTTCGCAGGTTTCCAGCCAGGTTTCACGCAGGTCTTCCAGTTGGCCCAGCAGGTAGTCGTCATGTTCGGTGCTGGCCAGGAAGAACTGCTCCAGCAGCTTGTGCAGGCGTTCGCCCCATTGTCGCGGGGCGGCGGGTTGGCAGAGTTGCTCGTAGGCCAGTTGCAGGGCATCGAGCAGGGCTACCAGCGGGCCGATGAGGGCTGCGTCCAGGCCACCGATTTCATCGTAGGGTTCGATTCCGTCGCAGGCCGCGGAACGACCGACGGCATACCCCAGCAACATCCGCCGCAGACCGAAACGCCAGCTGTTCTGCTCCAGCTCCTGAGGCAGGCCCAACGCGGCCCGTTGTTCGGCATTCATGCCCCAACGGATGCCGGCGCCTTCGATCCAGCGATGCAGGGTGGGCAAGTCGGCCTCGTCGACGCCGAAACGTGCACGCAGCGCCGGGACGTCCAGCAAGTCGAGGATCTCACTGACCGGAAAGCGGCTGTCCGGCAGTTTCAACAGGTGTTCCACGGCGATCAGCAGCGGATCGCGGCCCCGCTGGCCCTGGTCGGTGAGAGTGAAGGGGATGAAGCGCCGGTCATCACGTTCCAGCTGGCCGAACACTGCTCGAATATGCGGCGCATAGCTGTCGATGTCCGGGACCATGACGATCACATCCCGTGGGCGCAGGTCGGGGTCGGCGCTGAAACGGGCCAGCAACTGGTCGTGAAGGATCTCCACCTCGCGCTGGGCGCTATGGGCAATGTGGAAACGGATCGACTGGTCCTGCTGCAGATCGACCTCGGGCCAGAGTTCGCGGGTTTCGCCGAGGGGGCGCAGTTCGAGGATGTCATCCTGCAGTTGCTGGAGCATGCTGGCGGGACGGCTCTCGCTGAACAGGTCGATCCGTCCATCGCGAAAGGCCGCGCGATAACTGTTGGGATCGTCGTAGCTGTCCAGCAGGTTGATGTAGTCCCGGCCTTGTTTGCCCCAGGCGGCCAGCAAGGGGTGAGCGTGCTGGTGCAGGGTCTGCGGGTCCAGGGCTTGAGGCATGCCGGCCTTGCGCGCCTGGCGCTTGTACTGGTGGCGCAGCAGGTCCTTGTCGGCAACGATATCGGCCCAGTGATGGCGGCAAGGGTTGTGTACGCAGAGCAGCACTTGGCTGAAACGGGCCAGGCCAGCCAGGGCCTCCAGCACTTGGGCCGGTAATGAGGAGATGCCGAACACGATCACCCGGGACGGCAAGCCAGAGGGGGCGGTGTCCAGGTGGTTGATGCGCTCGATGAAACGCTGATGCACACCTGCACGGCTCTGGGCCATGCCTTCGGTGCCAACATCCAGGAGCAGCGCTCGCCATAGCTCGGCCTGCCAGCAGTTGGCCGGGGTCAAGGGCTTGGGTTCGCCACGGACGTTGCGCAGTTGGTGGCGGCCTGCGGCCCAGTCTTCCAGCCAGTCGGCGCGGTACACCTGGTACTGGTCGAACAGGTCGGCCAGGCGCTCGGCCAACTGATAGCGTTTGCGCAAGTCACTGTCGTGGGTCAGGAAGCGTTGCAGGGGTTCGAAATGGGGCTCGTCGATCAGCTCCGGTAGCAGGCGCATCAGGCGCCAGGTCAGCGGGGCCTTGTCCAACAGGGACTTGGGCGGGATTTCGTCGCGTCCCAGGACCTGGCGATACAGCTGCCACATGAAGCTACCGGGCAGTTGTACGTCGATGGCAGCAGCGATGCCACAACCGCCGGAGTCGTCGTCCTCGGGGTCTTTGGCCAGGGCCAGTTTCAGCCATTGGGCAATACCGTTGCTCTGGACCAGGGCGATTTCATTTTCCAGGGGAGCCAGTGGGTAACGCCGCATCCAGCTGACCACCAGGCTGCGCAACTCGTCCAGGCGGTTGCCATGAACCACCATGAAACCAGGGTTGATGGACGAGACGTCCGGCATAAGGGCTCCCTTGGAGAATGCAAAAAGCTCGGGCGGAACCTTAGCACTGTCACGGCAGGCTGGCAGCCGAGCCGATCTAGGAGGCGTGGGCCGCTATGGCTTTTCGTCCGCGCAAAGACAAAACCCCAACTGCTTTCGCAATTGGGGTTTCGGAATTTAATCTTGACGATGACCTACTCTCACATGGGGAAACCCCACACTACCATCGGCGATGCATCGTTTCACTTCTGAGTTCGGGATGGGATCAGGTGGTTCCAATGCTCTATGGTCGTCAAGAAATTCTGTAGCTGAGCCGTTGTTTGGGCAACGTTCCAGCGAATGGGCATGCAATAGGTTCGTGTGTCAAACTTTCGGTTGGTCATCTTCACACACCGCAATCTGGTCTCTGTCGAGTTCGCAAATTGCTTGGGTGTTATATGGTCAAGCCTCACGGGCAATTAGTATTGGTTAGCTCAACGCCTCACAGCGCTTACACACCCAACCTATCAACGTCGTAGTCTTCGACGGCCCTTTAGGGGATTCAAGATCCCAGTGAGATCTCATCTTGAGGCGAGTTTCCCGCTTAGATGCTTTCAGCGGTTATCTCTTCCGAACATAGCTACCCGGCAATGCCACTGGCGTGACAACCGGAACACCAGAGGTTCGTCCACTCCGGTCCTCTCGTACTAGGAGCAGCCCCTCTCAAATCTCAAACGTCCACGGCAGATAGGGACCGAACTGTCTCACGACGTTCTAAACCCAGCTCGCGTACCACTTTAAATGGCGAACAGCCATACCCTTGGGACCGGCTTCAGCCCCAGGATGTGATGAGCCGACATCGAGGTGCCAAACACCGCCGTCGATATGAACTCTTGGGCGGTATCAGCCTGTTATCCCCGGAGTACCTTTTATCCGTTGAGCGATGGCCCTTCCATACAGAACCACCGGATCACTAAGACCTACTTTCGTACCTGCTCGACGTGTTTGTCTCGCAGTCAAGCGCGCTTTTGCCTTTATACTCTGCGACCGATTTCCGACCGGTCTGAGCGCACCTTCGTACTCCTCCGTTACTCTTTAGGAGGAGACCGCCCCAGTCAAACTACCCACCATACACTGTCCTCGATCCGGATAACGGACCTGAGTTAGAACCTCAAGGTTGCCAGGGTGGTATTTCAAGGATGGCTCCATGAGAACTGGCGTCCCCACTTCAAAGCCTCCCACCTATCCTACACAAGCAAGCTCAAAGTCCAGTGCAAAGCTATAGTAAAGGTTCACGGGGTCTTTCCGTCTAGCCGCGGATACACTGCATCTTCACAGCGATTTCAATTTCACTGAGTCTCGGGTGGAGACAGCGCCGCCATCGTTACGCCATTCGTGCAGGTCGGAACTTACCCGACAAGGAATTTCGCTACCTTAGGACCGTTATAGTTACGGCCGCCGTTTACCGGGGCTTCGATCAAGAGCTTCGCTTGCGCTAACCCCATCAATTAACCTTCCGGCACCGGGCAGGCGTCACACCCTATACGTCCACTTTCGTGTTTGCAGAGTGCTGTGTTTTTAATAAACAGTCGCAGCGGCCTGGTATCTTCGACCGGCATGGGCTTACGGAGCAAGTCCTTCACCCTCACCGGCGCACCTTCTCCCGAAGTTACGGTGCCATTTTGCCTAGTTCCTTCACCCGAGTTCTCTCAAGCGCCTTGGTATTCTCTACCTAACCACCTGTGTCGGTTTGGGGTACGGTTCCTGGTTATCTGAAGCTTAGAAGCTTTTCTTGGAAGCATGGCATCAACCACTTCGTCACCTAAAAGGTAACTCGTCATCAGCTCTCGGCCTTGAAATCCCGGATTTTCCTAAGATCTCAGCCTACCACCTTAAACTTGGACAACCAACGCCAAGCTGGCCTAGCCTTCTCCGTCCCTCCATCGCAATAACCAGAAGTACAGGAATATTAACCTGTTTTCCATCGACTACGCTTTTCAGCCTCGCCTTAGGGACCGACTAACCCTGCGTCGATTAACGTTGCGCAGGAAACCTTGGTCTTTCGGCGTGCGAGTTTTTCACTCGCATTGTCGTTACTCATGTCAGCATTCGCACTTCTGATACCTCCAGCAAGCTTCTCAACTCACCTTCACAGGCTTACAGAACGCTCCTCTACCGCATCACTTACGTGATACCCGTAGCTTCGGTGTATGGTTTGAGCCCCGTTACATCTTCCGCGCAGGCCGACTCGACTAGTGAGCTATTACGCTTTCTTTAAAGGATGGCTGCTTCTAAGCCAACCTCCTAGCTGTCTAAGCCTTCCCACATCGTTTCCCACTTAACCATAACTTTGGGACCTTAGCTGACGGTCTGGGTTGTTTCCCTTTTCACGACGGACGTTAGCACCCGCCGTGTGTCTCCCATGCTCGGCACTTCTAGGTATTCGGAGTTTGCATCGGTTTGGTAAGTCGGGATGACCCCCTAGCCGAAACAGTGCTCTACCCCCTAGAGTGATACATGAGGCGCTACCTAAATAGCTTTCGAGGAGAACCAGCTATCTCCGAGCTTGATTAGCCTTTCACTCCGATCCACAGGTCATCCGCTAACTTTTCAACGGTAGTCGGTTCGGTCCTCCAGTCAGTGTTACCTAACCTTCAACCTGCCCATGGATAGATCGCCCGGTTTCGGGTCTATACCCAGCGACTAAACGCCCTATTAAGACTCGCTTTCGCTACGCCTCCCCTATTCGGTTAAGCTCGCCACTGAATATAAGTCGCTGACCCATTATACAAAAGGTACGCAGTCACAGAACAAAGTCTGCTCCCACTGCTTGTACGCATACGGTTTCAGGATCTATTTCACTCCCCTCTCCGGGGTTCTTTTCGCCTTTCCCTCACGGTACTAGTTCACTATCGGTCAGTCAGTAGTATTTAGCCTTGGAGGATGGTCCCCCCATATTCAGACAAGGTTTCTCGTGCCCCGTCCTACTCGATTTCACTTCTAAGATCCTTTCGCGTACAGGGCTATCACCCACTATGGCCGCACTTTCCAGAGCGTTCCGCTAAAATCAAAGAAGCTTAAGGGCTAGTCCCCGTTCGCTCGCCACTACTAAGGGAATCTCGGTTGATTTCTTTTCCTCAGGGTACTTAGATGTTTCAGTTCCCCTGGTTCGCCTCTTGCACCTATGTATTCAGTGCAAGATAACCATCTTATGATGGTTGGGTTCCCCCATTCAGAGATCTCCGGATCAAAGTCTGTTTGCCGACTCCCCGAAGCTTATCGCAGGCTACCACGTCTTTCATCGCCTCTGACTGCCAAGGCATCCACCGTATGCGCTTCTTCACTTGACCATATAACCCCAAGCAATCTGGTTATACTGTGAAGACGACATTCGCCGAAAGTTTGAATTCACAAACTTTACCTTAGCCTGATCCACCACCAGTGAAAGTAGTGGTCAGTCTATCTTTCTATCACATACCCAAATTTTTAAAGAACGATCTAATCAAAAGACTAGAAATCAACATTCGATTTGAATGCTCATTTCTAAGCTTTCCGAAGCAGTTTATGGTGGAGCCAAGCGGGATCGAACCGCTGACCTCCTGCGTGCAAGGCAGGCGCTCTCCCAGCTGAGCTATGGCCCCATAACAAAATTGGTGGGTCTGGGCAGATTCGAACTGCCGACCTCACCCTTATCAGGGGTGCGCTCTAACCAACTGAGCTACAGACCCAATTTCGAGCTTGTAACTGTTAGCTTGGAGCTATCAGCTTGGAGCTTAAAGCTGCTTCTATCGTCTTCTTCAATGAATCAAGCAATTCGTGTGGGAGCTTATGAAGCAGCTGATGTCGTCGATTAAGGAGGTGATCCAGCCGCAGGTTCCCCTACGGCTACCTTGTTACGACTTCACCCCAGTCATGAATCACACCGTGGTAACCGTCCTCCCGAAGGTTAGACTAGCTACTTCTGGTGCAACCCACTCCCATGGTGTGACGGGCGGTGTGTACAAGGCCCGGGAACGTATTCACCGCGACATTCTGATTCGCGATTACTAGCGATTCCGACTTCACGCAGTCGAGTTGCAGACTGCGATCCGGACTACGATCGGTTTTGTGGGATTAGCTCCACCTCGCGGCTTGGCAACCCTCTGTACCGACCATTGTAGCACGTGTGTAGCCCAGGCCGTAAGGGCCATGATGACTTGACGTCATCCCCACCTTCCTCCGGTTTGTCACCGGCAGTCTCCTTAGAGTGCCCACCATAACGTGCTGGTAACTAAGGACAAGGGTTGCGCTCGTTACGGGACTTAACCCAACATCTCACGACACGAGCTGACGACAGCCATGCAGCACCTGTGTCAGAGTTCCCGAAGGCACCAATCCATCTCTGGAAAGTTCTCTGCATGTCAAGGCCTGGTAAGGTTCTTCGCGTTGCTTCGAATTAAACCACATGCTCCACCGCTTGTGCGGGCCCCCGTCAATTCATTTGAGTTTTAACCTTGCGGCCGTACTCCCCAGGCGGTCAACTTAATGCGTTAGCTGCGCCACTAAAGTCTCAAGGACCCCAACGGCTAGTTGACATCGTTTACGGCGTGGACTACCAGGGTATCTAATCCTGTTTGCTCCCCACGCTTTCGCACCTCAGTGTCAGTATCAGTCCAGGTGGTCGCCTTCGCCACTGGTGTTCCTTCCTATATCTACGCATTTCACCGCTACACAGGAAATTCCACCACCCTCTACCATACTCTAGCTTGCCAGTTTTGGATGCAGTTCCCAGGTTGAGCCCGGGGCTTTCACATCCAACTTAACAAACCACCTACGCGCGCTTTACGCCCAGTAATTCCGATTAACGCTTGCACCCTCTGTATTACCGCGGCTGCTGGCACAGAGTTAGCCGGTGCTTATTCTGTCGGTAACGTCAAAACAGCAAGGTATTAACTTACTGCCCTTCCTCCCAACTTAAAGTGCTTTACAATCCGAAGACCTTCTTCACACACGCGGCATGGCTGGATCAGGCTTTCGCCCATTGTCCAATATTCCCCACTGCTGCCTCCCGTAGGAGTCTGGACCGTGTCTCAGTTCCAGTGTGACTGATCATCCTCTCAGACCAGTTACGGATCGTCGCCTTGGTGAGCCATTACCTCACCAACTAGCTAATCCGACCTAGGCTCATCTGATAGCGCAAGGCCCGAAGGTCCCCTGCTTTCTCCCGTAGGACGTATGCGGTATTAGCGCCCCTTTCGGGACGTTATCCCCCACTACCAGGCAGATTCCTAGGCATTACTCACCCGTCCGCCGCTGAATCCGTGAGCAAGCTCACTTCATCCGCTCGACTTGCATGTGTTAGGCCTGCCGCCAGCGTTCAATCTGAGCCATGATCAAACTCTTCAGTTCAATACTGCTTGGGTTTTTAAGAAACCCTAAACTTGGCTCAGCAATCTCAAATGACTATGTGATTTCTCGCATGGTCACTCGTGATGCTGATAATCTTTTTGACTATCAGTCTGACTACACAAGCACCCACACGAATTGCTTGATTCAGTTGTTAAAGAGCGGTTGGTCAAGATCTTTCGTCTCAACCGAGGCGCGCATTCTACAGCAGCCTCATTTACTGTCAAGTGATTTTTTAAGAAGTTTTCAAAGTTTCCTTTGCAACTTCAACCACTTGCGCTTCCGATCTCTCGTTAGCGGGAGGCGAATTCTACAGCGTTACTCGCTGCTGTCAACACCTCTTTTTAACCGCTTTCGATCGAGAGGATCGAAACGCTGACAAGGCCACTTTCGCTGCCTCACCAGCTGCTTTCGGGCTTCGATGAACTGAAGCGTGACCGCTGTCGAAATCTTCGTAACTCATTGAATCTCAAGGAGTTTTCCGTTTCGACTGCGCCGGAAGTGGGGCGAATTATAGAGACATTAAACTCGCCGTCAACACTTATTTTCATAAATCTGTCACATCAATCAAAAAAGCCCATGAATGCCAAGACCGGTCCTCTCGGGCCGGCCTCGGACAGCATCCTGCTTAAAGGCTAGGGAAAGCGAATTGAGAAGCCTCATGGCTGGCCCGCTGCGGCCAGCGCTGGGTAATGGCCTTGCGGCGAGTGTAGAAACGCACACCATCGGGGCCATAAGCATGCAAGTCGCCGAACAGCGAACGCTTCCAGCCACCAAAGCTGTGGTAGGCCACTGGCACCGGCAGCGGTACGTTGACCCCCACCATGCCCACTTCGATCTCGTCGCAGAACAAGCGTGCAGCCTCACCATCCCGGGTAAAGATGCAGGTGCCATTGCCATACTCATGATCGTTGATCAGTTGCATGGCCTCTTCCAGGCTGTTGACCCGCACGATGCACAACACCGGCCCGAAGATCTCTTCTTTATAGATACGCATCTGCGGAGTCACGCGATCGAACAGGCAGCCACCCAGGAAGAAGCCCTCCTCGTGACCCGCCACGCTCAAGCCACGGCCATCCACCACCAGCTGTGCGCCGGCAGCCACACCGTCCTCTACATAACCGCTGACCTTGTCCTTTGCCTGGGCGGTGACCAGTGGCCCCATGTCCAGGCCGCAGGAAGTACCGGCACCGATCTTCAGCGCCTTGATCTGCGGCACCAGCTTGGCCACCAGGGCATCAGCCACCTGGTCTCCCACGCACACCGCAACCGAAATCGCCATGCAACGCTCGCCGCAGGAACCATAGGCCGCGCCCATCAGCGCACTGACGGCGTTATCCAGGTCGGCATCCGGCATCAGCACCGCGTGGTTCTTCGCCCCGCCCAGCGCCTGGACGCGCTTGCCGCGCTTGGTGCCCTCGGCATAGATGTATTCGGCGATCGGCGTCGAGCCGACAAAACTCAGGGCCTTGACCTCCGGAGCCTCGATCAGCGCATCCACCGCGGTCTTGTCGCCATGCACCACATTCAGCACGCCCTTGGGCAGCCCGGCCTCATGCAGCAGTTGGGCGATCAACAGCGTGGAGCTGGGATCACGCTCGGAAGGCTTGAGGATGAAGCAGTTACCACAGGCAATCGCCAGCGGGTACATCCACAACGGCACCATGGCCGGGAAGTTGAATGGCGTGATACCCGCCACGACCCCCAGCGGCTGGAAGTCGGACCAGGCATCGATGTTCGGCCCGACGTTACGACTGAACTCGCCCTTGAGGATTTCCGGCGCCGCACAGGCGTACTCGACATTCTCGATACCGCGCTTGAGCTCACCAACGGCATCCTCCAGGGTCTTGCCATGTTCTTCGCTGATCAGCTGGGCGATACGCGCTTCGTTCTGCTCCAGCAATTGCTTGAAGCGGAACATCACCTGGGCACGCTTGGCTGCCGGTGTATTGCGCCAGGCCGGAAATGCCGACTTGGCGGAATCGATGGCCTGCTGGATGGTCTCACGGCTGGCCAACGGCACTTTATGGATCGCCTGGCCAGTGGACGGGTTGAAGACATCGCTGCTGCGACCGCTATCACTTACCAACTCACCATGGATCAGGTGGGAAATCAGGCTCATGCGCAAACTCCTGGAAAGAGGAAAGGCACAGGCGCGAACCACTTCGCGCCTGCTGCTATATAAGAAGGATCGGATCAGTCGAGCTTGTTCAGCACTTCGCCAACTGCATCGAACAAGCGGTCGAGATCCTGGGGCTTGCTGTTGAAGGTCGGGCCGAACTGCAGGGTGTCGCCGCCGAAGCGTACGTAGAACCCGGCTTTCCATAGGGCCATGCCCGCCTCGAATGGACGCACGATCGCGTCGCCATCGCGAGGCGCGATCTGGATCGCCCCCGCCAGGCCGAAGTTACGGATGTCGATCACGTTCTTCGCGCCCTTGATACCGTGCAAGGCCTTCTCGAAGTGCGGCGCGACCTCGGCCACGCTCTGCACCAGGTTTTCCTTCTGCAGCAGATCCAGGGCCGCCAAGCCAGCCGCACAGGCCACCGGGTGCGCCGAATAGGTGTAGCCGTGGGGGAATTCCACCGCGTACTCGGGAGTCGCCTGGTTCATGAAGGTCTGGTAGATCTCGGAACTGGCGATCACCGCGCCCATGGGGATCGCGCCGTTGGTGACCTGCTTGGCCACGCACATCAGGTCCGGCGTCACGCCGAAACTGTCGGCGCCGAACATCGCGCCAGTACGACCAAAGCCAGTGATCACTTCATCGAACACCAACAAGATGCTGTGCTGGTCGCAGATCTCCCGCAGGCGCTTGAGGTAGCCCTGTGGCGGCACCAGTACCCCAGCGGAACCGGCCAACGGCTCGACGAACACCGCGGCGATGTTGGAAGCGTCATGCAATTCGATCAGTTTCAGCAACTCGTCGGCCAAGGCGATACCGCCCTGCTCCGGCATGCCGCGAGAAAATGCGTTGCTGGCCAGCAAGGTATGCGGCAGGTGGTCGACATCCGCCATGGCCTGGCCGAACAGCTTGCGGTTGCCATTGACCCCACCCAGGCTGGTGCCGGCGATGTTCACGCCGTGATAACCACGGGCCCGGCCAATCATCTTGGTCTTGGTCGGCTGGCCTTTCAGGCGCCAGTAGGCACGCACCATCTTCACCGCGGTATCTGCGCATTCGGAACCGGAGTCGGTGAAGAACACATGGTTCAGGTTGCCCGGGGTCAGGGCGGTGATTCTCTCCGCCAGCTGGAACGACAGTGGGTGGCCGTACTGGAAGCCCGGCGAGTAATCCAGGGTTCCCAGCTGCTTGCTCACCGCCTCCTGGATTTCCTTGCGCGAGTGGCCGGCGCCACAGGTCCACAGGCCGGACAGCGAGTCATAGACCTTGCGCCCCTTGTCATCCACCAGCCAGCTGCCCTCGGCGCCAACGATCAGGCGCGGGTCGCGCTGGAAGTTGCGGTTGGCGGTATAGGGCATCCAGTGAGCATCTAGCTTGAGCTGACTGGCCAGGGACTGGTGGGCGTTTTCCGGCATGTTCATGGCAAAACCTCGCAAGGCAATGAAGCGGCGTAGGAATGATGCAGCGTTGTTGCGGCTAACTTGCCACGGCTATAAAGTCGATGAAATCCAACTTTAATAACCTTCAGTCAGCCGCCTACTAAACTATGAGCCTTCATAGAGCCGACCCACTGGCGCAAGTCAGCGACTTCGACATCCGCCTCTTGCGCATCTTTCGCAGCGTGGTGGAATGCGGCGGTTTTTCCGCCGCCGAGACGGTGCTCGGCATCGGCCGCTCGGCCATCAGCCAGCAGATGAGCGACCTGGAGCAAAGGCTCGGCCTGCGCCTGTGCCAACGTGGGCGCGCCGGGTTCTCCCTGACCGAGGAAGGCCGCGAGGTCTACCAGTCGACCCTGCAACTGCTCAGCGCCCTGGAAAGCTTTCGTACCGAGGTCAACGGCCTGCACCGCCATTTGCGCGGCGAGCTGATCATCGGGCTCACCGATAACCTGGTGACCCTGCCCCACATGCGCATCACCCACGCCCTGGCGCAATTGAAGGAACGCGGCCCGGACGTGCAGATCCAGATCCGCATGATCGCCCCCAGCGAGGTCGAGCAAGGGGTGCTCGATGGCCGCCTGCACGTCGGCGTGGTGCCCCAGGCCAGCGCCCTGTCCGGCCTGGAATACCAACCCTTGTACGACGAACGTTCGCTGCTGTACTGCGCGGTCGGCCACCCATTGTTCTATGTGGATGACAAGCAACTGGACGATCAGCGCCTCAACGCCCAGGAAGCCATTGCTCCGACCTTCCGCCTGCCGGCCGAGATCCAGGCCCGCTACCAGGCGCTGAACTGCACCGCCAGCGCCTCCGACCGCGAGGGCATGGCCTTCCTGATCCTCACCGGGCGCTACATCGGCTACCTGCCGGATCACTACGCCAGTCTGTGGGTACAGCAGGGCCGGCTACGGGCGCTCAAGCCCAGGTCAAGGTTCTACGACCTGAACCTGTCGACCGTCACCCGCAAGGGCCGGCGTCCGCACCTGGTACTGGAAAGCTTCCTGGAAAGCCTGGCGGCCACCCGATGAGCCGCTGGCTTTTGTCGCACCAAGGCTTGTCTGTTCAAGCCGGGTAGGCTATCAACGCACAGGCTGCCCCCTACAGACTCGCTCGGAAACCTCCATGACCCTTGAAGTCCCTGCCCACAGCGCTGCCCACCCAGGCAAACCGACCAGCCGCATCCGCCAGAAGAACGAACGTGCCATCATCCAGGCCGCCGAAGACGAATTCGCCCGCCACGGCTTCAAAGGCACCAGCATGAACACCATCGCGCAGAACGCCGGGCTGCCCAAGGCCAACCTGCACTATTACTTCACCAACAAGCTGGGGTTGTACGTCGCGGTGCTGAGCAACATCCTCGAGCAGTGGGACAGCACCTTCAACAGCCTCACCGCCGAGGACGATCCCGCCGAGGCGCTGACCCGCTACATCCGCGCCAAGATGGAATTTTCCCGGCGCCAGCCACAGGCCTCGCGCATCTTCGCCATGGAGATCATCAGCGGCGGTGAATGCCTCAGCGAATATTTCAGCCAGGACTACCGCGCCTGGTTCCAGGGCCGGGCCAGTGTGTTCCAGGCCTGGATCGACGCCGGCAAGATGGACCCGGTGGATCCGATGCACCTGATCTTCCTGCTGTGGGGCAGCACCCAGCACTATGCCGACTTCGCCACCCAGATCTGCCAGGTCACCGGCCGCAGCCGCCTGACCAAGCAAGACATGGAAGCCGCCACCAACAATCTGCTGTGCATCATTCTCAAAGGCTGCGGTCTGTCACCTGTGAAAAAAGCCTGAACCCATGCCCTTTACCCTGGCCGGTCTTTGCGAATACCGCGAGGAGATTCGCAAAAGCCGCTTCATCACCTTCGCCGCTCCCATCACTTGCGCCGCCGAGGCCCAGGCTTTCATCCAGGCCTACAGCGACGCCGATGCCTCGCATAACTGCTGGGCCTGGAAGCTGGCCGACCAGTACCGCAGCAATGACGACGGCGAACCCGGCGGCACGGCCGGACGACCGATCCTGGCCGCCATCGAAGCCCAGGACTGCGACCAGGTAGCAGTCCTGGTGACCCGCTGGTACGGCGGTATCCAGCTGGGCACCGGCGGCCTGGCCCGGGCCTATGGCGGTGGCGCCAACAAATGCCTGCAAGGCGCCGAACGCATCGCCCTGGTCAACCGAGTGCCGTTGCGCTGCACCTGCGGGTTCAGCGAACTGGCACTGGTCAAGCTGCGAGTCGCCGAACTGGGCGGGTTGCTGGTCCAGGAGGACTTCACCGCCAACGGCGTGGAGCTGCAACTGGCCCTGGGTGAAGAGCAGATCGCCCCCCTGCAACGGCAATTGGCCGACCTGAGTCGCGGACGCATCATGCTGCAACGTTGAACCTGCATGCCTGGCCTGTGCATAGACACTCGGCGTCTAGGCAATTGCCCACATCTACTGTGCACCCGGCTGTGGATAACCTGAGCAAACAACGCTGTAGCCCTTTTGCAACGTGGCTTCGCCGAGATTGATCAGTTTTCGTACAAAACTTCCCACTGTGGATTTTTTGTACCGTAAAACAGCCAGTTAGCTGGGCTTATCACGCTTGGAAGATAAGCCAGCCAGGCTTATGCCCAAGCTTCGGGCTTGCGCACAAATACTGTGGAGCAAGCTGTGGATAACCCGTGCAAGGCTGCGCGCACCGCAGGTTGCGCAGGGCCTGGGCGCAGCTGCTTACTTTTTATCCAACCTCGCCTTCACTATGGCAAAGATGCCGGCGGCAGCTCGCCTCCATGGCTATCGGCACGCACTGGCAACAGCTGGGCCACGCACCAGGCCAGTTCGAAGAACAGGAACACGCCGATCAGCACCGTGGCCCCCTGGGCCAGGGCATAGACCTGCCAGGTGGCGAACAGGATGCGACCCAGTGCGTCATAACGACCGAATGCCGGTTGAGGATCGCGAATCCGCAACAGCGACCACACGCAGACGATCGATCCCATCAAGTTGGCCAGCAACAGATGCATGGGCTCGAATGGCGGCAACCGCCCTGGCAGATCCAGCGCCAGGGCCAACTGCTCCAGCAGCCCATGCAAGGCCATGAAACTCCAGGGCGTCACAAAGGCCATAGTGACCAACAGGTCATACCAGCCGCTGGCCCGGACCAATTTTCGGTACTGCGCGTTCGACCACATAATCATCGCTCCATGGATTAAAGGAGCGCGCAGGCTAAAGCCTAGAGTATGCTCCAGGGTCAACCCCCTTCGAGTCCCCCCTATGCGCATTGGAGACTTGGCCAGCGCCCGCACCGGCAACTGCGATACCCTGCGCGTCTATGAACAGCGCAACGCCCAGCCGGACCACGCCGTCGCGCGATTGCTGCAAGGCAAGCTCGACCTGATCGAAACCCGCCTCAACGAACGGGACCATTTGCGCCGCGAGCTGCAACAAGGCTCGGCAGGCCTGTCCACTGAATCCGTGATCTTCATTCATCAAGGAGCCTGACTATGTCCACGGCAAAAACCGCACTGATCATCGGCGCCTCCCGGGGCTTGGGCCTCGGCCTGGTCCAGCGCCTGCTCGAAGACGGCTGGCAGGTCACCGCCACCGTGCGCAACCCGCACAAGGCCGAGGCCCTGCACGCCCTGGGCAAGGTGCGGATCGAACAACTGGACATGGACGACCAGCACGCCGTGCTCGCCCTGAGCCAGAGACTCAAGGGCCAGGTGTTCGACCTGCTGTTCGTCAACGCCGGGGTCAAGGGCCCGGACAACCAACTGCCGGGCCAGGCCACCCAGGCCGAGGTCGGCCAGCTGTTCTTCACCAACGCCGTGGCGCCGATCAACCTGGCCCAGCGTTTCGTCGAGCAGATCCGCCCCAATACCGGGGTCCTGGCGTTCATGAGCTCGGTACTGGGCAGCGTGACCATGCCCGACGCTCCCGAGCTGGCGCTGTACAAGGCCAGCAAGGCGGCCCTGAACTCCATGACCAACAGCTTCGTCAGCAGGCTCGAACAACCACTGACCGTGCTCTCGCTGCACCCGGGCTGGGTCAAGACCGACATGGGCGGCGAAGGCGCCGACATCGACGTGCTGACCAGCACCCGCGGCTTGATCGCCCAGGTCAACGCCTACACCGGCAAGGGCGGCCACCACTTCATCAACTACAAGGGCGAGACCATTCCCTGGTAACCCCGGAGCAGGTGGCCGCCGCCACAACCTGCGGCCACCTTCGGCAAAGGCTCTGGAACCGGGCCCCGGACAGCGGTTTTGTCCCCCGGCAAAACTTTCGCTAGACTGCGCCACGCGCCCCACGGCGACCCTGGATCAGCAGACAGGGCAACACTGAGCTGGCTAACCTGAACCCACTTTCAGAGGAGCCGGCCACCATGCCTGCGACCCGTACCTGGTTAAAGAATCCCCTGGCCATCTTCACCGGCAACGCCCTGGACGCCCGCGGCGGCCTGGTGCTGCAAGACGGCCTGATCGTCGAAGTCCTCGGCCTCGGCCAACAGCCCGCAAGCCCCTGCCAGGAAGTCTTCGATGCCCGCGAGCACGTGCTGCTGCCGGGCCTGGTCAACACTCACCATCACTTCTACCAGACCCTGACCCGAGCCTGGGCCCCGGTGGTCAACCAGCCGCTGTTCCCCTGGCTCAAGACCCTGTACCCGGTCTGGGCCCGCCTGACCCCGGAAAAACTCGCCCTGGCCACCAAGGTGGCGCTGGCCGAACTGCTGCTCTCCGGCTGCACCACCGCCGCCGACCATCACTACCTGTTCCCGGACGGCCTGGAAAACGCTATCGATGTGCAAGTCGAAGCCGTGCGTGAACTGGGCATGCGCGCCATGCTCACCCGCGGTTCGATGAGCCTTGGCGAAAAGGACGGCGGCCTGCCACCGCAACAGACCGTGCAGGAGGGCCAGGTGATTCTCGACGACAGCCAGCGCCTGATTCAGCAGTACCACGAACGTGGTCCCGGCGCGCAGATCCAGATCGCCCTGGCACCCTGCTCGCCGTTCTCGGTGACCCCGCAGATCATGGCCGCCAGCGCCGAAATGGCCGAGGCCCTGGACGTACGCCTGCACACCCACCTGGCCGAAACCCTCGACGAAGAAGACTTCTGCCTGCAGCGCTTCGGCCTGCGCACCGTGGACTACCTGGACAGCGTCGGCTGGCTCGGCCCGCGCACCTGGCTGGCCCACGGCATCCACTTCAACCCGGACGAAATCGCCCGCCTCGGGCAGGCCGGCACCGGCATCTGCCATTGCCCGAGTTCGAACATGCGCCTGGCGTCCGGCATCTGTCCCAGTATCGAGTTGACCGACGCGGGAGCGCTATTCGGCCTGGGCGTGGACGGCTCGGCGTCCAATGACGCCTCGAACATGATCCTCGAAGCGCGTCAGGCGCTGTACATCCAGCGCTTGCGCTACGGTGCCGAGACGATCACCCCGGAGCGCGTACTGGGCTGGGCGACCCGGGGCTCGGCAAGCCTGCTGGGCCGCACCGACATTGGTGAGCTGGCGGTGGGCAAACAGGCGGACCTGGCCTTGTTCAAGCTCGATGAGCTGCGTTTCTCGGGTAGCCACGATCCGGTTTCGGCACTGCTGTTGTGCGGTGCGGATCGGGCCGACCGGGTGATGATTGGCGGCAAGTGGCGGGTACTCGATGGCCAAGTCGAAGGGCTGGACCTCAAAGGCCTGATCGCCGATCACAGCCAGGCGGCCCGGCAACTGATCGCCAATACCTGACCCATGCCTCCAGCGGCGAGGGAGCAGATCCCTCGCCGTGGACCGGTTCGTGCCCAATCCCCTGGGCCTCTACAACCTCACCGGCAATGCCAGCGAATGGGTCAACGATTGGTACGACAAACACTGCTATCGCGAATCGCCCGTGGAGAACCCGCAGTGGCCGCAAACCGGCATTTATCGGGCGCAACGTGGAGCGAACAACGAGTTTGCCAACGACCCGACCTTCTCGCCTTCGGCCAGCACCGTGCGTCGTTGGCACTGGGGGCACATGCGGCCTGGAACGCCCCCGGCGTCAGCTTTCGCTGCGCCATCCAGTCGGCACAGCCGCTTTAAAGGCCGAGCAGCGAGAGCATGATGAAGGTGGCGAACAGCACGAAGTGAGTCATGCCTTCGATGGCGTTGGTCTCGCCATCGTTGAGGTTGATCGCGCTGACGATCAGGGTGATGAACACCATCACCGTCTGCACCGGCGTCATGGCCATCTGGAACGGTTGGCCGGTATACAGGGCCATGGCCTCCATCACCGGCACTGTCAGGATCACCGTCGACAGGGAGGCACCCAGGGCCACGTTGACCACCGACTGCATGCGATTGGCCAGGGCCGCGCGCAACGCGGTGAGGATCTCCGGCGCAGCGGAAATCGCCGCCACCAGGATCGCGGTGATCACCGGTGGTGCGCCGGTGCCTTCCAGGCCCAGGTCCAGGGTCTTGGACATCACCTCGGCCAGGGCGCCGATCACCACTACGCCCAACACCAGGGCGCCGATGCTCCAGGCCAGGTTGACCGCATGGGGTTGCGCCTGGTCTTCCTTGGCCCGGCGCTTTTCCGGGTAGCTGTAGCTGAAGAAGTAACTATGAGGCCCGACCTGCATGCGCAGGAACAGGGTGTAGAGCACCACCATCGCACCGATGGTGAAGGCCGAGTAGACCTTCCAGTCGCTTTCGGGAATGAACTCCGGCACCACCATCGACACGCCCATGGCGGTGAGGATCATCACGCTGTAGGTCCGCGCCGAATCGTCGTTGTAGGGCTGCTCGCCATGCTTGATGCCGCCCATCAGCGCGGCCAGGCCGAGGATGCCGTTGATATCCAGCATCACCGCCGAGTAGATGGTGTCGCGCACCAGGGTCGGCGAAGCCTCGTTGCTCATCATGATCGCCAGGATCACCACCTCCACCAGCACCGCCGCCAGGGTCAGGATCATGGTGCCATAGGGGTCGCCGACCTTTTCCGCCAGCAGCTCGGCGTGATGGGCCACCCGCATCGAAGCCACGACGATGAAGCCGATGAGCACCAGCCCGGCGAGCAGCGCGATGCCCTGGCCGCTGGTGAGCAAGAGGTGTTCCAGGGGATAGGCGGCCAAGGCAGCCAGTAGCGCAAGCAGCAGGAGCTTTTCTTGCTTGAGGGAAGTGAGCATTGCAGTCCTTTGACGGAAATAAAAACGGACATAGAAGATGAGCTGAAGACTGCTGCGAGTCACTAATGTTTCGTTACATACTCGTGCCCGAGTGCAGGTAAAGCCCCTCCTCGCCCTCGGTCAGGTTTTATCGGACATTCGCGCCGTCCACTGTAGAATGGCGGCTTTTTCGCACCCGGCGAGCACCGCGAGCCAATGGCCAGGCCCCACGGAAGGGCACCGCCCGGCCCCAGGCTTCTCGCCGCTCCCGCACCTGATGAGACAACACCATGTATGACTGGCTGAACGCCTTGCCCAAGGCTGAACTGCACCTGCACTTGGAAGGTTCCCTGGAGCCCGAGCTGCTGTTCGCCCTGGCCGAGCGCAACAAGATCGCCCTGCCCTGGAGCGACGTCGAGACCCTGCGCAAGGCCTACGCCTTCAACAACCTGCAAGAGTTCCTCGACCTGTACTACCAGGGCGCCGACGTGCTGCGCACCTCCCAGGACTTCTACGACCTGACCTGGGCCTACCTGCTGCGCTGCAAAGAACAGAACGTGATCCATACCGAACCCTTCTTCGACCCGCAGACCCACACCGACCGTGGCGTGCCTTTCGAAGTGGTGCTCAACGGCATCGCCAGCGCCCTGAAGGATGGCGAGCAGCAACTGGGCATCACCAGCGGCCTGATCCTCAGCTTCCTGCGCCACCTGAGCGAAGAAGCAGCGCAGAAGACCCTCGACCAGGCCCTGCCGTTTCGCGAAGCCTTCGTCGCCGTGGGCCTGGACAGCTCCGAGATGGGCCATCCGCCGAGCAAGTTCCAGCGGGTGTTCGACCGGGCCCGCGCCGAGGGTTTCCTGACCGTGGCCCATGCGGGCGAAGAAGGCCCGCCGGAGTACATCTGGGAAGCCCTGGACCTGCTCAAGATCCAGCGCATCGATCATGGCGTTCGGGCCTTCGAGGACGAGCGGCTGATGCAGCGGATCATCGACGAGCAGATTCCGCTGACCGTCTGCCCGCTGTCCAACACCAAGCTCTGTGTGTTCGATCACATGTCCCAGCACAACATCCTGGAAATGCTCGAACGCGGGGTGAAGGTGACGGTCAACTCCGATGACCCGGCCTACTTCGGCGGCTATGTCACCGAGAACTTCCATGCCTTGTACACCGACCTGGGCATGACCCGGGAACAAGCCCAGCGCCTGGCCCAGAACAGCCTGGACGCCCGCCTGGTCAAGCCCTAAGGCCAGCCTGGCGTAGTCGCTGCCACAGCCGGCACCTTCCCCGGCGCCCTCTTGCCAGGGCGCCTGGGACTACGCAACGCCCCTCTACACCTCGCTCAATTCCTCCAGGGTCCGGCCCCGGGTCTCCATCCCGAAGCGCCAGACCACCGCCGCCGCGACCACGAAGCACGCTGCCCCCAAAGCGAACACGCCCCCCTGCCCGGCGACCGGCAACACCAGCCCGGTCACCAAGGGCCCCAGCAGCGAACCGATACGGCCAACCGCCGAAGCGAACCCCGAGCCAGTGGCCCGGGCCGAGGTCGGATACAGCTCCGGGGTGTAGGTGTAGAGCACCGCCCACATGCCGAACAGGAAGAACTGCATCAACAACCCGGTGCCGATCAGCAGGCCGGCATTGCCGCCGAACACTGCGCTCTGCCCGTAGAAGAAGGCCATGATTCCGCCACCGAGCAAGGTGACGATGCACACCGGCTTGCGTCCCCAGCGCTCCACCAGCCAGGCGGCCATGAGGAACCCCGGGATCCCGCCCAGGGAAATCAGCACCGTGTAGTACACCGACTGGGTCACCGCGAAACCGGACTGCTGGAGCAAGGCGCTGAGCCAGGAGGTCAGGCCATAGAACCCCAGCAAGGCGAAGAACCACAGGCTCCAGATCATCACCGTGCGCTGGCGATACTGCGGCGACCAGATCTGGCGCAATGCGGAAAAAAACTGCCCTGGCGCACTGTCCATGCGCGGCAGGCGCACGGGCTCGGGCAACTGGCTGGTGCCTAGCGATGCCCGCACCTTGTCCTCGATGCCTTGCAACACCCGCTCGGCATCGGCGTGGCGCCCGGCCTGCTCCAGCCAGCGCGGCGACTCGGGAATGAAGAAGCGGATCGCCAACACGAATACCGCTGGGATCGCCAACACCAGGAAGATGTCGCGCCAGCCGATCAATGGCAGGAGGAAGTACGACAGCACCCCCGCGGCGACGAAACCCAAGGGCCAGAAACCATCCATCAAGGCGATGTAGCGTCCGCGTCGTTGCGCCGGGATCATCTCCGAGAGCATCGACTGGGCAATGGGGAATTCCATGCCCATGCCGATTCCCAGCAGCACCCGGAACAGGGTCAGGCTGTCCACGTCCTGGGCCGTGGAGCACAGGTAGCTGGCCACGCCCCAGAGCACGATGCTCCACTGGAACACCGGCTTGCGACCGAAACGGTCGGCGAGCATTCCCGACAACGAAGCGCCCAGCACCATGCCGAAGAAACTCGAACTGGCCAGCAGCCCGGCCTGGGCCGAGCTCAAGCCGAACTCGGCTTTGATCGAGCCCAGGAGGAAGGTCATCATCGCCAGGTCCATGGAGTCGAAGAAGAACGCCAAGGCGATGATGATGAAGATCAGCCGGTGATAGCCGCTGATGGGTAACCGCTCCAGGCGCTCCGCAGCGCTGTATTCCTGTATGCCCATGCCCCGTCCCCCACAGTCGAATGCTTGACCGTCGGAGTGTGCGGGATCGAGACCGGGGCTGATTGCCGAGGGCGACCTGTTCGCATCCATCAGCGACGCCCAGGGGCGGAGTGCCGGATGGCTGGGCGACGCCGTGGGAGGGTTATGTCCTGGGAGTGACGGGCTATACCGGGCGGCGGGCGCTGATCTGGGCGCAGCGTCTCTGCAACAGATCGCGCAACAGCTTCACCGGTTTGCTCAGGTGCGCCCGGTGGGTGCAGAACAGGTTCAGCGACGCCCGCTCGCAGGTCAGCTCCGGCAGCAGCACTTGCAGGCGCCCCTCCAGCACATCGGCGGCCACATCCAGCCAGGACTTGTAGACGATCCCGGCCCCGGCCAGGGCCCAGCGCCGGACCACATCGGCATCGTCGCTCAGGCGATCGCCACTGACGCTGAGGCTCACCTCGCGCTTGCCGTCATGAAAGCTCCAGAGATCGTGGGCCCGGCTGTCGAGCATGTACAGCAGGCAGTTGTGCTGGGCCAGCTGCTCCAGCTGGCGCGGCTCGCCATGGCGCGCCAGGTAGCCGGGCGCGGCGCACAGTACCCGGCGGTTGTCCGGGGCTACCGGCAGGGCCACCAGGCTGGAGTCCTCCGGTTCACCGTAGCGCAGGGCGATGTCCACCGGCTGGCGGAACAGGTCGGCAATCCTGTCCCCCAGCAACAGGCGCACGCTGAGCTTGGGATGCTCGCGCTGGAACTCGTCGAGCCAGGGCAGCAGCAGGTTGCGCCCGAAATCCGAGGGAGCGGAAAGCTGCAACACGCCGCTGACCTGGTCCTGCCCGCTGGCCAGCAGGCGCCGGCCTTCATCCAGGTTGCCCAAGGCAGCGCGGGCGTACTCGAGAAAACCCTCGCCCTCGGCAGTCAGGCGCAGGCTGCGGGTGGAACGAGCCAGCAAGCGTGCGCCCAGGTTGTGCTCGATGCGCTTGAGGGCGGCGCTGGCCACCGCCGGCGAAAGGTCCATGACCCGGGCCGCCGCCGACAGGCTGCCCAGGTCAGCGGCACGCACGAACAACTGCAAGTCATCGAATCGCAACACGGCCAGCCCCGGATTATCAAAAAAACATTGAAAGAGACTGCTCTTTTAGCCGGTTTTATCGTGCGCAGAAATAGCCAATCATCACTCCATCGTCCAATTCCACCGAGGAATACCCCGATGTCCGAACCTTTCACCGCCATTGCCACCCTGGTCGCCCGACCCGGCCAGCAGCACGTGCTGCAGCGCGAACTCAGTGCCCTGGTGGCGCCCAGCCGCGCCGAAGCCGGCTGCCAGTATTACCAACTGCACCAGGACGCCGGGCAGCCGGGCACCTTCTACGTCCTGGAGCGCTGGGACAACCAGGCGGCCCTGGACCTGCACAACGGCACCGCCCACTTCCAGGCCTTCCTGGAGCGCACCCGCGAGGCCCTCGAACACTTCGAACTCAAGCGCCTGCAACTGATCGCCTGACCCTCTTCAATCGCTTTTAAAGGACCCCATCATGAAAGCCATCGCCTACTACCAATCGCTGCCGATCGACGATCCACGCGCCCTGCAAGACATCGAACTGCCGGAGCCCACCCCCGGTCCCCGCGACCTGCTGGTGGAGGTCAAGGCCATCTCGGTCAACCCGGTGGACACCAAGGTACGCCGCAACGTCCAGCCCGAAGGCGGGGCCGCCAAGGTCCTGGGGTGGGACGTGGCCGGAGTGGTCAAGGCCGTGGGCAGCGAGGTCAGCCTGTTCAAGGCTGGCGACAGGGTGTTCTACGCCGGCTCCATCGCCCGTCCCGGGGCCAACAGCGAACGGCACGTGGTCGATGAGCGCATCGTCGGGCACATGCCCAGCAGCCTGGGTTTTGCCGAAGCCGCCGCCCTGCCGCTGACGGCGGTCACCGCCTGGGAACTGTTGTTCGATCGCTTGCAGGTCAGCCAGGAGCCAGCTGACAAAGGCCAAAGCCTGTTGATCGTCGGCGCCGCTGGTGGCGTCGGTTCGATCCTCACCCAGCTGGCGCGGCAGTTGACCGGGCTCAAGGTGATCGGCACCGCCTCCCGCGAACGGACCCAGGCCTGGGTTCGCGAGCTGGGTGCCCATGCCGTGGTGGACCACAGCCAGCCACTGAGCGCCGAACTCAAGCGCATCGGCATCGAGCAGGTGACCCACGTGGCCAGCCTGACCCAGACCGACGCTCACCTGGATCAACTGGTCGAAGCCCTGGCGCCCCAGGGCAAGCTGGGGCTGATCGACGACCCGCAGAGCTTCGACGTGACCAAGCTCAAGCGCAAGAGCCTGTCGCTGCACTGGGAATTCATGTACACCCGCTCGCTGTTCGAGACCGTCGACATGCAAGAGCAACACGTGATCCTGACGCGGGTCGCCGAGCTGATCGACGCTGGCATCCTCAAGACCACGGTCGGCGAGCACTTCGGCCGGATCGACGCCGCCAACCTGCGCCGCGCCCATGCGCTGCTGGAGAGCGGCAAGGCCAAGGGCAAGATCGTCCTGGAAGGTTTCTGAGGCAACGCCAGGCAGCCAACACCACGCCAGCGGCGTGGTGTTGGCCACCTGTCCGAGAATTGATTCCGGTCATGGTTTTGACCTTGTTCAGGTCTACACTGGGGCTCCCTTGCAGTGCAGTCTTTTACCGTTAGGAGGTCAGCAATGAAGATCCTGATAAAAGAATTGGCAACCCCTCAAGGCTCCCAATGGCAAGTGCGCCTGGACCAGCACGCCGTGACATTCCGCAGCGAGGCCGAGGCCCGGGCCTTCACCCAGACCCTGCAGGGCCGGCTGCAAGCCCCGCATACGATTCCCCAGCCACAACGCGCCGCCGGTTGACTCAGCGATTGGCGGCCTGCAGTGCCCGGGCGTTCTGCAAGCGCCGGGTCATGGCCGCCATGCTCGCCGCCAGCACGCCACACAGGCAGATGACCATCGCCATCGGCGTGGCGCTGCCGTCGTGCAGCACGCCCACCAGGTAGGCCGCGCCCGCGGCCACACTGAACTGCAGGCACCCCAGCAGCGCCGAGGCGCTGCCAGCCCGTGCGCCCTGGCCATTCATGGCACAGGCCGCGGCGTTGGGGATGATGCACCCCAGGCTGGCGATGCATACGAACAGCGGTAGCAGCAGCGGCCACAGCGCCGCGGTATGCAAGGCACTGATGCCCAGTAGGGTCAGGCCCGCAGCCAGGTAGATCCACACGGTACGGACCAACAGGAAGGCCGGTCCGCGCTTGGCCAGCAACCGCGCGTTGACCTGGGCCACCAGGATGAATCCACCAGCATTGATCCCGAAGAACCAGCCGAAATGCTCCGCTGGCACCCCATAGAGCTTGATGAGAACGAAGGGCGAACCGGCGATATAGGAGAACATCCCGGCAATGGCGATCCCGCCGGTCAGGGCATGGCCCAGGTACACCCGGTCCTTGAGCAGCAGGCTGTACTGGTACAGCGCCCCGGACAACGGCAGGCGCGGCCGATCCGCCGGCATGCTTTCCGGCAAGCCCAGGGCCACCGCCAGCCCGGACAGGGCGCTGAACAGCGTGAGCATGATGAAGATCGACTGCCAGCCATGCAGATTGACCAGCAGGCCACCGAGCATCGGCGCCAGGATCGGCGCCAGGCCCATCACCAGCATCAGTTGCGAGAACACCTTGGCCGAACCCACGGCGTCGCATGTGTCGCTGACCACCGCCCGGGAAATCACCATCCCGGCGCAACCGCCCAGGGCCTGGACGAAGCGCGCAGCGATCAGCCATTCCAGGCTCGGCGCATAGGCGCAAGCCACCGACGCCAAGGTGAACAATCCCACCCCGGCCAGCAGCGGCGGACGACGGCCGAAGCGATCGGCCAGCGGCCCGTAGAGCAGTTGCCCGATGGACAGGCCCAGGAAGTAGGCAGCCAGGGTCAGCTGGACGTGCTTTTCATCGGTGGCGAACGCCTGGGCCATCGCCGGGAAAGCCGGCAGGTAGAAGTCGATGGCCAAAGGGCCGAATGCGCTCAGGGCGCCGAGAATCAAGATAATGCGTAGGTTCATGGCATCCAAGCGAGCGTCGGGTCAGCGGCCAGATAGTTTATCCGTGCTTGGACGCCTTGAACATTCCGATAGGCCGCTAACGATCAGGCGACCTGCACCGCATAACCTTCTTCGCTGATCAGGCGGACCACTTCATCGTTGGACAGGCGGCTCTCGACCCCCACTTCCTTGGCCGCCAGGTCCACCCGCACGGTGGCTGCCGGATCCTGGCTCTGCAAGGCCTGGGTGATGGCTCGCACGCAGTGGCCGCAGGACATGCCTTGAACGTTGAATACTTGCATTGCGCTTCTCCTGTGTTGAAGTTGGGCAGAGTCTTGGCCTTGCCACCATGGCAAGGTCAAGTTCCAGCGCAACCTGCCGGGCTGGAAATCGACGCCGCGCTCGGCCAAGCTTCACTCCTTATGTCATCAAAGCGGGAGATTCAGCCATGCGCTGGTCAACTTTCAGCCTCGTCGGCCTGCTGGGCCTGTGCGCGGCGGTGCCAGCGGCCCTGGCCGCCGGCGAGGATTACGGCGTACTGATCATTTCCAGGGAGCGGCTGGAAGTCGCCACCTCCTGTGAAATCGGCCTATACATCCAGGACCAGCTGGCCGGCCGGCTGTTCCAGGAACAGAGCACGTCCTTCAACCTGCCCGCAGGCAAGGTGGCGCTGAGCCTGAAGCTGCTACCGGGCCAGGCGCCAGGCTGCAATGCCGGCATGCTGGCGCCCAACGCCCAGGAGGTCAGCCTCAGGGCTGGCGAAGTACTGAAATACCGCATCGCCACCAGCCCCTCCGGCCTGTATCTCAAGCCTGCCTCCCTGGGCTACTGACAGCTCGCCCGGCGTCCATCGGTGCCGGGCCTGTGCATGTTCTCCCTGGGACAAAATGAAGCACCCGCGCAATGCCCCTTGACCTTGCCTGCGTGGCAAGGTTGATCCTGTAGCCAACCGTCTACAGGGAGTGGTCTCCATGTCCGATTCAATCACCTTCAACCTGCCGATCGCCGGCATGACCTGCGCCAGCTGCGCCGGACGCGTGGAACGCGCCCTGGGCAAGGTCGCCGGCGCCGCTGCGGTGAGCGTCAACCTGGCCACGGAACAGGCCCGGGTCGAGGCACCGGGAGGCAGCCTGCCAGCCTTGCTGGCCGCCGTGGAAAACGCGGGCTATAGCGTGCCCGTGCAGAGCCTGGAACTGAGCATCGGCGGCATGACCTGCGCCACCTGCGCCGGCCGCGTCGAGCGCGCCTTGAGCAAGGTGGCGGGGGTGCGCAGCGCCAGCGTCAACCTGGCCACCGAGCGGGCCCACCTGGAGCTGCTGGGCCAGGTCGATCCGGCGCAATTGATCGAGGCCGTAACCAAAGCCGGTTATTCCGCCAGCCTGTGGCAGGCCGAGCAACGCCATGACGGCGATCCCGGGCAACACCTGCGCCGCGAGCGCTGGAGCCTGGCACTGGCCATCTTGCTGGCCCTGCCATTGGTGCTGCCAATGCTGGTGGAGCCCTTCGGCCTGCACTGGATGCTCCCGGCCTGGGCCCAGTTCGCCCTGGCCACGCCCGTGCAATTCATCTTCGGCGCACGCTTCTACGTGGCGGCCTGGAAAGCCGTGCGCGCCGGCAGCGGCAACATGGACCTGCTGGTGGCCCTGGGCACCAGCGCCGGCTATGGCCTGAGCCTCTATGAGTGGGCCACGGCCGCGCCGGGCAGCATGCCGCACCTGTACTTCGAAGCCTCGGCGGTGGTCATCGCCCTGGTGCTGCTGGGCAAGTACCTGGAAAGTCGCGCCAAGCGCCAGACCGCCAGCGCCATCCGCGCCCTGGAGGCCCTGCGGCCGGAGCGGGCGATCCAGGTGATCGACGGCCGCGAACAGGAAGTGGCCATCAGCGCCCTGCGCCTGGGCGACCTGGTGCTAGTCAAGCCCGGCGAGCGCTTCGCGGTGGACGGCGAAGTCGTCGAAGGCCAGAGCCACGCCGATGAGGCCCTGATCAGCGGCGAAAGCCTGCCGGTGCCCAAGCAGCCCGGCGACAAGGTCACCGGCGGCGCCATCAACGGCGAGGGCCGATTGCTTGTGCGCACCCAGGCCCTGGGCGCGGAAACCGTGCTGGCACGGATCATCCGCCTGGTGGAGGACGCCCAGGCCGGCAAGGCGCCGATCCAGAAACTGGTGGACAAGGTCAGCCAGGTATTCGTGCCCACCGTGCTGGTGCTGGCGCTGGTTACCCTGGTGGGCTGGTGGTTGGCCGGCGCCTCCCTGGAAACCGCCCTGATCAACGCCGTGGCCGTGCTGGTGATCGCCTGCCCCTGCGCCCTGGGCCTGGCCACCCCCACCGCGATCATGGCCGGTACCGGCGTCGCCGCGCGCCACGGCATCCTGATCAAGGACGCCGAAGCCCTGGAACGGGCCCATGAGGTCAGCTCGGTGGTGTTCGACAAGACCGGCACCCTCACCTCGGGCACCCCGCGCATCGCCCATATGCAAGCCGTGGATGGCAATGACGACAGCCTCCTGCAACTGGCCGGCGCCTTGCAGCGCGGCAGCGAACACCCATTGGCCAAAGCCGTGCTGGACCTGTGCCAGGAGCGCCAGCTGGCGGTCGCCGATGTCAGTGCCAGCCAGTCCCTGACCGGCCGTGGCATCGCCGGCACCCTCCAGGGCCGGCAACTGGCCCTGGGCAACCGTCGCCTGCTGGAAGAAAGCGGCCTGAACCCGGGCGACCTGGCCCAGGCCGCCAAGGACTGGGAGCACGAAGGCCGGACCCTGTCCTGGCTGATCGAGCAAAGCCCGCAATCCCGGGTACTGGGCCTGTTCGCCTTCGGCGACACGCTCAAGCCCGGCGCCCTGCAGGCGGTGCAGCAGCTCAGCGCGCGGCACATCAGCAGCCACCTGCTGACCGGTGACAACCGCGGCAGCGCCAAGGTGGTAGCCGATGCCCTGGGCATCACCGACGTCCACGCCGAAGTGCTGCCCGCGGACAAGGCCGCCACCGTGGCCGAACTGAAGAAAAGCGGGGTGGTGGCCATGGTCGGCGACGGCATCAATGACGCCCCGGCCCTGGCCGCCGCGGATATCGGCATTGCCATGGGCGGCGGCACCGACGTGGCCATGCACGCGGCCGGTATCACTTTGATGCGCGGCGAGCCACGCTTGATCCCGGCCGCCCTGGAGATCAGCCGCAAGACCTACGGCAAGATCCGCCAGAACCTGTTCTGGGCCTTCGTCTACAACCTGATCGGCATTCCCCTGGCCGCCTTCGGCCTGCTCAACCCAGTGCTCGCCGGCGCGGCCATGGCCTTGTCCAGCGTCAGCGTGGTGAGCAATGCGCTACTGTTGAAAACCTGGAAACCCAAAGACCTGGAGAATGCCGGATGAACATCGGCCAAGCAGCGCGCAAGAGCGGCCTGAGCGCCAAGATGATCCGCTACTACGAGTCCATCGGCCTGCTCAAGCCGGCCCACCGCAGCGACAGCGGCTATCGCCTGTACGGCAACGAAGACCTGCACAGCCTGGCCTTCATCAAACGCTCCCGGGACCTGGGCTTCTCCCTGGAGGAAGTGGGCAAGCTGCTGACCCTGTGGCAGGACCGCCAGCGAGCCAGCGCCGACGTGAAGGCCCTGGCGCGCCAGCACATCGACGAGTTGAACCAGAAGATCCGCGAACTGGCGGGCCTGCGCGACACCCTGCAAGACCTGGTGGAGCACTGCCACGGCGACCACCGCCCGGAGTGCCCGATCCTCAAGGAGCTGGCCTCCGGCAGTTGTTGTGGATCTTGAGTGCGACATGCTTGGTGTAGCCGCTGCCGCAGGCTGCGCACGGGCGCGCAGCGCTCGCAAGATCGAGTCCTGAAGGTCCTGCGGACTTTGGCGCAGCCTCGCAGGCTCGACAGCGGCTAAAGGGAGCCGAGGTGGTCTGCAGAAATGAAAAATCCGGCCTCGGCCGGATTTTTCATGGTCACTGCATCCAGGGCGGAGACGGTGGCTCATCGGATTTGCCCGCCGGTCTTTCGTCCTCGGCACGAGCGGCCCGGCGACGCTCCTCGTCGAAACGCGCCGCTTCGATTTCGCGCATCACGCTGCCCACGTCCGCCCGCTGCTGGGAGTCGGCGAACTCACCGGTCAGCACGCTGCCCGGATGCAGGGCGCCCGCCTCGTACAAGGCCCACATCTCCTTGGCATAGCGGGTGCGCTTGAGCTCCGGGGCGAAACGTCCGAAGTAGGCGGCCATGTTGCCGACGTCGCGCTCGAGCATGCTGAAGGCATGGTTGTTACCGGCCGCATCCACCGCCTGGGGCAAGTCGATGATCACCGGCCCTTGCGGTCCCAGCAGCACGTTGAACTCGGACAGGTCGCCGTGCACCAGGCCGGTGCACAACATCAGCACGATCTGGGAAATCAGGAAGGCGTGGTATTCACGCGCCTGTTCCGGCTCCAGCACCACATCGTTCAAGCGTGGCGCGGCATCGCCGTATTCGTCGGCCACCAGTTCCATGAGCAACACGCCTTCGAGGAAATCGAACGGCTTGGGCACCCGGACCCCGGCATTGGCCAGGCGGAACAGCGCGGCCACCTCGGCGTTCTGCCAAGCTTCCTCGGCCTCCTTGCGCCCGAACTTCGAGCCCTTGGCCATGGCCCGAGCCTGGCGGCTGTTGCGAACCTTGCGCCCCTCCTGGTACTCCGCTGCCTGGCGGAAACTGCGTTTGTTGGCCTCCTTGTAGACCTTGGCGCAACGTATCTCCTTACCGCAGCGCACCACATACACAGCTGCTTCCTTGCCACTCATGAGTGGACGCAGCACTTCGTCTACCAGACCGTCTTCGATCAGCGGTTCAATGCGTTTTGGAGTCTTCATCAGCTTTTATTCTGGTTCCCTTGTTACCAAACACGCGAAAGTCACTCGTTATACGGCAATCCTCCCACGACGGGAAAGAGCTGCCGGTCTCCCCTGCCCGACAATGCACGCAATATGCCGCTCCAGCCCTTGACCGCCGGTGGACAACGCCGGCCGGGCGCCCGGGAGCAGGATTTTTCTGCCTGCCGACTCAATTTTCCACAGCCTGGGCCGAAGCCCTTAGAGACAAGGGAGTTTGTCCGACAATCCAATAATGACGTCAGCATCCGGCCAAGGTTCGATCACGCCTGCCGCAACCGCTCCAGGGATGGCAACCGTACAGACTCCAAGCTGCCCAGGGTTCCGCGAGCGCCTACGCTTCGTGGACAGACAAGACAACAAGAAAAACCGGAGCGCAGATGAACATCAGACAAAAACTCACCTGGGCCTTTGCCGTCATCGCCTGCCTCCCCGTGGTGCTGGTCGCCACGCTGGTGGTGATGAACCTGCGCAGCGATGCCGAGGACGGCTTCGTCGACAGCAGCAATCGCGAGATCCGCCAAGTGGCCAACGCCATGCAGCTGTTCTTCGAGGGCATCAGCCAGAACATCGATTACCTGGCGGCCCAACCCTTGCTCACCCAGGCTGGCGACAACCTCAAGACCTGGATGAACGCCGAAGCCGCCAAGGCCCCCGAAGGCGAGCAGGACAAGCGCATCTTCGAACTGTTCGCCGCCATGGCCGCCAGCCATCCGGCTTATTCCTACGTGTCCTACGGCGTGAGCAATGGCGGCTACGTCTCCTGGCCCGCCGACCTGAAGCTGAGCAACTACGACCCCCGTGTACGCCCCTGGTACCAGACCGCCCAGGCCAATCCGGGCAAGACCCTGCGCACCGCGGCCTACTACTGGGCCAACGACGATGCGGTGCTGGTCAGCACCGTGCGCTCCCTGGGCAACCAGTTGGGCGCCCAAGGCGGCGTGGTCGCGGTCGACGTCTCGCTCAAGCAACTCACCGAGATCGTCAAGCAGATCAAGCTGGGCGAATCCGGCTACCTGATGCTCCTGGAAAACAACGGCACCATCCTGGTGGACCCCAAGCAACCGGAGCACAACTTCAAGACCCTGGGCAGCCTCGGCGGCGGCTACGAGCAACTGGCCAAGGCCGGCAAGGGCCTGGTGCACGTGGAGCTGGGTGGCAAGCGCTACATGGCCAACATCTGGCCTTCCGAACAACTGGGCTGGACCTTCATCGGCCTGATCCAGCAGGACGAAGTCATGGGCCAGGCGACCCAGCTGACCTGGATCATCGCCATCATCGCCGGGGTCCTGGCGGTGTTGTTCGCCGTGTTCGGCGCCAGTTTCGCCGGCCTCATCGTGCGTCCGATCCGGGGCGTGGCCAGCGGCCTGGAAGGCATCGCCCAGGGCGAGGGCGACCTGACCCGCAGCCTGGACATCCGCGGCCGCGATGAAACCGCGCAACTGGCCAATTGGTTCAACCAGTTCCTCGCGGCGATCCGCAAGCTGATCCAGAACATCGGCCAGGCCGCCCAGAAGATCCTCGCCACCTCCCACTCCTCGACCCAGGTCTCCAGCGACATGGCCGAGGCCGCCGGACGCCAGCGCGAAGCCGTGGACATGGTGTCCACCGCGTTCCATGAAATGGTCGCCACGGCCAACGAAGTGGCACGCTCCTGCAGCCAGGCCGCCGAATCCGCCGACAGCGGCCAGCGCCAGGCCCGCGAAGGCCAGCAGCAGATCGACGCAGCGGTGCACAGCGTCGATCGCCTGAGCCAGGAGATCGAACAATCGGCGCAATCGATGCAGCAACTCGAGCGCGACAGCAACGATATCCAGTCGATCCTCGGCACCATCCGCTCCATCGCCGAGCAGACCAACCTGCTGGCCCTCAACGCCGCCATCGAGGCCGCGCGCGCCGGCGAACAGGGCCGTGGTTTTGCCGTGGTGGCCGACGAGGTCAGGGCGCTGGCCAAGCGCACCGCCGACTCCACCGCCGAGATCGACGGCCTGCTGGGCAACCTGGCCAAGCGCACCAGCGCGGTGACCCAACAGATGCATGCCAGCCTGGAAGTGTCCCAGCAATCGGTGGAGCGCATTGGCCTGGCGCGCAACAGCTTCGGCCAGATCCGCGAATCGGTGGATGTGATCCGCGACATGAACACCCAGATCGCCACCGCCGCCGAAGAACAGCATCAAGTGGCCGAAGACATCAACCGGCACATCAGCCAGATCCATGGTGACGCACAACTGGTGGCGGAACTGGCCAACTCGGCGCGCCTGGACTCCCAGAGCCTGGCGGACCTGTCCAACGAGCTGGACGGCCTGGTCCGGCGCTTCAAGACCTGACCCGTGGCGGCGAGGGGAATGCCCCTCGCCTGGCCGGCGCCGTCAGCGCTCGACGATGGCCGTCACGCCCTGCCCGCCCGCGGCACAGATCGAGATCAACCCACGCCCCTGGCCGGCCACGCTCAACAGCTTGGCCAGGTTGGCGACGATGCGCCCGCCGGTGGCGGCGAAAGGATGTCCCGCCGCCAGGGAGCTGCCCTTGATATTGAGCCGCGAACGATCGATCGCACCCAAGGGCGCCTCCAGGCCCAGGCGCGACTTGCAGTACTGCGGGTCTTGCCAGGCCTTGAGGGTGCACAGCACCTGGGCGGCGAAGGCTTCGTGGATCTCGTAGTAGTCGAAGTCCTGCAGGCTCAAGCCGTTGCGTGCCAGAAGGCGTGGCACGGCGTACACCGGAGCCATCAGCAAGCCTTCGGCGCCATGGACGAAGTCCACCGCTGCCGCCTCGCCGTCACGCAGGTAGGCCAGGATCGGCAGGCCGCGCTCCCGGGCCCATGGCTCGCTGCCCAACAACACCAGGGAGGCGCCGTCGGTCAGGGGCGTCGAGTTGCCGGCAGTGAGGGTGCCCTGGCCGCTGCGGTCGAACGCCGGCTTGAGTCCGGCGAGCTGGTCCAGGGTCAGGTCCGGGCGCAGGTTGTTGTCCCGGGTCAGGCCGAGGAACGGCGTCAGCAGGTCATCGTGCCAGCCCTCGGCATAGGCCGCGGCCATGTGCAGGTGGCTGTCCAGGGCGAGCTGGTCCTGCGCGTCCCGGGGAATGCCCCAGGCCTTGGCCATCTGCTCGCAGTGCTCGCCCATGGACAAGCCCGTACGCGGCTCGCCGTTGCGCGGCAACTCCGGCTTGAGGTGGCGCGGGCGCACCTGGGACAAGACCTTGAGCTTGTCACCCAGGCCCTTGGCCCGGTTGGCCTGGAGCAGGATCTTGCGCAGCCCTTCGTTGACCCCGATCGGCGCATCGCTGGTGGTGTCGACACCGCCGGCGATGCCGCAGTCGATCTGCCCCAGGGCGATCTTGTTGGCCACCAGCAGCACCGCCTCCAGGCCCGTGCCGCAGGCCTGCTGGATGTCATAGGCCGGGGTGGTGGGCGACAGCCGCGAGCCCAGCACGCATTCGCGGGTCAGGTTGAAATCCCGGGAGTGCTTGAGCACCGCTCCGGCCGCCACCTCGCCGATGCGCAGCCCATGCAGGTTGTAGCGCTCGATCAGGCCCTCGAGGGCAGCGGTGAGCATGGCCTGGTTGCTGGCGGTGGCGTAGGGACCGTTGGAACGGGCGAAGGGGATACGGTTGCCGCCGATGATCGCGACGCGACGCAGTTGTGTCATGGAAAGCTCCCTGTTCGGTGAATGCGACTGCGGTGGGTATCTGCTCCACCAGCGTAGGTTCTCATCCGGCGCCTGCTCGACCCTGGAAGGAAAACCTCCGATCGAACGACCCGAAGCCATTCGTGGTCCACACTTTGAACCCCAACCCGCGGAGTGCGTTCCATGTCCGACCGTTATATCGACTTCGCCAACTCGGGCATCGGCCAGCGCCTGGTCGGGGCCCTTGGCCTGCCCTCGCCGGCGCGCCTGGAGCGCTGGCAGGCTGGCCGCCTGCGGCCCATCGAAGGTGCCTTGCTGATCGGCGGCGGCCCCCTGGCGCGACAGGTGGCGGACCTCGCGCCACGCCTGACCGATGCGATCTACAGCTATGGCAGCGACCCGGCCCTGGCCGGCCCCTGGATTCCCGGACACGGTCCCAGGCTCAAGGCCGTGGTGTTCGACGCCAGCGAACTACTGCAGATCGACCAGCTCAAGCAATTGCGCGAATTCTTCCAGCCGCTGCTGCGCAACCTGGCGCCCAGTGCCCACTTGGTGCTGCTCGGGCGCCCGCCGCAAAGCCTGGACGCGCCTTTCGCCGCCAGTGCCCAGCGAGCCCTGGAAGGCTTCAGCCGTTCCCTGGCCAAGGAGTTGCGCAACGGCGCCACCCTGCAGCTGTTGTATGTGGGGGCCGGCGCCGAAGACCAACTGGAGGGCGCATTGCGCTTCTTCCTTTCGCCCAAGAGCGCCTTCGTTTCCGGCCAGGTGCTGCACCTGCAGCCCTGCACCGCCCAGGTCCGGGACTGGAGCCGGCCGCTGGCCGGGCGCAAGGCCCTGGTCACCGGAGCGGCCCGGGGCATCGGCGCGGCCATCGCCGAGACCCTGGCCCGGGATGGCGCCCAGGTGCTGTTGCTCGACGTGCCCCAGGCCCGGGCCGACCTCGAGGCCCTGGCCGCACGCCTTGGCGGGCAGGCCATCAGCCTGGATATCTGCGCCGAAGACGCAGCGCCAAGGTTGCTCGAACAGTTGCCCCAGGGCCTGGACATCCTGGTGCATAACGCCGGCATCACCCGGGACAAGACCCTGGCCAACATGACTCCGGAATACTGGGATGCGGTGCTGGCGGTCAATCTCGGGGCACCGCAGGTACTGACCCAGGCGCTGCTGGACAGCCAGTGCCTGCACGAGCACGGCCGGGTGATCCTGCTGGCCTCCATCAGTGGTATCGCCGGCAACCGCGGCCAGACCAACTACGCCGCCAGCAAGGCCGGGCTGATCGGCCTGGCCCAGGCCTGGGCGCCACGGCTCAAGGCCCGGGACATCAGCATCAATGCCGTGGCCCCGGGGTTCATCGAGACCAGGATGACCGCCAGCGTACCCTTCGCCTTGCGCGAGGCCGGGCGACGCATGAGTTCCCTGGGCCAGGGCGGCCTGCCCCAGGATGTCGCCGAAGCCGTGGCCTGGCTCGCCCAGCCCGGGAGCGGCGCGGTCAGCGGGCAGGCCCTGCGGGTCTGCGGTCAAAGCGTGCTGGGAGCGTGAAGATGACAGGACACTGGCATGAGCTGAACATCCCCGCGCCACTGCCGACGCTGTTTCTCAAGGCCGCCTTGCGGCGCAAGATCAGCGGCACGCACTTGCCCGACCAGGGCCTGCGTTGCTGGATCAGCCTCGACCCCGGGCAACTGGCGGCCTACCGCAAGGTCTGCGGGTTTACCGACAACGGCCTGCTGCCCGCCACCTACCCCCATGTGCTGGCGTTCCCGCTGCAGATGCAACTGCTGACCGCCAGCGACTTCCCCTTTCCCTTGCTGGGGCTGGTGCACCTGGGCAACCGGATCCGCGTGCTACGGCCCATGGGCAATGTCAGCAGCGTGCGGGTCGGGGTCCGGGTGGATAACCTGCGCGCCCACGCCAAGGGCGCGACCTTCGACCTGGTGACCAGCATCGACGACCTGCTGGGGCCGCTCTGGGAAGCCCGCGGCGAGATGCTTTGTCGCGGGGTCAAGCTGGCCGCTTCCGGGCCAGCGGCCCCCTCTGCCGAGCGTGAGCCAGGCCCAGGCCTGGAGGCCGTGGCCAACTGGCGGGCGGAGAGCGCTATCGGCCGGCGCTATGCCAAGGTATCGGGCGACTACAACCCGATCCACCTGAGCGCCTGGAGCGCGCGACCGTTCGGTTTTCCCCGAGCCATCGCCCACGGCCTGTGGAGCAAGGCCCGAACCCTGGCGGCACTGGAGCAGCACCTGCCCACGGCGGGCGTGCAGATCACGGTGCGCTTCGCCAAGCCCCTGCTGCTACCCGGCGAAGTGCGGCTGCTGGCCAGCGCCGCCGGCCCCAGCGGCGAGTTGCAACTGCTGGGCAAGGGCGAACTGCAACATATGCAGGGAGACTGGCAACCACTGCCCTGAACGCCGTCACCCTCGGCGAATCAGCACCACCCCCAGGATGATCAGCAGCAATCCGGCCATCTTGCCGAGGCTGATCGGCGCCTCGCGAAACCCCGCCCAACCGAAGTGGTCCAGGGTCAGGGCCATGCTCAACTGGCCGGCCAATACCAATGTCATGAACAGCAAGGCGCCAACGCGCGGCCCGGCAAACGCCGCGACGGTGATGAAGAACGCCCCCATCAAGCCCCCGCACCAATGCCACCAGGTCAGCCCCTTGAGGGCGCTCAACGATGGCGTCTCCCGCTGTATCAGCACCAGGAGCAGCAACGCCACAGTGCCGACGAAGAAGGAAATCATCGCCGCGGCGAACACGCTACCGACCTGCTTGGCCAACTGGCCATTGACCCCGGCTTGCAAGGCAATCAGGGCACCGGCAACGAACGGCAGGCACAGTAGCCACCAGACTGGAGTCAACATCGAAAGCTCCCACAAAAATTAAGGCGCGCAGTATAAGCCAGTGCCTCGACTGGCAACACGGGCCGGCCAGCGCTCCAGCCAGGCTTTTCGCCCTATTAATTGTATGTATATAACTTTGGTCGAGAGCCATCAGCGGCGCTGCCCCGCAAGCTCATTAGTTGTTGTTTTAGATAATCTTTCTTGAATACACACAGACTCTTTCAATACTTTCAGGCTATTCATTTATAAACATCTGGCAGACGAAAAATAAGTCATTAATACCAACTTCATAATTGTTCGAAGTTCCCTTCGCGACTTTCATCTGGACAACGGACGACGACATCTCCAGCAGCAGAACTGGCGAGCCATCGAAAACAACAGACGTTGTCACAGGTGCAAGGAACAACTCTCATGAACATTCAATCCGGATGGAAGACGTTAACGGCCCTGACCATGATCCTGACCCTCAGCCTGGCCGGCTGCAGCGGTGGCGGCGGTGGCCACAAGAGTGGCGGCGGCAGTTCTTCATCGCCCGCCAGTACCGATAGCGGCACTGGTGGCACTGGCGGTGGTACCGGCGGGACAGGCGGTGGCACGGGTGGCGGAACCGGTGGTACCGGCGGGACAGGCGGTGGTACGGGTGGCGGAACCGGTGGTACCGGCGGAACAGGCGGTGGTACGGGTGGCGGAACCGGTGGTACCGGCGGAACAGGCGGGACGGGAGGAACAGGCAGCACCGGCACACCCCTGACCACCAGCAGCCTGGTATCGGACCTGGGCACCACCATCAGCGGTGTCGGCACCGGAGTCAGCGGCGTGGGCGACTCTCTGAGCGGCACCCCCGTAGTCGGCGGCGTGGTGCAAAGCGCAGTCAATACCACCGGCAACGTGGTGGATACCGTGGGTGATGGCCTGACCGATGGCCTGGGCAAGCTGGGTACCGATACCAAGGCCCTGAGCAAGACCACCGCCACCGTCGGCAACGTGGTCAGCGACGTCGGTACCGGGGTCACCGATCTGAGTGGCAAGCTGGCCACCAGCACCCAGAGCGTGCCGGTAGTCGGCGGCGTGGTGACTCGGGTCGCCCCGACGCTTGGCAGTGTCGGCGCCCGAGTGACCATGCTCGGCAATACCCTGAGCACCACCACCAGCAGCGGCCCCCTGGGCACCCTGACCGATAACCTGGGTAACCAGGCCCTGGTGCCGGTGGTCAGCATGGCCGAAGGCCTGACCGGCAAACTGGGTAGCACCACAGGCCTCGGGACTCCGGTCAACGGCTTGCTCAGCGGCGTGGCCCAGGCAGTGGACGGCACCGGCGACAAGGTCAGCGGCGCCGGCAATGGCAGTCCGGTGACCAACCTGCTGGGTACCGCCCTGAACAACACTGGCGCCAGCGTGGGCACCGCCGGCGGCTACCTGGCCAGCTCCGGCTCCGGAAGCGGTACGGGTAGTGGTGGCACTGGGCTCAACAACGGCCTGCTGGAGACCGTGGGCGGCGCCGTGGCCAACCTGAGCAACGGCCTGAACGCCGGCAACACCAACGGTACCGTCAGCGCTGGCGGTGTCACCGGTGCCTCCGCCGGTGGCCTAGTGGCCTCGGTCGGTGGCGCCCTGGGTGGTAGCGGTACTCCCAACCTGGTGGTCACCGCACCACTGGCCAGCGTCGGAGCCAGTGTCGGCTCGGCACTCAATCCAGTCACCAACGCGGCCAGCGGCCTGACCCAGCAAGTGGGTGCAGCCACCGGCACCGGAGCACCGGTCGCCGGCCTGCTGAACCAGGTGGGCGGTGCGGTGAGCAACGTCGGTACCAGCCTCGCCGGCAGCACCGGCACCGGCCAGACCGGTACGGCACTGGGTGGCACCCTGAACGCGGTGGGCGGCACCGTGGCCGCGGCAGGCGGCCTGGTCAACGGCGGTACCGCTCCCAGCGGTGGCCTGCTGGGTAACTTGAATATCGGGGCTTCCGCCAGTGGCGGCGCCTCGACCGGAACCACCAGCGGTGGCCTGGGCGGCGTGGTGGGAGGCCTCACAGGCGCCTTGGGCGGCACTCGATAATTTGCACCTGGCCGATTCGACGGCCCCACCTACAGCGCCTACGCTTGGTTGAAGGCGGGAGATTCAAATGGGTCTCTCGCCTTTTTGTTCATCCTGGGCACGACATTACTGCGCCGCCCCGAGCCTGTAGCCGACGGCCACCAGGCATGAGCACCTTGGCATCGCCGCAATTCGACCATGGAGTGTCCTATGCGTATGTTGGCCAGCTTGTTGTTACTCGGGTGCTGCTCCAGCGCCTATGCCGACTCCCTGCCGCGCTTTCTCAACAACAACGACAGTATCAACAACCTGCCGACCCCCAACCTGCCAGTGGACGCTTACCGTCCGACCAGCCCGAAACTGCAGCTTCCCGACGAGCCTACGGCGCCCAAGGGCCAGCAACCGTTGCAGATGGGCACCAAGCTCACCGTGCGCCAGCTGCAGATCGAAGGCGGCACTGTCTATCCCCTGGAAGAGCTGGCGGCCATCTACCGGCCGCTGATCGGCCATGAGGTCAGCTTCAGCCAACTGATAGAGGCTACGCGCAGCATCACCCAGCGCTATCAGGACGACGGCTACCTGCTGTCCTACGCGTTCATTCCACAGCAACGTTTCGACCAGGGCACCTTGCGGATCGTACTGGTGGAGGGATACATCCGCGACTACCAGTTGCAGGGCGATATCGGCCCGGTGTCGGCCTATCTGGACAAGCTGGTGGCCAAGCTCAAGGCCGAGCGGCCGCTGACCCGCAAGACCTTCGAACGCTACACCACGCTGATGAGCCGGGTGCCCGGGGTAACGTTGCAAGCCGTGGTGCCACCACCGGGCACCACCGATGGCGCGACCGGACTGGTGGCCGTGGCCAGCCGCAAACCCATCACCACCACCCTCAACAGCAACCAGGACAACCGCAATGGCATGCAAGCCCTGGTGGGCATCACCAGCAACTCGCAGACCGCCTGGGGCGAGCAGTTGACCCTCAGCGGGCTATTCCCGCCAGGCAAGGACAAGGAGCACTACTACCGCCTGGACTACAACCAGCTCCTGGGCTCGGAGGGCACCCAGCTGAGCCTGTACGGTGCGCGCTACCGTGCAGATCCGCATAGCGACATCCTGCTCAGCAACGGCCTGGTGCTGGAACCCCATCGCGAGAACGACCGGTTCTCCATTGGGGTCAGCCACCCTTTCATCGCCTCGCCCAACGAGATGCTCACCCTCGGTACACGCCTGTACGCGGTGAACGACAAGACCCGCTATCGGGTGAATGGCCTGCCTTTGTCAGTGGAAGAAAAGACCGACATTCGCGCCCTGGCCTTGGAAGGCGACTGGAGCAAGTCGGACCAACGCCAGCTACGGATCCTCAGCGCCGGCCTGTACCGCGGCCTCGACAGCATGGGCGCCAAGACCAACAACACCCTCTACGACCTGGACTTCTTCCGTGTGCGCCTGGCCGGCGTGCAGAGCAATCGCTTCCTCGACAACTGGCAGGGCGTGCTGTCCGGCGCCCTGTACTGGAGCCGGGACAACTTGCCGGACAGCGAACGGGCCAGCTTCGGCGGCCAGAACTTCGCCCGGGGCTACCCCGATGACCAGACCACCGGCGACAAGGGCTGGGGCGTGGCCTATGAGGTCAACTACAGCTTCAACCGCGAAGGAACCTGGGTCCGGGTGCTGCAGCCCTACGTGGTGCTGGATCGCTCCAAGACCTGGTTCAACGAACTGCCAGTCAGGGGCAGCAGCCTGTCGTCGGCCGCCGTCGGCCTGCGCTTTGGCGACACCAAGCACTACAACATCGCCGTGGAAGCCGCCAAGCCCATGTCCGACGAAGCCCTGGACACCTACAACCGCCGGCCGCGCTACAGCCTGAGCTTCAGCTACCAGCTCTGAACGAACAGTTGCGTGACTTTTGGCCCGCTTCGGCGGGCCTTTTTTTGCCGCCCTGCCAGGTCGCGAGGACACCAAGGCCCCGGCAATCCGGGACCCATGGCGAGAAAGGGGATCAGGGCCCGACGACCTGTAGCCGGGGCTCGGGAAACAGGTTGTTGAGGGTTTCCAGCAGGCGCACGTGATAGATCGGCTTGCGGAACAGGTCCAGGACCTGCAGGCGCAACAGGTCGCTGACATCGTCCATGTCGGCATGACCCGACATGACGATGACCGGCAGGTGCTGGCGCGAAGTGTGCTCGCGCAGGCGCTTGATCAACGACAAGCCGCTCTCCTCCGGCATGCGCAGGTCGGTGATGACCAGCGCAATATCCGGATGGCGGGTGAGATGGTCCAGGGCCAGCTTCACCGAGAGGGCGGTGAAACAGGTGAAACCCTCGCCTTCCAGCAGTTCGGCGAGTTCCATCAGTGCATCTTCTTCGTCATCCACAAGAAGCAGTTGCTGGCGTGGGGTGGAGGGAGTGTTCATGAATCCTGCCTTGAGCTGACTGTCCGACGGCCTTCGCTGCTGTTGCAGTCACAGGCCTCAAGGTGTGGGGCGTGTAACCGCCGTTCCTCCCAGGGCAGTGAGAATGTTGTTGAAGATCGCCAGAACCCGGTCGCCCATTGGGGTGACGAATACGACCACGACCACGGCGACCATCGCCACCACGATCGCGTATTCGATGGCCGAGGCGCCCTCGGTCCGAGCCAGCAGCAGTCGCGCGCGAAGCAGCAGATATTCAAGCGACATCAGGTACCTCCTCGCTGCATAACGCAGCCATGCAGTCTCGCTGGCTCACGGCGTGGGACGGGTGACGGCAGTGCCTCCAAGGGTAGTCAGTACGTTGTTGAAGATGGCGAGTACCTTGTTACCCAGCGGCGTCACGAATGCCACCACGACCACGGCGACCATCGCCACCACGATGGCGTACTCGATGGCCGAGGCACCTTCGGTACGGTCAAGAAACAGGCGCGCCCTGAGCAACAAATATTGAAGGATCATCCTAGCTCTCCTTTGCGCCAGACGGCGCCGGGGTAACCGCACCGAACCCATTTCCCCGGTGCCAATTGAGCATTGTCAACAAAACAGGGCCCAGCAACTGTAAGAACGGATTAATCACTAAGTATTAGTCGGAAGGTAAACGCCAGAAATCCAGACAGTGTTGAGAGCGTTGTACTTTTGTCAGCTATTTTTTGGCCAGGTAATGGCATTTCGTCCTAGCTCTACTACCTTCACATAGCGAAATAGTTGCATGTTCATAGCTGCCTGATTGCGAATCGACTCGTTTGGAATCACGGGCTGTCACGGGCTGTAGTGCAGCAGGAAAGGGAGAGCCCTCATGAACAGTCGCGTCACTATCGGCCTGGCAGGACTTCTTTTGCTCGGTGCGGTGTTTTTCGGGTACTGGGGCCTGGTGCTCAGCCGTCAACCCGAACCTGCTCCAGCCGTAGCACCACCCCCCACTCCCAGCACCGTCGTGGAGCAGACCGCCAGCACCGCCCAGGACCAGACGCGCCAGCCGGTGGTGGTGCTGGTGCACGACGTACCACCGTTCGTGCCCCTGGCCGCCGGCGACCTGGCCCTGGAAAAACTGCGCACCGCACCGCCCGGCAGTCTCAGCGCCATCGACCAGGCCGTGGGCCGTACCCCCTGGCGCCAGCTGAGCGCCGGCACCTGGCTCAACGAGCAGAGCTTCGCCAGCGGTGGTGCCCTGGCCCGGATGATCCACAGCGATGAGCGGGCACTGGCGGTGGCGGTCGACGAAGTGATCGGCGCAGCAGGCCAACTGAGCCCCGGCGACTATGTGGACGTACTGCTGTTCCTGCGCCAGGACAACGCCAACCCGCAACAGTCGGCGCAGATCGCCGTACCGGCGATCCGCGTGTTGGCCGTGGGTGAACAACTGGGGCTGACCAACGATGGCCAGCCGGGCAACGCCCTGAGCAATGAGGAACGGCTCAAGCAGGATCAGCGCCGGATCAATGCTCGTACCGTGGTCCTGGCGGTGCCCGAGCAACTGCTGAGCCGGATGATGCTGGCCACCCAGGTCGGCGTGCTGCGCCTGGCGGTGCGCAGCAGCGAGGAGCAGCGCCTGGCCCACTACTGGGCCGGCAACGAAGAGGCGGTCGAGCACCTGGATACCGCCAGCAGCAACCTGTTCCAGTTCACCCAACTGGCCCTGGGCAGCGCGCCCCGCAGCCCGGTCGCCCAAGGCGCCGCGCCACGCCCGGCGGTGGAGGTGATCCGTGGCAACCAGGTCACCCAACAGACCCCCTGATTGAGCAAGGATGCAATACATGCGCAGTCGTTCCACGCCGACCTTCATCGCGCTGCTGGCCCTGGGCCAACTGCTCTGGAACCCGGTCCAGGCCGCTCCGGCAACGGGCTGCTCGGGCCTGCTCCCGTTGCCCGCGGTGTTGGAAGTCGGCGAAGGCCTGCAACAACAGCTGCAGTCGCCAGTGGCGATTACCCGGCTGGCGGTGGGCGACCCAAAGATCGCCGACGTCCAGGCCACCGGCGACCGGGCCTTCTTGCTTACCGGCATGGGCCAGGGAGCCACCAGCCTGATGGTCTGGACCGCCTGCTCCAGCACCCCGCGCCAGAGCATGGTGTTCGTCGAGGGCCGGGCCAGCACCGATATGCAGGCTGCTCGCGTATCAAGGGCCGATGAAGCGCCACTGCCCAGCCAGGTGCAGACCGACATCCGCTTCGTCGAGGTCAGCCGGACCAAGCTCAAGGAGGCCAGCGTCTCGCTGTTCGGCCGCGGGCACAATTTCCTGATCGGCTCGCCCAATACCGCCCCGGTCACCAGCGGCACCTCCGGCAGCACCACGCCAGTCTTCGGCAGCATCCCGCTGAACAATGACTCGTTCAACATCGGCTTCGGCGGCGGCCGGGTGCTGACCCTGATCAACGCCCTGGAAGGCAGCGGTTTCGCCTATACCCTGGCCCGGCCGAGCCTGCTGGCCCTCAACGGCCAGAGCGCGAGCTTCCTCGCCGGAGGCGAGATCCCCATCCCGGTGCCCAGCACCGGCAGCAACAGCGTGACCATCGAATACAAGGAGTTCGGCATCCGCCTGACCCTGACCCCCACCATCGTCGATCGCGGGCGCATCTCGCTGAAGGTGGCCCCCGAGGTCAGCGAGCTGGACTACAGCAACTCCGTGGCCATCGCCGGTACCCGGGTGCCAGCCCTGACCATCCGCCGTACCGATACCAGCATCTCCCTGGCCGACGGCGAGAGCTTCGTCATCAGCGGCCTGATCAGCACTCGCAACAGCTCCCAGGTCAACAAGTTTCCCGGGCTGGGCGACGTGCCGGTGCTCGGCGCCTTCTTTCGCGACAACTCCATCAGCCGCGAGGAACGCGAACTGCTGATGGTGGTCACCCCGCACCTGGTCCAGCCCCTGGCGGCGGATGCCAAGCTGCCGGCCCTGCCCGGCGAGCGCCTGCGCAACTACGATCCGAACTTCTATCGCATGTTCTTCCTGGAGAACGGCAACTTCGATAAACGCAGTGGGTTGTCGCAATGAGCCAGAACCAGAACCTGAGCCAGACCTTCCTCGCCATCACCCGCAACAGCACCGACCTGGAGTGGCTGCAAGGCGCTCTGGCGCCCCTGGGCCAGGTGGTGGGCGCCGATGGCAGCCTGGACGAGTTGCTGGCGCTGGTGGACGTGACCTGCGCCAACCTGGTGTTCGTCGGCCTCGACCGCGAGCACGTGGTGGCCCAGGCGGCGCTGATCGAGGGCGCCCTGGAGGCCAAGCCAATGCTGGCGATCGTCGCCCTGGGCGATGGCATGGACAACCAGCTGGTGCTCAACGCCATGCGCGCCGGGGCCCGCGATTTCGTCGCCTATGGCTCACGCTCCAGCGAAGTCGCCGGGCTGGTCCGGCGCTTGAGCAAGCGCCTGCCGGCCGTCACCCCCAGCACCCAGCTAGGCGGCCTGACCGTGCTCTACGGCGCCCAAAGCGATGGCGACGGCGCGCTACTGGCCGGACACTTGGCATTGGTGGTGCAGAAGAGCGGCCAGCAGACCCTGCTGCTGGACCTGGGACTGCCCCGGGGCGACAGCCTGGCCCTGCTGGGCCTGGAGAGCTCGTTCCACTTCGGCGATGCCTTGCGCCATCTGCGCCGCCTGGATGCCACCCTGATCGACAGCGCCTTCACCAGCGCCGAGGCCGGATTGCGGATCCTCGCCTACGCCAGCCACGACGAGCCCCTGGAGCACACCAGCGCGGCGGAGCTGTACATGCTGCTCAGCGCCCTGCGCCAGCACTTCCAGCACATCGTGGTGAACCTCGTGGGACAACCGGACAGCGAGGCCCTGCGCACCTTCGTCAGCCACTGCGACAAGCTGCTGTGGTGCACCGACCAGAACGTGCTCGACTGCCGGCGCAACCTGGAGGTGCTCAACCACTGGCGGGAAAAGGGCATGAAGCTGGAGCACGCGCGCCTGTTGGTGGACCGCTACCTGCGCTCGGTCGCCCCGGACTCCGACACCCTGGGCAAGACCTTCGGCCTGGAGGTGATCGCGGTACTGGCGTTCAGCCCCGAGCTGCGTCTGAACGCCAAGAACCAGGGCGTCACCCTGTTCGAGCTGGGCCCGCGCGAACAACTGACACAAGCCCTGCGGACCCTGGGCGAACGCCTGGCCAAACGCTCCCAAGGCCTGCCCCAGCCCAAGGCCGGCTGGCTGAACCGGATCATGGGGGGCCGATGAGCGGAGAACAACTCTTTGGCGCGTCGAACCGCGCCAGCGGCAACGCCGACCACGAAGGCCTGAAGCTGGTCCTGCATCGCTACATCATCGATGCCATCGAGGAGTCGGGAAAGAACCTGCTGGAAAGCTCGCGGCAGAACCTCTCGCAGTTCGTCACCGACAAGGTGGCCGAATACATCGCGCGCATGCACCTGGCCATTTCCCGCTACGAAATGGAACGCCTGGCGGAGGAGATCGTCGATGAGCTGACCGGCTTCGGCCCCCTGGAAGTGCTGCTGCGCGATCCGGCGGTGACCGAGATCCTGGTCAACGGTCCGCACCGGGTCTTCGTCGAACGCGACGGAGTGCTGCACCAGAGCGACCTGCGCTTCATCGACGCGCACCACGTGGAGCGCGTGATGCAACGGATCCTCGCGCCATTGGGGCGGCGCCTCGACGAGTCTTCGCCGATGGTCGATGCGCGCCTGCCAGACGGCAGCCGGGTCAACGCGATCATTCCGCCGATCGCCCTGGACGGACCGTGCCTGTCGATCCGCAAGTTTCGCAAGGACATGCTCAAGAGCAGCGACCTGATCGCCATGCAGACCATCGACCAGGCGATCTTCGAGTTTCTCCAGGACGCGGTGGGCAAGCGCTGCAACATTCTCATCAGCGGCGGCACCGGCACCGGCAAGACCACCTTGCTGAACATCCTCAGCCAACTGATCAACCCCCATGAACGCCTGGTGACCATCGAGGACGTGGCCGAGTTGCAACTGGGCCATCCCCATGTGGTGCGCCTGGAGACCCGTCCGCCCAACGCCGAGGGCCATGGCGAGGTCAAGGCCAGCGACCTGATCCGCAACGCCCTGCGGATGCGCCCGGACCGCATCATCCTCGGCGAGATCCGCGGCGTGGAGGTGCTGGACGTGCTGACCGCGATGAACACCGGCCACGACGGCTCCATGAGTACGGTGCATGCCAACAATGCCCAGGATGCCCTGCTGCGCCTGGAGACCCTGGTGGGCCTGACCGGCCGCCACGTCGCCGAGCGCACCCTGCGGCAGATGATCTGCGCGGCCCTGGACGTGGTGATCCAGCTCAGCCGCCTGCCCGACGGCCGCCGCTGCGTCAGCGAGGTGGTGGAAGTGGTGGGCATCCGCGACGACATCTATGTCACCAACACCCTGTTCCGCCTGGATCGGCGTACCGGCTTCGGTTTCCTGCGCGAGGCGCTCAACCCCGCCGGGGACAAGCTGCGCCGGGAAGTCGGGCTGGGCCTGAATTGAACCGTCGGGGCGAGCCATGATCGCGCTGCTGCTGACCCTGATCTGCCTGGTCTTGCTGGGACTGTCCGGGTGGACGTTCTATCACGGCATACGCAAGACCGAACGCGAGCGGGTGCTCACCCGTTTGGCCGAGGGACAGCCCCACCAGGCACCACCCCCCAAATCCTGGAGCGGCCTGGAACGCGCCTTCGCCCGCGCCGGCCTGGGCCAGCCCGGCGAACGCCTGGGGTGGTGGCTGGCAGCCTGGGCCCTGTGCATGCTGCTGGGCTACCTGGCGGCCGGCTGGCTCGGCCTGCTGGGCGCCGCCCTGGGGCCACCCATGGCGCTGCGCCTGTACGTCAGCTGGCGCTACCAGCGGCGGATCAAGCGCATGATCGAACAGCTGCCACCCTTGCTGGATCACAGCGTGCGCAGCCTGAAGTCGGGGCGAACCCTGGCGGATGCGGTACTGGGAGCCATCGAATCGAGCAGCGACCCACTCAAGCAAGCCATGGGCCGAGTGCAGCGCAACGTACAACTGGGGGTCAACCTGCCGGAGGCGGTCAGCGACTTCGCCGAGTTCTACGATCAGGACGAACTGCGCATGTTCGCCCTGGGCCTGAAGGTCAACCATCGCTACGGCGGCAATGCCAGCGAGCTGCTGGAGAACCTGATCAAGTTGATCCGCGAGCGCGAGCAAGGGGCCCGGCAACTGAGCGCGATGACCGGGGAAACCCGCATGACCGCCTGGGTCCTGGGTGCCTTGCCGTTGTTGCTGGTGGGCTACTTCATGTTCAGTAACCCCGGCTACATGCTCGGCATGTGGCATGACCCCACCGGACAGAAGCTGCTGATCACCGCCGTGTGCCTGCAGATCGTCGGCTGCCTCGCGCTGTGGCGCATGCTGAGGAGTATCTGAAGTGTTGCTGCTAGCGGCGCTGCTGCTGTTCCTCGGAGCCGCGTTGTTGCTTGGCAACATCGTGCTGGAGCAGCGCCGGCGCGAGCGCCAGGTGGCCCAACGGCTGCAGGGCCACATGACCCGCGACAGTCGCCTGGGCAGTTGGCTGCGCCAGCTTGGCGAAAGCCGCTTCGGCCAACGCGCGGTGAGCATGGACAGCGAGACCCAAGTGCTGCTGAACCGCCTGGGCTGGCGCCGCGCCAACCAGCGTTCGCTATTCGCCGCCCTGCAACTGGCCACGCCACTGGTGGTGGTCTGCCTGACCCTGCTCATCCAGGAAGTGGCCTACTCCCAGACCGCGAACCAGTGGCTGTTGCCGATGCTTTCCGCCGGTGTCGGTTACCTGCTACCCAAGCGCGCCCTGGCCTACTTCGCCCAACGCAGGCAGAAACACCTCGCCCTGGAGATCTCCACGTTCATCCCACTGCTGCGCATCCTGTTCGAATCGGGCATGGCCGTGGAACAGGCACTGCGGGTGCTGAGTACCGAGGCGCAGAAACTGCTGCCTGAGCTGACCCATGAATTGCGCCTGATCCTGGCACGGGTCGACTCCGGCCTGGAACTGGGCCACGAACTCAACCAGACCGCGGTGCTGCTGGCGGTGGATGAGTTCACCGACACCTGCGTGATTCTCCAGCAATTGATCCTGCAAGGCGGTGGTGCGATGAAATCGCTGCAGGCGCTCAAGCAGTTGCTGGATGACCGGCGCCTGACTCGCTTGCAGGAATACATCTCGAAAATGTCGGCCAAAATGTCGGTGGTGATGATGCTGTTCCTCTTCCCCGCCCTGTTGATCGTCCTGGCCGGGCCGGGCTTCACCGCCATCGCCCGGGCCTTCGCATCCTAGAGGAAACCTGATGAAACCACTGATCGCCATCACCTGCCTGGCACTGCTCGGCGGTTGCGCCAGCCACGGCCCGGCGCCCTGGGCGGCCCTGACCGGTTCCAGCAGTTGCGCCAAGCTCAGTTCCGAACAGGAGCTGACGGTGAACCTGGCCGACGACATGGCCAACGACGGCAAGCTGTATGCCAGCCTGGCCAACCTGCAGAGCCTGCCGGACAACCTGGCCGAGGTCCGGGTGCGCAAGGCCCGGGTCTATCGTTTGCTGGGCCGCAGCGAAGCCGAGCCGCTGTATCGCAGCCTGCTGGGGTCATGCCTGGCGGCCGAAGGCGAACACGGCCTGGGCCAGCTGGCCGCCGCCCGGGGCGATAACGGCCAGGCCCAGGCCCACCTGCAACGGGCTGCCAGCCTGGCGCCGACCAACGAGAAGATCCGCAACGACCTGGGGGTGGTCTACCTCAATCAGCTGCGGCTCGAGGACGCCCGCTTCGAGTTCCTGACCGCCATCGAGCTCCAGCAGTCCGATCCCTTGGCGGCCATCAACCTGGTGACCCTGTTGCTCTACCAGGACAACTGGCAGCAGGCCTCGCAAGTGGTCAGCCGCGCTCGCCTGAACCCACAGCAGTTCGCCCAGGCCCAGGCCCGCGCCGAAGAACTCAAGACCTCCGGAAAACCTGTCGCCAAGGTGACCCAGGTGGCCAGTGGCGCGGCCAGCCTGCAACCCGACGCCACATCCGCCAAGGAGCGCTGAAGATGAAACTGTCCATGCTCTGCTGTCCCGTGCTACTGGTCCTGCCCCTGGCGGCCCAGGCCATCGACCCCGGCCCGGCCTCGCCCCAGCAGCAGGAAACCGAAGGCTGGCTGTTGCTGCAAAGCCGTAACCTGGAGGCCTCGCCACAGCCACAGGCCGCCACCGCCCGCGAACAGGAACTGGCGCTGCAACGCTGGCTGAAGAAATACCAGTACGAAATCCCGGACTTCTACGATCCGGATGCCGGCGGGAAGATCGATACCAAGTAGCTGGCAAGGCATCGCCTGGCGCCGCACAGGCGCCAGGCGATCAGTGCTCGGTGACGCGCTGGCGCAGCCCCGAATTGCTCGGCGACAGGGCAAGGGCCAATTGCGTGCGGTTGTGCATGTGGGTCAGGCGCAAGACCTGGGAAACGTAGAGCTTGACGGTGTTCTCGGTGATACCCAGCTCGCAGGCGATCTGGTAGTTGGTCTGGCCCTTGCCCACCAGGCGGGCCACGTCCAGCTGGCGGGGCGAGAGCTGGTGGAAGATCGTCGGAATCTCGACGGCATCGGCATCGGCCCCTGGCTCACCTTGGGTTCCAGGGTCGGCGGGGCTGCGACGGACCTTGTCCAGGTCCTGGTAGAGGTCGTCGATGGACTCCGAAAGAAACTGCAGCTTCTGGTTCAGCTGCCCCAGGTGCAGGTTGTTCTGTCGCTCCTGCAAGGCGGCCTCCTGGCGCCGCAAGCCCTCGAGCAGCTCCGCCAGGTCGATGGGTTTCTGGTAATAGTCGGCCACCCCTACCCGCAGGGCCTTGATCACATCCTGCTTGTCGGATTGGCCAGTGAGCATGATGGCCTCGAACACCCGGTGCTTGCCGGCGATGCGTTGCAGTTCCTGCACCAGTTCGATGCCGTCCAGGTCGGGCATGTGCAGGTCGAACAGCACCAGGGCGATCTCCGGATCCCTGGCGAAGCTGTCCACCGCATCCCGACTGGACTGGCAAGGCACGCAGCGATAGCCGCTGCCTTCCAGGAACTCGCAGAGTTCCTCGACGATCAGGGGTTGATCGTCCACCACCAGCACTTTCATCTGTGAAGTGAGCTTGTTCACGTGTGACTCCGTGCGGGCCCGGCACCGGCCGGCCACTCCTGTGTGCCTCGCATGATCCAGGCCGCTGAACTAGAACCTAGACCTACTTTCCGACTATGTACATAGCGTTAAACGGCCCGGCGACTAATGGACCACCATCACAGTTAAGACCATTCCAGCCAGGACAAAAGGCGCGAAGGGATATTTTTTTGACGGCCGTGCAGGTTCCTCCCGGACAGGTAGGCCAAGTGCCTGTCTGGCCAACCTGCAAAGCCGGACAGACAACCACCAGAGCCCGCTGCATAGCCCGGCGCCGATGAACGCGCCCAGCAAATGCTGGAGATCGGAGGCCAGGCCCAGGGCCGCCATGAGTTTCACATCCGCCGCCCCCATCTTGCCCACGGCATAACCGGGCAAGGTCAGCGCCAGGGCCACCACCAGGGCCCAGCCCCCTTCGGCGAGCGGTGCTCCCAGCCAGGTGCTGCCGGCCCACGCCAGGTACAGCGCCGCCAGCAGCGCAGCACCCAGGGTCAGGATATTGGCGATCCGCCGTTGGCGCAGGTCCTGCAACGCACAGAGTGCCAACCAGCTCCACAAAACCAAGAAATGCATCGGCCAGAACAGTCCCTTTCGGCGGTTTGATCCTATGCTCAATGGACATAGTGGTTGTCAGGGTAGACGCACTCATGAAACCGGGCCTCCCTAGAAAACAAAAAGGCGCTGCGGCAATCGAGTTCGCGGCGGTTTTCGTGATTTTTTTCGCGGTGTTCTACGGCCTGGTCAGCTACAGCGTGCCGCTGTTGATGATGCAATCCTTCCACCAGGCCACCGCCGAGGCCCTGCGCCAGGCCGTCAAGGTCGACCCCAACACCCCCAACTACGCCACCACGGTGCAAAACCTTGCCCTCGGCGTGATACAGGCCCAGACCGGGTGGATTCCGTCGGCCTTCAACTTCGGCGCCAACGACTACAGCGCGACCTACAGCGGCGGCGTACTGACTGTCAGCGTGAACTATCCCATCAGCAAGCTGAACCAGGTAATGCCCCAGGTAGTACTGCCGCTGATCGGCCCGGTGCCCAGCCTGCCCAGCAGCCTGTCCGTCACATCGAGCCTGCAATTTTGAGTCCTGGCGACAAGCTTTTCGGGCGTTTCCTCGGCCGCCCGCCAGCGGCCAGCGACCTTGCGCCAGAGCCCCCCACCCAGAACAGCGGCTTGCTGCTGGTCCTCGATGCGTCAGCAAGGGTGCTCAGCATCGCCGGGCCTTTGCGCCATGCCCTGGCACAGCTGCCGCCCGGGGCCGACCCGCTCCGACTGGTCGACTACGTGGTGCCCGCCAGCACCCAGGCCCTCGAAGGCGGTCCCGCCGACTGGAGCGGCCAGGTACTGGACTTGCAATTTCGCGGGCTCGCCGGCCAGGTCCTGTACCTGCGTGGCTGGGTCCAGCAGCAAGGCGCAAACTGGCATCTGCAATTACTGGACATCGGCGACCTGATGCAGCAACGCCAACAGGCCCTGTGCCGCGAGCGCAGCCAGATCTTCGCCGCCCAGAGCAGTGAACAGATCCGCCAATGCAGCCTGGTGCGCCTGCCGGAAGTACTGCACGACCTGCTCGCCGACCTGGCCCATGCCTGGCGTATCCCCTGCCTGGGCCTGGCCTTGCTGGACGAGCAGGAACAAGGCTGGGTGCTCCACAGTTGCTACCACGCCCACGACGCCCCGCGCCTGTGGCAGGACGGCCAGCCCCTGGGCAGCGGCCTGGACAGCCTGAGCGGCAACACGCCCCTGCGCCTGAACCAGGTCCAGGGGCTGAACGAACACCCGCGCCTGCAAGGCATCTTCGCCCACCGCGAAGGCTGGCTGGTGCCCTACCGCGATGACCATGGCGTAGCCGCGTGGCTGCTGTGCGGCGGCTATGCGGTCCAGCGCCAGGCGCCGGAGTTGCTCGAGCGCGACTGGCTGATGCTCACCGCGGCCCTGGCCGGACCACTGCTCGGGCGCCTGCGCGAACACCGCCATCATTTGCAGATGGAGCGCCTGGATGCCCTGCAGGGGTTGCTGGGTGCCGGCTGGTGGGAACTGTTCCCGGCCACCGCCGAAGTGCAACTGGCCAGCCAACTGGCCGCCAGCCTGCACCTGGCCGAGGACCATGGCCGCCTGGGCCTCGAGGCCTGGCTGGAGCTGTTCCACCCGGCCGATCGCGCCGAACTGAGCAGCCGCCTGCAAGCGTTGCAGCTGGGCAAGCCATTGCTGCTCAGCGTACGCCTGCACCATGGCGATCCCGCCGGCGCGCCACTCTGGTATCGCCTCCAGGGCCAGGTCCTGGGTCGGGGAGAGAACCAGCGGCTGGTGGGTTTCATGCTGGACATCAGCGACATCAAGAACCAGCAGCAACAGGCCGCGGCGGCCCACGCCCGGCTGGACAACCTGATCGCCAGCTCGCCGGCGGTGATCTACGTCCAGCGTTATGTCGAAGGCGCGCTGCAACCCAGCTTCTTCAGCGCCAGCCTGCAACCATTGCTGGGCTGGGGCCTGGAGGACTGCAACGACGGCAAGCTGGTGGAACGGGTCCACCCCGAAGACCGCGACCTGTACTTCCAGCGCTGCCGGCAGTTGCTGCGTGAAGGCAACGTGCATGCCCGCTACCGCCTGCAAGACAATCGGGGCACCTATCATTGGGTGCTGGACGAGGCCCGGCTGCTGCGCGACGACCTGGGCCTGCCGGTGGAAGCCGTGGGCCTGTGGCTGGACGTTACCGAGGCGACCCTGGCCGCCGAGCAGGTCCGCCAGAGCGAGGAGCGCTACCGGATCCTGGTGGAGGACTCGCCGGCGATGATCTGCCGCTACCGCCCCGACCTGACCCTGACCTTCGGCAACCGGCCCCTGGCGGCCTACCTGGAATGCGCCGCCCAGGACCTGCCGGGCAACAACCTGGGGCAGTGGCTGTCCACCGAGCAGCGCGAGGGCTTCGAGCGTCGGATCAGGCTGTTGAGCCCGGAATACCCCGTGAGTACCGCCGAGATCAACTTGCAGTTGCCAGGCCGCGAGCATGCCTGGTGGGTGTGGTCCGATCGCGGGGTGTTCGACGACCAGGGCCAGTTGCTGGAGATCCAGGCCGTGGGCCGCGACAACACCGAGGTCCGGCGCTCGCAACAGCAACTGACGCAAAGCGCGAAGATGGCCACCCTCGGCGAAATGGCCACCGGCCTCGCCCATGAGATCAACCAGCCGCTGAACGTGATGCGCATGGCCATCGTCAACGTGCTCAAGCGCCTGGGTAACGGCGACGTGCAAATCGACTACCTGACCGACAAGCTCAACCGCATCGACGCCCAGGTCCAGCGCGCGGCGCGGGTGGTGGATCACATGCGGGTGTTCGGCCGGCGCTCGGAGGTGGAACAACAGCCCTTCAACCCGTCCCAGGCCATCGAAGGCACGCTGTCGCTGCTGGCCGAAGGCATGCGCGGCAAGGGCCTGGAGCTGCGGATCAGCGAGCTGGGTTTCGCGGTCCAGGTCATGGGGTTCGTCGACCAGCTGGAGCAGGTGCTGATCAACCTCTTGGTCAACGCCCGGGACGCGCTGCTGGCCAAGCGCCAGGCCCAGGGCGACTTCAAGCCGTGGATCTCGGTGCATGGCCAGCGCGACGAGCAGTGGGTGCGGTTGTGGGTCGAGGACAACGGCGGCGGCATCGACCCGCGCTTGCTGGAGCGGATCTTCGAACCCTTCTTCACCACCAAGCCGGTGGGCGTGGGCACCGGGCTGGGCTTGTCGGTGAGCTACGGGATCATCGAGAACATGGGCGGACGCCTGAGCGTGACCAACGGCCCGGACGGCGCGCGCTTCTGCATCGAGCTGCCGATAGTCCCGGCCGATCAGATCACCAGGTAGGCCTTGCCGGTCTGGCCACAGGTCAGGTTGGCGCCGACCTCGACATCCATGAGGTTGACCCCCAGTCCCGACAACAGGTTGTTCAGCAAGGGGTCGAGCAGTGGGCCCAGGAGCCCGGTGATCACTGGCGTCAGCAGGTTGGTGACGCCACTGATGGCCGACGCCAACCCCGTGACTATGGATCCCAGCGGATTACCATTGACCGGTTTGTAGACCACCAGGTTGATGCCTGCCAGGGTCCCGGCCAGGCTGCCGACCACGTTGCTGGTGGGCGCCGCCGTCTGGTAGCTCGGGGGCTGGTTGACGTTGGGCGGCACCGGATAGGGCGAGGCCGAGCTGGAGTACACCAGGTCCTGGTCGGTCCGCCCCACTTGGGAGTCGACCATGATCGCGATCCCGCCGCCGGCATAGTGCACCACCGGATCGCAATACCCCGGCAGCACCAGCAGCTGATAACAGGTGCGGATGCCCAGGTCCACCAGGGGCAGCGGTGTCACCGTGGGCTCGGCGGAAGAAGAAAAGGCATTGCTGGGATCTATCTTGCCGACCTTGAGGTCGGCCAGGGAGCTGGTGGTGTGCACGCTCAAGCTCTTGGTCCCGCTGTTGCCGTTGACCGGACAGCTGTAGTCGGTGACATAGGCGACCGCCCCACCGGCATCCAGGCTCAGGTCGATCTCCGATGACGGCGCCAGGTCGGGATACAACTGCTGGCATCCCGCCCCCAGCAGGCACAGGGCCGAGCCCAGCGTCTGCACCAGGTTCAGGCTCAACAGGCCGTTGAGTACCGGCGTCAGCGGCGCCACCAGGTTACCCACCGCGGCACTCAAGCCCGAGACCAGCGGCAGCGACAGATTGGCCCGTATCAGGGTCCGCACTTGGGCGGTACGGACGTAGATCCGGTTGGGTCCGGTGGGGTCGGCCTTGGCCAGGGCCGGATTACCGACAGCCGACAGTTGCGGGGGTTCGATGACCTTGGTCTGCACGGTGATGTTGGCCAGCCCCAGGACGTTGATCGGCACTGTCGCGGCCACCGCGCTGTTGCTGTTGGATAGCTGGATAAAGGCCTGCAGCAGCTGGAACAGCTGCACACTGGCATTGAGCGCCGTGCTCGGCAGGCCGGTCTGCAGCTTGAGGATATCCCCCAGCTTCAGCGGCGCGGCGTTGAGCGCGGCGATCTGCAGGTTGCCCAGGGCGGTGAGGATGTCGGCCGTGGCGCCGTTGGCCTGGACCACGGTGATCGCCGCCTGGATCAGCTTGGTCAGGGTGGTGGTGGTATTGAGCAACTGGGTGTAGTTGCCTGCCGCCACATTGAGATTGATCGCCAGCTGGTCGAGGAAGCTCAAAAGGTTGATGTTGGTATTGAGCAAGCCGTTCCAGCCCACGGCCGTGAGGTTCAGGCTGCCGCCCAGCAAGCCGCCCACCAGTGGATTGAGAATGCTCGACTGCGCGGTGCTGACCGTGCCCAGGGTACTGCGGATGCTCAACTGCGCCACCGGTGGCATCGGTGCCGCGGCCACTGCCGTGGCACTGAGCTGGGTGGTGAGATTGACCGGGCCCGGAGTGAACAGCGCGGCGATTCCTCCAGCCACGCTGATGGGCACGGTGTTGCTGACGATCACCCGTACCGCCACCGCCTGCGTGGGATCGACGGTGAAACTGCGCAGGCCATTGGCGCCGGTGACCAGGGTGCCGCAGGTAGCGGCCAGGGTACTGCCGGTGGCGGGAGTGAAGCCGTTGCGGGTGGCGTTCTGGTTGGCATAGGCGGCCGCCGTCAGGCCGGCCTGGCAAGTGCCTCCGCGGCTGACCGCCTCCAGTGCCGCGTTATCGGCGACCCGTTGCAGCTTGCGTTGCTCCAGGTACAACCGGCCGCTATCGACCACCAGCAGCATGAACACCAACGCCAGGCCGAACGTGACCGCCGCCATCAGGCCGATGGCGCCACGCTGGCGGGCAGGACCGGAAAACCGCTTGAGGGGAGACATCGAGGCACTCCTTTACCGACATTCAGCCCAGGGGCTGCCTCCATCGATGCCAAGCAGTGTAGTCAAGCTCCGCCGCCAGCGCTGGCAAGGTGCCAGCCCGGCGGACTGACGGCGCAGCGCCCCGGCGCCCGGATCGGCGCCAGGGCGCCCTGGGTCTAGCGGGGTGGGTAGTTCTGCAGGATGCGCGTCACCGTGGCACGCACTGCCGAGGCCCGGTCGGCGGGATTGGGCGAGCTGCTGAGCAACTGCTCGTCGCTGCCGCGCCATACCAGCTTGCCGTCCTTGCCATCGAGCAGGTCGACCTGGATGGTCGCCACCTTGTAGGTGATGTTGCGGGTCTCGTTGTACACAGGTCCGCCCCAGTAGCCATTCCACGGGCCGCCCCATCCGCCGCCGTAGTTGGTGGTGACCTGCTGCTGGCGATCCTCGACGATCAGGTAGGCCTGGACATCCAGGTCAGCCCGGGCGCCCCCACGAGCCGGACGCAGGCCGCGCTGGTCCAGTTGCTCGGCCACCGCCTGGCGGATGCGCTGCTCGGTGAGATCGCTCCTGATCCGCGGATCATCGGGACGGTACTGCAGCGCGGGTTCCTTCCAGCTCCAACTGCGATAGGCGCCAAAATCCCTGCTGGCGTCGAAGTCATGGTTCACCTGGTTGGCGGCACAGGCGCTGAGCAAGGCGGCACAGGCCAGTAATGCGATGCGATGGGACATGTCGTTTCTCCGCTTGAAGTCAGGACACCGGCCTAGCTCGGAGGATAGGCCGCCATGGCCTTCTGCACCGCTTCGCGCAGTGCATCGGCGCGCTCGCCCAAGGTGCCTTTGCTGCTGGTCTCGGCACTGGCGCTCCATACCGGCTGGCCATTGCCGGCGTCGTACAAGTCGACCCTGACCACCACCACTTCCACTTCGTAGGTACGCACCACCGGTACGCTGCCATACATGCCGTAGCCCGGTCCGTAGCGGTGATAACGATCATAGCGATCGTAGCCGCCATAACCGCCATAGCCGTAGTCCTCCTGGACCTGGCGCAGGCGTTTTTCCAGGCGCAGGTCGGCGCTGACCCACAGGTCGGCCGGACGGTTGTCCTGCAATGGGCGCAGGCCTCGCTGGTCCAGGGCGCCACTGACCGCCTCGGCGACCTGCGCCGAATCGGCCCAGGCCGAACCATTGGGCAGGCGGCCGTTGAGCCAGGCCCAGCTACGGTAGCGTCCGTAGTCCCGGGGCGCCGCCGGATAGGCGCTGCGGTCGAAGGTCGTGGCCGCCTGCGGTGGCGCCGGTGGCAGCGGCCTGGAACTGGCGACATAGGGATTGCTGCCTTGGCAGGCGGCAAGGGCCGAACACAAAAACAACAGACCCAGGCGGCGTTTCATCGAGTACTCCGTCAAACCGGCCGGCACAGCCAATGCAGATAACGTCCAAGCCCGGCGAAACTTGGGTGTCGGCGATGAGCCAGCTCCATCTCCAGCAGATCCGTCAGCTCGGCACGGGACTGGAACTCCACGGGCATATAGTCGTGAAATACCCGCACCCCGCTTTGGGTTTCGACTCGCCACTTGCCATCAAGTTGCGCCGCCAGCTCGCGAGGATCAAGCGGTTGTTGCGGGGTCAGGCTCTGTTTCTCTCCCGCCATGTCGTTCTTGCGCAACTTGCGAAAATGCCCCTTGAGCAGGTTGCGATAGACCAGCGCGTCGCGGTTGTAGAACGCCAGGGACAGCCAGCCATCGGCGGCGGTCAGCTGGTGCAGCACCGGCAGGATCGAATGGGGTTCGGCCAGCCACTCCAGCACCGCATGGCACAGCACCAGGTCGTAGGACTCGGTCAGTTGCCCCAGCAGGTCCTGCCAGGGCGCCTGGATGAAGGTGGCCTGCTGGCCGGCCTCGGCGAACCGCTGACGGGCCCCTGCGAGCATCGGTGCGGCCGGCTCGGCCAGGGTCACCTGGTGCCCGTGCTGGGCCAGCCACAGGGACATGTGGCCCAGGCCGGCGCCGATATCCAGTACCCGCAACGGCCGCTCAGGCAAGGCTTCCTTGAGGTCCGCCTGGAGCACCGCCAGGCGGATCGCGCCCTTGGCGCCACCATAGATCTTCTCGGCGAAGCGTGTGGCCAGCTGGTCGAAGTGCCGATCGCTCATGAACAGAACCGCCGTTCGCTGTCCGCCAGCTTGCTGCGCACCACCTGGTCCATGTCCAGCCCCAGTTCGCTGCACAACAGCAGCAGGTAGAGGACGATATCGCCGACTTCCTGCCCGGCATGGGCCAGCTTGTCCGCCGGCAACTGGCGCGACTGGTCCTCGGTCAGCCACTGGAAGATCTCCACCAGTTCAGCCATCTCGACGCTGGCGGCCATGGCCAGGTTCTTCGGGCTGTGGAATGGCCGCCAGTCGTTGTGGTCGCGAATGGCATGCAGGCGTTGGGTGAGTTGCTCTAGGTTCATCGGGGTCTCCTGAAGGCCTATAGCTTCCGGGGGTTGGGCAGCGGACGCAAGAGCGCTTTCACCCGCCCGCGTGCTGCTCCAGAATGCGCACCACCGGCCAGCTTCTATGCTGATGGGGAACTCACCGCCAGCGTTGGCGGCCCAAGCATGAGCTCGGCTGACGCGCCCCTCTCTGATCAGGAAATGCACATGCAGGTAGAAAGCTTCTTCGAATGGCTCGGCCAGGCCATCGGCTCGGCCATCCGCTTCATCGTCGATCTGCTGGGCGGGTTGTTCAATACCTTGACCCATGCCGGCGGCAACTTCGTCGATGGCCTGGCCCGGGCGCTGGGCATGGACACCTCGATCGTCAGCATCATCGGCCTGATCATCGGCCTGATGTTCCTCTACTGGGCGATCCGCGCCTTCATGCGCGCCTCGATCCTGCTGGGCATCATCTGGCTGGTGCTCGGCCTCTGGCTGCTGAGCTGGATCATCCATTGACCCCGGCGGTGCCGGGCCTCGGCGCCAACAGGCTGCGCGGCTACAATGCCGGCTCACGCAAGGAGCCCGCATGTCCCCCCTGATCACCGATTGGCGTCATCACCCCACCCATCGTCGCGTCTGGGCCCTGGCCGCGCCGATGATCCTGTCGAACATTTCCGTACCCCTGGTGGCCCTGGTGGACAGCACCGTGGTGGGCCACCTGCCCCACGCCCATCAACTGGGCGCAGTGGCCGTGGGCGCCAGCCTCTATACCTTCCTCGCCTGGGCCATGGGCTTCTTGCGCATGGGCTCCACCGGGTTCGCCGCCCAGGCCGCCGGTCGCTGCGACGGCGCGGCGCTACGGCAGATCCTGCTCCAGGGCTTGTTGCTGGCGCTGGGCCTGGCCCTGCTGCTGGGAATCATCGGCGTGCCCCTCAGCGGTGCCGCCCTGCACCTGATGCAACCCTCGGCGGACCTGGACCAGATGACCCGGGCCTTCTTCCATACGCGCCTGCTGGGCCTGCCCGCGGCCCTGGCCAGCTTCGCCCTGGTGGGCTGGTTCCTCGGCACCCAGAACGCCCGGGCACCGCTGGCCATCCTGCTCAGCACCAACCTGGTGAACATCGCCCTGAACCTGTGGTTCGTCCTTGGCCTGGAATGGGGCGTGGTGGGTTCGGCCCGGGCCTCGGTGCTCGCCGAATGGACCGGGGCGCTGGTGGGCCTGGCCATGACCCGCCCGGCCCTGCGAGCCTATCCGGGGCAGATCGCCTGGGCGGCCCTGCGCCGCTGGCAGAACTGGCGCCCGCTGCTGGCGGTCAACCGCGACATCTTCATCCGCAGCCTGGCCCTGCAGTCGGTGTTCTTCCTGATCACCGTGCAAGGCGCCCGCCTGGGGGACGCCACGGTGGCGGCCAATGCCCTGCTGCTCAATGGCCTGCTGCTTACGGCCCATGCCCTGGATGGCCTGGCCCATGCGGTGGAGGCCCTGTGCGGCCACGCCATCGGTGCGCGCGACCATCGGGCCCTGCGCCGCTCGCTGGTGGTCGCCGGAGGCTGGTCACTGCTGGCGAGCCTGGGCTTCACGGTGTTGTTCCTCTTGGCCGGGCATCTGTTCATCGAGATGCAGACCGACATTGCCGACGTGCGCCAGACGGCCTTCACCTACCTGCCCTACCTTGCCGTACTGCCGCTGATCGCGGTCTGGAGCTACCTGCTGGACGGGCTGTTCATCGGTGCGACCCGGGCCCGGGAAATGCGCAACGGCATGCTGCTCACCGTGCTCCTGCTGCTGCCTTGCGCCTGGGCCTTGCAGGGCCTGGGCAATCACGGCCTGTGGCTGAGCTTCCTGCTGTTCATGCTATTGCGCAGCCTGACCCTGGGTGTCTTCGCCTGGCGCCTGGAGCGCAGCGGTGGCTGGTTCGCCAGGGCCCATTGAGCACAGCTTGTGCCGGAAATGAAAAAACGCCGTTTCCCCCACTGGGGAAACGGCGTTTGGCCTTGGCCCGCAGGCACCGCCAGGGGTGCCCGAAGCGTCAGGACGACAGGTAGGACGAGCGGGTCAAGCCCAGGCGCAGGGCGTCCAGGAACTGGGTGCGCTCGGCGGCGCTGATCCTGGCGCTGGCCACCTTGTCGCGGTAGTGGGTCATCAGCTCTTCGGGCGACAGGTGCACGTAGCGCAGCATGTCCTCGATGGTGTCGTGGGTCTCGATGCCGGCGTGGTACACGCTGCCGTTGGCCCGCTGGTAGATGTTCACCGAGTCGGTGTCGCCGAACAGGTTGTGCATGTCACCGAGGATTTCTTGGTAGGCGCCCACCAGGAAGATCCCCAGCAGGTAGTCCTCGCCCTCGTTGACCGAATGCACCGGCAGGCTGGTCTCGATGCTCTGCTCGTCGACGTACTGCTTGATCTTGCCATCGGAGTCGCAGGTCAGGTCTTGCAGCACCGCGCGGCGCAGCGGTTCTTCGTCCAGACGGTGCAGCGGCAGGATCGGCAGCACCTGGCCGATGGCCCAGGTGTCCGGCAGGCTCTGGAACACCGAGAAGTTGCAGATGTACTTGTCGGCAAGCTTGTCGTTGAGCTCGTCCAGCACCTGGCGATGAGAGCGCTGGCGGGCCTTGAGCGAATTATGCAGGCGCCGGCACACGGCGAAGTAGCACTGCTCGGCCAGGGCTTTCTCGGCCAGGGTCAGCTTGCCATCGGCGTATTGCGCGGCCACGTCGCTCATGTAGTGGGTGGCACGCCAGTAGGTCTCGGTGACCATCTCGATGTCGGTCGGGCCCAGCAGGTCCACCAGCCACTGCACGGTTTCCGGCAGCTCGTCCTTGTTCTCGATGACCGGCACGTCGTCGTTGTGCTTCTCGACGTCGGTCACCTGCACCACCAGCATGGCGTGGTGCGCGGTCAGGGAACGACCGCTCTCGGAGAAGATGTTCGGATGCGGCAGGCTCTGCGCGTCGCAGAACTCCTTGAGCATGCCCACCACCACGCCGGCGTAGTCGTCCATGTCGTAGTTGATCGAACTGGCGTTGCGCGAATGGGTACCGTCGTAGTCCACGCCCAGGCCGCCGCCGACGTCGATGTGGTCCACCGGCAAGCCGAGGTTGCGCAACTCGCCGTAGTAGCGGATGGCTTCCTTGAAGCCGTGCTGGTAGTCGGCCAGGTTGGCGATCTGCGACCCCATGTGGAAGTGCAGCAGGCGGATGCCCTGGTCCAGGCCCGCATCGCGGAAGCGCTCCACTACCGCCAGCAGTTGCGCCGCCGACAGGCCGAACTTGGATTTCTCGCCACCGGTGTCGGCCCACTTGCTCGAGGCCAGGGACGACAGGCGTACCCGCAGGCCGACCTGCGGCTTGACCTTGAGCGACGCCGCTTCCTCGATCACCAGGCCCACTTCGGACTCTTTCTCGATGACGATGAACACGTTGTGGCCCAGTTTCTGGCCCATCAGCGCCAGGCGGATGAACTCGCGGTCCTTGTAGCCGTTGCAGACGATGGTGCCGCCCTTGGGTGCCAGGGCCAGGACCGCCAGCAGCTCGGGCTTGGAGCCGGCTTCCAGGCCGATGGAGACGTTCTGGGTGGCGATGATGTTCTCGATCACCGCTTCCTGCTGGTTGACCTTGATCGGGTACAGGGCGGTGTACTTGCTCTGGTATTCCAGGCGCGCGATGTTGGCATCGAAGGCGCCGGTGAGCTGGCGCACGCGATCCTGGAGGATATCCGGGAAACGCACCAGCAAGGGCAGGGACAAGCCACTCTTGCGCAGCTGCGCGACCTGTTCGAACAGATCGATGGGCAAGCTGCCCGGACCGTTGGGGCGAACTTCGACGCGACCGGCGTCATTGATCGCGAAATATCCGGCCCCCCAATGGCGAATCCCATAAACACTGCGGCTGTCCGCAACTGTCCATTGGCTGCCATCGTCTTTACGTGTGCGTCGTACGGACATCGAAGTCCCCTATAAAGAAGTCATAGAGCGCCGCCCCGATCCAGGGCCGACGCAGTCTAAAGAATGAAAATGACGATTAGCCTGCACGCGCAATAGACCACGCCTGCAGGGCCGAGTTTAGAAACCGTTCATGAACAGGCTCTGTGAAAACCATGGAGACGACGCCGGCATCCCGAGCCAATCAGGACAGCGTCCAGTCAGAGGTGGTTTTCACAGAGGCTGCTAGCCGCCGGACTTCTTCGCCGTGAAACCGCGCTTGACCAGTTCCGCCAAGAGTAGCTCGACGTGGTCGCCCTGGATCTCGATCACGCCCTCTTTCAAGGCGCCACCGGTACCACAGCGCTTCTTCAACGCCGCGGCCAGTTCCTTGAGTGCGTCCTGGGCCAGGGGCACGCCGGTGATGGTGGTCACCGTCTTGCCACCACGACCCTTGCTTTCGCGACGCACGCGAGCAATGCCGTCGCCGGCTGGAATCACGCTTTGTTTGCAGATACAGGCGGCCACCGGCTGGCTACAGTCCGGGCAATGTCGACCTGCGTCGGTGGAAAACACCAGGCCGCCAAGGGCGGCGAAGGATGCGGCTTTTTTGGCCACCGGCAATCCTCTTGGGAGGACAAAGACTGGTCGGGGCACATGGCGGTGTCGCCGACCGCGAAGCCCCACTCAGGCAGGGGCAGCGCTACTGGGCCAGGTCCCTTGCGAGGAAAGCGCTGGCTCAGCTTGAAAAGGCGCGCAGTGTAACGGCAAAAAGCCGACTTGCTAAGAGCCAATCGGCGTCAATTTATGCAACTTTAACGACGTCGCGCCAGATAGCGCTGCAAGGCGGCCAGGGAGTCCGGGCAATAGGGCTTCTCGTGGATTTCCCGCAGCACCTGGTCCAGGGGCAGGAAGCGTGCCTCCAGCACTTCCTCGGGCTGCAAACGCAGCGGTCCGTCCCATACGGCGGAGAAAGCCGAGCACCACAGGCGGTTGTCGGTGTCCTCGAAGAAGAAGTGGTCGTGGGCGACCAGCTCGACCCCGCTCACCCCCAGTTCCTCTTCCAGTTCACGGGCCGCCGACTCGGCATAGCTCTCAGTGGCGAGGACCATGCCACCGGCGGCGACATCCCAGTAACCCGGATAGATGGCCTTGCTCAGGGTGCGCCGGTGCACGCATAGCTCACCGGCGGAGTTGAACAGCATGATGTAGGTCCCACGGCCGATCAGGCCCCGCTCGCGCAGCTCCGAACGGGCCATGGCCCCCAGCAGCTGGTCCTCGCCATCGACCCAGGCGATCTGTTCGGCATCGGAGGCGGCGCGGTGGGCCGCCTCATTGGTGGTCGCGACCATGGATCAGCCCTGGTTGAGCAGTTGGCGCAAGTCGATGACTGCAGCGTTGGCGCGGGAAATGTAGTTGGCCATGACCAGGGAGTGGTTGGCCAGCACGCCGAAGCCGTTACCGTTGAGGATCATCGGGCTCCAGACAGTCTCCTGGGAGGCCTCCAGTTCGCGGATGATCTGGCGCACGCTGACGGTAGCGTTCTTCTTGGCCAGCACATCGGCGAAGTCCACTTCGATCGCGCGCAGCAGGTGCGACAGCGCCCAGGCCTGGCCACGCGCCTCGTAGAACACGTTGTCGATCTGCATCCATGGGGTTTCTTCGATTTCCTCGCCCACCTGCGGAACCTGACCCGGAGCCGGGACTTCGGTCTTCAGCGCGGTGTTGAGCTTGACCCGGCCGACGCTGGCCGACAGCCGCTGGGACAGCGAACCCAGGCGGGTGCCCACGTCACCCAGCCAGTTGTTGAGGTTGTCGGCCCGGGCATAGAACTGCGCGGTCTTCTGGTTCGGGTCCGACAGCCGCGCCTGGTAGCGGCTCAGGGAATTGATGCCTTCCAGGTATTCCGACTCGCTGGAGGGCAGGATCCAGCTCTTGTTGTCGAAGTTGAAGCGTGGCTCGGCCTTGGCCAGGTCGGCGTCCTCGGCGGACTGCGACTGGGACCGGGCGAAATCCTTGCGCAGGGCGCGGGTCAGGTCGCGGACCTGGACCAGGACCCCATATTCCCAGCTGGGCATGTTGTCCAGCCAGATGCCCGGTGGAAAGCGATCATTGGAGATATAGCCGCCCGGCTTGTCGAGCAGGGTGCCGACCACGGTCTTGAGGGTTTCCACGGTGGTGTAGCCCACCACCATCTGCCGGCCTTCCTTCTCGGCGGCCAGCTGGGCGTTCTGCTGGACCGGGAACAGCGCCGGTTCCTGGCTCCAGTACCAGCCCAGGGCACCGGTGACCAGCAGGTACAGGCCCAGCAAGGTCGCCAGGGCGCGACTGAACAGCAGGCTACCGAAGTAGCTGCGAGTCGCCGACTTGGGTTGGGCGGCCCGTTCCGGCGCGCTGTCTGCGCGGTTCTTCCAATCCAGCATGGCTATATCCTTTCAATCACTTGGGTTCATCATCGATTCGACCACAACCCTGCTCCATCGTGCCTCGCCCTGGCGGGATAAATCTTCAGGCAAACGCGCGCCGCACAACGATTGCGTATCGGGCGACCACTATAAATGAAGCACAGTCCGCAGCCTATGCGAGCAATCGCTGGCGAACCCGGCCGAGTCGCCTAGCACATTATTGACGTACGACACTCATGTGAGACAAAAGTGGTGCTAGCATAGAGCCACCAGTCGATCTCAGCATGCACCCTAACTAGTAGTCAGGATATGACCGAGCCAGAAGACCCCAGCCGTGAGCGCCTCAAGCACCACTTTGCCCAGCGGGTAATTCATCAGGCACGGCAGATCCTCGAGATCTGGCAGCGGCTGCAGCGCAGCGAGTGGTCGTCCACCGACATGTCCGAACTCTGCGAAGCCAACCTGCGCCTGCTGCGTTTCGCCGAACGCTTCGAGCAACCCGAGCACACCCAGCTGGCCCGCAGCATCAGCCAGTCGCTGGAAGCGGTGGATGCCAACCGCGGCCGCCTGAGCAGCCACCTGATCACCGAACTCAACCGCCTGATGCAGCGCCTCTCGCGTACCGGCTTGCGCCATGGCGACCAGCTGGAGCAGACCTTCCTGCCGCCGCTGCGCAAGCCGATCTACGTGATGCTGCAGGATCACGACCGGGCCGAACGCCTGGCCAAGCAGCTGGAGTTCTTCGGCCTCAGCGCCCACCCCCTGGACAGCATCGCCGCGTTTCGTTCGTCCATGGTCGAGCGCCTGCCAGCGGCCATCGTCATCGACGTGGACTTCTGCGGCCCCGGCATGGGCCTGACCCTGGCCGCCGAAGCCCAGGTGGGCCTGGAGCAGAAGCTGCCGCTGCTGTTCTTCAGCCTGCACGAAACCGACACCCCGACCCGCCTGGCCGCCGTGCGCGCCGGTGGCCAGGAGTTCCTCACCGGCACCCTGGAAGCCTCCAGCCTGCTGGAAAAGATCGAGGTGCTGACCTGCGTCGCCCAGTACGAGCCCTACAAAGTGCTGATCATCGACGATTCGCGGGCCCAGGCCCTGCACACCGAGCGCCTGCTCAACAGCGCCGGGATCGTCACCCGCACCCTGATCGAGCCGATCCAGGCCATGGCCGAGCTGGCGGATTTCCAACCCGACCTGATCATCCTCGACATGTACATGCCGGCCTGCACCGGTACCGAGCTGGCCAAGGTGATCCGCCACAACGACCGCTACGTCAGCGTGCCGATCATCTACCTGTCCGCCGAGGACGACCTGGACAAGCAACTGGACGCCATGAGCGAGGGCGGCGACGACTTCCTCACCAAGCCCATCAAGCCGCGCCACCTGATCACCACGGTGCGCAACCGCGCGGCCCGGGCGCGCAACCTCAAGGCGCGAATGGTCCGCGACAGCCTGACCGGCCTGTACAACCACACCCATATCCTGCAACTGCTGGAAGACTGCTGCTTCCGCGCCCGCCGCGAGAACAAGCCGCTGAGCTTCGCCATGCTGGACATCGACCACTTCAAGCGGGTCAACGACAGCCACGGCCACCCCATGGGCGACCGGGTGATCAAGAGCCTGGCGCTGTTCCTCAAGCAGCGCCTGCGCAAGACCGACTTCATCGGTCGCTACGGCGGCGAGGAGTTCGCCATCGTCATGCCCGATACCGACCAGGACGCGGCATGCCAGGTGCTGGACGAAATCCGCCAGCGCTTCGCCGAGATCCATTACCCGGCCCAACCCCAGGACCTGTGGTGCACCTTCAGCGCCGGAGTGGTGCAAATGCAGGAAGACTCCGACAGCCTGATGATGGCCAGCCAGGCGGACGAGGCCCTGTACCGGGCCAAGCACAGCGGCCGCAACCGGGTGCAGAGCGCCCGGCAATCAAGTCAAAGTGCCATCTTTTCATCCGAATCCACCGATTCGGTCATAACCTTGTAATACAACCGCAATAAATTCAGGCGCTTGCCATTCAAGTCGTTGGTAGAGCCCCGATGCGCCTGAAGTTGCTGACCAATCTCAACACCCTTCTATTAGTTGCCGTGTGCGTGGCCCTGGGGGCGACGCTGTGGTGGTCGCAGCGCGCCCTGGAACGCCCCTACCTGCTGATGGAGCGCTACCTGGGCCTGTCCCAACAGTTCCAGAACCAGGCCGCGCGCAACATCGAGGACTACCTGACCAGCGGCGATGCCTTGCGCCTGAGCAGCGCCACCCAAGCCATCGAAGCCCTGCAAGGTGCCCTGCCCGAACTGCCGCCCCAACTGGCACGCAGCCTGAGTCCGAGCCTGGCCAGCCTCGCCGAGTTCAGCCAGACCGACCTGCTGGCCGCCGGCAAGCTGGCGGGCGATCCCCAGGCCCTGTTGTTGCAGGCCGAACGCGAGCTGGGCGCCAGCCTGGAGCAACTGAGCCAATACGCGAGCGGTGGCAAGACCGGCGAGGCCAATGCCTACCTGCCCCTGCTGCTGGCCGCTGCGCAGCACCTGGGCAAACTCTCGCTGGCCCGGGACAAGCTGGTCAGCACTGGGCGCAGCGAACTGGCAGCCGACGTCGAGCGCGAATTGAACAGCATCCGTGCCCAGGCCGAGCGCCTGGAGGCCCTGCCTTTACTGGGCGTGGCGACCAGCAGCGAGTCGAGCACCGATGACTTCGCCGCCATGATGGGCCTGGAGAACGCCCAGAAAAGCGCCGTCGAGGACGCCGGCATCGGCCTCAAGCGCGAGCTCAACAGTCTGCTCAATCGTTATCCCGCCGAGCTGGCGCGCACCCGCGAGCAGATCAAGAAACGCGCCGAGCTGAGCGCCGCGACCTTGCTGAAGATCACCGCCGTGCAGCAAGCGATCGCCGCACTGGAGCCGGAAGTGCGCGCCCAGCACGGCCAGATCCAGGGCGAAGTGCGACTGATGCAGGGGTTGATGATCGGCCTGATCCTGTTGATCGCCCTGGTGATCGACACCCTGCAGCGCAAGCTGGCGCGGGTCCTGACCAATCTCGCCCCGGCCCTGTCGACCTGGGCCGGGGGCGATTTCGGCCAGCCGATCCAGCTGGGCAGGACCAACTACGAACTGCATGCCATCGAAGCATCGCTGAACCGCTTGCGGGCCTACCTGGTGGACCTGGTGGATACCATTCGCCAGAACGCCGAACAGGTAGCCGGCAGCAGCCGGGCCTTGGCCGACCTCAGCAGCGGCCTGCACAGTGGCGCCGAACGCCAGGCTGGCGATACCGCGCAGATCCGCGATGCGCTGGGTGAACTGGAAGCCACCATCCAGCAGGTGGCCGGTGATGCCAGCCAGGCCGCGGAGGCCAGCCGCAGCGCCGGCCTGGCGGTCCAGCAGGGGCAGGAAGTCATAGGCCTGAGCCTCACCGGCTTGCATGCCCTTGTCGGGGAAGTCCAGGGCAATGCGCAGATGATCGAACACCTGGCCCAGGAGTCGGCCACCATCGGCGGCGTGCTGACGGTGATCCGCTCCATTGCCGAACAGACCAACCTGCTGGCGCTGAACGCCGCCATCGAAGCCGCCAGGGCCGGCGAGATGGGCCGGGGGTTTGCCGTGGTCGCCGAGGAAGTGCGCTCCCTGGCCCAGCGCACCGCTGGCGCCACTGCACAAATCCAGGCGCTGATCGCTGGCCTGCAAAGCGCCGCGCAGCAGTCGGTACAGGGCATGCGGGCCCAGGTCGAGCACGCCGAGGCCACTGCCAGCCAGGCCCAGGCGGCCGATGGCGCGCTGGATGAAATCGTCGGGGCGATCCAGACCATTGCCGAGACCGCGGTGCGGATCGCCGATGTCACGGCCCAGCAAAGTGGCGCGGTCAGCGAGATCCGCGACCACAGCGAGCGCATCCACCAACTGGGGGGCGACAACCTGCTGCGCATCGGCGAAGGCCGGACCCAGGGCGAGAACCTGCTGCACCTTGGCGACCAGTTGCACACGGCAGTGCAGGCCTTCCGCGTTTGAGCCGACCCACGCCGGCAACTGCCGCCCACTGTGCCAAGTCTGCGAGGGGCTTCCCTCCCGGGCCCACCGCGACCTGATCGGACCGCCGCCCCACATCGGCCGGAAAAACGCTCCGGGCGAAGCCAAGATCGGCGAAAAAGTCAGCAACCACTTCAGCAGCGCCTCATGACGGACATATGACCGGATTCCAGAGGCCAGTCACATATTTCGCGCAAACATCGGTCATCGTGCTGGCTATTGCCGGGAACTGGACAGTCACAAAGTCTTTCCGGCATAGTCGCCGGGTTCTGCCAACCGCCCCCCTGACAAGGAACGATCGATGGCCACCCTACTGGTTCTGCATGGCCCCAACCTGAATCTGCTCGGCACCCGCGAACCGGGAGTCTATGGCGCCACCACCCTGGCCCAGATCAACCAGGACCTGGAGCAGCGGGCCCGTGCCGCCGGGCATCACCTGCAGTACCTGCAGAGCAATGCCGAGTACGAACTGATCGAGCGCATCCATGCCGCGCGGGACGAAGGCGTGGATTTCATCCTGATCAATCCAGCGGCTTTTACACATACAAGCGTCGCATTACGTGACGCGTTGCTGGCGGTGAGCATCCCATTCATCGAAGTGCATTTGTCCAACGTGTACAAACGCGAACCTTTCCGCCATCACTCCTACTTTTCAGACGTTGCGGTAGGAGTGATCTGCGGCCTTGGCGCCAGCGGTTACCGACTGGCCCTGGAGGCCGCCCTGGAACAGCTTGAAATACAGGCAACTGCTTGAACAACAAGCGTTAAACGCCCCTGACCGACCCCTGGGAGTTGATGATTCATGGATATTCGTAAAGTCAAGAAGCTGATCGAACTGCTGGAAGAGTCCGGCATTGACGAACTGGAGATCAAGGAAGGCGAAGAGTCCGTACGCATCAGCCGTCACAGCAAGACTCCAGCCCAGCAGTACTACGCTCCGGCTCCAGTGGCCGCAGCTCCAGTGGCCGCTCCAGCCGCCGCTGCTCCTGCTGCCGCTGCCGCCCCGGCCGCTGCCGCCGCACCCGCGCTGAACGGCACCGTAGCCCGTTCGCCAATGGTCGGTACCTTCTACCGCAAATCCTCGCCAACCTCGCCAGCCTTCGTCGAAGTCGGCCAGAGCGTCAAGAAGGGCGACACCCTGTGCATCGTCGAAGCGATGAAGATGATGAACCACATCGAAGCTGAAACCAGCGGTGTGATCGAATCCATCCTTGTCGAAGACGGCCAGCCGGTTGAGTACGACCAACCGCTGTTCACCATCGTTTGAACCGCGGAGAGTCTTTGATGAAGCCTGCGAAGTTGGAAAAAGTCCTGATCGCCAACCGCGGCGAAATCGCCCTGCGGATCCTGCGTGCCTGCAAGGAAATGGGGATCAAGACCGTCGCCGTCTATTCCAAGGCCGACAAGGAGCTGATGCACCTGGGCCTGGCGGACGAGTCCGTGTGCATCGGCCCGGCGCAAGCCGCGCAGTCCTACCTGCACATCCCGGCCATCATCGCGGCCGCTGAAGTCACCGGCGCCACCGCGATCCACCCTGGCTACGGCTTCCTGGCGGAAAACGCCGACTTTGCCGAACAGGTGGAGAACTCCGGCTTTTCCTTCATTGGCCCCAAGGCCGAGACCATCCGCCTGATGGGCGACAAGGTTTCCGCCAAGCACGCCATGATCGCCGCCGGCGTGCCCACGGTTCCAGGTTCCGACGGCCCGCTGCCGGAAGACGAGGAAACCGCGCTGCGCATCGGCCGTGAAGTCGGCTATCCGGTGATCATCAAGGCCGCCGGCGGCGGCGGTGGTCGCGGCATGCGCGTGGTGCACAAGGAAGAAGACCTGATCGCCTCGGCGAAGCTGACCCGCTCCGAAGCCGGCGCGGCATTCGGCAACCCGATGGTCTACCTGGAGAAGTTCCTGACCAACCCACGCCACGTGGAAGTCCAGGTCCTTTCCGACGGCCAGGGCAACGCCATCCACCTGGGCGACCGCGACTGCTCCCTGCAACGCCGCCACCAGAAGGTACTGGAAGAAGCTCCGGCCCCGGGCATCGACGAGGCCGCCCGCCAGGAAGTCTTCGCTCGCTGCGTCCAGGCGTGCATCGACATCGGCTACCGTGGCGCCGGCACCTTCGAGTTCCTCTACGAGAACGGTCGCTTCTACTTCATCGAGATGAACACTCGCGTACAGGTAGAGCACCCGGTATCGGAGATGGTCACCGGTGTCGACATCGTCAAGGAGATGCTCAGCATCGCCGCTGGCAACAAGCTGTCCATCCGCCAGGAAGACGTGGTGATCCGCGGTCACGCCCTGGAGTGCCGGATCAACGCCGAAGACCCGAAAACCTTCATGCCAAGCCCAGGCACGGTCAAGCACTTCCATGCCCCGGGCGGCAACGGCGTGCGCGTCGACTCGCACCTGTACAGCGGCTACGCGGTTCCACCGAACTACGATTCGTTGATCGGCAAGCTGATCACCTACGGGGCAACCCGTGACGAAGCCATGGCGCGCATGCGCAATGCGCTGGACGAAATCGTCGTCGACGGGATCAAGACCAACATCCCGCTGCACCGCGACCTGACCCGTGACGAAGGCTTCTGCAAAGGGGGAGTGAACATTCACTACCTGGAGCACAAGCTGGCCGAGCAGCACTGATCGGCATTCGCCACACCCCCAAGGCCGCTTTCGAGCGGCCTTGGTGTTTCTGCGGGAACGAGGCTCCTGCAAATGCCTGCCTGCCTTGCCGCAGTCGTCTTCTGCCTCCTGCTCGCGTAAACTTGCGCGCTTCTCGCGGCCCACTAGGCTGCACATCACATATTTTCAAAGGTGCCCGCCATGCCTTGGCTGCAAGTCCGCCTCGCCATCAGCCCAGAACAAGCCGAAACCTATGAAGACGCTTTTCTTGAAGTCGGCGCCGTCTCGGTGACCTTCATGGATGCCGAAGACCAGCCGATCTTCGAACCCGAGCTGAACACCACCCCGCTGTGGTCCCACACCCATCTGCTGGCCCTGTTCGAGGGCGGCACCGAGGCCGCCAGCGTGCTGGCCCACCTCGAGTTGCTGACCGGCAGCCCGCTGCCCGAACATCACAGCGAAGTCATCGAGGACCAGGACTGGGAGCGCAGCTGGATGGACAACTTCCAGCCGATGCGTTTCGGCCAGCGCCTGTGGATCGTCCCCAGCTGGCACGCCGCTCCGGAACCGGATGCGGTCAACCTGCTGCTGGACCCGGGCCTGGCTTTCGGCACCGGCACCCACCCGACCACCGCCCTGTGCCTGGAGTGGCTCGACGGCCAGGACCTGAAGGACTGCGACGTCCTGGACTTCGGTTGCGGCTCGGGGATCCTGGCCATCGCCGCCCTGCTGCTGGGGGCCAGGCGCGCCGTGGGCACCGATATCGACGTGCAGGCCCTGGAGGCCTCCCGCGACAACGCCGGGCGCAACAACATCGCCGAGGAACTGTTCGCGCTGTACCTGCCGGAGCAGATGCCCCAGGAACAGGCCGACGTGCTGGTGGCCAACATCCTGGCCGGTCCGCTGGTGTCCCTGGCGCCGCAATTGTCCGGCCTGGTCAAGCCAGGTGGACGCCTGGCGCTCTCGGGCATCCTCGCCGAGCAGGGTGACGAGGTCGCCGCGGCCTATACCCAGGACTTCGATCTGGACCCGATCGCCAGCCTCGATGGCTGGGTGCGCATCACCGGCCGTCGGCGCTAGAATGGCCGCCTGCATAATCCGGATGGCCGCATGACCGACAGTTTCGTCACCCAGTGCCCGCATTGCCAAACCAGGTTCCGTGTCAGCCACGCCCAATTGAGCGTGGCTCGCGGAGTGGTTCGTTGCGGCTCCTGCCTGCAGGTGTTCAACGCTGCGCGGCAACTGCTCGAACAGCGCGCGGCCAAGGAAGGCGCGGCCGCCAAGCCGGCCGCCAAGCCGACCGCACCAGTGACGACACCCGCCCCCGTATCCCCTCCTCCGGCGGCGGAGCCGGAGCAACCGAAGCCGCAACCCGTTGCCGAGCCGGAACCGGCCCCGGTCCAGCGCGCCATCAGCCAGAAACAATGGTCGGCAGCGGAGATGGACCTGGACCATCTGGACCTCGACGAGGAACTGGCCAAGCTCGAGCAACGGGAAATCCAGCCGGCCAGGGCCTTCGGCCAGGAACGCGAGCCTCGGGAAAACGGCCTCAGCGCCCGGCGTGACCAACAGGACAACGACGAAGCCAACTGGCCCGGCGGCCTGTTCGGCAGCGCCGGCGAGCAGGACGAACCGGCCAGCCTCAAGGCCCCGGCCAAGGACGACGCCGAGCCCGAGCCGGCCAAGGCCGCCCGCACCGAACCCTCGCTGTCCTTCAACCTGGCGGACCTGGACGACGAGCCACCGTCCCCCAAGTTGCGCCTGGACGCCGACCTGGAACCCTTCGTGGCAAAGGTCCCCGCGCCCGCCCTCGAGGACGCAGACAAAACCCCAGTCCCGGCACCGGGCAAGAAACGCCGCGAACGCAGCGAACCGGGAGTCCAGGACGAAGTGCTGCTGGACCTGGTCGACGACCCGCTGCACCTGGATTGGCAAAAGCGTCGCTCGCCCTGGGGCCGGCGCCTGCTCTGGCTGTTGCTGATCCTGCTGGCCGCCGGTGGCCTGGCGGGCCAGTACATCGCCTATCACTTCGACGAACTGGCCCGCCAGGACCAGTACCGCCCCTGGTTCCAGCAACTGTGCCCGGAATTCGGATGTACGGTCCCCTCACGCGTGGACATCGGTCGGATCAAGAGCAGCAACCTGGTGGTACGCAGCCACCCGGAATTCAGCGGTGCCCTGGTAGTGGACGCCATCATCTACAATCGTGCGCCCTTCTCCCAGCCTTTCCCGCTGCTGGAACTGCGCTTCGCCGACCTCAACGGCCACCTGATCGCCAGTCGTAGCTTCAAGCCTGGGGAATACCTGGGCGGCGACCTGCAAGACGCGGCGGACATGCCACCGCAGACCCCGATCCACATCGCCCTCGATATTCTCGACCCCGGCCCCAAAGCCGTGAACTACAGTCTGAGTTTCCATTCGCCAGAGTGAAACGGCCGGAAGGGTTGGCGGACGACTCTGGATTGACGACAGATTCATGACAGTTCCCCGCGTATCGCTCACGGAAGCCGGCGGAAGAACTGTTCAGATTTTATCCAATTCAGCCTTTATCCGGTCATCGAGAGCGGGTATCATGCCAACCCTTTTTCGAACTCTCATGATCCGGCCCCCACAACAGGGAAGTCCTATGTCGGCGGTACGCATCGGCCCATACATACTGCAAAACGGCTTGGTTCTCGCCCCGATGGCGGGAGTGACCGACCAGCCCTTTCGTCAGCTTTGCAAGCAATTGGGTGCCGGCCTTGTAGTCTCGGAAATGGTCACCAGCGACATGAGCTTGTGGAACAGCCGCAAATCGCGGCTGCGCATGATCCACGAAGGCGATCCCGAGCCGCGCTCGGTACAGATTGCCGGTGGCGATGCACAGATGCTGGCGGACGCCGCCCGCGCCAACGTCGAGTTGGGTGCACAGATTATTGATATCAACATGGGTTGCCCGGCGAAGAAGGTCTGCAACAAGGCCGCCGGCTCCGCATTGCTGAAAGACGAAGTCCTGGTCAACGAGATTCTCCAGGCGGTGGTGGCCGCGGTGGACGTACCGGTCACCCTGAAGATCCGCACCGGCTGGGACCGGCAGAACAAGAACGGCCTGACCGTGGCGAAGATCGCCGAACAGGCTGGCATCACGGCACTGGCGGTCCACGGCCGGACCCGCGCCGACCTGTACACCGGTGAAGCCGAGTACGACACCATCGCCGCGATCAAGCAGGCGGTGTCGATCCCGGTCTTCGCCAATGGCGATATCGACTCGCCCGAGAAGGCCCGGCAAGTATTGAATGCCACCGGTGCCGACGGGCTGTTGATCGGCCGGGCCGCCCAGGGGCGGCCATGGATTTTTCGTGAGATCGAACACTTCCTGCGCACCGGTGAAACCCTCCCGGCACCGCAGCTGTTCGAAGTGGAGCGGATTCTGCTGGAGCACCTGGCCGCGCTGCATGCCTTCTATGGGGATGTCATGGGCGTACGCATTGCACGCAAGCATGTGGGCTGGTATCTCGCAACCCTGCCGGGCGCCAGGGAGTTCCGCGCCCACTTCAATCGTTTGGAAGATACGGAAGCACAGTGCGCCAACGTCCGTGAGTTCTTCGCCGGACGTTACAAGAGCCTGGAAACAGGGGACGGAGAGGGGGTGGCCGCATGACGATGATGACCGAGACTTTAGTGAGTGGAACAACACCCGTGAGCGACAACGTGAATTTGAAACAGCACCTCAATACCCCCAGCGAAGAAGGCCAGACCCTTCGCGGGAGTGTCGAGAAGGCGCTGCACAATTATTTCGCCCACCTTGAGGGCGCTGCCGTCACGGACGTGTACAACCTGGTGCTCTCCGAAGTCGAGGCCCCGCTGCTCGAAAGCGTGATGAACTACGTCAAGGGCAACCAGACCAAGGCCAGCGAACTCCTGGGCCTGAACCGCGGAACCCTGCGCAAGAAACTCAAGCAGTACGATTTGCTGTAAGCATTCAACCAAACCAGGAAGGCGCCCGCGTAAAAAACGGTCGCCTTTTTTGCTGACCCCCTAGCTTGTTGATGGAAATTGAGATGACCGACCAGACTACCCGCCTGCCGATCCGCCGCGCCTTGATCAGTGTTTCCGACAAGACCGGGATCCTCGAATTCGCCAAGGAGCTGGAAGCCCTCGGCGTCGAGATCCTCTCTACCGGCGGGACCTTCAAGCTGCTGCGGGACAATGGCGTGTCCGCAGTGGAAGTCGCGGATTACACCGGTTTTGCGGAAATGATGGACGGCCGGGTCAAGACCCTGCATCCGAAGATCCACGGCGGCATCCTGGGCCGTCGCGGTATCGACGACGCCATCATGAGCGAGCACGGCATCAAGCCGATCGACCTGGTGGCGGTCAACCTCTATCCCTTCGAAGCCACCATCTCCAAGCCCGGCTGCGACCTGCCGACCGCGATCGAGAACATCGACATCGGCGGCCCGACCATGGTTCGCTCCGCCGCCAAGAACCACAAGGACGTGGCCATCGTGGTCAACGCCAGCGACTACGCCAGCGTCCTGGATAACCTCAAGGCCGGCGGCCTGACCTACGCCCAGCGCTTCGACCTGATGCTCAAGGCCTTCGAGCACACCGCGGCCTACGACGGCATGATCGCCAACTACATGGGCACCATCGACCAGGCCAAAGAGACCCTGTCGACCGAAGGCCGCAGCGAATTCCCGCGCACTTTCAACAGCCAGTTCGTCAAGGCCCAGGAAATGCGCTACGGCGAGAACCCGCACCAGAGCGCGGCCTTCTACGTCGAGGCCAAGAAAGGCGAGGCCAGCATCTCCACCGCCCTGCAGTTGCAAGGCAAGGAACTGTCGTTCAACAACGTGGCCGACACCGACGCCGCGCTGGAATGCGTGAAGAGCTTCGTCAAGCCGGCCTGCGTCATCGTCAAGCACGCCAACCCCTGCGGCGTGGCCGTGGTCCCTGAAGACGAAGGCGGCATCCGCAAGGCCTACGACCTGGCCTATGCCACCGATACCGAGTCGGCGTTCGGCGGCATCATCGCCTTCAACCGCGAGCTGGACGGTGAAACCGCCAAGGCCATCGTCGATCGTCAGTTCGTCGAAGTGATCATCGCCCCGAAAATCTCCCAGGCTGCCCGCGAAGCAGTGGCGGCCAAGCAGAACGTGCGCCTGCTCGAATGCGGCGAGTGGCCGGCCGAGCGCGCCGCCGGTTGGGACTTCAAGCGGGTCAACGGTGGCCTGCTGGTGCAGAGCCGCGATATCGGCATGATCAGCGCCGATGACTTGAAGATCGTTACCCAGCGTGCTCCGACCGAACAGGAAATCCACGATTTGGTATTCGCCTGGAAAGTGGCCAAGTTCGTAAAATCCAACGCCATCGTCTACGCCAAGAACCGCCAGACCATCGGTGTCGGCGCCGGCCAGATGAGCCGCGTCAACTCCGCCCGCATCGCCGCCATCAAGGCCGAGCATGCCGGCCTGCAAGTGCAGGGCGCGGTCATGGCTTCCGACGCCTTCTTCCCGTTCCGCGACGGCATCGACAATGCCGCCAAGGTCGGCATCCGCGCCGTGATCCAGCCTGGCGGCTCGATGCGTGACGCCGAAGTGATCGCCGCCGCCGACGAAGCCGGCATCGCGATGGTGTTCACCGGCATGCGCCACTTCCGCCACTAATACGGCAGCGGCCGCACTGAAGCAGGCATCTGCTGCGTTGAGGCCGGTTCCACTGATGCTCATTGCCAGAAGGCAACTCCGCTCATCGGAACCGGCCCCGCCTTGCATCTACCTACTTCATTGCGACCTCCTGAAGCGTGAAGCGCTCCAGGCACCTAACAGAATTTGCGTCATCCGAGGTTTTTGAAATGAATGTGTTGATCATTGGTAGCGGCGGTCGTGAACACGCCCTGGCCTGGAAAGTCGCTCAGGACCCACGGGTCGAAAAAGTATTCGTCGCTCCCGGCAACGCCGGTACCGCCATCGAGGCCAAGTGCGAGAACGTGGCCATCGACGTGCTGGCCCTTGAGCAACTGGCCGACTTCGCCGAGAAGAACGTTGCCCTGACCATCGTCGGTCCGGAAGTGCCGCTGGTGGCCGGTGTGGTCGACCTGTTCCGTGCCCGTGGCCTGGACTGCTTCGGCCCGACCCAGGGCGCGGCCCAGCTGGAAGGCTCCAAGGCCTTCACCAAGGATTTCCTGGCCCGCCACAAGATCCCCACCGCCGACTACCAGAACTTCACCGAGATCGAGCCGGCCCTGGCCTACCTGCGGGAAAAAGGCGCGCCGATCGTGATCAAGGCCGACGGCCTGGCCGCTGGCAAGGGCGTGATCGTCGCCATGACCCTGGCCGAGGCCGAGGAAGCCGTGCGCGACATGCTCGCCGGCAACGCTTTCGGTGACGCCGGTTCGCGCGTGGTGATCGAAGAGTTCCTCGATGGCGAGGAAGCCAGCTTCATCGTCATGGTCGACGGCAAGAACGTGCTGCCCATGGCCACCAGCCAGGACCACAAGCGCGTCGGCGATGGCGACACTGGCCCGAATACCGGTGGCATGGGCGCCTATTCGCCTGCCCCGGTGGTCACCGCCCAGGTGCACCAGCGCGTGATGGACCAGGTCATCTGGCCGACCGTGCGCGGCATGGCCGAGGAAGGCAACGTCTATACCGGCTTCCTCTACGCGGGCCTGATGATCGACAAGGCCGGCAACCCGAAAGTCATCGAGTTCAACTGCCGTTTCGGCGACCCGGAAACCCAGCCCGTCATGCTGCGCCTGCAATCGAGCCTGGTGCTGCTGGTGGAAGCCGCCCTGGCCCAGGCCCTGGACAAGGTCGAGGCCCAGTGGGACCCGCGTCCGAGCCTGGGTATCGTCCTCGCGGCCGGCGGCTATCCTGGTGACTATGCCAAGGGCGCGGCCATCACCGGCCTGGACGCCGCCGCCGCGCTGGAAGGCAAGGTCTTCCACGCCGGCACCGCGCTCAAGGACGGCCAGATCGTCACCGCCGGTGGCCGGGTGCTGTGCGCCACTGCCATGGGCGCCAGCGTCGACCAGGCACAGCAGCAAGCCTACCGCCTGGCGAGCGAAATCGACTGGCAGGGCTGCTTCTACCGCAAGGACATCGGCTACCGTGCCATTGCCCGCGAGCGCGGCGAACAGTAAGGCTCGCACGAAACCCCGGCAAGGGCCTCCAGGCCCTTGCCGGGCGCTCATTGCGCCGCGCATAGTTATAATCAGGCATCAACCAACGAAGGGATTTCGCCGTGCGCTGGCTCAGGATTGCCCTAGGCTTCACCGTCACATTGCTGACCCTGCTCTGCATGAATCCGGCCCTGGCCGCTCAAGGCAGTGGCTGGGCGGTGCTGCTCGACGATCAGGGCGACCTGCAACTCAGTGACATCCGTTCCCCGCGCTACACCAACCAATTCAGCCCCATCGAACTGGACAAGCTCACCGCCGCCGAGCCCAACGGCGCCCTGTGGTTGCGCTTCAAGCTCCAGCCGGGGCCCCATGAGCAGATCCTGCGGATCTTCGCTCCCGACCTGTCCCACCTGAATCTCTACGTGCTCGAAGGCGACCAGCTGATCGAGCAAGTGAACACCGGCTCCAGCCAGCCCCAGACGGAAAAGCCGCTGCCCAGCAGCGACTTCGCGTTGCCATTGCCCCAGAGCAGCAAGACACTGGACGTCTACGTACGCCTGGTGTCCGAACACGAACTGCGCCCCTACATCACCCTGCAAGCGGCGGTGATGGCCGCCGCCAGCCAGGGCCAGACCCTGGTCTACGGCCTGCTGTTCGGCTGCCTGGCGATGCTGATCCTGCACAACCTCACACGCTTCGCCTACACCCGCTCGCGCAGCAGCCTGTGGCTGGCAGTCTGCGAGGCCCTGCTGACCCTCAGCCTGATGATGCTGCTGAACCTGTTCGGCCCCTGGCTGCCGGACTGGCAGTCCCTGCAGACGCCCGGCGCCTACCTGGCACTGCTGCTGACCGCCCCTGCCGGCATGATGTTCGCCTATCGGTTCTTCTCCCCGGTGGGGCCGCATCCGCTGAACCGCCTGCTAATGGGCAACATCCTGCTGATCGCCCTGGCCGGCCTGTTGCTGCTGTTCATCAGCAGCCTGCCGCTGAACATCGTCACTTATGCCCTGGTGGCCCTGGCCGGCCTGAGCATGCTGTTCATCGGCGGTTACCACTGGCACAAGGGCTATCGCCCGGCCCGCTGTTTCGTCGCCGCCATGGCGATCTTCAACTTCGGCACCCTGGTGATCATGCCCGCCCTGCTCGGCCTGACACTGGTGCCTCCCCAAGGGCTGATCGTGACCTTGATGAGCGTGGTGTGCGTGGCCGGCCTGCTGATGAGCGTGGCCCTGGGCGAGCGCCAGCGCCACATTACCGAGAACCGTTTCAGCGCCAGCCGCGACCTGGCCGCCAGCACCGCCGAGGTCAACGCCAAGGCCGAGTTCCTGGCCAAGATCAGCCACGAGATCCGCACCCCGATGAACGGCGTGCTGGGCATGACCGAGCTGCTGCTGGGCACGCCGCTGTCGGTCAAGCAGCGCGACTACGTGCAGACCATCCACAGCGCCGGCAACGAGCTGCTGACCCTGATCAACGAGATCCTCGACATTTCCAAGCTCGAATCCGGGCAGATCGAGCTGGACGACGTGCAGTTCGATCTCAATGCCCTGATCGAAGACTGCCTGAGCATCTTCCGGGCCAAGGCCGAGCAGCAGAACGTCGAGCTGATCAGCTTCATCCAGCCCCAGGTGCCGCGGGTCATCAGTGGCGATCCGACACGGCTGCGCCAGGCCCTGCTGAGCTTGCTGGAAAACGCCCTGAAGAAGACCGACGAAGGCGAAGTGCTGATCGTCGTCGCCCTCGACGAGCGCAGCAGCAAACCGCGCCTGCGCATTGCCGTGCAAGATAGCGGGCAGCCCATGGAGCCCGAGGAGCGCGACGCCCTGCTGCATACCGAGCTGCACAGCAAGAATTTCCTGGCCACCACCCGCCTGGGCGGTAACCTCGGCCTGGTGATCGCCCGCCAGTTGATCCTGTTGATGCATGGCGAGTTCGGGATCAAGAGCGGCAACCAGCAGGGCAGTACCCTGTGGCTGACCCTGCCGCTGGATGCCGAGCGCCTGGAGCATCCCACCGCCGACCTCGACGGCCCGCTGCAAGGGGCCCGGGTCTTGGTGGTGGACGACAACGACACCTGCCGCAAGGTCCTGGTGCAGCAATGCAGCGCCTGGGGCCTGAACGTCAGCGCCGTGCCTTCGGGCAAGGAAGCCCTGGCCCTGCTGCGGACCAAGGCGCACCTGCGCGACTACTTCGACGTGGTCCTGCTGGACCAGAACATGCCCGGCATGACCGGCATGCAACTGGCGGCGAAGATCAAGGAAGACCCGAGCCTGAACCACGACATCCTGCTGATCATGCTCACCGGCATCAGCAACGCGCCGAGCAAGGTGATCGCACGCAACGCGGGGATCAAGCGCATCCTCGCCAAGCCAGTGGCCGGCTACACCCTCAAGACCACCCTGGCCGACGAGCTCAGCCACCGTGACAAGGCGCCCGCCACGCCCTACAACCAGCCCCTGGCCCAGGTCCTGGGCCCGGAGCCGATCACCGTGCCCAGCGATTTCCGCATCCTGGTGGCCGAGGACAACAGCATCTCCACCAAGGTGATCCGCGGCATGCTCGGCAAGCTCAACCTGCAGCCCGATACCGCCAGCAACGGCGAGGAAGCCCTGCAGGCGATGAAAGCCAAGCGCTACGACCTGGTGCTGATGGACTGCGAGATGCCGGTGCTCGACGGGTTCTCCGCCACCCAGCAACTGCGGGCCTGGGAAGTGGGCAACCAGCGAGTGCGCACGCCGGTGGTAGCCCTCACCGCCCATATCCTGGCCGAGCACAAGGAGCGCGCGCGCCAGGCCGGCATGGACGGGCACATGGCCAAGCCGGTGGAGCTCTCGCAACTGCGCGAACTGGTGGAGCACTGGGTCACCCAACGCGATTTGCGCGAACGCAGCGCCGCCCACACCAGCTGAGTTAAACTCTGGCTCGCCCTCCCTAGTCGTGAGCTTCCACCATGCTCCACGTGCTGTTCAGCGTTTACCTGAAGATGCTGGTGCTCTACAGCCCCTTCTTCGTCCTCTCGTGTTTCATCAGCCTGACCCGTGGCTACTCCCTCAAGGAGCGTCGGCGCCTGGCCTGGAAAGTCGCCCTGGCGACCCTGGTCTCCAGCGTGCTGCTGTACCTGTTCGGGCGGGTGATCTTCGGTGTGTTCGGCATCACCGTGGATGCGTTCCGCATCGGCGCGGGCTCGGTGCTGTTCATCTCCGCCCTGGGCATGGCCCAGGGCAAGTCGGCGGTACAGACCGACAACGTGCAGCAGGACGTGACGATAGTCCCGCTGACCATCCCCCTGACCGTCGGCCCCGGCACCATCGGCGCCCTGCTGGTGATGGGCGTCAGCCAGCCACACTGGGACGACAAGCTCACCGCCATCCTCAGCATCGCCCTGGCCAGCCTCACGGTGGGCGTGGTGCTGTACCTGTCCAACCGCATCGAGCGCATCCTCGGCGACCAGGGCCTGCAGATCGTCAGCCGGTTGATGGGCCTGTTCGTCTGTGCCCTGGCGGCGCAGATCATCTTCACCGGGGTCAAGGGCTACCTGGGGTAGAAGCAGCTGCAAGCTTCAAGCTTTAAGCGGCAAGAACAAGCGGGCTCACTGGGGACAGTGAGCCTGTGCTGTTTCTGGGGTGGGGCTTTTTATGCCTGCAGCCGCCACTGCAAGGCATCCAGGGCGTCGCAGCCGTCTTGCAACAGGAGGTGAGCGGCGTTGACGAAGTGAATCAAATCCTGATCACCCACGCCTTTGACACTCAGGCAGTTGAGGCTGTGCATCAGATCTCGCGAGGCCTTGATGCGCTGCACCGCACCGCCATGCAAGTCCGCAGCGGGCGCGTTGCGGTCGAGGTGGAAAACCGGGGTGGGGGTGAGATTGCTTTGTAGGGGGATGAAGTCGGTCATTGGAAAGCTCCATGGTTAGCATTTCTGTATTCATAGAGTTGCTTTCCGACCGGCTAAGATCGGCCGCCGATGCGTCGGCGGCCGGGCAACTATGGCTTTGCAAAAAACCAGCGGCAATCGCCAAAGTGTTGCCATTGCCTTGCGCAGAACCAGACTTGCCGCACCAACCGGGAACGAACCCATACCTCCTGTAGCCGACCGGGAGGTCGCGCATGGCGCCGATTCCGGCTCCGTCGTCGGCTTTGGCTTTGGCTTTGGCTTTGGCTTTGGCTTTGGCTTTGGCTTTTGATCTTGCTTTTGATCCACCCGCCCCATCGGCAGGCCGAGTGGAGGTGTTCATCAGGGGGATGGCGCGTAGCGCCCCTCGACGCAGTCGAGGACATCGCCGGCGGCGATGGCCCCCTGATGGGCGCCGGAGCGAGGGCCGTACGCTAGGGGCAAGACCTTTTGGTTACTTTTGGCTGGGCCGGCATTCCGGGCGTTTGCCAAAAGTGACCCGCCGTAAGGGCGGAACCGTAAGCCGCCGTTACCGCAGCAACGGATATGTACACCGTCCAAAACATGCAGCGCCAGAACGGGCGCCATCGCGGGCAAGTCGGATCGCCGCCCGCTCGCTCCTACAAAAGCGTGCCCTACCGTGGCAGCGCAGGCCTACGGCTTCTCGCCATACCAACGAGGCGTATACACCCACTCCCCCCCTTCGGCTTTAGGGAACACGCACGTAGTGGACGATCCCACCAACACCATGGTCCGCATATCCACCTGTTCCGGCGTCAAGGCGCCCAGGGTAATGACCCGCAGGGTCTGCCCCGGCCGCCCGATGTCCCGCCCCAGCACCACCGGCGTCTGCGGCGTCCGGTGCTGACGCACAATCTCCAGCGCCCGCCCCAATTGCCACGGCCGCGAACGCGAAATCGGGTTATAGAACGCCAAAGCCAGATCGGCCTGGGAGGCCAGGTCCAGGCGCTTCTCGATGATCTCCCAGGGCTTGAGGTTGTCCGACAGCGACAACACGCAGAAGTCGTGGCCCAGTGGCGCGCCCGCCTGGGCGGCGGTGGCCAGGGAGGCAGACACCCCGGGCAGGATCTCCAGGTCGACGTTGTGCCAGCCCGGGTCGCTGGACTCATGCAGCGCTTCGAGCACCGCCGCGGCCATGGCAAAGACACCCGGATCACCGGAAGACACCACCACCACCGAACGGCCCTGGGCCGCCAGCTCGAAGGCGTGGCGGGCACGCTGCATTTCCTCGCGGTTGTCGGTGCAGTGCATGACCTGGTCGGCGCGGAACGGGCCGGCCATGCGCACATAGGTTTCGTAGCCGAGGATGTCCTGGGCCCGGGCCAGTTCGGCCTTGACCGCCGGCACCATCAGTTCGGCGGCGCCCGGCCCCAGGCCGATCACGGCCAGGCGACCACGGGGCTGGCCGATCCGCTGCGGGTCCAGGGGCTGGCTGGCCACGGCGATGGCAATGTCCTCGCCCACACTGAGGGGCGGCAGCAATTGCGGCACCGCTTGTTGCGCCAGCTCCGCCGCGCTGCTGGCCGCCGGAGCAAAACGCAGCGGCACCCCCAGCTCGGCGGCGGCTTCACGCAAGGCCGGGCTGGCCATTTCACTGGCGGCGGCCAGCAGGCAAGCGACGGATTGGCGAGCGATCCCGGCCTGGTGCAGAGCGGCCCGCAGATGCTCGGCCAACTCGGGGCCGCTATCGCGAGCCAGCTCGTTCCTGCAGGTGAGTGCGATGAGGACACTGCGCGGGTAGATCAGCAGTTCGTTGGCGGTGGGCTCGCGCTCGGCGGAACCGACCCGGATGGTCAACCGAGCTTCGCGATCTTCCGGCAAGCGGGCCTCGGCCAGCCAGGGCGCGGCGCCTTCGATGCGCACGCTTTCACCGCCCAGCAGGTCGGAGACGAAGCGCTTGCCCAGCTCCAGGTCGCCCAGGGCATAGCCGCTGGGTGGATTGAGCAGACAGGTGCCGAAGCGCAGCTCGCCACTGGTGGTGATGGCTGCTGCTACGCCCAGGCCGGCAGCGATTTCCCGCGCCATGACGTTGACCCCACCCAGGCCGCCCAGCAATGGCACCACCGCGCTGCCGTCCTCGGCCACTGCCAGTACCGGCGGCTCGGCGCCCTTCTCCAGCAGCAGCGGCGCCAGGGTGCGGATCACGATGCCGGCGGCGCACAGGGCGATGATCGGCGTGTCTTGTTGATAGAGCTGGCGCAGGGTCGCGCCGAACCCCTGGTAACTGCGGTCGGCGCCCGTGGTGCGCTCGGCCAGGCCGTAGACCAGGGCATCGGGGTACAGGCGCTGGATCCGCCGCGCGGTATCGAGGCTGCCTTGGCCAAGGATGACGATGGCCGGAATCGAACGCGCCATCAGCCTTGCCACCTTTGTCCGGGAACGATGATCAACGAGAAGTACGGCGACGACATCGGCTCCACCTCGTCCAGGGGCACGATCTTCTGGTTGGCCATGGTCGCGCGCTCGACATACAGCGCCCGCTGCGCCAGCCCCAGCTCATCCAGGACCTGGCGGACCTTGGGGAAATTGCGCCCCAGCTTCATCACCACTGCCGCGTCGGCATCGGCCAGGCGGCGCTTGAGCTCCTCATGGGGCAGCACCCCGGACAGCACCGACAGGCTCTGGTTGCGATACACCAGCGGCGCCCCCAGCACCGAGGCGCCGCCGAGCATCGAGCAGACCCCCGGCACCACTTCGGCCTGGTAGCGCTCGGCCAGGCGGTCGTGCAGGTACATGTAGGAGCCGTAGAAGAACGGGTCGCCCTCGCAGATCACCGCCACATCGCGGCCGGCATCCAGGTGCTCGGCCACTTGCACGCTGGCTTCGTCGTAGAAATCGCTGATCACCTGCTCATAGGACAGCGGCGCCGGCAGCGCTTCGGTGGTCACCGGGTAGACCAGCGGCAGCAGGGTCTGCGCCTCTTGCAGGTGCGCTTCGATGATGCCGAAGGCATTGCCCTTTTTCCCCTTGGCGACGAAGTAGGCCACCACCGGCGACTCGCGCAGCAGGCGCAGGGCCTTGAGGGTAATCAGTTCCGGATCACCAGGGCCCACGCCGAGGCCGATCAAACGTCCAGGTTGCTGCATCATTCGATCTCCGTGGCCAGGGCGTTGACGGCGGCGGCGGCCATGGCACTGCCGCCCAGGCGGCCTTGCATGATCACGAACGGCACGCCACGGCTGTCGGCGGCCAGCATCGCCTTGGATTCGGCAGCGCCGACGAAACCCACCGGGAAGCCAAGGATCAGCGCTGGCTTAGGTGCGCCAGCGTCGAGCATTTCCAACAGGTAGAACAGCGCGGTGGGGGCATTGCCGATCACCACCACGCTGCCTTCCAGGTAGGGCCGCCACAGTTCCAGGGCCACCGCCGAACGGGTGTTGCCCAGCTCCCGGGCCAGCTGCGGCACACTCTCGTCACGCAGGGTGCAGATTACCGGGTTGTTGGCCGGCAGCCGTGCCCGGGTGATGCCTTCGGACACCATCCGCGCATCGCAGAGGATCGGCGCCCCAGCAGCCAGGGCCTCGCGCCCGGCCTTGCCGGCGCCCTCGGAAAACTGCAGGCCATCGATGGCCTCGACCATGCCGCAGGCGTGGATCACCCGTACCGCGAGTTTTTCCAGGTCGGCCGGAATGCGTTCTAGCCTGGCTTCTTCGCGGATGATCGCGAAGGAGTTGCGATAGATCTCCTGACCGTCGCGGATGTAATCAATCATCAAGGTGGCTCCGTTGGCGGACATCAAGCAGCGCTTGTGCCGCTTCTATAGAAAGGTTGCGCGCGCGCAGCCTGCCGAACCCCGGCTGCGTGGCGTCGCGCACATACAAGTCGTAGCGTCCCGGGGCCACCGCCAGCAGGGTGGTGGGCGCCACATGGGCCGCAGCGCACGTGCGCAGGCAGCCAGAAAGGTGTACCGCCGCCTGTTGCCCCTGGGCCTGCAACAAGGCCGCCAGGCGCAGCGCATCGCCCTTGGTGTCGGCCTGGGCCTTGGCGCAACCGCTGGAGCCGGTGCAGGCGATCAAGTGGGCCAGGGCCTGCTCGGGGCGGCAGAGCAGGCCCAGTTCGGCCAGGCCAGCGGTGACCGCCGGAGCATCCGCCACGGCAATTTCGGGCAGCAGCAGACTCTGCCAAGGCGTCAGGCGCAGGCTGGAATCGCCATAGCGCTGGGCCAGTTGCGCGGCCCCCTTGAGCATGCCCGGGTCGAGCCGCCCCAGGGGCGCGACCGCACCGACATAGACCCGCCCGGCCACGGCCTGTGGATAAGTTCCCAGGTGCAAGCCCTCGGCTACCGCCGGCCGGCGCCAGCCATCGACGCTCAGCAGCGGGCCGCCCAGGCGCTGTCGCACCTGGAGCAGAAATTCCGCCACCGGCACCTGGGCCAGCAAGTGCCGCATACGGGTCTGCTCGGGGCTCGCCAGGTCGAGGAACGCCTCCAGCACCGCCACCAGCAGGTCATGGCCCTGCTCCAGCGGCACCGCCGCCAGCGGCGCATCCGCCAGGCAACCAGCCAGGCCGAAGGCCAGCAACCGCTGGCCCTCGCGCTCGCAAGCTGCCAGCCACAAGTCGTGATGATGCTGGAGCATGGCCAGGTCCTCGCCACCGTCCAGTTGCACGGCGAACTTGGGCGACAACTCGTGGAACCGTGGATGACCTTGCAGGGTGTGCAGGATCTGCGCCGCCAGGGGCCGGGTATCGACCAGGCACTGGCGGTCGATACCGGCGCTGGGGCTGAGCATCAGGTTGCGCACATCGTCGCCGGCCGCCGTGGTCGGCCCCAGGCCTGCCTCCAGCAGCTTGGCGATCAGCGCCTGGTGCTCGCCGCCGATGCCACGGATCTGCAGGTTGGCGCGGTTGGTGGCCTCGATCACCCCGCCGGCGAACAGCTGCGCTGCCTCGGCCACGGCCACGGCCTGGGCCGCACTGATGACCCCGCCGGCCAGCTTGATCCGGCAGATACCGCCGTCCAGGGCCGGGACGATACGCAACAACCCCGGACAGGCCGAGGGACGGATGGCAGTGGACAGCGGACGTGGGTTCAAAGGGGTGACCGGCAGTGTGGGAAAAACGCTTCGCGGGCGAAGGCGCGGTATTATGCCTGCTTTGTCCGAAGGCATGAAAAGCCTGCCTGTCGGAACCCTGGCTTTTGTGTTCGAGGAATATCCATGTCGCCCTGGCTGACAGTAGTGGGAATCGGTGAAGACGGCTTCAAGGGCCTGGGTCGCAATGCCCGCCATGCCCTGTTGGGCGCTTCGCGGATCGTCGGCGGGCAACGTCAGCTGGAGCTGCTGCCGGCTTGCATCCGTGGCGAACGCCAGCCGTGGCCCAGCCCGTTTTCCCTGGAGCCGGTGCTCGCCCAGCGTGGTACCGCGGTGTGTGTGCTGGCCAGCGGCGACCCGATGTTCTTCGGCGTCGGCGCCAGCCTGGCGCGGCAGCTGCCCGCCGAAGAACTGCTGATCTTGCCCGCGCCCTCCTCCTGCGCCCTGGCCGCCGCGCGCCTGGGCTGGTCGCTGCAGGAAGTGGTCAGCCTGTCGCTGGTGGCGCGGCCATTGGCCGCACTCAACGCGCAGTTGGCCAACGGCCTGCGCCTGCTGGTGCTGAGCAATGACCGCCACAGCCCGGCGGCGGTGGCCGGCCTGCTGCGCGAACGCGGCTTCGGCCCGAGCCGGATCAGCGTCCTGGAACACCTGGGTGGCCCGCTGGAGCGGCGTGTCGACGGCACCGCCGACGACTGGCAAGACCCGCCCATCGCCGACCTCAACCTGCTGGCCATCGACTGCCGCGCCCGCCCCGACGCACCCCGCCTGTCGCGCCTGGCCGGCCTGCCGGACGCGGCCTTTGCCCATGACGGCCAGCTGACCAAGCGCGACGTGCGCGCCATGACCCTGGCCCGCCTGGCCCCGATGCCCGGCGAGTTGTTGTGGGATGTCGGCGCCGGCAGCGGCTCGATTGGCATCGAGTGGATGCGCGCCCACCCCAGTTGCCGCGCCCTGGCCATCGAGGCCGACGCGGGCCGCCAGCAACTGATCGAACATAACCGCGACACCTTGGGCGTTCCCGGGTTGCAACTGATCCGTGGCAGCGCGCCCCAGGCCCTGGCTGGCCTGGAGCGTCCGGACGCGATCTTCATCGGCGGCGGCGTGACCCGCGACGGCGTGCTCGCCACCTGCTGGGAACGGCTCAAGCCCGGCGGCCGCCTGGTGGCCAATGCGGTGACCCTGCAAAGCGAGATGACCCTGATGGACTGGCGCCAGCGCCACGGCGGCGAGCTGACTCGCATCCATGTGGCCCAGGCCCAGCCGCTGGGCGAGTTCGACACCTGGCGCCAGGCCCTGCCCATCACCCTGCTGGAACTGCACAAACCCCAGGACCCAGCCTACACGCCATCCATGGACGCGCCCCATGCGTGAGGAAACCGCCGAACAGCCCGCTCCACTGCGCAGCGGCCTGACCACCGGCAGTTGCGCCACCGCCACCAGCCTCGCGGCCGCCCGCCTGCTGCTGGGCAACGTCGAGGCCGATGCGGTGGATATCGTCCTGCCCAAGGGCAAGGAGGTGCGGATGCGCCTGGAGTTCTGCCGGCGCACCGCCGACGGTGCGGAAGCCGGGACCATCAAGGATGCCGGCGACGACCCGGACGTGACCCATGGCGCCCTGCTCTACTCCCAGGTGCGCCTGACCCCTGAGCCGGGTATTCGCTTCGTCGCCGGGGCCGGGGTCGGCACCGTGACCCGCCCCGGGCTGGTCCTGGCGGTGGGCGAACCGGCGATCAACCCGGTGCCGCGACGGATGATCAGCGAGCACCTGCAACGCCTGGCCGAGGAGCAGGCCTACAGCGGCGGCTTCGAAGTCACGGTGAACGTCGAGGGCGGCGAGGCCCTGGCGCAGAAGACCATGAACCCGCGCCTGGGGATTCTCGGCGGGCTGTCGATCCTGGGCACCAGTGGCATCGTCCGGCCGTTTTCCTGCGCGGCCTACATCGCCTCGATCCACCAGGGCATCGATGTCGCCAGGAGCAACGGCTACCGGCACGTCGCCGCCTGCACCGGCAACGCCAGCGAAGACACCATGCGCCGGGTCTACGACCTGCCGGAAATCGCCCTGATCGAAATGGGCGACTTCGTCGGCGCGGTTCTCAAGCACCTGCGCAAGGCCCCTGTGGATAAACTCAGTCTGTGCGGCGGCTTCGGCAAGATCAGCAAGCTGGCCGCCGGGCACATGGACCTGCACAGCCGCCACTCCAGCATCGACCTGCCGCAGCTGGCGCAATGGGCCGCCGAAATCGGTGCCGACCAACCGCTGCAAGAGGCCATCCGCCAGGCCAATACCAGCCAGCAGGCACTGGCCCTGGCCAGCGCCGCCGGAGTCGCCCTGGGCGATGCGGTGTGCCGCCACGCCCTGGACTTCGCCCGCAGCGTGGTACCGGCCCAGGTCCAGGTGGAAGTCTTCGCCATCGACCGCCAGGGCGGCATCGTCGGCCATGCCGGAGCCCAGCCATGAGCCGCATCCTGCTGCTGGGTGGGGTCACCGAGGCCCTGGCCATCGCCCGCACCCTGGGGCCGGAACATGTCTACAGCCTGGCCGGCATCGGCCGGGTGCCCACGGACCTGGCCTGCCAGGTGCGGGTCGGTGGCTATGGCGGAGCCGAGGGCCTGGCGCAGTTCATTCGCGCCCAGAACATCACTCTGCTACTGGATGCCACTCACCCCTATGCCGCGCAGATCAGCGCCAATGCCCAGGCCGCCGCCCGGCTCGCCGGCATTCCCTGCTGGGCCCTGCGCCGCCCGGCCTGGCAAGCGCAGCCCGGGGACGACTGGCGCGAGGTGGCCGACTGGCCACAACTGATGCAAGCCCTCGAACCGTTCCAGCGACCGCTGTTCACTCTGGGGCGCGAACCCTTGCAGCATCTGGAGGAGATTCCCGCCAGCCAGTTCTGGACCCTGCGCGCCCTGGAAGCCTGCCCGGGCAACGAGCGCTGCGAAGTGATCGGCGCCCGCGGCCCGTTCCAGATCGACGACGAGCGCGAACTGTTCGCGCGCCGGCGCATCGATGTGCTGATCAGCAAGAACAGCGGCAGCAGCGCCACCGAACCCAAGCTGGAAGTGGCCCGTGAACGGGGAGTACCGGTGTTGATACTCAAGCGCCCCGACCTGCCCGAGGTCGATCGCCATTTTACCGAAGTGCCCCAGCTCCTGGCCGCCCTCGAGCGGCTGTCTAGCGCCTGACCGCCGAAAGCGCCGCGCCTCACCTCAACCTGGGAACGCCCTGGCTGTGCCCGCCAGTCTCCTGCCTTAACTTTCTTGGGAGCTCAGCAACGACCGGCTGCACGCCCGGTCGTCGCAGCGTTGCCTTTCATCTGGCAAATGAGTTGCCAGGGGCGTATCCCAAGGAATACAGTCGCCATGTTCGTCTTCGAGCAAACCCAGGAGTTCAGCCACTGGCTCACTCGCCTCAAGGACCCTCAGGGGAAGACCCGTGTACTGGCCCGGATCAGGGCAGCGCAACTAGGGCGGTTCGGCGACTGTGTATCAATAGGAGGGGGAGTCCATGAGATGCGTATCCACCGTGGGCCCGGCTACCGGGTGTACTTTTCACGGCGAGGCGAACGGATCTACCTGTTGTTGATCGGTGGCGACAAGAGCACCCAGAGTCGCGACATCCAACGAGCCCGGCAACGGGCTCACGACCTCAAGAGCGAGGACTGAAACATGCGCACCCCAGTGACCCGCTTCGATGCGGCCGACTACCTCAAGACCCCGCAGGACATGGTGGCCTACCTCGATGCCTGCTTCGAGGAAGATGCCGGCGATGGCGTGCTGATCCGCGCCGCCCTCAACGACATCGCCCGCGCCCGGGGCATGACCCAGATAGCCCGGGACACCGGCCTGGGCCGCGAAAGCCTGTACAAGGCGCTGGGCAGCCAGGGCAATCCCGAGTTCGCGACTATCATCAAGGTGATGAAGGCGCTGGGACTCAAGCTCCAGGTCAGCCCGGCCTGAGCCAGCACTGCGACACCACACCGCACACGTTGTTTTTTTACTTATCCACAGCGATCAGGCTAAATACCCGCCTGATCGCTCAACCGACGGATCGTCACCATGTCCCGACAACGGCTCGCATTTGCCTGGATCGCCTGCTTCGCAGTGCTGTTCAACATGCTTGCCATGCCGCTTTCCGGGGCCATGCAGAACAGCGACCAGGGGCTGGACGAACAACTGCTATGGGGCAGTTTCTGTTCCTCCAGCGGCACCAAGATGATCGCCATCTCCCTGGGCAAGCTCGAACAAAAAGCCCCGCAGGACGACGATCACTCGAACATGCAGCATTGCTGGTGCTGCTCCGGCTCGGCGCCCCTGGTGGCCCTGCCTGGCCATGCGCCGCAGCTGTACTTCACCCGCTTCATCGCCCAGCCGGGCGCCCCGCAACCACCGCTCGAACAACTCACCCCGCGCCAGCAATGGCCCAGCCTGAATCCCGGTGCACCGCCTCTGGCATGATTCCCTTTCGCAAGTGACCTGCGTTTTTGAATCGTTCTGGAGAACCACCATGCTCAAGTCTTCCCTGGTCAAGCACACCCTGCTGCTGGCCGCCCTGCTGTTGCCTGCCAGCTTCGCCAGCGCCCATGAATACAAGGCCGGCCAATTGCAGATCGACCATCCCTGGTCGCAGGAACTGCCGCCGAACGCGCCGACCGTCGCCGCCTATTTCGTGCTGCACAACCCGGGCAAGAGCGCCGACACCCTGCTCAGCGTCGAGACGCCGATCGCCGGTCGCGCCGAACTGCATGAGCATGTGATGCAGGGCGACATGATGAAGATGCAGCAGGTGGCCAAGGTGGCCGTGCCCGCCGGCGGCGAAGTGCGATTCGCGCCCATGAGCTATCACGTGATGCTCATGGAGCTCAAGGACCGCAGCCTGCTCAGCGATGGCAAGCGCTTCCCGCTGACCCTGCACTTCGAAAAGGCCGGCGACGTCACCGTCGAGGTCGCCGTGCAGAAGCAGGCACCCGGCGCTGCGCAAGAGCATCAGCACGCTCACTAAACACTGACCGCCGGTCCCATCCGTGAACGCCCCGCTCGCGCCTGGCCGCAGGCGGTCCGCCGCGCGCCGTCCCTCCATCGGAGTGCGGCGCGGCAGCTGGATCAGCCTGTTCGCCATGCTGATGATCTTCATCGGTCCGCTGATTTCCCAGTCGATGCCGATGGATCACGCGATGCCGATGGACATGTCCGTATCCATGGACATGGGCAGCGGCGTGTCCGGCTGCCACGGCGATAACCCACACGCTTCGCACCCCGCCAAACCCCAGGGCGAGCAGCATGTGCTCTGGGAGAAATGCGGTTATTGCAGCCTGCTGTTCAACTGCCCGGCACTGCCGTCAGGGCTGTCATTCGCCCAGCTCGATGCACCGCTGGCCCAGCCTTTCCTGGTCCCCACCACGCGCCTGGGCCACGCCCGGCAGACCGTGTTCCCCGGCGCCCTGACCCGCGCTCCGCCGATCGACGCCTGAGTCACCTGCTCACTCCACACGGCCGGCTGTCAGCACGACAGGCGTGCGCTCGCGGCCGTGTCATTCAAGACCGATCGATGGAACCATTATGTTTTCTGCTGACTCGCGCCTGGGCGTTGCCCAGCCATCCAAGCCTTTTGCCCTGAACCCGTCGCGCCAGCACTTCAACCGTGCCCTGGCGGTGCTGTGTGGTGCCCTGCTGGCGCCCCTGGCCGTGGCCGACGAGGCTTCGGCCGAACACGCCCACCACAGCACCGAGCTGAGCCCGACGGTGATCACCGCCATCGCCCCCAGCTCGCCCCTGACCGTGGTCACCAACCCCAAGGACCCACGCCAACCGGTGCCGGCCAGCGATGGCGGCGACTATCTCAAGACCATTCCCGGCTTCGCCCTGGTGCGCAACGGCGGCACCAACGGCGACCCGGTGCTGCGCGGCATGTTCGGCTCACGGCTGAACATCCTCACCAACGGCAGCATGATGCTCGGTGCCTGCCCTGGTCGCATGGACGCCCCGACCTCCTACATTTCCCCGGAAACCTACGACCGGCTGACCGTGATCAAGGGCCCGCAGACCGTGCTCTGGGGCCCCGGTGCCTCCGCCGGCACCGTGCTCTTCGACCGTGAGCCCGAGCACTTCGGCGAACTCGGCACCCGGGTCAACGCCAGCCTGCTGGCCGGCTCCAACGGCCGCTTCGACAAGACCCTGGACGCGGCTGCCGGCGGCCCCCTGGGTTATGTCCGGGTGATCGGCAACACCGCCCACTCCGACGACTACAAGGACGGTAACAACGACACCGTGGCCTCGCGCTACGACAAGTGGAACGGCGATGTCGCCCTGGGCTGGACCCCGGACGCCGACACCCTGCTGGAGCTGACTGCCGGCAAGGGCGACGGCGAGGCCCGCTACGCCGGTCGCGGCATGGATGGCTCGCAGTTCAAGCGCGAGAGCCTGGGCCTGCGGTTCGAGAAATCCAACATCGGCGAGGTCCTGGATAAGGTCGAGGCCCAGGTCTACTACAACTACGCCGATCACGTGATGGACAACTACAGCCTGCGCACCCCGTCGGGCAGCGGCATGATGGGCAAGCCCATGGTCAGCAACGTCGACCGCCGCACTCTCGGGGCGCGGATCAAGGCCACCTGGCGCTGGGCCGATGTGCAGTTGATCGGCGGCATCGATGCCCAGACCAACGAACACCGCCAGCGCGGCGGCATGGGCGTGGATGCGCACAAGGGCCAGCCCTGGGCCAAGGACGCCGACTTCCACAACTATGGCGCCTTCGGCGAGCTGACCTGGTACGCCGCCGAGCGCGACCGGCTGATCACCGGCGCCCGCCTCGACCGGGCCTCGGCCAAGGACTACCGGCAGAGCATCAAGTCGGGAATGATGAGCCGCCCCAACCCCACCGCCGGCGACACGCGGGCCGACACCCTGCCCAGCGGCTTCGTGCGTTACGAGCATGACCTGGCCGACAGTCCGACCACCTTGTACGCCGGTCTCGGCCACGCCCAGCGCTTCCCCGACTACTGGGAATTGTTCTCGCCGAAGATGGGCCCGGCCGGCTCGTTGAACGCTTTTGACTCGATCAAGCCGGAAAAAACCACCCAGCTCGATTTCGGCCTGCAGTACCAGGGCGCCGACCTGGAGGCCTGGGCTTCGGGCTACATCGGCCAGGTACGGGACTACATCCTCTTCGACTACAACTCGAAGATGATGGGCATGAGCACGTCCCGGGCCGAGAACATCGACGCCCGGATCATGGGCGGCGAACTGGGCGCGGCCTACAAGCTGACCTCGAACTGGAAGGCCGATGCCACCCTGGCCTACGCCTGGGGCAAGAACAGCAGCGATGGCAAGGCCCTGCCGCAGATGCCACCGCTGGATGCGCGCTTGGGCCTGACCTACAGCGAGGACGACTGGAGCGCCGGCGCCTTGTGGCGGGTGGTGGCGGCGCAGAACCGCGTCGACCTGAACAAGGGCAACGTGGTCGGCAAGGACTTCGGCCAGAGCGGCGGCTTCGGCGTGTTCTCGCTCAACGGCGCCTACCGCATCAACAAGAACCTCAAGCTCAGCACCGGGGTCGACAACCTGTTCGGCAAGGCCTACGCCGAGCACCTGAACCTGGCGGGCAACGCCGGCTTCGGCTACCCGGCCACTGATCCACAAGCCATCAAGGAACCCGGCCGCACCTTCTGGACCAAGGTCGACCTGAGCTTCTGACGAACCGTTGCGGCCGCTGCGCGACCGTACGCAGCCTGCGGCAGCGGCTACACCAGGCACCTGTAGCCGCTGCCGAGCGGGCGAGGCTGCGACAAGGCCCCCAGGGCCTTCAGCAGTGGTTTCAGGTGCCACCCATAACGACAGATCCACAACCTTGCGGAGCGCTTGCCGATGAACCGACCCAAAGTGTCTTTCTACAACCTGGCCTGGCGCTGGCATTTCTACGCCGGGCTGTTCGTCGCCCCTTTCATGGTGATGCTGGCCCTGACCGGCATCGTCTACCTGTTCAAACCGCAACTCGATCCACTGATGTACCCCAGCTTGCTCAAGGTCCCCGCCGGGCAGCACAGCCTGGCGGCCGACCAGCTACTGCAACGGGTCCAGGCGGCCTATCCCCAGGGCCGAATCAAGCAGTACCTGCCACCTGTGGATGCCGGGCGCAGCGCCCAGTTCGTGGTGCAGCACAAAGGCCAGGAACTCAACGTCTTCATCGACCCCTACCATGGCGACGTGCTTGGCGAGCAGGATGCCAAGCGCAACCTGCAGGCGGTGGCCCGGGCCATTCACGGCGAGCTGATGATCGGCACCGTCGGCGACCGGCTGGTGGAGCTGGCGGCCAGCTGGGGCATCGTCCTGGTGGTCTCGGGCCTGTACCTGTGGTGGCCACGGGGCAAGTCTTCGGCAGGCGTGCTCTGGCCACGCCTGAACGCAAGGGGCCGGCTGTTCTGGCGCGACCTGCATGGCGTGCTGGGGTTCTGGGGCGCGGCCTTCCTGCTGTTGATGCTACTCAGCGGCATGACCTGGACCGGCTTCTGGGGCAAGCAGTACGCCGACCTATGGAACCGCTTCCCGGCGGCCATGTGGAACGACGTACCGACCTCCGACCAGCAGGCCGGCGAGCTCAACAGCGCCACCCGCCAGACCGTGCCCTGGGCCCTGGAGAACACGCCGATGCCGATGTCCGGCGACCATGCCGAGCACATGGGCCAGGCCATGGCCGCAGCGGCCCCGGCAGCCCCAGCCATCAGCCTGCAACAGGTCCAGGACATCGCGCGCCAGCGCCAGGTCGAGCCCGGCTACAGCATCACCCTGCCCAGCAGCGCCACCGGGGTGTTCACCATCGCCCTGTTCGCCGACGACCCGCGCAACGACGCCACCCTGCATGTCGACCAGTACACCGGCAAGGTCCTGGCCGATGTGCGCTGGCAGCACTACAGCAATGTGGCCCGAGCCACCGAGCTGGGAGTGATGTTGCATGAGGGCAAGATGTTCGGCCGCGTCAACCAGCTGGTGGTGCTGGTGGTGTGCCTGATGATCCTGCTCGGTGCGGTGAGCGGCATCGTCATGTGGTGGCAGCGTCGCCCCGCCGGCCGTCTCGGGGTTCCGCCGCTGCGCCACGATTTGCCACGCTGGAAAACCGCAATGCTGGTCATCGCCCTGCTGGCCCTGGCGTTCCCCCTGGTCGGCGCCTCGCTGGTGGTGGTGTGGCTGCTGGATCGCCTGGTGCTTTCGCGCTTGGCCCGGGGTCCTGAATCCGCCTCATCTTCAACATGAAGCCGGCGAGATGCGCGTTGCAGAGCGCCCTGTAGAATTTCGCCGCTTCAGTCGTGCGGATTTATAATGTTACTTTATAACGCTGCATGTAAGATCCTGTCCGCAGCCTCGCCGCTGCGGACACCCTCTGGAAGAAGCGATCCTGCGTCCCGATGAACAAGTACCTGCTGTCCACTTTCTGCCTGCTCGCCCTACCGTCCCTGTCCCAGGCCGGCGATACCGCCCTGACCCTGCCCACCGGCACTATCTCTGCCGCAGCCAACGACAGCGACGACAGCATCAGCCTGAAGACCCCGACCACCGCCGGCTCACGCTTGGGCCTGAGCGCCCTGGAAACCCCGGCCAGCACCGACAGCCTGAGTGGCGAGCGCATTCGCGCCCGGGGCGATCGCAGCATCCAGGACGCGGTATCGCGCAGCGCCGGCATCAGCCGCACCGGCACCCCGGGTGATGGCGGCACCTCGTTGTCGGCCCGGGGCTTCACCGGGCAGAGTTCGGTGATGCAACTCTACGATGGCAACCGCATGTACACCGGCATGGGCACCGTGACCTTTCCGGTGAACAGCTGGGCCGTGGAACGGGTCGACGTATTGCGCGGCCCGGCCTCGGTGCTGTACGGCGAAGGCGCCACTGGCGCGGTGATCAACACCCTCCCCAAGAAGCCCTTCAGTGGCGAGATCGAGAACCACCTGCGCCTGGGCTACGGTTCCTTCGATCGCCAGCAACAGGCCCTGGACAGTGGCGGTTCGCTGAGCGACAGCCTGAGCTACCGGCTCAACCTCAATCGCGAGCGCAGCAACGGCTGGGTCGACCGTGGCGATTCCTCGGGGGATTTCGTCAGCGCCGCCCTGCGCTGGCAGGCCTGCGATGACCTGGCCTTCACCCTGGCCCACGACTACGGCGACCAGAACCCGATGAACGACTTCGGCACGCCACTGATCGACGGGCGCTTGCACAAGCGCCTGCGGGACAAGAACTACAACGTCAGCAACGACAAGCAGCACTACAACGACCAGTGGACCCGCCTGACCAGCGAGTGGCAGATTTCCGACAACCTCAGCGCCAGCAACGAGCTGTACTACCTCAAGGCCCAGCGCCGCTGGCAGAACGCCGAGAACTACAACTGGAGCACGGCGGACCGGCAACTGAGCCGCAGCGGCTACTTCGGTATCGGCCACCAGCAGGAACAGGTAGGCGACCGCCAGACCTTCACCCTCAAGCACTCTCTGTTCGGCCTCGACAGCCAGACCCTGGTCGGCATGGACTACAACCGCATCCGCTTCCATATGAAGAGCAATTCGCCCTTCAACGACAGCTTTGCCAATGGTCAACCGGTAGACGTCTACCATCCGGCCAAAGGCGAGTTCGCCAGCAACAGCCCCTACCGCGACCAATTCAAGACCACCACCCGGCAGATGTCGGTCTTCGCTGAAAACCGCCTGCAACTCAGCGAGCGCTGGTCCCTGGTGACCGGCGTGCGCCGCGACTATGCGCATATCGATCGCGATGACTTGAAGGACGGCAGCCAGAGCGACAAGACCCTGACCGGCAACAACTGGAAGGCCGGCCTGGTATTCGCCGTCACCCCGGACACCTCCCTCTATGGCCAGTACTCCACCAGCACCGACGGTGTCGGCGGGCTGATTTCCCTGAGTCCGGATCAGCAGCAATTCGACCTGTCCACCGCCAAGCAGACCGAGGTCGGTCTCAAGCAGGCGTTCTGGGACCAGCGCGGCGAATGGACCCTGGCGGCCTACCACATCGTCAAGAAGAAGCTGCTGATAGATGTGCCTCAAGTTGCCGGAGCTGCACCCCGCAAGGATCAAGTAGGCCAGCAATCCTCCAATGGCCTGGAGGCCAGCCTGGACCTGCAATTGCCCCGCGCCTGGCAAGTGCAGGCCAACGCCGCCATTGTTCGCGCCCAGTACGATGACTTCACCCAGATGGTGGATGACCAGCCAGTCTCCCGCGATGGCAAGCGCCCGGTGGACGTGCCACGGCGCACCGCCAACCTGTGGCTGAGCAAGGCCATCAACGACGACCTGCGGGCCGGCGCCGGGGTGCGCTACGTCGATGCGCGCTACGCCGACATGGCCAACCGCAACCAGCTGCCCAGCTACACCGTGGTGGACGCCAACCTCTCGTGGCAAGCCTTGCGCAATACCACCCTGGGCCTGCAATTGAACAATCTGTTCGACCGCCAGTACGCCCAAAGCCAATACAATGACGGCCAGCAATGGATACTCGGCGAACCGCGCTCGTTCTTCGTCACCGCCGACTATCGCTTCTGACCCCTGGCGGGACCACCGGCAACCACACGGACAAGGCATGACCTCGCTGAACCTCCTCGACCTGGCCTGGAGCCCCCTGGGCCAGGGCCACTGCCACCACCAGTTCCAACTGCGTGAGGCCAACCTGCACGTGCAGGCCGGGGAGTTCGTCGGCCTGATCGGGCCCAATGGCAGCGGCAAGACCAGCCTGCTGCGCTGCGCCTATCGCTTCAGCAAGCCGCAGCAGGGCGAGGTGCAACTGGCCCATCAGAATGTCTGGAAGCAGTCGCCACGCTGGTGCGCACAACGCATCGCCGTGGTGCTCCAGGAGTTTCCCGATGCCTTCGGCCTCACCGTGCAGGAAGTGGTCGCCATGGGCCGCACCCCGCACAAGGGCCTGTTCGACGGCGACACCCGGCACGACCGCGCCATCGCCCGCGAGGCCCTGGAGTCCGTAGGCCTGCTGGGCTTCGAGGAGCATGCCTTCGCGACCCTCTCGGGCGGGGAAAAACAACGGGTGATCCTGGCTCGGGCCCTGGCCCAGCAACCGCAGTTGCTGATCCTCGACGAGCCGACCAACCACCTCGACCCGCGCTACCAGCTGGAACTGCTGCAACGGGTCAAGCGCCTGGGCATCGGCACCCTGGCCAGCATCCACGACCTGAACCTGGCCGCGGCCTTCTGCGACCGCCTGTACGTCCTCGACCACGGACGCATCGTCGCCAGCGGCACTCCCCGCGAAGTGCTCACCGTCGAGTTGCTGCGCAACGTCTTCGGCGTCGAGGCGCTGATCGATGCCCACCCCCTGTCCGGCTACCCACGAATCACCTGGATCACCCAACCATGACCTTGCGCTCCCTGCTTCGCTCCAGCCTGCTCCTGGCCCTGTCACTGGGGGCCGCCCAGGCCTTCGCCGAGGCCACCCGCTACCCATTGACCCTCGCCAGTTGCAACCGCGAAGTGACCTTCAAGCAAGCGCCCAAGCATGCCCTGAGCCACGACATCAACATGACCCAGATGATGCTCGCCCTGGGCCTCAAATCGCGCATGGTGGGCTACAGCGGAGTCAGTGGCTGGAAGGCCGTGACCCCACAGATGAGCGTCCTGCTGGACGGCCTGCCGGAGCTGGCGGCCAAGTACCCGTCGGTGGAGACCCTGCTCAATGCCAACGTCGACTTCCTGTTCGCCGGCTGGGACTACGGCATGCGCGTGGGCGGCGACCTGACCCCGCAGACCCTGGCGCCCCTGGGCATCAATGTCTATGAGCTGACCGAGTCCTGCGCGTTCGTGATGAAGCGCCCGGCCGCCAGCCTCGACGATACCTACAACGACCTGCGCAACCTCGGCCGGATCTTCGACGTGCAGGATCGCGCCAATGCCCTGATCGCCCAGATGCAGGAGCAGGTGGCCCAGGTGCAACAGGACCTGCCCGCGGAAAAACCCCGGGTGTTCCTCTACGACAGCGGTGAAGACCGGGCCATGACCTCCGGCCGCCTGGGCATGCCCCAGGCGCTGATCGACGCCGCCGGCGGGCGCAACATCCTCGACGACGTCGAGGCCAGCTGGACCCGGGTCAACTGGGAGACCGTGGTGGAGCGCAACCCGCAAGTGATCGTCATCGTCGACTACAGCGAAGTCACCGCCGAGCAGAAGCAGCGGTTCCTGCTGGACAACCCGGCGCTGCAAGGCGTCGACGCCATCAAGAACCAGCGCTTCATCGTCATCCCCTATGTGCAGGCCACCCCGGGCATCGACAACGTGCTGGCGGTGGAAACCCTGGCCAAGGGTTTCCACGGCGAATGACTACACGTCGCTACAGCTGGCTGCTCTTGACCCTGGCCGGCCTGCTCCTGGCCTCTTGCGTGCTGTCCCTGGGCTTCGGTCCGGCGCGGGTGCCGGTGGACGTGGTGGGCCGCATCCTGTTGCACAAGACCCTGGGCCTGGGCGAGGTGGACTGGAGCCCCGGCCAGGAACATATCGTCTGGCTGATCCGCGTGCCGCGCATGCTCCTGGGAGCGCTGGTGGGCGCCGGGCTGGCGCTGATCGGCGCAGTGCTGCAAGCGGTGACCCGCAACCCGCTGGCCGACCCGCACCTGCTGGGCGTCACCTCCGGCGCCACCCTCGGCGCGGTGATCGTGGTCCTGCACGTGGGGCAGGTCATTGGCCTGTTGACCCTGCCCCTGGCCGCCTTCATCGGCGCCGTGGCGAGCATGCTCCTGGTGCTGGGCATAGCCGCCCGCAGCGGTCGCCTGGACAGCGACCGCCTGCTGCTGTGCGGGGTGGCGGTGTCGTTCGTGATGATGGCGGTGGCCAACCTGCTGCTGTTCATGGGCGACCACCGGGCCAGCTCGGCGGTGATGTTCTGGATGCTCGGCGGCCTGGGCCTGGCGCGCTGGGAGCTGCTGGCGATTCCCGCGATCAGCGTGCTGCTCGGGTTGCTGTTGCTGCTGGGCATGGCCCGGCCATTGAACGCCCTGATGGCCGGCGAGCAGACCGCCGTGACCCTGGGCCTGAACGCGCGCAACGTGCGCCTGAAGGTGTTCCTGATCGCCTCGCTGATGACCGGGGTGCTGGTGTCCATCAGCGGTTCCATCGGCTTCGTCGGGCTGATGGTGCCGCACATCGCCCGGCGCCTGGTGGGTGCCGAACACCGTCGGCTGCTGCCGGCCTGCGTGCTGCTGGGCAGCCTGTTCCTGGTGTGGGTGGACGTCGCCGCGCGAACCCTGATCGCCCCCGAGGACCTGCCCATCGGCGTGGCCACCGCGGCCATCGGCGGCTTGTTCTTCATCGGCCTGATGCGCCGACGCTGAGGTCCTTTGTATTTGTAGGGCGAGGCTTGCCCGCGATAGCGGTGTACCTGATGCGCCGCCATCGCGGGCAAGTCGGATCGCCGCCCGCTCGCTCCTACAGAAAAGCCATGCCGGGTTGCCTCCAACCCGGCACCAACCAAGCGCATTCGTCCGCACCAAAGGCTCCACCTGGCCCCGCAATGGTGCGCCAAGCCGGCTCCCCCACGCCGTGGGGGCAACGTTTCCATGCCTTGGCCAACCCGGCACAGCCCTTGCAAAACACCCTTCACTGGTTCGCATCTGCCTCTTAAAAAAATCCAAGAGTTCACGGAGATCGCACAATGAAGCGTCGTAGCTTGCTCAAGGCTTTCACCCTCTCGACCGCTCTTGCCGCCATGGGCCTGACCTGGACCGTCCAGGCCGCCGAGACCATCAAGGTGGGCATCCTGCATTCGCTGTCGGGCACCATGGCGATCTCCGAGACCTCGCTCAAGGACATGGCCCTGATGACCATCGACGAGATCAACGCCAAGGGTGGGGTCAACGGCAAGCAACTGGAAGCGGTAGTGGTGGACCCGGCCTCCAACTGGCCGCTGTTCGCCGAGAAGGGCCGGCAGTTGCTGAGCCAGGACAAGGTGGCGGTGGTGTTCGGCTGCTGGACTTCGGTCTCGCGCAAATCGGTGCTGCCGGTGTTCGAGGAACTCAACGGCCTCTTGTTCTATCCGGTGCAATACGAGGGCGAGGAAATGTCGCCCAACGTGTTCTACACCGGCGCGGCGCCGAACCAGCAGGCGATCCCGGCGGTGGAGTACCTGATGAGCGAAGACGGCGGCAGCGCCAAGCGCTTCTTCCTGCTGGGCACCGACTACGTCTACCCACGCACCACCAACAAGATCCTGCGCTCCTTCCTGCACGCCAAGGGCGTGGCCGACAAGGACATCGAAGAGGTCTACACCCCGTTCGGCCATAGCGACTACCAGACCATCGTCGCCAGCATCAAGAAGTTCGCCGCCGGCGGCAAGACCGCGGTGATCTCCACGGTCAACGGCGACTCCAACGTGCCCTTCTACAAGGAGTTGGCCAACCAGGGCCTGAAGGCCACCGAGGTGCCGGTGGTGGCCTTCTCGGTGGGCGAGGAAGAACTGCGCGGCATCGACACCAAGCCGCTGGTGGGCAACCTCGCCGCCTGGAACTACTTCGAGTCGGTGGATAACCCGGTGAACCAGAAGTTCGTCGCGGCCTGGAAGGCCTACGCCAAGGCCAAGAACCTGCCGGGGGCCGACAAGGCGGTGACCAACGACCCGATGGAGGCCACCTACGTGGGCATCCACATGTGGGCCCAGGCCGTGGAGAAGGCCAAGTCCACCGATGTCGACAAGGTCCGCGAGGCCCTGGCCGGACAGACCTTCGCCGCGCCCTCGGGCTACACCCTGACCATGGACCCGAGCAACCACCACCTGCACAAGCCGGTGATGATCGGCGAGATCCAGCCCGACGGTCAGTTCAACGTGGTCTGGCAGACCGCGGGCCCGGTCCGCGCCCAGCCCTGGAGCCCCTACATCCCGGGCAACGACAAGAAGCCGGACTACGCGGTGAAGAGCAACTGACCGCCGCCCCCATCTGTAGGAGCGCAGTTTGCTCGCGATAGCGTCCTCAAGAAGTACGTTGTCGACCCGACGATCGCCATCGCGGGCAAGGGCTCGGCGCCCCCTGCTCCTACAAGGTTCTCTGTCGTATTCAAGGACGTGACAATGTCGCTTTATCGTCTGCTTATGGCCTGCCTCCTGCTGCTGCCGCTCGCCGCCCATGCCGGGGATGCCGAAGACTTCGTCGCCGGCAATTCCGGCGAGCAGGCCCGGCTCTTGGAAACCTGGGCCGCACAGCCCGACCCGGCGCGCATCGAACTGCTCGGCGCCATGCAGCAAGGCCAGTTGAACATCGCCGGGGCAACCAAGCCCCTGCGCTTGAACAACCGCCTGCGCGGCTTGGTCGATACCGCCCTGGCCAGCCACCAACTGCTGGCCGCTGACCCCGGCACCCGCCTGGCCGGTGCCCGACAATTGCAGAAGAGCGCCAAGCCGGCGCAGTTGAAGTTCCTCGACACACGGCTGGCCGCCGAGCGGGACCCAGGCGTACACGACGCCCTGGGCCTGGCCCTGGCCAACCTGCAACTGGCGGACCGCGAGCCGGCCGTGCGCCTGGCCGCGGTACGCCTGCTGGGCGAGAGCGGCGAACCACTGGCCCGCACCCGCCTCGAAGGCCTGCTGGAAGCGGGGGCGGAGAGCGACGCCGGCGTGCGCACCGCCGCGCAAACCAGCCTGGCCCAGGTCAAGCGCAAGCTGCTGGCGGGCGAGGTGCTCGGCCAGGCCTTCAGCGGCCTGTCCCTGGGTTCGATCCTGTTGCTGGCGGCCCTGGGCCTGGCGATCACCTTCGGCCTCCTGGGGGTGATCAACATGGCCCACGGCGAAATGCTGATGCTCGGCGCCTACGCCACCTACGTGGTGCAATCGCTGTTGCAGCGCTACCTGCCCCAGGCCATGGAGTACTACCCATTGCTGGCCCTGCCGGTAGCGTTCCTGGTCACCGCCGGCATCGGCATGGCCCTGGAGCGCACGGTGATCCGCCATCTCTATGGCCGCCCGCTGGAGACCCTGCTGGCGACCTGGGGCATCAGCCTGATCCTGATCCAGCTGGTGCGCCTGTTGTTCGGCGCGCAGAACGTCGAAGTCGCGAACCCGGCCTGGCTCTCCGGCGGTATCCAGGTACTGCCCAACCTGGTGCTGCCCTACAACCGCCTGGCAATCATCGGTTTCGCCCTGGCCGTGGTGCTGCTGACCTGGCTGCTACTGAACCGGACCCGGCTGGGGCTGAACGTGCGCGCGGTGACCCAGAACCGCAATATGGCCGCCTGCTGCGGGGTGCCCACCGGCCGAGTGGACATGCTCGCCTTCGGCCTGGGCTCGGGCATCGCCGGCCTGGGTGGCGTGGCCCTGAGCCAGATCGGCAACGTCGGCCCGGAGCTGGGCCAGGGCTACATCATCGACTCGTTCCTGGTGGTGGTGGCAGGCGGCGTCGGGCAGCTGGCCGGCAGCATCCTGGCGGCCTTCGGCCTGGGGATCGCCAACAAGATCCTCGAACCGGCGATCGGCGCCGTGCTGGGCAAGATTCTGATCCTGGGGTTGATCATCCTGTTCATCCAGAAACGCCCACAAGGACTCTTCGCCCTGAAAGGCCGGGTGATCGACTAGCCGGCAAAGACTCACGCCCATTGACGAACGCGCCGTCGCCTCGCTGGCGGCGGCCCCGAGAAGGAACACCACTATGTTTGCCAGCAGCCCTAGCGAAACCGCCCGTACCACCATCGCGAGCACGCCGCGATGAACCAGCCACTGCTCATCACCGCGAGCCAGAAGGCCGGGCCCAGAGTCACCATCAGCGTCGGCGCCCTGCTGCTCCTGGCGCTGCTGGCCCTGCCACTGCTGGCGCTGTTGCCGGCGGACAATCCACTGCACGTCTCGGCCTATACCCTGACCCTGGTGGGCAAGATCCTCTGCTACGCCGTGGTCGCCCTGGCCCTGGACCTGGTCTGGGGTTATGCCGGGCTGCTGTCCCTGGGGCATGGCCTGTTCTTCGCCCTGGGTGGCTACGCCATGGGCATGTACCTGATGCGCCAGGCCGCGGGCGACGGCCTGCCAGCGTTCATGACCTTCTTGTCGTGGAGCGAGTTGCCCTGGTACTGGGCCGGCACCGAGCACTTCCTCTGGGCCTTGTGCCTGGTGGTGCTGGCACCGGGACTCTTGGCCCTGGCGTTCGGTTTCTTCGCCTTCCGCTCGCGAATCAAGGGCGTGTATTTCTCGATCATGACCCAGGCCCTGACCTTCGCCGCGATGCTGCTGTTCTTTCGCAACGAGACGGGTTTGGGCGGCAACAACGGCTTCACCAATTTCCGCAGCATCATGGGCTTCGGCATCACCGAGCCCGGCACCCGGGCGGCGCTGTTCCTGGCCACGCTGGCGTTGCTGGTGGGCAGCCTGTACCTGGGTTGGCGCCTGTCGCGAAGCAAGTTCGGCCGGGTGCTGACGGCGCTGCGCGATGCCGAGAACCGCCTGATGTTCTGCGGCTACGATCCTCGCGGGTTCAAGCTTTTCGTCTGGGTCCTGAGTGCGGTGCTGTGCGGCCTGGCCGGGGCCCTGTATGTGCCCCAGGTCGGCATCATCAACCCCAGCGAAATGTCCCCGACCAACTCCATCGAGGCCGCCGTCTGGGTCGCCCTGGGCGGACGCGGCACGCTGATCGGCCCGCTGCTCGGCGCCGGCCTGGTCAATGGCATGAAGAGCTGGTTCACCGTGGCCTTCCCGGACTACTGGCTGTTCTTCCTGGGCGCGCTGTTCATCGTGGTGACCCTGTACCTGCCCAAGGGCGTGATCGGCCTGTTCAAGCACAGGGGTGAATCATGAGAATCACGGCCACGGTGGACGGCATGCTCGACCCCATTCTCGACAGCAACAAGGATGCCGGCAGCGGCCGCGATGCCATCGGCCTCGGCCAGGCCACGGGCAAGGGCCTGGACACCCGCCATGGCACCATCCTGACCCTGGAGGACATCAGCGTCAGCTTCGATGGCTTCAAGGCCCTCAACGACCTGAACCTGTACATCGGCGTCGGCGAGCTGCGCTGCATCATCGGCCCCAACGGCGCCGGCAAGACCACCCTGATGGACGTGATCACCGGCAAGACCCGCCCCACCCGGGGCAAGGCCTGGTTCGGCGAGACCCTGGACCTGACCCGCTTGAGCGAGGTGCAGATCGCCCAGGCCGGGATCGGCCGCAAATTCCAGAAGCCCACGGTGTTCGAGGCCCTGAGCGTGTTCGAGAACCTGGAACTGGCCTACCGCACCGACAAGTCGGTATGGGCCTGCCTCGGCGCGCGCCTGGGCAGCGAACAGCAGGATCGCATCGCCCAGGTGCTGGACACCATCCGCCTGGCCAGTTCGGCCCGACGCCCGGCCGGCTTGCTGTCCCACGGCCAGAAGCAGTTCCTGGAGATCGGCATGCTGCTGGTGCAGGAGCCCCAACTGTTGTTGCTCGACGAGCCGGTGGCGGGCATGACCGACGCCGAGACCGAGTTCACCGCCGAGCTGTTCAAGGGCCTGGCCGGCCAGCACTCGCTGATGGTGGTGGAGCACGACATGGGCTTCGTCGGCGCGATCGCCGACCACGTCACCGTGCTGCACCAGGGCAGCGTGCTGGCCGAAGGCTCCCTGGCGCAGGTGCAGGAAAACCAGCGGGTGATCGAGGTCTACCTCGGCCGCTGATGATTCTTTGTAGGAGCGAGGCTTGCCCGCGAAGAACCTGAAAGCGATGCGTTCACTCAGGCAGCACGCGTCATCGTTAACGTCCATCGCGGGCAAGGACTGGGCGTCCCCCCATGCTCCTACAGTTTGTTTAAAGGAATTCGACATGCTGCAAGTCGACAAGCTTCACCAGTACTACGGCGGTAGCCACATCCTGCGGGGCCTTTCGTTCGAGGCCAGGGTCGGCGAAGTCACTTGCCTGCTCGGGCGCAACGGGGTGGGCAAGACCACCTTGCTCAAATGCCTGATGGGCCTGCTGCCGGCCAGGGACGGTGCGGTTACCTGGGAAGGCCGGGCCATTACCGGCGACAAGCCGCACCAGCGGGTCCATGCCGGCATCGCCTACGTGCCCCAGGGCCGGGAGATCTTCGCCCGCCTGAGTGTGGAGGAGAACCTGCTGATGGGCCTGTCACGCTTCGCCGCGCATGAGGCCCGGGAGGTGCCGGCCTTCATCTACGAACTGTTCCCGGTGCTGCAGCAGATGAAGCAACGCCGGGGCGGCGATCTTTCCGGCGGCCAGCAGCAACAACTGGCCATCGGCCGGGCCCTGGCCAGTCGCCCGCGCTTGCTGATCCTCGATGAACCCACCGAAGGCATCCAGCCCTCGGTGATCAAGGAGATCGGCGCGGTGATCCGCCAACTGGCGGCCCGGGGCGACATGGCGATCCTGCTGGTGGAGCAGTTCTACGATTTTGCCGCCGAACTGGCGGACCACTACCTGGTGATGTCCCGCGGGGAAATCATCCAGCAGGGCCGGGGTGAAAATATGCAGGCCGACGGTGTACGCGGCCTGGTTACGATCTAATCTGTAGCCTCCTAACAATATCGATTGCCCATGAACTCACCTGCCGCCCACGCCCTGTTCACCCCCAGCTGGCACGCCGAGCTGGAACTGGCCTATGCCTGCACCGGCAACGCCACGCGCCCGGTGCTGCGCCGCCACCAGGGCCCGCTGCGGGTGCAGAAGCACCTGTATGCCGAAGGCCCGCAGGTCTGCCAGCACATCATCGTCCACCCTCCGGGGGGCATTGCCGGTGGCGACCGCCTGGCCATCCGCACCCGGGTCGATAGCGGCGCCTGGGCCCAGTTGACCAGCCCCGGAGCGGCCAAGTGGTACCGCGCCGCCAGCCCCGCCAGCCAGCTCCTGGAACTTGCGGTGGCGCCAGGAGCGACCCTGGAATGGCTGCCCCAGGAAACCATCGTGTTCAGCGCCGCCCAGACCGAGCTGACGACCCGCATCGAACTGCATGGCGATGCCCGGCTGTGCTACTGGGACATCGTCGCCCTCGGACGCCCGGCCAGTGGCGAGCGCTTCGCCCAAGGGCACTTCCAGGCCCACCTGGAGATCCGTCGCGATGGCCGGCCGCTGTGGCATGAGCGCCAGCGCATCAGCGGCGGCGACGGCTTGCTCGACTCCCCGGTCGGCCTCGACGGCCAGCCGGTGTTCGCCACCTTGCTGGTCACCGGCGAGATCGATGCCCAACTACTGGAACGCTGCCGCGCGCTGGAACACCCGGTGCGCGGCGACCTGAGCCAGTTGCCGGGCCTGTTGCTGGCGCGCTGCCTGGCCAGCGAAGCCTTGCAGGCCCGGGCCTGGCTGATGGACCTGTGGCGCTTGTTGCGCCCGGCACTGCTGGGACGCGCCGCCGTACCACCAAGGATCTGGAACACATGAACCGCCCGTTTTCCTTCAACTGCCCGACCACGGACCGACCACGATGGACCTGACCCCACGCGAAAAAGACAAGCTGCTGATCTTCACTGCCGGCCTGGTGGCCGAACGACGCCTGGCCCGTGGCCTCAAGCTGAACTACCCGGAGGCCATGGCCTACATCTGCGCCGCCCTGCTCGAAGGCGCCCGTGACGGCCAGAGCGTGGCCGAGCTGATGCACTACGGCACCACCTTGCTCAGCCGCGAGCAGGTGATGGAGGGCATTGCGGAAATGATTCCGGAGGTCCAGGTAGAAGCCACTTTCGTCGATGGGACCAAGCTGGTCACCGTCCACCAGCCCATTGCCTGAGGAACGCCCATGACGTATCGGATCCGTGACGCGGTGCACGCCGACCTGCCGGCGATCCGCGATATCTACAACGACGCCGTGCTCAATACCACCGCGATCTGGAACGAGTCCCCGGTGGACCTGGATAACCGCCAGGCCTGGTTCAGCGCCCGCCAGGCCCAGGGTTATCCGGTGCTGGTGGTGGTCGACAGCGCAGGGCAGGTACTGGGCTACGCTTCCTTCGGTGACTGGCGGCCCTTCGATGGGTTTCGCCACAGCGTCGAGCATTCGGTCTACGTGCGCAGCGACCAGCGCGGCAACGGCCTGGGCCCGAAGTTGATGGAGGTGCTGCTCGAACGCGCCCGCGCCTGCCACAAGCACGTGGTGGTGGCCGCCATCGAAAGCGGCAATGGCGCCTCGATCCGCCTGCATCAACGCCTGGGCTTCATCACCACTGGGCAGATGCCCCAGGTGGGCACCAAGTTCGGACGCTGGCTGGACCTGACCTTCATGCAACTGATCCTCAACCCCGGGGCACAACCACCCGCCCCTCACAAGGAGTGACACTTCGATGAACGCCGGCCAATTGCGACGGGTCCATGGAGAAAGCTTTGCCCACTACCGCCAGGGCTTGATCGAACTGCTGTTCGACTCGGTCCGCCATGGCGCGTCCATCGGCTTCATGGCCGACCTCGACGACAGCCAGGCCCAGGCCTATGTCGCCGACGTGCAGGCCGGTGTCGAGGACGGCAGCCTGTTGCTGTGGGTGGTGGTCGATGAGGAAAAGGTCCTGGCCAGCGTGCAGCTGGCGCTGTGCATGAAGGCCAACGGACGCAACCGGGCCGAAGTGCAGAAGCTCCAGGTCTTGCATAGCGCCCGGCGCCGGGGCCTGGGCCAGCAGTTGATGAATGTCCTGGAACAGGCCGCGCGCCATCTCAAGCGTGGCCTGCTGTACCTGGATACCGAGGCCGGTTCGCCCGCCGAGGAGTTCTACCGTGCCCTGGGCTACACCCGGGTGGGCGAGCTGCCCAACTACTGCCAGGGCCCGGACGGCCGCCACAGCCCGACCGCCATCTACTTCAAGACCCTGGAGCAACCCCAGTGATCCCCGGCCAATACCAGCTCCTGCCCGGCGACATCGAACTCAACGCCGGGCGCCGCACCCTGACCCTGAATGTGGCCAACAGCGGCGACCGACCGATCCAGGTCGGCTCCCACTATCACTTCTTCGAAACCAACGACGCCCTGGTCTTCGACCGTGCCGCCAGCCGCGGCATGCGCCTGAACATCGCCGCCGGCACCGCGGTGCGCTTCGAACCGGGACAGACCCGCGAGGTGGAACTGGTGGAGCTGGGCGGCCAGCGCCGGGTGTTCGGTTTCGCCGGGCGGGTCATGGGCGATCTTTAAAGATCAGCTTCAAGCTGCGAGCCACAAGCTGCAAGAAAGAGCAGTGCGGCGGCTCTGGGCGGCTTTCTTTTACTTGTAGCTTGCAGCTTATGGCTTGCAGCTCTGTTCCGAGGAACGAGGAATGCGCATTTCCCGCGAGGCATATGCCGACATGTTCGGCCCAACGGTGGGCGACAAGGTCCGGCTGGCCGATACCGAGCTGTGGATCGAGGTAGAGAAGGACTTCACCACCTACGGTGAAGAGGTGAAGTTCGGCGGCGGCAAGGTGATCCGCGACGGCATGGGCCAGGGCCAGTTGCTGGCGGCCGAGGTGGTGGACACCCTGATCACCAACGCCCTGATCATCGACCACTGGGGCATCGTCAAGGCCGACGTCGGCCTGAAGGACGGGCGTATCGCCGCCATCGGCAAGGCCGGCAACCCGGATATCCAGCCCGACGTGACCATCGCCATCGGCGCCAGCACCGAGGTGATCGCCGGCGAAGGCATGCTGCTCACCGCTGGCGGTGTCGATACCCATATCCACTTCATCTGCCCGCAGCAGATCGAAGAAGCGCTGATGAGCGGCGTCACCACCATGATCGGCGGCGGCACGGGACCTGCCACCGGGACCAACGCCACCACTTGCACCCCGGGGCCCTGGCACATGGCGCGCATGCTCCAGGCCGCCGACGCCTTCCCCATGAACATCGGCTTCACCGGCAAGGGCAACGCCAGCCTGCCGGGACCGCTGGTGGAGCAGGTTCGGGCCGGGGCCATCGGCCTCAAGTTGCACGAAGACTGGGGCAGCACCCCGGCCAGCATCGACAACTGCCTGAGCGTGGCCGACGAATACGATGTGCAGGTGGCGATCCACACCGACACCCTGAACGAGTCGGGTTTCGTCGAGACCACCCTCGGTGCCTTCAAGGGCCGCACCATCCACACCTACCACACCGAAGGCGCCGGTGGCGGCCATGCGCCGGACATCATCAAGGCCTGCGGTTTTTCCAACGTGCTGCCCAGCTCCACCAACCCGACCCGGCCCTTCACCCGCAACACCATCGACGAACACCTGGACATGCTCATGGTCTGCCATCACCTGGACCCGAGCATCGCCGAGGACGTGGCCTTCGCCGAAAGCCGCATCCGTCGGGAAACCATCGCCGCCGAGGACATCCTCCACGACCTGGGGGCGTTCTCGATGATCAGCTCCGACAGCCAGGCCATGGGCAGGGTCGGCGAGGTGGTGACCCGCACCTGGCAGACCGCCGACAAGATGCTGCGCCAGCGCGGGCCATTGCCGGAAGACGGGCCGGGCAACAGCAATTTCCGGGTCAAGCGCTACATCGCCAAGTACACCATCAACCCGGCCATCACCCACGGCATCAGCCATGAGGTGGGTTCCATCGAAGTGGGCAAGTGGGCCGACCTGGTGCTGTGGCGCCCGGCGTTCTTCGGGGTCAAGCCGAGCCTGATCCTCAAGGGCGGGGCCATCGCCGCGAGCCTGATGGGCGATGCCAACGCTTCGATCCCGACACCCCAGCCGGTGCACTACCGGCCGATGTTCGCCAGCTTCGCCGGCAGCCGCCATGCCACCAGCCTGACCTTCATCAGCCAGGCGGCGCAGGACGCCGGGGTACCGGAGCGGTTGGGCTTGAAGAAGCGCATCGCCGTGGCCAAGGGTTGTCGCAGCGTGCGCAAGGGCGACCTGATCCACAACGACTACCTGCCGCAGATCGAGGTCGACCCACAGACCTACCAGGTCAAGGCCGATGGCGTGCTGCTGTGGTGCGAACCGGCGGATGTACTGCCCATGGCCCAGCGCTACTTCCTGTTCTAGCCCTGTAGCCGCTGTCGAGCACCAGCGAGGCTGCGCACGGACGCGCAGCGACCGCAAAAGCGGTGGGTTTACGAGGATCGGGATTGCACGCAGCCCCCGCAATGGCGCGGGATCGACAAGGACCGCGTCCTGGGTCGCAGCTTCGCTGGCGCTCAGCCGCGGCTACCACATTCGGCTGATAGGCCGGGGCGCCGGTCAATCCACCAGCAGGCGACCCAGGCGCTGGCGGAGCATGCGGTTTTCGGTGCGCAGTTGCCGCACTTCTTCGAGCAGGTCCAGCGCCAGGGCGACGCCTTCCCATTCCAGGTCCAGCTCGCGGTGCAACTTCGCCGCGCGCTTGGCCAGGGATAACTCATGATCGTTGAATCGCCACTCCTTGGGCGCACGGCCCTGAGGTTCGAGGATGCCGTGCTCGACGATTTCGATCACGTAGGCCGCCGGCAGGTCGGCCACTTCACAGAATTCTTCCATGTCCAGCTCAACGATCAGGGTGCTCATGATCAGCGCCTCCTAGTGTCGAATCAGAATTGTTCCCGTGGGTCGAACGCCGCCTTCTTCGCCAGTTCCTGCCACAAGGCCTTGACCTCGTCGCTGGTGTGCTTGGGCATCACCGCCTTGAGCTGCACGAACAGGTAGCCGCGCTGGCCGGCCTTGTTCAACAAGCCGTGGCCCTTGGCACGCATGCGCTGGCCGTTCTGGCTGCCGGCAGGCACCTTGAGGTTGATCTTGCCGGTCAGGGTCGGCACCGCCACCTCGGTCCCCAGCGCCAGTTCCCAGGGTGCCAGCGGCAGGGTGATGATCAGGTTCTCACCCTCGACATCGAACTTCGGATGGGGGGCGAAACGGATGGTCAGGTACAGGTCGCCATTGGCCCCGCCACCGACGCCCGGAGCCCCCTGGCCCTTGAGGCGGATACGCTCACCATCGGTGACCCCGGCCGGGATCTTCACGTTCAGGCTCTTGCTGGTGTTGCTCACATGCTGGCCGGACGCGTTGTATTGCGGCACCTGGAAACTGATCTTCTTGGACTCGGTCGACAGGGTTTCTTCGAGAAAGATCGGCAGTTCCATTTCCACATCCTGTCCGCGACGGCCGCTGCTGCGACGCTGTTCCGGGCCGCCGAATCCTGGCCCCCGGTTACCAAAGATCGAGCTGAAGAAGTCCGAGAAATCCCCACCGCCACCGCCGCCGAAGCCGCTACGGCTCTGCCAGCCCGGCGGCCCCTGGAACGGCTGGCCATGCTGGCCGTACTTGCGCAGGTCGTCGTACTCGGCGCGCTTATCGGCGCTCTTGAGCGCCTCGTAGGCTTCCGAGGCGTCCTTGAACTTGGCCTCGGCATCCTTTTCCTTACTGACGTCGGGGTGGTACTTGCGCGCCAGCTTGCGATAGGCGGCCTTGATCGCCTTGTCGTCCGCTGTCGGCTCCACGCCGAGAATCTTGTAATAGTCTTTGAAGTCCATCGAGGGAATCACCATCCGTTATCGAAGTCGCGCGGCGTGCAGCACAGCTGGCCCGGTCTGGCAGCATGAGAATCGACCTGTCTGATTCTCTGACTGAACGGCGCATCAGAAGTTTATCGGCAGCCGCCGGCGGATCTTGCGACCCCTTGTGGCTACCAGGCTCATGCCTGCAAGTTTGGGGGTCAAGGATAGTCTTTCAAGACGAACCCGGTGACGAATTAGCAGATATCCGGCCTTTGCAACGGCGGGCGACTGGCGTACGCTGCGCGGCCGTTTTTTTGACCGGAACTGGAAAGACATGAACAACGCCTCCCCGGCCCGCGGCTGCGGCATCGACTTCGGCACCTCCAACTCCACCGTCGGCTGGCTGCGCCCCGGGCAGGAGACGTTGATCGCCCTGGAGGACGACAAGATCACCCTGCCGTCGGTGGTGTTCTTCAATATCGAGGAACGGCGTCCGGTCTATGGCCGCCTGGCCCTGCACGAGTACCTGGAAGGCTACGAAGGCCGCCTGATGCGCTCGCTGAAAAGCCTGCTGGGCTCCAAGCTGATCAAGCACGACACCAGCGTGCTGGGCACGGCCATGCCGTTCAAGGATCTCCTGGGACTGTTCATCGGCCAGCTCAAGAGCCGCGCCGAAGCCACCGCCGGTCGGGAATTCACCGAAGTGGTGCTGGGGCGCCCGGTGTTCTTCGTCGATGACGATGCCGCCGCCGACCAGGAAGCCGAAGACACCCTGGTGGAAGTGGCGCGCAAGGTCGGCTTCAAGGAGGTGTCCTTCCAGTACGAACCCATTGCCGCGGCCTTCGACTACGAATCCAGTATCGAGCGCGAGGAACTGGTGCTGATCGTCGACATCGGCGGTGGTACCTCGGACTTCTCCCTGGTGCGCCTGTCCCCCGAGCGCCGTGGCGTCGACAACCGCCACGACGACATCCTCGCCACCGGCGGCGTGCATGTGGGTGGTACCGACTTCGACAAGCAACTGTCCCTGGCCGGGGTGATGCCGTTGTTCGGTTATGGCAGCCGGATGAAAAGCGGCGCCTACATGCCCACCAGCCACCACATGAACCTGGCGACCTGGCACACCATCAACTCGGTGTATTCGCAGAAGTCCCAGCTGGCCCTGGGCAGCATGCGCTACGACATCGAGGACACTGGCGGCATCGACCGGCTGTTCAAGCTGATCGAGCAACGTGCCGGCCATTGGCTGGCCATGGAAGTGGAAGAAACCAAGATCCAGCTGACCCACGCCGACCACCGCCTGGTGCCCCTGGACCGCATCGAGCGCGACCTGAGCGTCGACCTCACCCGGGCCCTGTTCGAGTCGTCCATCGACAACCTGCTGGAGCGCATCCGCGCCAGCGTCACCCAGCTGCTTGGCGAGGCCAATGTCAGCGTGGGCCAGGTCGACACGGTGTTCTTCACCGGTGGTTCCAGCGGCATTCCAGCCCTGCGCCAGAGCGTGGCGGCCATGCTGCCCAATGCCCGGCACGTGGAAGGCAACATTTTCGGCAGCATCGGCAGCGGCCTGGCCATCGAGGCCAAGAAGCGCTACGGGTAAAAGCAGCGGCAAGCTTCAAGCGGCAAGCCACAAGTAAGAGCAAGAGCGCAGTCGGCTTTAGCTTGCGGCTTGAAGCTGCAAGCTTGCCGCTGCTCTTAAACCAGGCCCGCCTGTTTCAATTCGCTTTTCAGGTAGGCGTAGTAGATCGGCCCCGCCACCACCCCCGGCAGGCCGAACGCTGCTTCGAACACCAGCATCGCCAACAGCAGCTCCCAGGACTTGGCGCTGATCTGCCCACCAACGATCCGTGCGTTGAGGAAGTATTCCAGCTTGTGGATCACGATCAGGTAGCCCAGGGCCGCCACCGCCACCCAGATCGACAGCGACAGGCCGACGATGGTGATCAGGGTGTTGGAGATCAGGTTGCCGATCACCGGCAGCAGCCCCAGCAGGAAGGTCAGGACGATCAGGGTCTTGGTCAGGGGCAGCTTGACCCCGAACATCGGCAGCACCAGGGCCAGGAAGATCCCGGTGAAGAAGGTGTTGAGCAGGGAAATCTTGATCTGCGCGAAGACGATGTTGCGAAACGCCTGGACCAACAGGTGCAGGCGGTCGAACAGGGCCGCCGCCAGGGGCTTGCGCTTGGTCAGGTCGGGAATGCGCTGCAAGGCGATGATCGCCCCCAGCACCATGCCGATCAGCAAGGTCACGAACATGTGCGCCGCGTCCTTGCCCACCAGTTGCAGCTCGCTCAGGTGCTTGCTGGCCCAGGCGCCGATGGCCGCCTGGAACTCGGCAGCGCTGGCCGGCAGGTAGGAATCGAGGAACGGCGGCAGCTGGCCCCGGGCCTTGTCCACCACCAGCATGAACTTGCCCAGCGACGCCCCGGGGTTCTCCGCTTCATGCAACAGGAAACTGATGGCCCCGGCGAACAGCAGGGTCAGCAGGCTGACCACCAGGGTGCCGAGCAGGGCCACCGCCAGCCAGCGCGCGCGCCGGCCCTCGATCAGGCGCTGCAGTTGCGGGGTGAGCATGTTCACCAGCTCGAACACCAGCAGCCCGGCCAGCAGGCTGGGCAGCAAGCGCAACGGCAGGGCCAGCAGCAAGCCGCCAAAGATGATGATCCAACTGATGAACAACAGGTGACGCTGTGAAAACGTTGGCATACAGCCTCAAGACAGACAGCGGGAAAAGACCCGCAGTCTGCCAGCCTTCACCCCGCAGGAATAGTGCCGGGCGCCCTGCGGGAGCCTGCGCGCAGCCTACCTGCGGACTGTGACAGCCGAGGTTCAGCCAGCCGTGGAAGACGTCCGGAGGGTCACTGGTAGCGGCTGATGAACCAGTACCTGAGGCCCGCTGCTTCGGCGCTGGCCTGCATCTGCCGGGACTGCTCCGGTTCGCCGACGAAGAGCAGCCAGACGCCGGGAAAACGCTGTTCGCTCAGCGCGCCAGCAACGATCGCCTGGTCCAGGGCCGGGTTGGCGCCGAAGATCACCACCCGGGCGTCGCCGCTGGCAGCAGCCTGGGCGAACAGCTCACGTACATTCATACGGTCCTGCCCGCCTCCCGCCGCGATCGTCACACGATCGGCCAGCAGGCCGTGGCTGTTGATCCGGGTAACCAGCAACGAAGGCGGCTGGCCGCTGGCCTGCCCCTGCCGGGACATCAGGCTCGCCACTTCGGCCAACACCGCTTCCTGGCTCTTTTGCGCCGGTTGCGAAGCACAACCCCCCATTGCCAGGAGCAACCCGGCGATCATCCAGTACTGACGCATGTTCATTTCCTTATGCCGTCCGATGGCGTCGGTGCCTTGAGGTCAGGCAAGGGCACGTCGTAGCCGCAGTAATGCAACTCGGTGAGGGTCAGGCGTTTATCCGGATAATCGCTGCCCCAGGGCAGCCCCTGGTCGTAGCGAGACTTCGCATGGGCGCAGATCTCCTGCAACTTGCGTTGCGATGCTGCCAGCACCGACTCCGGCAAGGGATTGATCTTCAAGCTGTGGAAAAATGGCAGGATGAAGGTCTGGTCCAGATCGTAGCCCTTGGCACCCAACGGCATGCGCTGCCCGGCATGCACATAGAAGGGTTGCTTGAGACCACTCTCGCCTTCCCAGCACCAGTACTTGACCTCATCCTCCTGTAGCCCCACCGCCTGGCCCTTCCACGACTCGTAGAATCGCAGGCACTGATATCCCCCACGGGTGACCCAGTCCACCTGATTGGGCTGGAACCCGCTCCCCGGTAACGCCAGCGCAGCCAGCTTGGCTTTGGCGAACACATCCTTGGGATACAGCAGTCCATCGCCCTTGCCACTTAGGAAGCTGTCGACTCCCATGTAAAGCGACCCCGCCGTGACCTGGACATTCCCATAGACGAAGGTGCCCGAGGTCCCGACGGACAGCGCATCATCACCTTTACGGTAAGTGAAACCGCTGCTGAGCGTTCCACACTCCGTATGCCGGAAAGGCTCCGGCAGATCGAAGGAATAACGCTGGGTCAGGGTGACGCGCTTCGCCCCTTCGGTACACAGCATCCGGGAATCGAGACGCTGGTTCTCGTAGACCAGGGACGGCTTGCCGCAACCACTCAACAGCAGCATCGACAAGCAGGCCCCCAGTACTTTGTTCAAACTCATAGGTTGTTGGTCTTGTTCGCAGGATCCGGAATGCGCCCATGGTTGCCATAGGCGTCGATCAACGTCGGCGTAATGTAGCGCGAGTTGCCCTTGAACTGGTCCTGCAAGGCATTGGGCTTGTCGCCACACAAGGCCTTGGATACGCACAGGTAGTTCGAGTGGGGGCTGGAGGCCTGGAACAACTGGGTACTGGTGGCCAAGGAGCCGAAGAACCGGGCCACAGGCTCGGAGGAGTGCACAGCGTTGAAGCCCAGGAGGTCCGAAACCGTATCGGTAACCGGCAACATCCCGAAGAAGGTCTTCGAATTAGGCCGGTTCACCTGGAAGAAAGCTCCATCCTCGATGTTGAAACCGGCATCCTTGGCTGCTTGGAAGAAGTCCGCCGAGGCGACCGGAGCTCCGGAAAGCTGAATGCTGCCGACCTTGCCATTGAGATTGAAGTCCACTCCCGAAATGGCCCGGTAGGTCAACAGCCCCCCTTGGCTGTGGCCGGTAATGTCGAGCTTGAACTTGTCATCGACACCGGCCTGGAAGAAGTCGTGCAACTGCTGGGCAGTGCCGGAACGCACCGTGCCTCCCAGAGCCACGTCCCACAACGACTCGACCAGGTCCCCGAGCAAACCGTGCTCCGGGTTGTAGGCCTGGGTGAAGGTGTCCGATCCGGTCTGCATCGAGCCGTTGACCAGCGCCGCCAGCAACGAGTTCTGGATGCCGTTGGTGAAGATCGCGCCATCGCCGGCAGGTCGCTCGATCTCCATCAGGTTCGGAACCTGGGTGATCATCGGCTTGCCATCGGCATCGATCTTGATGGTCTTGCCATCGGCCTCGTACTGGTACTGGCTCTTGACCTGGTAGAAACGCATGTCACCGGTGATCAGGGTCGGGACCTGGGTGATCAGGCCGCCGTGGTTCTCCACGCCAGGCATGACACCACCGGTATATTTACCGGCCTTGTCGAGCACGGTTTCCAACAACCCTGGCACCCAGGCCAGCGGCAGCAACGACGGGTTATCGGCCACGGCCTTGTCCGCCGCGGCGGTCAGGTTGCCGTATTGGGTGAAGGCATCGGAGGCATTCTTGCCATAGTTCTTCATCCCCTCCTTCCATTGATTCAGGGTCTGCAACGGATGGCTCACCGAATCCAGGGATGATTGCGAGACATACAGGTCGGTACGCTTCTCCTTGTCACGGGTGATTTCGTAGGCCCGGGACAGGTCGCGATTCAGGCCACTGGTGGAGTCCAGGCCGGTCTTGGCATCGTTGCGCACCACGATGCTGCCGGCGCCCACGGTGGCGCGTACCTCCTGCTCGCGGTCCTTGCGGTAGTCGTAGCCGCTGACGCTCCAGCCGGAACTGCCGGTCTTGCCCCGGCCTTCCTGGCTCTTGTCGGTGGTGAAGGCCACGTCCTTGCCGCCAGTGGCCTTGGCCCCGTCGCCAGCGCCCCAGCCGAAGGTGCCACCGGCATTCAGGTAGTAGCTGTGCTCCTTGTCTTGGCCTGCGATATCGCGAAAGCCCAGGGTGCCGGTGTCCAGCTTGAGCTTGCCGTTGTCGGCGGAGATCACCGAGCCGTCGAGCTGCGTGTGGTTCTCGGTACGGATATCCACGCCGTTCTGGCCAGTGATGCTGGTCTGTTCCTGCACCCAGTTGGTCTTGCCGGTGGTCTTGCCCAGGCCCAGGGAACCGCTGACGCTGCCACCGCCGCCCAGGCCGATGCTCACGGTGACGCTGGCATCCATTTCCTTGCCGCTGACCTTGCCGGTGTCCGGCACCGAGGAGACCGTCAGGTCGCCGCCGACCCGGCCGATGACTTCGCCTCCACGCAGGGTCGCGCCGGCGATGGTGGTGTCCTTGCCGCTGCTGAAGCGCAGTTGGTCGCCAGCCACCAGGTTGGCGTTCTGCTGGGCCTGGCCCTCGCGCTCCAGCTTGCCCTTGCCCATGTCGACGCTGGCATAGACCGAGATGAAGTCCTTGCCGCCCACGGCCAGGCCCACCTCGCCACCACCGCTGCGCCGCTTGGACTCGGCGCTGGAGTCGTTCTGCGCTGCGCGAATGGTCAGGTCCTTGCCGGCACTGAGGTCGATGTCGCGCCCGCTCTGCACCTGGGTGCCCACCAGGGTCAGGTTGTCCTTGGCCTCGAGACTGACGTCGCGCCCAGCCAGGAGCACCGATGGCGTGCTGGTGCCCTGGCTCATTTGCTCGCTCGCCGTGCCATGGCTGCCACCGATCCCGGCGCGAGCGCTACCGCCGCCACTCTGACCGTTGATACCGGTCTGGCTGCGGCTGTTCTTGCGCTCTTCAGCCACCGAACCACGGGCCACATCGACGGTGATATCACGTCCGGCCAGGGTGATGTCGCGCCCGGCATCGAAGTGCCCGCCGCGGATGCTGATGTCGTTGCCGGCCACCGCGCTGATATCGCGCCCGGCGCCCAGGCTGCTCGGGCTGTTGCCGTGGGTCTCCTGCCGCGAGCTGCTGGACTGGCTGGACGAGCCCAAATGGGTAGCCGTGGTGGGACCCGAGGTGAACTGGTTGATCGCATCCACGGTGCTCAGCACGCTGGACGCCTTGCTCACGTTGTCCTGGCCTTTGCCGGTGCCCTTGAGGGCGTCCATGGTATTGCCGAAGTTATGGCTGACATTGACCGTCAGGCCATTGCGCTCACGGCTTTTGCTGCGCTCCTCGATGAAGGTTTCCTTGCCGGCGTCGATGTTGATGTCATGCCCGGCCTGCAGGTTGAGGTCACGCTTGGCATCCACCCGCGAACCTTCCAGGGTCAGGTCGCGACCGGCCTTGATGGTCGCATCCTGTCCGGCCAGCAACTGGCTCGGCGCCACGGTTTCCTGGGCATCACGGGATTTTTTCTTGAGGGCCTCATTGCCCAGGAATGCAGTGACGCCATTGCGATCACTCTGCAGGCTCACGCCCGTGTGTTTCTCGGACTTCCAGTGGCTCTGGTCCTGGCTGTTGCTGCCGGCCAGGACATTGATGTCGCGCCCCGCACCGACGTTGAGGTTACGTTCGGCGGCCGCCGTGCTGCCGATCATGTTCACGTCCCGGGCCGCCTGCAGGGTGGTATCGCGCCCGGCGCTGACCACGCTGCCGACACTCTGGCTCTGCTGCTGCTCCTGCCCCGACTTCTTCGACGAGGCAATGGAGAGCAAGCCTCCGGAGGTGGAGAGGCCCACCTTGCTCTTGTACTTCTCGCTGTGGCTGCTGGACGTGTCGGCGGCGTCCATCAGGTTGATGTCGCCGCTCTTGTCGACCAGCCCGGCCCGCAGCTCGGCGTCGCGCTTGGCCTCTATCGAGCTGGCCGACAGGTTGACGTTGGTCCCGGCAATGATCACCGCGTCGTTGCCGGCGCTGAGCTCGCTGCCCACCTGAGTGGTGCTGCTGGAATTGCGACTGTTGCCGCTCTTGCTCAAACCGAAGCTGCCTTTCTTCTTCTGGCTGTAGGAGCTGTCCTGCTGCTCCTGGGCCGAAACCAGGCTGACATCGTGGGTGGCGCCCACCAGCAGGTCGTTGCCGGACTTGAGCTGGCTGCCGACCACGGTCACGTCGCGGCCGCCGTTGAGGCTGATGCGGCCGTCCTTGTCCTGGCTGACGTTGACCATCAGGTCGTGCCCGGCGCTGATCTCGGAGGCCACGTTGGTGGTCGAGGAGTCGGCGCTGCGCGTGGTCTTGCTCTTGCCCCAGGAGCCTTTCTTCTTCTGGTAGAAGGTCGAGGACTGCTCGTCCTGGGCCGAGGCGATGACCATGTCGCGCTTGGCATTGAGCGACAGGTCATGGCCGGCATCGACCTTGCTCGCCACCACCGCCAGATCGCGTCCAGCCTCCAGCTGCAGGTTGCCGCCGGCACTGACGCTGGAACCCAGGGTCTGCACCGTGTCCTTGGTCACCAGGCCGCGACGGATGGCGCTCTGGGTGAAGGTATGGTCCTGCACCGCCAGCAGGTCGATGTCACGCCCGGCGCTGAGCTTGGCATCGCCGGCGCTGGCGATCTGGCCCTTGTTGGTCAGGTCGCGGCCGGCGCTGAGGTCGAGCGTCTGCCGCGCGCTGATCTGGCTGCCCTGGTCGAGGATGGTCCGGCTGCCGGAGCCATAGCCCACGGCCACCGCCGTACGATCGTTGAGGATGTCGCCCTTGATGGCGCTGACGCTGACCTGGTTGCCGCGGATCTCGCCGGCCAGGGCGTTGCGCACGCTGTCCTGGGCCATCAGGCTGACGCGCTCGTTGGCTTCGATCAGGCCGCCCTGGTAGAGGCTGCCCCCGGCGTTCACGTTCAGGTCGTTGCTGGCGCGCAGGGTACCGACGTTGCTCAGGTCGCCCCCGGCGATCAGGTGCATGTCGCGCCCCTGTACCAGGCTGCCGCCGCGCAGGTTGCGACTTTCCGCCTGGGCCAGGTACAGCACCGGCACCAGCACTTTCTCACCCTGCACTTCGCGGGTTTCCATCCACACGATGTCGTGGGTCAGCGAAGCCACCTGGGCCGGAGTCAGGGACACACCGACACTGAGCTTGAGCTGGTCCCTGGAAGCGATGGCGTTGTCCATCAGGTAGCGATACTGGTCGTAGTCGCTGGTCAATCCGGCCGCCAGGAAGCGTTGCCCGGTCTGGGCCAGCACCGCGTCGCGGATCATCCGGGTCTCATAGAGCCCGTCGCCCAGGCGGCGCCAGGTCTTATCGTCGTTGTAGTTCAGGTGGCCGAGCATGTAGTCCGAACTCATGAAGCGTGAGAGGTCGGTAAAGGTCGGATTGGTTTCGATCAGGTAGCGGCCTTGCGGGTTCTGGCTCTTGACGAACAGGCCGTACTCTCCCTGGGGCACGCGGAAGCTGGAGAGCGATGTCGGGTCCACGGCGGCGAAAGGCACGCCGGCGAAGTCCACCGGAACGAAGCTGACCTGGGTCGTGCCATCGGCGGCGACCCGCTCGACTCGCTGCACGTCCTTGGCCACCTGGTTGGCGGCGGCGGAGCTCTGCGCGTTGACCGTGATCACCTGGCCGCCCACCTGGGACAGGCTGTTCTGCAGTGTCTGGCCGGTGAGCTGGGCCCGGGTCTGCTGGCTCAGTACACCATTCTCCAGGTTGCCGCTGACGTTCAGGTCCAGGCGCTGCCCGGCCTGCAGGGTAGCGGCGTAGGCGGTCTGGGTACCCGGGCGGACCACGGTATGGGGCTCCAGTTGCGGATACCGGGTCACCACCGTCGGCAGCGGGTCTTGCTGGCCCGGTGCACGATCGCGGTTAGCGGCATTCCAGGCGTTGGTGGCACGCTCGGCGGCGCGGAACGCCCCCTTGCTCACACTCTTCAGGTAGTAGCTGATGCTCTCGACCCGCTCGTCCAGGGTCAGGCCCCGGTTGTAGAAGTTGGTGGCCGTGACCGAGGCGTTGCGGTTGGCGGCGATCAGGCTCTGCTGGTTCTCCACCGTGTCGGCACTGATGGTCAGGTCACGGTTGGACACCAGCCGGGCCGCGGCCGCATGGTCGCCCATCACGTCCTGGTAGGTGGTGTTGACGATGTAGGTGGCGGTGTGATGACGGCCGGAGCAGTCGGTGCAGTTGATCTCGATAAAGCGCTTGCTGATGCTCTGGCTGGTCTTGTACCAGTCCATGGCGTTCTCCAGGGTCGCCATGTCGAGGTGCATGTCGCCTTCGCTCTCGATGGTCCCGGAGCGGTTGCTCAGCAAGCTGGCGCGGCCACCGTCGCGGGCGGCGAAACTGAGGTTGCCGACGCTGTAGATGTCGCCGTAGCTGTTGTTCAGGCTGTTGCCCCGCAGGAGCATGTCGGTGCCGCTGTAGATCAGGCTATCGGCGCCGTTGCCGATGCCATTGCCGGAGCGCAGTTGCACCTGGCCCAGAGCGCCGAGGGTGCCACGGTTGTTGATCTGCGCCGCCGAGGCGTAGAGATTCTGGCTGGCGATCAGCCGGCCGAGGTTGTCCAGCGTGCCACGCAGGTTCAGCTCGGTATCGCCGCCACTGGCGATGCGCCCGCCATTCTGGTTCAGGTCGCCGGCGCCGATGGTCAGCTTGCCTTTGGAAGACAACAGGCCGCTGTTGTTCAGGTTGCCGGCCAGGTCCAGGGTCAGGTAGCCATCGCTGGCCAGTTCGCCAGCGTTGTTCAGCGTCGCGGCGCCCAGGCGCAGGCCACTGGCACTGGCGATGCGGTCACCGGCATTGAGTGTGAGATCGCCGCCGGTGCTCAGGTCCAGCGCACCGTTGAGCTGCATCAGCCCACTACGATCCACGGTACCGATATCCCAGTCTCCATGGCCCAGGCCAGTGATGCGCCCCTGGGCGCCGGACAGCGAACCCAGGTCGAGCTTGAACAGGCCGGTACCGGCATGTTCGACAGCACCACCGATGTTGCTCAATTGCCCGGCACTCAGTGCCAGGGCGCTGGAACCCAGGGCCAGGCTGCCGCCCTGGTTGTTCAAGACGCCGCCCAGGGTGATCCGGCTCTGCTCGCCAGCCAGGGCCCGGACGCGACCGCCGGCGCTGTTGTCGAGGTTGCCGCCCACCAGTAGCAGGGAACCGGCCGACTCCACCAAGCCGCCCTGGTTGTAGAGGTTGGCCGCAGCGTTCAGCTCGAGCTGCTGCGCACTGATCTGGCCACCCAGGCGGTTGTCGATAACCTGCCCGGTGCTTTTGAGCAGGCCATTGGCGTAGAGCTTGCCCGCCTGGTTGGTCAGGCGGTCCACCACCAGCTTGAGGGTGCCGGCCTGGCTGCTGATCAATCCGGCCTTGCCGTCCAGGGCGCTGTTGTCCAGGGTTCCGGCAGTCACGCCCAGGGACGCGCCTTGTACGGTGCCACCCTGGTTGTCGAGGGTGCCCTGGCCCAGGGCGATCTCGCCATGACCGTCCTTGGCCAGGACCAGGCCCTGGCTGTTCTTCAGACGACCACCCACCAGGCTCAAGCCGTCGGCACCGGCCAGCAGTTGCCCCTGGCGGTTGTCCAGGGTCGTGCCCTGGACCTCGAGGCGCTTGCCCTTGAGGGTGCCACCCTGGTTGTCCAGCAGCGCCAGCTGGCTGGCGCGCAGCTTCTGCTCGGCGGCCTCGATGGTGCCGCCGCGGTTGTCCAGCACGCCGTTGTTCAGGTCCAACTCCACGGCACCGGCCTTGGCCACCACCGCGCCCTTGGCGCTGTTGTCCAGGCCTGCGGCGTCGATCCCGACACTGTTACCCAGCAGCACCCCGCCGGCGTTGTTCAACTGGCCACCGCTCAGTTGCAGATGACCGTCGCTTTGCAGGCGGCCCTGGCTGTTGAACAACTGGCCCTGGGTCGCGCCGTCGGCCTCTAGGGTCAGTTTCAAGCCATCGTTGCCCGCCGCCAGCAGGCCGGCTTCGCGGTTGTCCAGGCGCTGGGCGCCAATGGCCAGGCGATCCCCCACCAACTGCCCGCCACGGTTATCCAGCAAGCCATGGCTGCTGACCTGCACCTGGTTGCCCACCACCACGCCACCTCGGTTGGCCAACCCACCCGTCTTGAGCTGCACGTCGCCATGCTTGGCCTGCAGATGGCCCAGGGCGTTGTTCAGGTGCTGGGTGACGGTCAGCGTCAGCTTGCCAGCCTCGGCGCTCACCACCCCGCCCTGGTTCTGGCTGAGGCTGTCGAGGGTGGCCTCCACCGCGTTGCCGATGACCTGGCCCTGGTCGTTCGCCAAGTCCCTGGCCACCAGCAGCAGGTGCTCCTTGCCTTGCAGCAGGCCGCCCTGGTTATCGACATCGGCGACCCGCAGCTCCAGGTTGCCGGCATCCACGGTGCCGCCCTGGTTGTCGAGCTTGCCGGCACTGCCGAGGATCAGTTGCGGGGCGTGCAGGGTCCCGTTGTGGTTGTCGACGCTGGCGGCCTTGAGGTCCAGCCGCGAGGTGGCCTGGAGCTTGCCGCTGGCGTTGAGCAGATCCTGCTCGAGTTCCAGGTGCAAAGCGCCCTGCTCGGCGCTGACCAGGCCGTCATGGCTGTTGTCCAGGCGCTTGCCGGCCACCGTGACCTGGTCGGCGAGCAGCTTGCCACCCTGGTTGAGTACTTCGCCGCCCGAGGTCTTGAGCAGGGTCTGGGCCTGGAGCCGGCCGGCATTGTTGTTGAGCTGCTCGGCAATGACGAAGGTCGCTGCGGCCTGGCTGGCACCGATCAGGCCCTGCCGGTTATCCAGCCGGTCGGCGCCGATGTGCAGCGTGTCGGCGATCACCGAGCCCTTCTGGTTGCTCACCTCGCGGGCCTTGACGGTCAACCCCGCGGCGGCCACCTCCAGGCGCCCGCCATCGTTGTTCAAGCTATCGAGCGCCAGGTCCACGGCTTGCCGGTCGCCGAAGCGGATCAGGCCGCCCAGGTTGGCGATGGCCGGGGTATTGAGCACCAATTCGCCCTGGGCCAGCAGCCGCGCCTGTTCACCCTGGTTGAGAACTCGTGCGGCGTTGACCCGCACCTTGGGCCCCTGGATCACCCCGCCCTGGTTGTTCAGGACCTGGCGTGCCGTGAGGTCGAGATTGCGACTGGCCAGGACATCGCCACGGTTCTCCAGGTAGCCGGCGACCAGCTTGACCTCGCCGTGGTCGTTGCGGCTGTTGTCGGCATTGACCCCGGCCTCGATGATGCCGTGGTTGACCACCTGCGCGGCGTCCACCACCTGGACCCGGTCACGGGCCGCCAGGCTGGTGCGTACCTGGACCTGCTCGCTGGCCTCCAGGGTCGCCTCGGTACCGGCATAGGCCTTGCCCTTGAGATCGATGTCCCGGGCCTTCACGGCGATGGCCTGGTTGGCGCTGATACCCGCTACCGTGACCTTGCCATTGGCGTCGATCTGGATATCGCCGGTGCTGGCGGCCATGTCCCCGGACATGTTCACCCCCACGCCCCGTTCGGTACCCACCAGGCGGATGGCCCCGGCATACATCCCACCCAGCGCCGAGCTGTCGATGGCCAGCTCCGGCTTGGCCTCGGCCTCGCCGTCGCGGGCCGTGACGCTCAGGTCGTCGGCCTTGACGTCGTTGCGCCCGGTGATGACGTTGAGCTTCTTGGCGTAGAGGTTGGCATTGAGCTTGGTGCTGCGGGTGATCAGGTCGAACTGGTCGATATTGCTGGCATTGAGCCCGGCGCCCTCGATGCTGATATCGCCACCCTCGACCTGGAACCGGTCGAGCCGCTGGCCTTCGATCACCGGCTTGCCGGTGGTCAGGGTCGCCCTCGGGGTGTTGATGAAGCCGCAACCGTTGCAGGTGATGCCATGGGGGTTGGCGACGATGACCCGGGCGGACTGCCCGGCCACCTCGGTGTAGCCGGCCAGCTTGCTGCGGTTGCTGCCGGTGACTTCGTTGAGGATGACCTGCGCCGCCTGGCCCTTGAGGTTGGGGTTGCCGAGGATGTAGCCACCCAATTGGGTGCTCTGGGTCGCATTGGTGGCGTTGTTGAGGATCAGGCCGTTACTGCCGACGTTGTATTCGCTGAACTTGTTATGGGACAAGCCGCTGCCATTGGCCCCGTTGATATTGACGATGGGCACGCCGTTACCCGCCGCGCCGATGGTCGCATTGCCACCGGCCGCCGGGTCCAGGGCCAGCTCGGCGGCGACGCTGATGATCGGGTTGAGGAACAGGATCCCCGACAGCGACAAGGCAATGCATTGGGCAAAAGGCTTGCGTACGTCCATGTACAAATCATCCATCCACTAACGGTTGAGCAGAGTCAGAAGAACAGGTCTACCCGGAAGTACACCGGGTGTTCTCGCCTCTCGATAATTGCCGGTCGCTCCAGGGAGCGGGCGAAACTGAGCGATGCCGCCAGGTACTGGCCGCGGGCATTGAGCTCGATGGCGTTGCCACTCAGGCGCCCCTTGGCGTCGCGGTTGTAGCGATCGCCCTTGATCGCCCCGACGTCGTAGGCGAAGGCCAGGCCGTACTCCTGGACGAAGGGTTGCAGCGCCTGCCAGGTCACCGCCCGGCGCCAGCGCAGTTGGTTGCGCCAGTAGCCACCGCTGTTGCCGGAGAGGGTCTGGTCCTGGAAGCCACGCACCGAGTTGAGGCCGCCGAGGCTGATGCGCTGGGGGCTGAAGAGCGGGTCTTCGCTACGCTGCCCGGTGGCCATGCTGTCGAAGCTGAAGTTCTCGTCCCACAGGCGAAAGGGCTGCAGGTAGCTCAGGGTCAGGCTGTACTTGTTGTAGCGCGCCACCGGCTCGCTGCCGCGGGGATGCCCGCTGGCCTGGGCGTCGAGGGCGCCGATGCCCTGCTGCCAGCCGATGTCGGCGTTGACCAGGGCGTTGCCGATGCGCCGCCCGTGGTTGAAGCCCAGTTGGCTTTCGGTGATGCGGTTGCTGGAGACATCGATCAGGTTGTCGTCGATGTAGTTGCGGGTCCGCAGGTGGCTGATCCCCAGGTTCATGCCGGTCTTGCTGAGGTTGTCCCGGTGCAGCACGCGCTCGGCCCGCAACTGCTGGTTCTTGCTCAGGCCGTCCATGGAGAAATTGAAGCCGGTGGCGTCGTTGCGAGTGCGGTAGTAGCTCTGGCTATAGGAGTAGCTGAAGGTCCACCAACCCCAGGGCAGGCTGTAGAACAGGCTCTGGTTGTCGGAATGGCGCCAGCGGTCGCTGACCGCGTCCTGGTTGGCCCGCAGGCTCAACTGGTCCGCCAGCCCGAGGGGGCTGTCCCAATCCAGGCCGAGGCCCATCTGTTGTTCGCCGGTGCTCTTGTCACCGTTGTTGTTGCGCGTCGCCGATAGCCGCCAGGGCTTGAGGCGCTCGCCCTTGAGCCCCACCCGGCTATCGCCGAGCTGCGCGCCGGGGGCCAGTTCCAGTTCGACCTGGCGCGACGGCAGGCGGCTCAGTTGATCCACCAGTTGCTCCAGCTCCCGCAGGTTCAGCACCTCGCCGGTGGAGCCGGGAAAGGCCATGGCCAGCTCCCGGGAACTGGCCAGGGCAGAACTGTCCAGGCTCTCCAGGCGCCCTTCGACCACCACGATCGTCAGTTGCCCGGCCCCCAGCTCCTGGGCCGGCAGGTAGGCCCGGGTGGTGACATAACCCAGTTGCAGGTAGTGGTGGGTGATGGCCTTGAGCAAAGTGTTGATCTGCGCGACCGACAGGCACTGATCGCGATAGGGGGCGATCAGGCGCTCCTGGTCGGCGGCGCTCAGGTGTTCGGCCCCCTTGAGGACCACGGTCCTGATGGTGAAGCAGCGCTGTTCGCCAGGCTGGGGAGCCGGTTCGGCGGGCAAGGTCTTGCCAGGCAGTTGCTGGAGTTCATCGAGGCGTCGTTGCTGCTCCTGCAGCAATTGCTGCTGGCGATCGCGAATCAGGTCGCGGTCGCCCGGCGTCTGGAAAGGCTCGGCGCAAACGACAAAAGAACCAGATAGAGCACAAAACGCTACAACAGGCTTCAACCAGCCAAAACGTGGCATGCCGTCATTCCCTTGAAACGGACACTGGGGAAGGTCCGTACGGCGCATCCAGGCGCCTGTTTTTGAAGGGCATGAATTCTAAATGTAAATCGGGCAACCCCCTAAAAAACCGACGAACGGTCAATATTTAGCTAACTAATTGAAACGATGGAGGTTTATGGCAGGCCCATAGCGCCGGACCTCGATGAGGGCCAGGACCCAGCGGGTTCCCGGCGCCCCGCCCCCATCGAGCCGCGATCATTTTTTCTTCAGGCAGTCGCTCATGAAGGTCTTGCGCGCATCGCCCTTGAGCGCCTTGGCCGTGGCGTCGGCGTTGCACGATTTCATTCTTTCCTGGGGCGTGGAAGGCGTCGCGGCGGCGGCCGGCGCAGTCTTGAGGCAAGTACTCATGAAGGCCTTGCGCTCATCGCCCTTGAGGCTCTTGGCGGTGGCTTCGGTGTTACAGGTGGTCATCTTGTTCTGTTGGGCGGTGGCGGCAAAACCCTGGGAGCACAGCAGCAGGCCCACCATCAGCAACGGGATACGCAACATCTTCATGGAGTTTTCTCCTTGTCACCGCACCGATGGGCGCGGCCTCCCAGGCAGTGTAGACAAAGCCTGTTACACCTTCACCTGTTCTGCAGACCCGCCCGGCGGTACTGCTCGGGGGTGCAGCCGGCGTGGCGCTGGAACATCGCGATGAACGCCGAGGCGGTGCTGTAGCCCATGTCGAAGGCGATCTCCTGGATGCTGCGGTGGCTCTCCAGGGCCTGGATCGCGGCCAGGAACCGCTGGCGCTGGCGCCACTCGCCGAAGCTCATGCCCAGCTCACGCACGAACTGCCGGGCCAGGGTCCGCTCGCTGACATGGGCCTGTTGCGCCCAGTAGGCCAACGGCTGGTTGTTGCCCGGCTCGGCCTGCAGCGCCTGGAGTACCCGCGACAGGTCGGGGTGGTTGGCATAGGGCAGGAAGCAGGTATGCACCGGAGCCTGGCGCAACTGGTCCAGCAGTACCTGGGCCAGGCGCTGGTCGGCTGCGCCCTCGGGAATCTGCACGTCCCGGCTGGCGAAGTCCTTGAGGATCGCCTTGAGGATCTCGCTGATGCTCAAGGTGCAACCCTGCCGCGGCAGGTCGTGGCACAACTCCGGCGCCAGCAGCACCGCGCGATAGTTGATCGGCTGGCTGCTATAGAAACTGTGGGCGGTGTAGGGCGGCACCCAGACCGCGTACTGGGGCGGGGACATGAAGCGCTGGCCGGCGATCTCCATGTGCATCACGCCATGGGCCGAATACTCCAGGCAGCCCCAGGGATGGCGGTGCTCCAGGGCATGGCTGTGGGCGGCGAAGTCGGCATAGCGGAAGTACACCGGCGCGGGCAGGCCGTGGAAGTCCAACAGATCGATGTGTTTTTTGCTCATGCTGTCCGGATACAGGGGCGGGTTGTCCGGTTCGCAGTATAGGCGCTGATCCGGACAGGAGGATAATCAGCCCTCATTCACTTCCTGGCTGTCTCCATGCAATACGCTTATCCATTACTGGCCGTCTTCATCTGGGCCGGCAATACCGTGGTCAACAAACTCGCGGTGGGGGCCATCTTCCCAGCGGAGATCGGTTTCTATCGCTGGCTGCTGGCGGGCTTGCTGTTCACCCCGTTCATGCTCGGGCCGGTGCGGCGCCACTGGCCGGTGATCCGCCCGAATCTTGGCCGCATCTTCGTCCTCGGCGTACTGGGCATGGCGGTGTACCAGAGCCTGGCCTACTTCGCCGCCATCCAGACCTCGGCCACCAACATGGGCATCATCCTTTCGCTGATGCCGCTGATGTCCCTGGCCATGGCCATCGCGGTGCTGGGTCAGCGCCTGACCGCCGGGGCCCTGGTTGGCGCGGTGCTGTCCTTCGCCGGGGTGCTGGTGGTGGTGTCCTCCGGTAGCCTGGCCAGCTTGCTGCAGCACGGGGTCAACCTGGGCGACGCGATGATGCTGGTGGCCACCCTGGCCTATGCGGTGTACAGCACCCTGTTGAAGAAGTGGCAGCTGCGCCTGCCCCCCCTGGTACTGCTGTACTTGCAGGTATTGGTCGCGGTGCTGGTGCTGCTGCCGCTGTTCCTGGCATCGCCGAAAGTCGGCCCGACCCTGCAGAACATCCCACTGGTGCTCTACGCCTGCCTGCTGGCCTCGATGCTCGCGCCACTGGCCTGGATGCAAGCCGTGATACGCCTGGGGCCGAGCCGGACCACGCTGTTCTTCAACCTGCTGCCGTTGGTCACCGCGCTGATCGCCGCCGTGGTGCTGCGCGAGCAACTGGCCTGGTTCCACCTGGTGGGCGGGGTCCTGACCCTGGGCGGCGTGGTGCTGTCCGAACGCTGGACCCGGGAGCTGGGCTCGCGCCTGCGTGCAGCCTGAAGAACCAGCGGCTCAAAGCCCGGCCGCCTTCAGGCGCCGGGCATGCTCGACGAACAGGCGGATCGGCTCGGCGCCCTTGCCCACCAGCCCCAGGGACTGGTTGACGATATCGAAGTGATCCAGGGGATAGTCGTCGCCGATGACCATTCCCAGGTGCGAGCTGTAGCGCCCCACCATGCCGTCGCATTGCCCGGCCTCGCGCACGAAGGTCCGGGCGAACAACCGGCAACTGCGGCTCGAGCCGTCCAGCAAGTTCCCGCCACGATTGGTCTTGCCCGGCTGCAAGGTGCCGGACCAGGAGTAGTAGCGCACGCCGGCGACCTCTTCCGCGCCCTGCCCGCCCCAGGTCGTCGGCAGGCCCTGTGGATACTGGCGGTTGAACAGGGCCACGCCCTCGCTGGTCAACGACTGGTGCGAAGCATGGATGTCCGCCGGCAGCTTCGGCCCGCGATAGCCGGTCTCCAGCAGCGTCATCAAGGCCGAGATCCCACGCAGCAGCAGGCTCAGCATGCGTCCGCGCCAGCTGTGGGCCGGCGCATGACGCTGCAGGTAGTCCGCCAGCTCGGAACCGTGGTTGGGGCCCGCCACCGACGTCACCGAAGCCACCAGGTCCGCCCGCCGGGCCGCCGCGTAGCGCGCCGTGAGCGCGCCCTGGCTATGGCCGATCAGGTTGACCCGGGCGGCGCCGGTCTGCTCCAGGATCCGCTGGATCTGTACCAGCAGTTGCTCGCCACGCACCTCGCTGGAGTTGAGCGGCGAGACCTGTACCGCGAACACCTGGGCGCCACCCTGGCGCAAGGCCGGGATGATCCCGTACCAGTAGGGGTAGAGCAGCAGGCGGACAAAACCGAGCATGCCGGGCACCAGGACCAGGGGGTAACGGGTGGCAAGCTCTTGGGACATGGAAGACATCCTTGTGCGGAAACGGTGACCAGGCTGAAAGCTAGACCATAACCAAGGCGCTGGTCAGTCTTCGTGACCGTTTGGCGACCGCCCCATGACAAGCCATCACGCTCCCTGCTTGAGCCCCACCACCCCCGCCAGGATCAACCCCACCGACACTAGCTTGACCGGCGTCAGGCTCTCGCCCAGCAAGGCGAACCCCAGCAGCACCGTGCCCAGGGAGCCGATGGCGGTCCAGATCGGATACGCCACGCTGACCGGCAACTCGCGCAGGGCCAGGGTCAGGAAGTAGACCCCGCCCAGCGCCGCCACCAGGGTCAGCAGCGACGGCCAGGGCCGGGTGAAACCGGCGGCGTACTTCATGCCCATGGCGAACGCCACCTCGAAGGCCGCGGCCAGCAATAGCAATCCCCAGGCCATGGCCGTACCTCAGAAGCGCCGGGCCAGGGCCAGCAATTGCTGTTCGGCCTGGGCGCAGGATTGCTGGAATCGCTCGGGCACCGACTCTTCGCCTTCGGCCGCGATCACCGTAACGTCGTCGATGCCCATGAAGCCCAGGGCGGTACGCAGCCAGCGGTCGGCGTGGTTCATCGCCTCGTGTTCGCCACCCGGGCCGAAACCGCCGCCGCCACGGCTGGTGATGACCAGCACCTTCTTGCCCAGTACCAGCGGCTGGTAGTGGGCCACGCCGTTGTCCAGCTGGGTGTCGAAGGTCAGGCCCAGGCGCACGATGTGGTCGACCCAGGCCTTGATGCCGCTGGGTACGCTGAAATTGTACATGGGCGCCGAGATCACCAGGCGCGGGTGCTCGAACAGCTCGCCGACCAGCTCATCGCTCAGGGCCAGGTCGGCCTGCATCGAAAGAGGGCGGGCCTCGGGTTGTGGATGGAACGCCGCGGCGATGAAGGCCTCGCTGACATGGGGAATGGCCCCGCGCCCGACTTCCCGGCGGGTCAACGAACCTTGGGGATTGGCCGCTTGCCAGGCCTGCAGGAATACCTCGGCCAGGCGCCGGCTGTGGGATCGCTCGCCTCGGGGACTGCCATGGACTACAAGAACTTTACTCATCTGAACTCCCTCATGCGCTAGAACCTCGACGGCCTTGAATGCCCGCCAATTTCGCGCTAAAGCTAGAGCCATCGGCATTCGCCAACAAACGAATTAAAATTCATTCAGATGAATTCATATCAGCCATGGAGCGCTCTATGTTCGCCCACCTGCCTCTCACCGCCCTGCGGACCTTCGAGTCTGCCGCGCGCCTGCTGAGTTTCAAGGAGGCGGCCGACGACCTGTCGGTGACGCCCACGGCGGTGTCCCATCAGATCCGCAGCCTGGAACATTGGCTGGGCGTGCCCTTGTTCGAGCGGCTGCCACGCCAGGTACGCCTCACCGAAGCCGGCGATCGCTTGTTCCACAGCCTGCATGGTGCCCTGCTGGATGTGGCGCAAAGCGTCGCCACCCTGCGCCCGGCCCCGGACAACGGGCAGTTGACGGTGTCCACCACGGCCGCCTTCGCCGCCCTGTGGCTGGTGCCGCGCCTGGGACGCTTCTACGCCCAGCACCCGGGGATCAACCTGCGCCTGGACACCCAGTGCGAGGTGGTGGACCTGCAGCAGGATGCCAGCATCGACGTGGCGATCCGCTATAGCCAGGACGGCTACCTGAACCTGCATGGCCTGTGCCTGTTCGATGAACGCTTCGCGGTCTATGGCTCGCCGCAGCAAGTGGCGCTGGCCGGGCAGCAACGGCCGGCGCTGATCAGCGTGCACTGGCGCAGTTCCACGCTGTACGCCGATGGCTGGCAGGCCTGGTGTGCCCAGGCCGGGGAGAACTGGCTCGAGGACCAGCCGCAGGTGCGCTCCTACGACGAAGAGCAGTACGCCCTGCAAGCGGCCATCGCCGGCCAGGGCCTGGTACTGGCCAGCAATATCCTGGTATCGCAGAGCGTGGCCAGCGGCCTGTTGCAGGCCTATCGCCCGGACATCCATGTGGGCGGCGCCGGCTATAGCGCTTTGTGCGTACCCGGGCGCGAGCGCCATCCACCGGTGCGGGTGTTCCTGCAGTGGTTGCAGCAGGAGGCGCTGCTGGCCGGGCACCCGCTGCTGGCTCGCAGCTGAAACCTGGCCGTCGCGGCACATTCGATCAAACTTTTTGCCGCTCCCGCGACTCACATCCTAGGTAGCGACCAGGCCCATAGAGCCCGGCGCAAGACGGATTAGCCCCCTAGGAGAAACCGAGATGAGCGAGATGCATTTGTCCGATGTGAACAGCCTGCGCGAACGGGCCCGCAGCCATGTGGAGAACGGCGCCGTGACCGCCGGCTATAACGCCGATCGGGAGGAAGTGCTGCGCCTGCTCAATGAAGCCCTGGCCACCGAGCTGGTCTGCGTGCTGCGCTACAAGCGCCACTACTTCATGGCCAACGGGCTCAAGGCCAGCGTGGCCGCCGACGAATTCCTCGAGCACGCCACCCAGGAAGCCGAGCATGCCGACAAGCTGGCCGAGCGCATCGTTCAGCTGGGTGGCGAACCGGAATTCAACCCCGACCTGCTGTCGGCCAAGTCCCATGCGCAATACGTGGCCGGCAGGACCTTGAAGGAAATGGTCTACGAGGACCTGGTGGCCGAGCGGATCGCCATCGATAGCTACCGCGAGATCATCCAGTACATCGGCGACAAGGACCCGACCACCCGCCGCCTGTTCGAAGAGATCCTGGCCCAGGAAGAAGAGCACGCCGACGACATGGCGGACATCCTCCAGGACCTGTAGCGCCTATGCCAGGCCGGCCCCAGCGCACAGGAGCGGGCCGGCCAGCCCCTCCCCGCCCTCACTTGCCCGGCTTGACCGTCGTCGGCGCCTTGCCCGCACGCATCTGCTGCAACAGTGGCGCGCACTGGTTGGGTTCGTCGTTGCTCGGCGCCACCAGCGCCAGGAGCCCGGCCGCCGGACCGGCGATCACCCCCAGCGCCACCATTCCCGCGCCACGCAGCACCAGCGGCACGGCCTTGACCCCGGCGCTGGGCTGGATGAACTTGCCCTGCACGTAGAGGGGTGAACGCAGGGAGAACAGGCGCAGGCCCTTGGACTCGGGGGTGATGGTCAGGTCCAGCTGCTCGGTGGCCATGTTGGCGGTGCCATCGACGTAGATGATGGCGTTCTCGGTATCGAAGACGAACAGGCGCGAAGTGGCGAGGCCGGTCTTGATGCCGAAGTCGGCGGCAGCGCAGTTGATCTTCACATCCTTGTCGCCGAACAACTTGCCCACCACATAGTTGCCGACATTGAGCCCGGCGATCTCCATCAGCCCACGGCTGATGGCGCCATCGTTGATCAGCATCTTCAAGTCACCGTTGGCGCTGCCCAGCAGGGCCGCCACCGAGTTGCCGCGCCCGGAGAGATCGGCATCGCCGTTGAGCTCGCCGAAGCTGGTCTTCATGGGCTCGAAGGTGGGGAACAGTTGCTTGAGCTTGAAGTTGCGCGCGGTCAGACGGGCCCGGCCCTCCATGGGCGTGGCATGGCCATTGAGGCGCACCTGGGCATCGAGCTTGCCGCCGGCCACGCCGAAACGCAGGGGTTCCAGGCTGAGCTGGCCGTCGTTGAGCACCAGGTGGGTGTAGAGATCGGTGAACGGCAGGTCGGCGCTGTGGACGATGCGCTTGCCGGTGAACTCGACGTCGGCATCCATGTCGCGCCAGCGCTCGGTGCGGAACTCCTCCACCGGCAGCACCTTGTCCGCCGGTTGCTTGCTCTCGCCGCCCCGGGCCTTCTGCTTGGCATTGGAGTCGGCGCCGATCAGCGGCCCCAGGTCGCGGAACAGGAGCTGGTTGGAGACCAGCGCCCCGCTGAGCTTGGGCCGGGGTTGGCTGGCGACGTAGGTCAGGTTGCCATGGATGTCGCTGTCGCCGATCTTGCCGTTGAAATCCTTGTAGCTGAACGTTGCGCCGGCCGGGTCGTGCAGCTTGGCGCTCAGGTGGCCATCGGTGGAGTACGGCGGCGAATCGGGCAGGGTCACCCCGGTCAATGGATAGAGGTTGCCCAGGCTGGTGCCCGCCAGCTTCAGGCGCAGGTCCAGGGCGCCCAAGTTCAGCGGATCGGTGAGGCTGCCATGCAGCTCGATGCGCGAGTCGCCGATCTGCGCCTGGGCCTGGAGCGGGAACGGCTTGCTGCTGTCCTTGAGGGCCAGCAGGCCGCCGATCTTGCCGGTGCCGGCGAGCTTCTGCCCGTGGTACTGGCCCTTGACCTTGAGGGCGAAGGCATAGGCCTGGGGTTCGGCGCCTTGCTCGACGACTTTCTTCGCCTCGCTCTGGCCAACGATGTCACTGAACGGAATCGGCTGGCCAAGCAGTTCCACCAGAAGGTCCAGGCGAGTCTTGAGGCTCTGGTCGTCCAGGGTCACGTGGCCCTTGTCGAAGCCGATGGCGCCGATGTCCACCGTCCAGCTGGATGGCTGGGCATCGGGGTCCGCGGGATCGAAGGTGAAAGTCCAGTTGGCACGACCGTCGGCCAGCCGCTGCAAGTCGGCCTCGGGTTCGGTGAGGTCTATGCGCGGGATGGTCACCCGCCGCGCCAGCAGCGCCAGGGGCGAGATCCGCAGTTCGACCCGCTTGAGACCGACCATCCGCGGTGCCTTGGACCAGTCCGGGTTGCCCAGGGTCAGGTCCTCGGCGACCACATGGGGCCAAGGCACCCAGGCCCGCCAGCCACCCTCGTCGGGCTCGCGCCGCCAGGCCACCGACAAGTCGCCATTGATCGCGAACGGCCGGTGCAGTTCCTCGGACACCTTGGCATTGAGGGCCGGCTTGATCCGGTTCCAGTCGAAAAAGACCACCACCAGCACCAGTAGGGCCAGCAACAGGACCAGGCCGGTGAAGGTCCAGGCGAGGATTTTACGAGTGCGCGTCATGGCACGAGGCTCCTTGAGACAACTGAGCGCCGAACCACGACGCATCGATGAAGAACCGGGGCAAAACCACCGGCATTGGAACTACGACTGACAAAGTCCCCACAGGTTTGATCGGCGACGCCGGCCCGGGGGAAAAACCGGCCATTTCTGGCCACTTGGACAACCATGTGTTACCGCTCAACGCTCCTCCCTGGAGCATGAGTGAGTCGAAACTACCCACCCCGGTGCACGACCCTGAAAGCTGAGAGGCCCGGACTAGAGCCTCGCGACAAACAATCAATTCTGTTGATTATCATCATTGTGTTTATGAACTTTTATATCGATTTAGTGGCGGTAACATTAGCCCCGTACCCAATTTTTCGCCCCCCACGGAGCACCCCCTATCATGAAACGCCACATCCTCTTGAGCCTGACCTTATCCATCCTGGCCGCCAACGCCTTCGCCCTGCCCGCCGCCGAACAGGCCACTCCACAGGTCCAGGCCAGCCATAGCAGCGCGTTCACCCAGACGCTGGCCGAAGGTGGTTCGGATCGCCTGATCGAACGCAACAAGGTCGCCGCCGATGGCTATGATCGCACCCCACAAGGCCAGAGCGTTGCCGAAGATGGCTACGACCGTACTCCACAAGGCCAGACCGTTGCCGAAGGTGGCCGTGATCGCCTGGAAGAGAAAGGCCTGGTCGAAGATGGCTACGACCGTACCCCACAAGGCCAGACCGTTGCCGAAGGCGGTCGCGATCGCCTGGAAGAAAAAGGCCTGGTCGAAGATGGCTACAGCCGTACCCCACAAGGCCAGACCGTTGCCGAAGGCGGTGCCGATCGCCTGGCCGAACGTCATCAAGCTGCGAGCTGAGGCCATGTTGGCCCAGAAAAAAGCCCGGTCCCTGGACCGGGCTTTTGACTTTTCAGCGTACCCGTCCACCCCCTGCCTGCCCAGGCCTGACGCCAGTTCGACTCGGGCAAAGTTGATTTGCTAGAGTGCCCCGCTCTCCCAAGCGAAGAATTCCCTTCCAGATGCTGCCCCGCGCCGAACAGAAGCAACAGACCCGCAACGCCCTGATGGATGCCGCCCGGCACTTGATGGAGGGTGGTCGTGGTTTTGGCAGCCTGAGCCTGCGGGAGGTGGCCAAGGCCGCTGGCATCGTCCCCACCGGTTTCTACCGGCACTTCAGCGACATGGACCAGCTTGGCCTGGAACTGGTCAGCGAAGTGGGCCAGACCTTTCGCGAAACCATCCGCCTGGTCCGCCATAACGAATTCGTCATGGGCGGCATCATCGACGCCTCGGTGCGCATCTTCCTCGATGTGGTGGAAGCCAAACGCGTGCAGTTCCTGTTTCTCGCCCGCGAGCAATACGGTGGCTCGCTGCCGGTACGCCAAGCCATCGCCAGCCTGCGGGAAAACATCAGTTCGGACCTGGCCGCCGACCTGGCGCTGATGCCCAAGCTGCAGCATCTCGATGCCGCCGACCTCAGCGTCATGGCCGACCTGGTGGTCAAGAGCGTGTTCGCCACCCTGCCGGACATCATCGATCCGCCAATCCAGGCCTTGCCCGAACACCTCACGCCCCAGGCGAAGATGACCCAGCAACTGCGCTTCATCTTCATCGGGCTCAAGCACTGGAACGGCTTGGGCAGTACCGAGTAATTCCCCCACCACTGCGCCAGATCTCCCTCGCCCTGCTCTGGAGCAGGCCTTTGCGCCTACCCGGCAAACAGGCACCCAATTGCGGCAAAAACATTTGCAGCGCACCAAGCCAGTGCTATAAATCAGCTCGGCGCAGCAATTTGTAACAAGATAAAACAAGGTTTTGCCCCTTTTCCAGTCGCAGTACCAGGGGTTTTCCTTTCCTTCGAGCGATTGGCAAGGCCCTTGCTCTGGCTTGTGCATCGTTCATAGCTGGAAGCTTTCCGATGCTGGTGATCCATCGCCGAACCGCCCCCCAGGCCACCTGGTCCGCTGAACTGCACCTGACCTATGAAGCACGCAGCAAGAGCCGCCTGCGCTGCTTCAGTGCCGAGGGCGAGGACGTCGGCCTGTTCCTGGAGCGTGGCCAGCCACCGCTACATGATGGCGAATGCCTGGTCGCCGAGGACGGGCGTATCGTCAAGGTCCGCGCCCGCGCCGAGACCCTGCTGCATGTCACTTGTGGCAATGCCCTGGAACTGACCCGCGCGGCCTATCACCTGGGCAACCGCCATGTGGCCTTACAAGTGGGTGATGGCTGGCTGCGCCTGCTGGACGACTACGTACTCAAGGCCATGCTCGAACAACTGGGAGCCAGCGCCAGCGTCATCGAGGCGCCGTTCCAACCCGAGCATGGCGCCTATGGTGGCGGGCACCATCATTCCCATCACGGCGATGCGGACTTCAACTACCCGCCACGCCTGCACCAGTTCGGCGCTCGCCCGTGAATCCGGCCTGGGCCCTGTTGCGCCTGGCCAGCCCGCAACTGCCCATCGGTGGCTACAGCTATTCCCAGGGCCTGGAGACGGCGGTGGACCAGCAGCGGGTGCATGACCCGGACAGCGCCCGGCGCTGGATCGGCGACCAGCTGTTGCTCAACCTGGCGCGCTTCGAGGCCCCGCTGCTTTGGGCCCATTGCCAGGCCGCAGCGGAGCAGAATTGGGAACGCCTGCACCAGCTCGGCGAAGAGCATCGGGCCAGCCGTGAAACCCGCGAGCTGTACCTGGAGAGCCGGCAAATGGGCTACTCCCTCAAGCAGCTGCTCGAAGGCCTGCCGGAACTGGACGCCGGCGCCCGGCAAATGCTGGCGCGGCAGGACGAACCGCACCTGGCCCTGGGCTGGGCCCTGGCCGCCCGTGCCTGGCAAATCGCCCCGCGCGATGCCCTGGCCGCCTGGCTCTGGAGCTGGCTGGAGAACCAACTGGCGGTGCTGATGAAGACCCTGCCCCTGGGTCAGCAGGCCGCCCAGCGCCTGACCAGCGACCTGCTGCCGCTGCTGCAACAGGCCCAGCAGCAGGCCACTACCCTTGATTCCCAACACTACGGCAGCGCCGCCTTCGGCCTGTCCCTGGCGAGCATGGCCCATGAGCGCCAGTACAGCCGCCTGTTTCGTTCCTGAGGGCCGTCATTTTGGAGAAGCACATGAATACACAACCCTTGCGCGTCGGTATCGGCGGCCCGGTGGGCTCCGGCAAGACCGCCTTGACCCTGGCCCTGTGCCTGGCCCTGCGCGAGCGCTACAACCTGGCGGTGGTGACTAACGATATCTATACCCGCGAAGACGCCGATTTCCTGGTGCGCAACCAGGCCTTGGCCCCGGAACGGATCATCGGCGTGGAGACCGGCGGCTGTCCGCATACCGCCATTCGCGAAGACGCCTCGATCAACCTGGAGGCCGTGGATCAGTTGAACCGGCGCTTCCCGGGGCTGGACCTGATCCTGGTGGAGTCCGGCGGCGACAACCTGTCGGCCACCTTCAGCCCGGAACTCTCGGACCTGACCCTCTACGTCATCGATGTCTCGGCCGGCGACAAGCTGCCACGCAAGGGTGGCCCGGGCATCTGCAAATCCGACCTGCTGGTGATCAACAAGATCGACCTGGCGCCGCTGGTCGGCGCCTCCCTGGACCTGATGAACAGCGACACCCAACGCATGCGTGGCGGCAAGCCGTTCGTCTTCAGCAACCAGAAGACCGGCCAGGGCCTGGCGGAGATCATCGCCTTCATCGAACGCCAGGGCCTGCTGAGCGCAGCCTGAACCCAACCTCGACCCTCGACAAGGACAGCGATCCATGACCTTCCAACGCATCCTCGGGGCCCTGGCCCTGCTGCTGGTTCCCACCCTGGCCCTGGCCCACCCCGGCCATGGCGACAACGGCCTGATGGCCGGCATCGGCCATCCGCTCGGCGGCCTCGATCATCTGCTGGCGATGGTCGCGGTAGGCCTGTGGGCCGCCCAGCAACAAGGCGTGGCGCGCTGGGCGCTGCCCTGCACCTTCGTCAGCACCATGTTGCTGGGCGGGCTGCTGGGTTTCGCCGGCCTGCAACTGCCGGCCCTGGAAAGCGGCATCGCCGCCTCGGTCCTGGCCCTGGGCCTGGCGGTCGCGCTGGCAGTACGCCCGCCGCTGGCCCTGGCCATGGCGGCCACGGCCTTGTTCGCCCTGTTCCACGGCGTGGCCCATGGCCTGGAGCTGCCGGACATGTCCAGCCCCTGGGCCTATGCCGCAGGCTTCGTGGCCGCCACCGCCGCCCTGCATGCCGCAGGCTATGCCCTGGTGCGAGCGCTACCGCGGACCGCCGCGCCCCTGGTGCGCATGGCCGGCGCGGCCTCTGCCGCCGCCGGCGTGTGGCTGCTCGCCGGTTGAAGCCCTTAGGTCGCGGCCGCCACGGTGGCTGCGACGCAGGGCCAATCGGCACGGCCTTCTCTGCTACCATGTCGCGCATTCAAACCTGCCGTTAGAAGACGCCAGCCAATGCTCGATGTATCCCGCCCTACTCCCTCGCCAGTCGCCAATGCTGTGTTCCAGGCCGTGCAGCAGCATTTCCACGAGGTGATCGTGCCCCTGTGGCAAGGGCCGGGCTGGAACCGGCAACTGGCGCTGCCCTACGAGGCGCTGGACACCGAGCACCGGCCCCTGCCGCCGCAGCGCTACCGGGCCATGGCCTGTGCCCGGCAGCTGTACGTGTTTTCCCAACTGATCGGCGAGGCCAGCGCGCCCTTCGCCGCGGAGCGCGCCGCCGCGCTGTTCCGATCGCTGCAACGGCATTTCCACGATGCCGAGCACGGCGGCTGGTTCTACAGCATCGACCCCGAGGGCGCGCCGCTGGACCGGCGCAAGGACCTCTACACCCACGCGTTCATCGTCTTCGCCTGCGCCCACTACTGGGCCAAGGTCCGCGAACCGCTGGTGGAGTCGACGCTCAATGCCGCCCTGGAAGTGGTGGCCCAGCGTTTCGCCCAGGGCGAGGGACTCTACGAAGCCAGCCTGGACGAGGATTGGTCCCTGCTGGGCAGCGGTCCGTTGCAGAACCCCTCGATGCACCTGGCCGAGGCTTTCCTCGCTACCCTCGCGGCCCGTGACGATGCCTCGGTGGAGGCGGCCTTGCTCGAGTTGTGCCAGGCCATGCAGCAGCACTTCATCGAGCCACAGCAGGGCGTGATGATGGAGAAACCCCTGGGGGCCGTGGATAACTGGTTCGAGCCAGGGCACCAGTTCGAGTGGTATTTCCTCCTCGCCTCCTCGCCCCTGCTGCGCCAGGGTCCGCTGCACGCCTGCCTGGAACGGGCTTTCTCCTTCAGCGAACGGCAGGGGGTCGATCCCCAGAGCGGCGCGGTATGCGCGATGCTCGAACTGCCACCCCGGGCCAGCCCCAGGGATGCCACCCAGCGTATCTGGGCCCAGGCCGAATACCTGCGCGCACTGACCTTGCGCACCGATGGCCAGGTCTTCCTGGAGCGCCAGCTACAGGCGCTGCAAGGCAACTTCCTGCATGCCGGCGGCTGGTACGAATGCCTGGACGCCAATGGTGCGGTCAGCCGCCAGGACATGCCTTCGACCACGCCTTATCACCTGGCCACCTGTTACCAGGCCCTGGCTGGCTACTTCGGCTGAAGCGCCTGGCCGGCCCACAGGCCGGTCAGGCGATCCACTTGCGATCCCCGGTGAAGCTGATGGTCAGCCAGCGCGCGGTATCGGCCCCTCCCAGTTGGCTGGAGATGTCCTCGCGCAAACGGTCCAGGGTCGCGACATCCTGTAGCGGATAGTCGGCCGGCAGCACCACGTGGATCTCGATGAAACGCGCCCGGCCGTGCTTTTGCACATAGCTGACATAGTCCTCGAAACCATGGGTGGCCTTGGCCTGTTCCATCACCGTGCGCACGGTCTCGTCCAGTTGGTCGGGGGCGATACCCAGCACCTCGCGCAGGGCCGGGCGCAGGATCTTCAGGGCCGGCGCCAGCATGCTCAGGGCCAGCACGATCAGGATCAGCGGATCGACATACATCGCCCACCGGTCATGGCCGTAGTGCTTGAGCAACAAGGCGCTGACGAAGCTCACCAGCAGCCCCACCGAGAGCATGGCGTCCACCAGCCAGCTGATGTTGTCGAACTGGATCAGCGATGACTTGAGCTTGCGGTTGCGATGGCGCACGAACAAGAAGTAGGCGAACTCCACCACGCTGAACACGGCGGCATAGACGATCACCAGGCCCAGCTCGATCTCACGACCGCCGTTGATGATGCCGAACACGCCGTTGAGAAAGGCGTAGATGGCGATCAGCAGCAGGAAGCTGCCCTCGATCAACAGCACCATGGGCTCCAGGTGCCAGAAACCGAACTGGAAGCGTTGATTACCCGGCTTGGTGATCAGCCTGGCGGTGATCAGCATCAGCACCTTGATGAAGGTGGCGACCAAGGAAAAGAAACCATCGAACAGGATGGATTGGGCGCCAGAAACAAAACCCGTGACGATACCGGCGATCGCCACGGCGAACATCAGTACGGTCGATTGCTTGAGCAGAGCCTGCTCACCTCGGTTACTCACGATTCCTCCCACGGAACTTGGAAAACACCGCCTCAATGACAGCGGCAGTACACATTCAGGGGAGGAATTCTAGCGTGCTTCGGCTTCGGCCAGCTGAAACGAATCAGCTTATATATTTCCGCATGCGACCGTCCTCACTGCGAGGCGGTGGATAACGGCTGTCGCTGGGGCATGATCATGAGCGTCATGAAAGGTCTGCGGGCCTTGGCGCAGCTTCGCCAGCTCAGCAGCGGCTACAAGAGTACCGCGCACTGCCTGCGAAGCTGCACCCTGGCAGGTCAGGCCTTGGCGTTGCGATCGATGGCGAAACCGGCCCAGGACTGGCTCACCGGCATCAGTTCCAGGCTGTTGATGTTGACGTGGGCCGGGGTGTTCATGACCCAGAAGATGGTCTCGGCGATGTCCTCGGGCTGGATCGGCTCGGCACCGGCGTAGGTGGCGTCATAACGGGCCTGGTCGCCGGCGAAGCGCACCAGCGAGAACTCGCTTTCGCACAGGCCCGGCTCGATGTTGGTCACCCGTACCCCGGTGCCCTGCAGGTCGCAGCGCAGGTTCAGGGAGAACTGTTTGACGAAGGCCTTGGTGCCGCCATACACATGGCTGCCGGGATAGGGGTAGTTGCCGGCGACGGAGCCCAGGTTGACGATCCCGGCACCACGGCCATGGGCGATCAGCCGTGGCAGCAGCAGGCGGGTGCTGTACATCAGGCCCTTGATGTTGGTGTCGACCATGGTGTCCCAATCGTCCAGGTCGCACTTGGGCGCCGGATCCGTGCCCAGGGCCAATCCGGCGTTGTTGATCAGGCCGCGCAGCTTGGCGAATGTCGGCGGCAGGTTGTCGATGGCCTGTTCCATGGCCTTGCGGTCCCGCACGTCCAGCACCAGGCCATGGACCTCGGTCTGCTTGGAGAGCTCCGCGCACAAGGCATCGAGGCGCTCCTGGCGGCGACCGGTCAGAACCAGCGACCAGCCGGCCTCGGCAAAGCGCCGGGCACAGGCTTCGCCGAAACCGGAAGTCGCGCCGGTGATGAACAGAGTGGAAGTCATGGTGTTCTCCTTGCTGGGGGGCGGGCCGCCATTTCAATAAAAAAACGTTTCGCAGCATGCCCGGCCCGGCCTCGGGCGGCAACCGGCCCGGTGCCCAGGAAGCTTCATGGCCACAGCGCCCGCCATCGCTGTGGATATCTCCAGGAGGCTGTACAAAAAACGACCACCTGGCGCAAGGCCACGCCCTACGGGGCCTGTAGCCAGGTGCGCGCACCTTATCCACAGGCCGGTCCACAGTCTTTGGGGGCAACTGGCAAATACTCCAGGCCACGCTCCACGAGACCTGCATGGGCACAGGCAAAGTTTTTCCCTTGACCTGGGCCGACCGTCCGTGCCGCCGCAGCCTGAAAAAATGACCGGACGGTCAAGCAATAGAAGGCCAGAGACCAGTAACCACGCCGCCCCGGGAGTTCTTTCCAGAGTTTAACCACAGACTTATCCACAGGCTTATACAGACCTTCGCCCACTGCCTGCCGCGACAATAAAAAGGTTGACAACGCCGTCCTCAAGACCACCAAAAACCGCTGATCAAAAAACCAACGATTGCTTGCAAGCCACGTCCTGCAAGGCTTTCAGCCAGCTACTCCCACGTTACCCACAGCCCGCTCCACAACAAACGGGGACAACTCAAAACGGTGGAAAAACAACCGTTTGCGGCATCTTCATGCGGCGTTTTGGCAACTTGCCCAAGAGGTTTTCCACAATTGTCGGACGCAGATCAGCATTCTCCGTAAATCCAGGCCCGCCAATGAGCCTGAATCTGCGGGTGTGGATAAAAAAGGCCCCGCCGGCACGAACCGGCGGGGCCTTTTCATCCACAGCCGGTCAGTGGCCGCCCAGGTAGGCGTTGCGCACCTCCTCGTTGACCAGCAGTTCCTTGCCGCTGCCGCTGAGGCGGATCTCGCCGTTGACCATCACATAGGCGCGGTCGGACAGCTTGAGCGCATGGTTGGCGTTCTGCTCCACCAGGAAGATGGTCATGCCGCTGGCCGCCAGCTCCCGCAGGGTGGCGAAAATCTGCTTCACCACGATCGGCGCCAGGCCCAGGCTCGGTTCGTCCAGCAGCAGCAACTTGGGCCGGCTCATCAAGGCCCGGGCGATGGCCAGCATCTGCTGCTCACCGCCGGACATGGTCATGGCCCGCTGGTTGCGCCGCTCCTTGAGCCTGGGAAACAGCTCGAACATACGCTGCATGTCCTCGCTCGCGTACTGGTCGCCGATGGGGATGGTGCCCATCAGCAGGTTTTCCTCCACGGTCATGTCGGGGAACACCCGGCGCCCTTCCGGGGACTGGGCGATGCCGTTGGACGCGATGTAGTGGGACGACTTGCGGGTGATGTCCACACCGCGATAGAGGATCTGCCCGGACTCGGCCCGGGGCTGGCCGAAGATCGACATCAAGAGGGTCGACTTGCCGGCACCGTTGGAGCCGATCAGGCTCACGGTCTCTCCTTCGTCGATGTGCAGCGAGACCTTCTTCAGGGCCTGGATCGGGCCGTAGTACACGTCCAGGTCCTTGAGTTCGAGGATAGGTTGAGTCATGCCAGCTCCTCTTCGTCGGCACCCAGGTAGGCGGCGATCACCTTCGGATCGTTGCGGATCGCCTCCGGCCCGCCTTCGGCGATCACGTTGCCGTGGTCCAGTACCACGATATGGTCGGAAATGCTCATCACCATGCCCATGTCGTGCTCGATCAACACCACGGTCAGGTCATGTTCGTCGCGCAGCAACCGGATCATCGCGCTCAGCGCCTCGGTTTCCTGGGGGTTGAGGCCCGCGGCCGGTTCGTCGAGGCAGATCACCTGCGGCCGCGTGCACATGGCCCGGGCGATCTCCAGGCGCCGCTGCTGGCCGTAGGACAACTCGCCGGCCAGGCGGTTGGCGCAGTCCACCAGGTCCACCACTTCCAGCCAGTAGAACGCCTGGTCCAGGGCATCGCTTTCCGCCTTGCGATAGCCCCTGGTATTGAGCACCCCCGCCAGCAGGTTGCGATTGACCCACATGTGCTGGGCCACCAGCAGGTTCTCCACCACCGACATTTCCCGGAACAGGCGGATGTTCTGGAAGGTCCGCGCCAGGCCGGCCCGGTTCACCAGGTGGGTGCCGCCGAACATCTTGTAGTACAGGCGGCTGGAGAAGTGTTTCGGCGACACGAAGTCGCTGGCCCGGAACGGCTCGCCCAACAGCTTGATGACGTTGGTCTGCCGGCCCCGGGTGTTGAGTTCGATGCGCCCGCCGGACGCCTTGTAGAAACCGGTGAGGCAGTTGAACACGGTGGTCTTGCCGGCGCCGTTGGGGCCGATCAGGGCGAAGATCGAGTTGCGCTTGACCTTGAGGCTGACGTCGCTGAGGGCCTTGATGCCGCCGAAATGCATCATCAGGTTCTCGACCGAAAGAATGTATTCGCTCATGGTGCGCTCCTTGGGGTCAAAACGCCTTTGCGCGGGGTCACCCCGGTGCGGCTGATGCGGATCAAGCCCCGCGGCCGCCAGATCATCATCAACACCATCAGGATGCCGAACAGCAGCACCCGGTATTCGGAGAAGCTGCGCAGCAGTTCAGGCGCCACGGTGAGCACGAAGGCGGCGATCACCACGCCCACGGTGGAGCCCATGCCCCCCAGCACCACGATGGCGAGGATCAGCGCCGACTCGAAGAAGGTGAAGGACGAGGGGTTGACGAAACCCTGGTAGCTGGCGAAGAACACCCCGGCCAGGCCCGCGGTGGAGGCACCCAGGGTAAAGGCCGAGAGCTTCACCAGTACATGGTTCAGCCCCATGGCACGGCAGGCGATCTCGTCCTCGCGCAAGGCTTCCCAGGCCCGGCCGACGGGCATGCGGGTCAGCCGGTGCTTGATGTAGAGCACCAGCAGCACCACCAGGAACAGCACGATGTAGATGAACAGGAATTTCAGGTTGGGGTTGTATTCCAGGCCGAAGAACTCATGGAACGGCACTCCGCCGTCCTTGGCCTTGCGCCCGAACTCCAGGCCCAGGAAGGTCGGCGACGGTACCGGCATGCCGTTGGGGCCCCCGGTGAAGGACAGCCAGTTGTTGAGCACAAGGCGGATGATCTCGCCGAACCCGAGGGTGACGATGGCCAGGTAGTCGCCGTGCATGCGCAACACCGGGAAGCCCAATATGCATCCCGCCAGCGCCGCGGCGATCGCCGCCAGGGGCAGCACCGTCCAGAAGCCCAGGCCCAGGTACTGGTAGCCCAGGGCCAGGCCATAGGCGCCGATGGCGTAGAACGCCACGTAGCCCAGGTCCAGCAGACCGGCCAGGCCCACCACGATGTTCAGCCCCAGGCCCAGCAGCACGTAGATCAGGCCGAGGATCACCACGGTCAACAGGTACTTGTTGGCGAAGAACGGAAAGACGATGGCGATCACGATCAGCGCCGGGATGATCCAGCGCAGCCGCGACTTGTAGTCCGGCGCCAGCACATGCACGCCCGAGCCGCTGCCTTCGAAGCCCTGGAGGATCTTCAGCCCGCGCGGGGTCTGCAGGAACAGGCTCAGGGCCAGGCGCCCGGCCATGACGATGGCCACCAGCCAGGCGACCCGGGTCGGTTCCAGGTTGAAACTGTAGCCGTCCAGGACCACGCCCACGATGGGGCCGAACACGATCAGCGAGATCAGCCCGGCGAGCACGGCGTCGACGACGCTCTTCTTGATATCGATCGGTTTATTGGCAGCAGACATACTTACACCTTCGCCACGAGTGGGCGACCCAGCAGGCCTTGGGGACGGAAGATCAGGATCAGCACCAGCAGCGAGAAGCTGAACACGTCTTTGTAGTCGGAGTTGATCAAGCCGGAGAACAACGACTCGGAGATACCGAGGATGATCCCGCCGAGCATGGCGCCGGGCAGCGAGCCAATGCCGCCGAGCACCGCGGCGGTGAAGGCCTTGATGCCGATGACGAAGCCGGCGTAGAAGTCGAAGGTGCCGTAGTTCATGGTGATCAGCACCCCGGCCAGGGCGGCCATGGCCGCGCCGATGATGAACACGTAGGAGATCACCCGGTCGGTGTTGATCCCCAGGATCGAGGCCATCTTGCGATCTTGCTGGGTGGCCCGGCACATGCGCCCGAGCTTGGTGTACTTGATGATGTAGGTCAGCAGCGCCATGCCGGCGAAGGCCGCCACCAGGATGAAGATCTTGGTGTAGGTCAGTTGCACGAAACCACTGCCGATATCCACCTTCCAGGCCCCGGCCAGCAGGGTGGGCACGCCCTGCTGCTTGGCGCCCTGGCTGATCTGCGCGTAGTTCTGCAGGATCAGCGAGATGCCGATGGCGCTGATCAGCGGCGCCAGGCGGGTGGAGTTGCGCAGGGGCTTGTAGGCGACGCGCTCGATGACCCAGCCGTAGATCCCGGTGACCACGATGGTGAAGATCAGGGTGCCGAGGATGAGTAGCGGGAAGGATTCGATGCCGAAGTAGGCCAGCAAGGCCAGGCTGATTGCCGCGAGGTAGGCGGAAATCATGTACACCTCGCCGTGGGCGAAGTTGATCATGCCGATGATGCCATAGACCATTGTGTAGCCGATGGCGATCAGACCGTAGACGGACCCGAGGGTCAGTCCGTTGATCAGTTGCTGCAGGAAAATACCATCCATAACGCAATCTCACGGACTTGAGAGACGGCACAGGGCGTCGACGCCGGACAGGGATCACCCATCCGCGCAACACGTCCGTTGTGCAGCTCTACGAGAAAAGGCAAGTACTGCACGAGTACGGGCCGATACCGGGGGCCGGTATCGGTCCGTGCGGACTCATGTCACTTCTGTTTTTCCAGCTGGTGGTATTTGCCGTCCTTGTCCCACTGGTAGACCACGTAGTCGGAGACCTTGAGGTCGCCCTTGGCATCCCAGGCCTTCTCGCCCATCACGGTCTTCACCGGATTGGCCTTGAGCCACTTGGCGGCGTCCTCGCCCTTGTTCGACTTGGCGCCATTGAAGCCGGCGGCCAGGGCCTGGATCGAGGCGTAGGCGTACAGGGTGTAGCCCTCGGGCTCGGTGCCGGCCTTGCGGAAGGCGTCCACCACGGCCTTGCTGTCCGGCAGCAGGCGTGGGTCGGCGCCGAAGGTCATGTACACGCCATCGACGTACTGCGGGCCACCGGCGGTGGTCACCAGTTCGTCGGTGACGATACCGTCGTCGGACATGAACTTGACGTCCTTCAGGCCCTGCTCGCGCAGTTGGCGCACCAGCGGGCCGGCCTCGGGATGCAGGCCGCCGAAGTACACCACGTCGGCACCGGCGGCGCGGATCTTGGTGACCACGGCACTGAAGTCCTTCTCGCCCCGGGTCAGGCCCTCATACAGCACCGGGGTCACGCCGCGCTTGGTCAGCTGCGCCTTGGTGGCGTCGGCCAGGCCCTGGCCGTAGGTGTCCTTGTCGTGCAGCACCACGACCTTCTTGCCCTTGAGCACATCGATGATGTAGTCGCCGGCCACCACGCCTTGCTGGTCGTCACGCCCACACATGCGGAACATCGCCGACAGGCCGCGCTCGGTGACCTGGGGGTTGGTGGAGCCCGGAGTGATGGCAATCACCCCGGCGTCGCTGTAGACCTCGGAAGCCGGGATGGTCGACGAGGAACAGAAGTGCCCGACCACCCCGGCCACCTTGTCCTGGTCCACCAGGCGGTTGGCCACCGCGACCGCCTGCTTGGGCTCGCAAGCGTCGTCGCCCTTGACCAGCACGATCTTCTCGCCGTTGACCCCGCCCTTGGCGTTGATTTCGTCAGCCGCTGCCTGTGCACCCTTCATGTACTGCTCGCCAAATGCCGCGTTGGCGCCTGTCATGGGACCCGCTACGCCGATCTTCAGGTCGGCTTGAGCAAACGCAGAAACACCCAGCGCAGCTGCCACTGCGAGGGCCAGGAAGCCTTTCTTGTAAAACGTCTGGGACATGAGGTGATGCTCCAAGGTTTTTTTAGTTGGCACTGCGACTTACATCAATGCTCAGAGCAAGCGCCGTGCCAGTGGTTTTTTATTCTTAGAAAAGTCGCTGTCTTATTGTTATTTCGACTGTTTCGAGCCCATTTTCATTGGGCGTGCAACCGTCTAAACCGCGGAAGGTAAAACCCTGTCTTCCAGTGGGCGCAACCCACTCGTGCCATCATTGCAACCGCGACACAATTCAACGTGCAACCCTCTTGTAACAGCCTGCGTCACCGAACTGCACACCACTGGTGCGCAACTGCTACGAGCCGCACCACTACAGGCTAGTCGCTGCATCGAAAAGCGTCGTCAATGGCTGCGCATTTCCTCATTCAGATAACGATTCGCAGGCATTGGCCGGCGTGGTAGAGAGAGAACCCGGCCTCATACAGGCAACTGCGCAGGGCCGCGCCAGGCAACGGCTGCATGGGCGCAAAGGGGATCGGCAAGGCCTGCGGGTCGCCATTGCACAGGTAGTCGGCGAAAGCCTTGCCGACCACGGTGCCGGTGGTCACCCCGCGGCCGTTGTAACCGGTGACGGCCACCAGCCCCGGGGCCGGCTCGAACAGGCGCATCAGGTGGTCGGGGGTGAAGGCGATGCAGCCGGTCCAGGTGCATTCCCACTCCACGGGCTTGAGGTAGGGGAAATAATGCTGCTGCACCCGGTCGGCCCAAGCCTTGAGGAACCACAGGGGCTTCTGGTCGCCATTGCCCAGGCTGCCCAGCAGCAAGCGGCCCTCGGCATCCCGGCGGATGCTGCTCAGCACCTGGCGGGTATCCCAGGAACCCTGGCCACCGGGCAGGATCTGCTGGGCAGCCTCTTCGGTCAGCGGCACCGAGGCCACCTGGTAGTAGTAACCCGGGAAGAAATTGCGCCGCAGTTCGGTCCAGTCGCCCTCGGTGTAGGCGTTGGAGGCGATCACCACCTGCTCGGCCAGCACCGAGCCCTGGTCGGTCTGCACCGACCAGCGCTGGCCCTGGCGCTCCAGGCGGGTCACCGGCGAATGATCGAACAGCCGGCCGCCCAGGTCGGCCGCCTTGGCCAGGCCACTGACATAGGCCATGGGGTTGAGGGTCCCGGCCCGGCGATCGAGCAAGGCCGCGGAGATCTTCCGGGTCCCGGTGGCGGTTTCGCAGGCCGCGCCGGTGAGCAATTCCACCGGCGCGCCACGGCGCTTCCATTGCTGCTCGCGGCTGCGCAGGTCGGCCTCGCCCCGGGCGTTGTGGGCCATATGCAAGGTGCCTTCGCGGCGCAACTGGCAATCGATGCGGTACTTGTCCACCAGGCTGAACACCAGCGACGGCGCCGCACCGAGCATGCGATTGAGCCGGCTGCCGATCTGCTCGCCGAAACCGGCCTCGATCTCGTCCGGTGGAATCCACATGCCGGCATTCACCAGGCCGACGTTACGCCCCGAGCCCCCCTGCCCGGCACGCTGGGCCTCCACCACGCAGACCCGCTTGCCCTGCTCCAGCAGATGCACCGCCGCCGACAAGCCGGTGAAGCCGGCGCCGATGATGCAGACATCCGCCGTCTGCTCGCCCCGCAGTGGCGCGTGGTCAGGCCGGTGCGGAGTCAATCGTTCCCATAGACATTGTTCTTGTAGTGCCATCGCCAACTCCGAAATCAACCCACATGGACCAACCGCCCCTGGCACGCCCGGCTGGCAGGCGTGCCGCGCGGGGCTTAGTCGAAGGTAATGCCCTGGGCCAGCGGCAGCTCGCGGGAGTAGTTGACGGTATTGGTCTGGCGACGCATGTAGCCACGCCAGGCGTCGGAGCCGGACTCGCGCCCGCCACCGGTTTCCTTCTCGCCACCGAAGGCGCCACCGATTTCCGCACCGCTGGGGCCGATGTTGACGTTGGCGATGCCACAGTCGCTGCCCACCGCCGACATGAAGCGCTCGGCCTCACGCACATCGGTGGTGAAGATGCACGAAGACAGGCCCTGGGGCACGGCGTTGTTCAGGCGCAAGGCCTCGTCGAAGTCCTGGTAGCCGATCACGTAGAGGATCGGGGCGAAGGTCTCGCTGCACACCACGTCGCTCTGCTCGGGCATTTCCACGATCGCCGGCGACACGTAGTAGGCGTTGGGGTACTGGTCCTGCAACTGGCGCTGGCCACCGAACACCCGCCCGCCCTCGCTCAGGGCCTGCTCCAGGGCGTCCTGCATGGCCTCGAAGCTGTGCTTGTCGATCAGCGGGCCGACCAGGTTGCCTTGCAGCGGATGGCCGATGCGTACCTTGGCATAGGCGGTCTTGAGGCGAGCGACGATCTCTTCCTTCACCGACTCATGGGCAATCAGGCGGCGCAGGGTGGTGCAACGCTGGCCGGCGGTGCCGACGGCGCTGAACAGGATCGCGCGCACGGCCATGTCCAGGTCGGCGCTGGGCCCGAGGATCATGGCGTTGTTGCCGCCCAGTTCGAGAATGCTGCGGGCGAAGCGCGCGGCGACCTTGGGCGCCACTTCACGGCCCATGCGGGTGCTGCCGGTGGCGCTGACCAGGGCCACGCGGGGATCGTCCACCAGCGCCGCGCCGGCATCGCGCCCGCCGATGATCACCTGGCTCAGGTATTCGGGGGCGTCATGGAAGTTCTTCAGCACCCGCTCCAGCAAGGCATGGCAAGCCAGGGCGGTCAGCGGAGTCTTCTCCGAGGGCTTCCAGATCACCGGGTTACCGCAGACCAGGGCCAGGGCGGCGTTCCAGGACCAGACCGCCACCGGGAAGTTGAAGGCGCTGATCACCCCCACCACTCCCAGCGGATGCCAGGTCTCGCGCATATGGTGGCCGGGGCGCTCGGAGGCGATGGTCAGGCCATAGAGCTGGCGCGACAGGCCGACGGCGAAGTCGCAGATGTCGATCATCTCCTGCACTTCCCCCAGGCCTTCCTGGGTGATCTTGCCGGCCTCCCAGGACACCAGCTCGCCGAGGTCGGCCTTGTGCTCGCGCAGCACCTCGCCGAATTGCCGTACCAGCTCGCCACGGCGAGGGGCCGGGACGTTGCGCCAGAGGGCGAATGCATGCTCGGCGCGACTGACCTGCTGCTCCACTTCGGCGGCCCCTTGCCAGTTCACCGCGGCGATCCGGCTGCCGTCGATGGGCGAATGCACAGGGTGTGCGCCCGACTGGTAGAGGGCCGGGTTCACGCCCAGACGATCAAGCAATGCGGTAACCATGGGTGACTCCTTACAAGTGGCAAGCGAAAGACCAGGACCGCCGTGGCGGTCGTCGAGACCTGTAGTTGTAGCTGGCCGCAGACTTGCCAACAAACGACCTTTAAGCGAGATATCATTCCGTTTATTCATGCTGGAGCGGTACCCGGCACCGATAAGAACAAGGACAAGCCATGCTGAACAAACGCTACCTGCCGTCGATCACGGCCCTGCAATGCTTCGAGGCCGTGACCCGGCACCTGAGCTTCACCCGCGCGGCCGAGGAACTGAACCTGACCCAGAGCGCGGTGAGCAAGCAGGTGGCGCAGTTGGAGGAACTGCTCCAGCACTTGTTGTTCCGCCGCGTGCGCCGACGCCTGCAGCTGACCCCGGCCGGCGACCTGTACCTGGTGGAGGTGCGCAAGATCCTCACCCAGGTGGAGATGTCTACCCACTACCTGCGCTCCTACGGCGGCGAGACCGAAGTGCTGCGGGTCTCCACGCCCTATACCTTCGGCGCGCGCTGGCTGGTACCCCGGCTCAAGGGCTGGCGCCTGCGCCACCCGCATATTCACCTGGACCTGTGCAACGAACAGGAACCCGACGAACTGCTCCAGGGCCATAGCGACCTGGCGTTCTACTTCGGCCAAGGCGCGCGCCCCGGCACCGAGAGCCTGAAGCTGTTCAGCGAGGAACTGGTAGCGGTATGCGCTCCCGACAGCCTGCCGGCCGCACCGCTGACCGATCCCCGGCAACTGGCCGACCTGGTGCTACTGCAGAACGCCTCGCGGCCCCAGGGTTGGCACGAGTGGTTCGAGCAGCAGGGCTACCAGACCGAGCACAGCTACCATGGCCCGCGCTTCGAGACCTTCTACATGTGCATCCGCGCCGCCCAGGTCGGCTGCGGCGTGGCCCTGCTGCCACGCTTCCTGGTGGAAGAGGAACTGGCCGAGGGCAAGCTGGTGATCGCCTGGAAATACGCCATGCCCAGCCAGGATGCCTACTACCTGGCCTACCCCGAGCATGCGGCGGAAGTGCCCAAGGTTCGCGATTTCGTGCGCTGGATGCTGGAGCGGATCGATCCGTAGCCCCCGACTTCAGCCCCGGACCGAAAAAACACTGGCAAAGCCCAGGACGTCTATGCGCCACTAGCGCCTTCACTGAAAGAGCTGAGCGCCGCACCCGTCAGTCGCGGCCAGCATGGAGATTCCCGTTATGAGCGAGAGTGTATTTGCCGATCGCATCGTGCAGAACCTGCTCGACACCGACTTCTACAAACTGACCATGATGCAGGCGGTGCTGCACAACTACCCCAACGCCGAGGTGGAATGGGAGTTTCGCTGCCGTAACAGCGAGGATCTGCAGCCCTACCTGGCGGAGATCCGCTATCAGTTCGAGCACCTGGCGGAGCTGAGCCTGAGTCCTGACCAGTTGGGCTTTCTCGAACGCATCAGTTTCCTCAAGCCGGATTTCCTGCGCTTTCTCGGGCTGTTCCGCTTCAACCTGCGCTACGTGCACACCGGCATCGAGAACGGCGAGCTGTTCATCCGCCTGCGTGGCCCATGGTTGCATGTGATCCTGTTCGAAGTGCCGATGCTGGCCATCATCAGCGAGGTGCGCAATCGCTACCGCTACCGGGAAGTCCAACTGGTGCAGGCCCGCGAGCAGCTGTACCGCAAGTTCGACTGGCTGACTGCCAACGCCAGCAGCGAGGAATTGTCCGAGCTGCAAGTGGCGGATTTCGGTACTCGCCGGCGCTTCTCCTACCGAGTCCAGGAAGAAGTGGTGAATGTGCTCAAGCACGATTTCCCCGGGCGTTTCGTCGGCACCAGCAACGTGCACCTGTCCCGCGAGCTGGGCATGAAGCCCCTCGGCACCATGGCCCATGAATGGATCATGGCCCACCAGCAACTGGGGCCACGGTTGATCGACAGCCAGATCGCCGCCCTCGATTGCTGGGTCCGCGAGTACCGGGGCCTGTTGGGCATCGCCTTGACCGACTGCATCACCACCGATGCTTTCCTGGGCGATTTCGACCTGTTCTTCGCCAAGCTGTTCGACGGCCTGCGCCATGACTCGGGGGACCCGATCCTCTGGGCGGAAAAGGCCATCGCCCACTATCACAAGCTGGGCATCGACCCGATGAGCAAGACCCTGGTGTTCTCCGACAGCCTGACCCTGCCGCGCTCCCTGGAAATCTTCCGGGCGCTGCGCGGGCGGATCAACGTCAGCTTCGGCATCGGCACCAACCTGACCTGTGACATTCCCGGTGTCGAGCCGATGAGCATCGTGCTTAAAATGGCCGCCTGCAATGGCCAGCCCGTCGCCAAGATCTCCGACGAAGCGGGCAAGACCCATTGCAAGGATCCGAACTTCGTCGCCTATTTGCGCCACGTTTTCCAAGTACCAGCCCAACCTGGCAAGGAGTGAATCATGCAAGCCGTACAGCGTGAGATTGCGCAGCAGCTCAAGGTCCAAGCACCTTTTCCCGACCACACCGCCCTGGAAGCGGAAATCGCCCGGCGCGTGCGGTTCATCCAGGACTGCCTGGTCAATTCCGGCCTCAAGACCCTGGTATTGGGCATCAGCGGCGGGGTCGACTCGCTGACCGCCGGCCTGCTGGCCCAGCGGGCCATGGTCGAGCTACGTGCCAGCAGCGGCGACCAGCGCTACCGCTTCATCGCCGTGCGCCTGCCCTACGAGACCCAGTTCGACGAACATGACGCCCAGGCCGCGGTGGACTTCATCAACCCCGACGAGCGCCACACGGTGAACATCGGCCCGGCGGTCAAGGCCCTGGCCAATGAAGTGGCGGCCTTCGAAGGCCAGCACGCGGTATCCCGGGACTTCGTACTGGGCAACACCAAGGCGCGGATGCGCATGGTCGCCCAGTACACCATCGCCGGCGCCACCCAGGGCCTGGTGATCGGTACCGATCATGCCGCCGAGGCCGTGATGGGCTTCTTCACCAAGTTCGGCGACGGCGCCTGCGACCTGGCGCCCCTGAGCGGCCTGGTGAAAAACCAGGTGCGCGCCATTGCCCGGTATTTCGGGGCCCCCGAGTCGCTGGTGGAGAAGATCCCCACCGCCGATCTCGAGGACCTGTCGCCGGGCAAGCCGGACGAAGCCTCCCATGGCGTCACCTATGCCGAGATCGATGCCTTCCTGCACGGCCAGCCGGTGCGCGAGGAAGCCTTCAAGACCATCTGCGACACCTACCGCAAGACCCAGCACAAGCGGGTCATGCCCTTCGCGCCCTGAGCGCCAGGCACAAAAAAGCGCCCCGAGGGGCGCTTTTTCGTTGCAGCCGGGCCTGATTACTTCAGGATCACGGCGCCTTTCATCATCGAGTTGTGGCCTGGGAACGAGCAGAAGAACTGGTAGCTCTCGCCAGCGGTCAGCTTGGACACGTCGAAGGTCACCGAATCCTTTTCACCGGCACCGATGATCTTGGTGTGGGCGATGACGCGGGTGTCGCCTTCCTTCAGGTAGTTCTTGTCGATGCCTGCGGCCATGCCGTCGGCAGCGATGCCCGCCATGTCTGCGGTCTTGCTCAGTACCCAGTTATGGCCCATGACGTTCTTCGGCAGGCTGCCGGAGTGAGCCAGGTTCACGGTGAAGGTCTTGCAGCTCTTGTCGATGGTGATTTCCTTGGTGCTGAAGGACATCTGGTCGGTAGAGTCGACGTCGACCTTGCATTCGGCGGCCATCAGTTGGCTGCTGGCCAGTGTCAACAGGGATACCGCGACGAGTTTGGCAAACATGGTGAATCTCCAAGGCAGGGTTAACAAAATCCATCTGAATCCATGGGGGGCAAGACTGCCTGAATTTCTCGCTATTGCCTATGATTTGCATCAAGAAACTGTATACAACTCTCTGCTATCAGGCCGATCGAAACAATCAAGCAGCCAGTCCCCGGGACTGTCCCTAGAATCGCCGACATCACCCCATCGGAGCCTGGATCATGTCGCTCAACAGCCTGTTTCGCAGCTTGCTCGCCGCCTACGCCTGTGGTGCCAGTGGCACCCACGAGATGCCACGAGGCGACGCTTAATGCTTGGACGCAGCTCATCGAGCCTTTACCCTGAGGCGATCTTTGAGCTGGGAGCAAGACATGTCGTTAACTTCTGTCTGTGTATTTTGTGGCGCCAGCGCCGGCGCCAATCCTGCCTACCGTGAAGCCGCCCAGGCCATGGGCCGGGCCATCGCCGAACGCAACCTCACCCTGGTCTACGGCGGTGGCGCGGTGGGCCTGATGGGCATCGTCGCCGATGCGGCCATGGCCGCTGGCGGGGAAGTCGTGGGCATCATTCCGCAAAGCCTGAAAGACATCGAGATCGGCCACAACGGCCTGACCCGCCTGGAGGTGGTGGATGGCATGCATGCGCGCAAGGCACGCATGGCCGAACTCAGCGATGCCTTCATCGCCCTGCCCGGTGGCCTGGGTACCCTGGAAGAACTGTTCGAAGTCTGGACCTGGGGCCAGCTGGGCTACCACCGCAAACCCCTGGGGCTGCTGGAAGTGAATGGCTTCTACGAAAAACTCGGAGGTTTCCTCGACCATATCGTCGGCGAGGGTTTCGTCAGTACTGCGCACCGCCAGATGCTGCAGATCAACCAGTCGCCTGCCGGCCTGCTGGATGCCCTGAGCACCTGGCAACCTTCGGTCTCGGCCAAGTGGGTCGACTCAAAGCCGAGCTGAAGCCGAAGCCCCCGACAAGCGTCCCAAGCGGTATCAGGGGCGCTTGCGCTGCGGCTTCAACGACACCTTGAGCAACTGGCGCTGATGGCGAATCTCCAGCAGCTTTCCACGCATTTGCCGGTGACGCCGGCTGTTGAGCAACAGCAATCCCAGCAAGGGCAGCAACAGCCCCACCAGGTAGATGCCCTGGTGCGGATGGTATTGGAACATCGGCACCACCAGGACCAGGCACAGGGCGAAGTAACCGGCCACCAGCCACACCCCCCAGGCAATGCCGCGCACCACCAGCAGGTTACCCACCACCAGCAGCAGGATCAGCACCAGCAGGCCCAGGCCCATGTAGTCGTTGCTCTGCTCCGGCGCGATGCCGCGCCAGTAGGTGACTTGCGCCAGCGACAACAACAGCGATGCACTGAAGCAGCCCAGCAGCACCGTGAGCATGAAGGTCGGAAAATAGCGCGCCAGGAACTCGCGCATGTTGCCCCCGCCGATCATTCGTCGAACTCCTCGTAGAGCCCCACGGCCAGGGTCTTCGCCGTGCCCAGGTTACCGGAGCGGATGCTGCCGGTCGTGCTCAGGACCGCGCCCAGGGCATCTTGCATCTGTGTCAGGGTCGCGTGCCGGATCTGCGTCGTCGAATAGCGCTTGGGCAACCCGCCGGCCCGCTGCTGCAACTTCATCAACTTGGGAGTCAGGCTCGGGTCGCGCAGGCTCAACAGTTCCTTGGTCAGCCTGGCTCGCTCCTGGCGGTTGAGCCCCTTGAGCAGCTGGGTCCAGCTCTTGCCGGTGTTGGCCGCCTTGCTGGCCTTGAGCAGCTTGACCGTGGTCAGCGCGGAGCCCCCGACACCCACCAGGGAAATACCATCCAGGATCGGCGAAACAATGGCGTACCACTCGGCGTCGTCCATCCGGTCGTTGGCCGCCGGATCCTGGATCTCGTTGATCACCCGCGCCCCACCGATCACGCACTGGGCGGTCCCGGCCACCGCCGCCGACACCCCAAGCGCCACCATCCAGGCACTGGCGCCGGCGGTGAACGGCACGGCGACGCTGCCGCTGAACACCACCAGCCAGCCGATCACCGCGGCGGCACAGGACAACGAGGTGTTGAAGGATTCGGTGGCCAGGCGCGACTCGCGGGGGTTGTTCTTCACCTGGTCGACGAACTGCTGGGGCGCGATATACCTCTTCGCTTCCCGCAGGACCACACGCTTGGGGGTGATGCTGCAAATCGGCCTGAACTCACGCAGGGTGATCACATTGAAGTCGGCATCGATGTACACCACCCCCGCCCCGACGATCGATGAATCGCTATCGATGGCGGCGAACAGCCGTGGCAGGTTGAGTTGGCTTGCGATCCGCTGGCGGGCGAGCATCTGGGTGATGTTGAGGTCCCTGGTGACTCCGTCTATAGCGCTGGCCACGTGATTCGTCCTTGGTCTGGCGGTGGAGGGTTGCCTGATGGCTTGAGGCCACCTCGGCATGCACTGAATGAAGGTCGCCAACCTTAACAAAGCGCCGGGCTCTTGTTGCCCTGTGCCCGTTAAAAATCCGCAGGGAAAAGCCAGACGCCAGCTTCACGGCTGGCGTCTGGTCATATCAGCGCGGTACCACCGGCTTGCGAGCCGGTTTCTTGCCCTTGCCCTTGGCAGCGTCGGCACGCTCCTTGGCGGCCTGCTTGTTGCGGGCGAAGGCCGCGGCCTTGGCCTGCTCGCGCTTGTCCCAGGCGTTGCCGCCATCGCTGGCACGGGGCGGCAAGCCAGTGTGCTGGGTCAGGATCCGGGTTTCCTTGGCCACCTTGTGGCTGCCGGCCGGGGTCGAGTTCTTGCGCCGGGCGCTCTGGTAGCTGTCGGTAGATGGCTGGTGCGCCGGGATCAGCTGGTGCTTGCCCGAACCGATCAGGTCGCCGCGGCCCATGCGCAGCAGGGCCTCGCGCAGCATCGGCCAGCCCTTGGGATCGTGGTAGCGCAGGAATGCCTTGTGCAGCCGGCGCTGCTCCTCGCTCTTGACGATGGTCACGCCGTCGCTCTTGTAGGTGACCTTGCGCAGCGGGTTCTTGCCCGAGTGATACATGGCGGTGGCGCTGGCCATCGGCGACGGATAGAACGCCTGCACCTGGTCGGCGCGAAAGCCATTGCCCTTGAGCCACAGCGCCAGGTTCATCATGTCTTCATCGGTGGTGCCCGGGTGGGCGGCGATGAAGTACGGGATCAGGTATTGCTCCTTGCCCGCTTCCTTGGAGTATTTCTCGAACATCCGCTTGAAGCGATCATAGGTGCCGATCCCAGGTTTCATCATCTGGTTCAGCGGGCCTTCCTCGGTGTGCTCCGGAGCGATCTTCAGGTAGCCACCCACGTGGTGGGTCACCAGTTCCTTGACGTACTCCGGCGATTCCACCGCCAGGTCATAGCGCAAGCCGGAAGCGATAAGGATCTTCTTCACCCCTGGCAGGGCGCGGGCGCTGCGGTACAGCTGGATCAGCGACGAGTGGTCGGTGTTCAGGTTCGGGCAGATGCCGGGAAACACGCAGGACGGCTTGCGGCACGCGGATTCGATTTCCGGGCTCTTGCAGGCGATGCGGTACATGTTCGCGGTCGGGCCGCCGAGGTCGGAAATCACTCCGGTAAAACCCGGAACCTTGTCGCGGATTTCTTCGATTTCGCGAATGATCGACTCTTCGGAGCGATTCTGGATGATCCGCCCTTCGTGCTCGGTGATGGAGCAGAAGGTGCAACCACCAAAGCAGCCACGCATGATGTTCACCGAGAAACGGATCATCTCGTAGGCCGGGATTTTTTCCTTGCCATAGGCCGGATGCGGAATGCGCTGGTAAGGCATGCCGAACACGTAGTCCATTTCCTCGGTGGTCATCGGGATGGGCGGCGGGTTGAACCAGACATCGACTTCGCCATGCTTCTGCACCAGCGCACGGGCGTTGCCCGGGTTGGTCTCCAGGTGCAGCACGCGGTTGGCATGGGCGTAGAGCACCGGATCGTTACGCACCTTTTCCATGGACGGCAGGCGGATCACGGTCTTGTCCCGGGTCATCTTCGGGCTGGCCAGGATCTGCACCACCTTGGCTTCCTGCGGGTCTTCCACCGGCCCCTTTTCTTGCTCGATGGCGCAGGCGGCCGTGTCCTGGGTATTGACGTAGGGGTTGATGATCTTGTCGATCTTGCCCGGGCGGTCGATACGGGTGGAATCGACCTCGTACCAACCTTGCGGCGTGTCCCGGCGAATGAACGCGGTGCCGCGCACATCGGTGATGTCTTCGATCTTCTGGCCGTAGGACAAGCGCTGGGCGACTTCGACAATCGCCCGCTCGGCGTTGCCGTAGAGCAGGATATCGGCGCAAGCGTCGATCAGGATCGAGTTGCGCACCCGGTCCTGCCAGTAATCGTAATGGGCGATGCGGCGCAGGGAGGCCTCGATGCCGCCGAGGATGATCGGCACATGCTTGTAGGCTTCCTTGCAACGCTGGCTGTAGACCAGGCTGGCGCGGTCCGGACGCTTGCCCGCCAAGCCGCCCGGGGTATAGGCGTCGTCGGAGCGGACCTTCTTGTCGGCGGTGTAGCGGTTGATCATCGAGTCCATGTTGCCCGCTGCCACCCCGAAGAACAGGTTCGGCTCGCCGAGCTTCATGAAGTCGTCCTTGGACTGCCAGTTGGGCTGGGCGATGATCCCTACGCGAAAGCCCTGGGCCTCCAGCAGCCGGCCGATGATCGCCATGCCGAAGGACGGGTGATCGACGTAGGCATCGCCGGTGACGATGATGATGTCGCAGGAATCCCAGCCGAGCTGATCCATCTCCTCCCTGCTCATGGGCAGGAATGGCGCCGGCCCGAAACATTCGGCCCAGTACTTTGGATAGTCGAATAACGGCTTGGCTGCTTGCATGTCGATGACCGGTGTTGGCGCAGATAAGGACGCGCTGAATGACAGGGAAATTCGCGGGCGCGGAATATAGCACAAAAAATGACCAATTCCGACGACCATGGTCGGAAATTGGTGGAGGCGTTAATCGCGGGCAAGCCTCGCTCCTACAGGAGCCGCCCGCGATCGGGACGGCGAGTCTTACTCGTCGTCGTCGAAGTTGTAGCTGCCCGGAGCCAGGTTCTCGAAGCGCGTGTACTTGCCGATGAAAGCCAGGCGGACGAAGCCGATGGGGCCGTTCCGCTGCTTGCCGATGATGATTTCGGCAATGCCCTTGTGCTCGGTCTCCGGGTGGTACACCTCGTCCCGGTACACGAACATGATCACGTCGGCGTCTTGCTCGATCGCTCCGGATTCCCGGAGGTCGGAGTTCACCGGACGCTTGTTGGGACGCTGTTCCAGGGAGCGGTTGAGCTGGGACAGGGCCACCACCGGGCAGTTGAATTCCTTGGCCAGGGCCTTGAGGGAACGGGAGATCTCGGAAATCTCGTTGGTCCGGTTGTCGCCGCTGGAGCCCGGGATCTGCATCAGTTGCAGGTAGTCGATCATGATCAGCGCGATATCGCCGTGCTCGCGCACCAGACGCCGGGTCCGGGCACGCATCTCCGAAGGGCTGATGCCTGCGGTGTCGTCGATGAACAGCTTGCGGTCGTTGAGCAGGTTGACCGCCGAGGTCAGGCGCGGCCAGTCGTCGTCTTCCAACTGGCCGGAACGAACCTTGGTCTGGTCGATCCGGCCGAGGGACGACAGCATACGCATGATCAGCGATTCGCCTGGCATCTCGAGGGAGTACACCAGCACCGCCTTGTCGCTGCGCAGTACGGCGTTCTCTACCAGGTTCATGGCGAAGGTGGTCTTACCCATGGACGGACGACCGGCGACGATGATCAGGTCCGCTGGCTGCAGCCCGCTGGTCTTCTCGTCGAGGTCGGTATAGCCGGTGGACAGGCCGGTGATGGCGTCGGACGTGTTGAACAGGGTATCGATGCGGTCGATGGCCTTGGTCAACAGTTCGTTGACGCCCACCGGGCCGCCGGTCTTGGGCCGTGCTTCGGCGATCTGGAAGATCTGCCGCTCGGCCTCGTCGAGGATCTCCTCGGCGGTGCGGCCTTCGGGATTGAAGGCGCTGTCGGCGATCTCGTTGCTGATGCCGATCAGCTGGCGCAGGGTCGCCCGCTGGCGCACGATCTGCGCATAGGCCTTGATGTTGGCGACCGACGGGGTGTTCTTCGCCAGTTCGCCAAGGTAACCCAGGCCGCCGACCTGGGCGGTCTGGCCTTCCTTGTCCAGTTGCTCGGACAAGGTCACCACGTCGATGGGCAGGTTCTGGTCGGCCAGGCGGGCGATGGCACGGAAAATCAGGCGGTGGTCATGTCGATAGAAATCGCCGTCGGAGACCTGATCCAGCACACGCTCCCAGGCGTTGTTGTCCAGCATCAGACCACCGAGCACGGCCTGTTCGGCCTCGATGGAGTGCGGCGGCACCTTCAGGGCAGCGGTTTGCAGATCGTATTGCTCGGGAGCGGAAATATCGTTCATGGCCACTTGGAATTCTAGAGACGGAAATCAGGATCGGCAGAAAGACAAAGGGCACGACCTGTAAACAGGATCGTGCCCGATGTTAACCGTCAGTCACACGAGGTGCCAGACGATTTGGTACTGCTTAAGCAGCCACCACGACAACGCGTACGGTAGCTTCGACTTCAGCGTGCAGGTGCACGGCTACGTCGAACTCGCCCACGTTACGGATGGTGCCGTTCGGCAGACGAACTTCGCTCTTGGCAACTTCAACGCCGGAGGCGGTCAGTGCGTCAGCGATGTCGTGGGTGCCGATCGAACCGAACAGCTTGCCTTCGTCACCAGCGGTGGCAGTGATGGTCACTTCCAGCTCAGCCAGTTGCGCAGCGCGAGTTTCGGCAGAAGCCTTCTTCTCTGCAGCCAGTTTTTCCAGCTCGGCACGACGCGCTTCGAATGCAGCCAGGTTGGCAGCGGTAGCAGCGGTGGCTTTGCCGAAAGGCAGCAGGTAGTTACGGCCGTAACCAGCCTTAACGTTTACCTTATCGCCCAGGTTGCCCAGGTTGGCGATTTTTTCCAGCAGGATCAGTTCCATTTGGTAATAACCTCTTAACTTTTAACCTTCACCGTTCGCAGAACCGTTATCGGCGTCTTTCGGCGCCAAACGACCGCGAAAATCAATCAGGCTGTCGACAATGGCCAGGACCACGAGCAACGGATAGATCAGCTGCATGAACGGCAGCATCGTGATGTACACCCCAACCAGCCAGAACCTGGCCAGTCGCCCTTGCGCCACCAGCCCGTGAATCAGGGCCAGCCCGGCGAAGGCCAGCGGCACACTGCACATCGGCGTCAGCATGGCCAGTTGCGGTCCGAAGCTCGGCCCGACCAGCATGCACGCCAGCAGCAACATCGCTGGCCCAAGGGGAATTCTGATGGCGCGAAATTCGCGACCAAAACCACCCGGGTTATACAACACAGCTTGCCAGTAACGCCCAAGAATCAGGCTCAGCACGCTGATGGCTTGCAGCAAGGCCGCTATCAGGCCGGTCAGGATCGGGGCGATCAGCGTGGCGAGGCGCGCTCGCTCTTCCACCGAAAGCTGCTGGTAGACCTCACCCAAGGCCATCGGCAGGATCTTGATCAGTTCCTGTGACAGCGCTTCGATCTGAGGGCGGAATGCCGCACCCAGGACTCCAGCGAACACCAACCCCATCGCTATGCTGACCAGCAGCACGCGGTTCCAGGATTCGCTTGCGCGTAAAACCAACGCAAGGCTCGAAGACCCCAGCAGCACCAGAAGCGCTCGTGGATCATCGAACGTCAGCCACCAGAGCAACGCCGGCAGCACTCCCAGAGCCAGGACACCCATGGCGTCCTGCAATCCGCGCCGCAACAGCACGAGGCTTGCAGCGGCAGCACCCAACCAATACAACAACGGCAATGCCGAACAACCAGCCACTACCAGAGTGGCCTGCACACGACCGCGCATGATGAACTCAGCTAAGGCGCGCATGCATTCAATCCCTTACTACTTGTCGACTGCCCGGTCTCAGCGGCCGTGGCTGTCGGTGTAGGCCAGCAGGGCCAGGAAGCGGGCGCGCTTGATAGCGGTGGCCAGCTGACGCTGATAACGAGCTTTGGTACCGGTGATGCGGCTTGGAACGATTTTGCCGGTCTCGGATACGTAGGCTTTCAGAGTGTTGAGATCTTTGTAATCGATCTCTTTCACGTCTTCAGCGGTGAAGCGGCAGAATTTACGACGACGGAAGAAACGTGCCATGTGATTGGCTCCTCAAAAGATCCGTGGATTACTCGTCAGCGTTATCGCTGTTGTCGCTGTCATTGCTGTCGTCGCCATCGGCGCTGTCAGCATGCTCAGGACGGTCACGACGCTCACGGCGCTCGCTGCGGTTTTCTTCGGCCTTGAGCATCTCGGATTGGCCAGTGATGGCTTCTTCGCGACGGATGACCAGGTTACGGATCACTGCATCGTTGTAACGGAAGTTGTCTTCCAGCTCAGCCAGGGCTTTACCGGTGCACTCAACGTTCAGCATCACGTAGTGAGCCTTGTGAACATTGTTGATTGCGTAGGCCAGTTGACGACGGCCCCAGTCTTCCAGACGGTGGATCTTGCCGCCGTCTTCTTCGATCAGCTTGGTGTAACGCTCAACCATGCCGCCGACTTGCTCGCTCTGATCCGGGTGGACCAGGAAGATGATTTCGTAATGACGCATGAATGCTCCTTACGGGTTGTAGCCTGCCGCCTGTAAGCGGTCAGACAAGGAGTGAATGACACTTTGTGTGTCTTGCCTGGTCGTAGGCCCCCAAGAAACGAAGGGGTACCTGCCGTGCGGCAAGGGGCGCAATTGTAGAGAAGGGGAAACAGCGGCGCAAGGCAATTGGTGAATATTTGAACAGCAACTAAAAGCCATGGGTCGCAAGCGGCAAGCAATAATACTTGCCGCCCATGACCTACCGCTTGCTACTTGCGCGCGGCCTTGGCCTTGGCGCCGCGCTGGCGCATGGCCTCGAACAGGCAGACGCCCGTGGCCACGGAGACGTTGAGACTGCTGACACTACCGGCCATCGGCAGGCGCACCAGGTAATCGCAGTGCTCGCGGGTCAGGCGGCGCATGCCCTTGCCCTCGGCCCCCATGATGATGATGGTCGGCCCGGTCAGGTCCTGATCGTACAGTTCCTGCTCGGCTTCGCCAGCAGTGCCGACGATCCACAGGCCACGCTGCTGGAGCTTCTCCAGGGTGCGGGCCAGGTTGGTCACCGCCACCAGCGGAATCACTTCTGCAGCGCCACAAGCCACCTTGCGCACGGTTGGCGTCAGGGTCGCCGACTTGTCCTTGGGTACCAGCACCGCCAAGGCCCCCGCGGCATCGGCGGTACGCAGGCAGGCACCAAGGTTATGCGGATCGGTCACACCATCGAGCACCAGCAACAGCGGTGCACCCTCAGTGCGATCCAGCAGCTCATCGAGCATGGCTTCGCCCCAGACCTGGCTGGGGCTGACTTCCGCCACCACGCCCTGGTGCACGCCCTCGACCCAAGCGTCCATTTCACGGCGCTCGGCCTGACCGACCGCAACCCGGTTCTGCCCCGCCAAGTCCAGCAGTACCTGGACCCGGGGATCACTGCGGCCTTCAGCCAGCCAGATCTGCTTGACCCGCTTGGGATGGTGACGCAGCAATGCTTCCACGGCATGTACACCGTAGATCTTTTCCAATTGACTCATGACTTGGCCTTAGGTTTACGCGCCCCACCGCTCTTTGCGCCGGAGCCTGACTTGGACGGCCCCTTGCGATGCTTGGTGGGCTTGGCAGGCTTGTCGAACGCCGGCTTGCCGGACTTTCCAGCCGCGGGCTTGCCGCCGGCCTTGGCCTCGGCCAGCAGCGCCTTCTTCATCTCCCGGCTTTTGCGTACCTCGGCGTTTTTCGCCGCGGCATCGCTGGGACGGTAGGCGTCGGAGGCCTTTTCCTTGCTGGAGCCGCGGCGGGCCGGCTTGGCCGGGCCGCGCTCCTCGACCACCTTGCTCGCCGGCCCGTCGGCCACGCCGCGCTTCTTGTGTCCAACGGGGGCGTTGAAGGTTTTTTCCGCCATTTCGAAGTCGATCTTGCGCTCATCCAGGTCGACGCGCATGACCCGCACTTCCACCGTGTCACCGAGGCGGAAGCTGCGACCCGTGCGCTCGCCCGCCAGGCGGTGGTGCACAGGATCGAAATGATAGTAGTCAGCCGGCAGCGCCGTGACATGCACCAGGCCCTCGACATAGATATCGGTCAGCTCGACGAACAGGCCAAAACCCGTCACGGCGGTGATCACACCCGGGAAGGACTCGCCTACACGGTCCTTCATGAACTCGCACTTGAGCCAGTTCACCACGTCCCGGGTGGCTTCGTCGGCGCGCCGCTCGCTCATCGAGCATTGCTCGCCGAGCTGCTCCAGGATGGCTTCGTCGTACGGATAGATACGCGCCTTGGGAATGCTCGTCGCACCGGCACGACGCACGTGCGGCGTCTCTTGCCGGGAGTGGATGACGCTGCGAATGGCCCGGTGGGTCAGCAGGTCCGGATAGCGACGGATCGGCGAGGTAAAATGGGTATAGGCCTCGTAGTTCAGGCCGAAGTGACCCTGGTTGTCGGCGCTGTATACCGCCTGGCTCAGCGAGCGCAGCATCACGGTCTGGATCAGGTGGTAGTCCGGACGATCCTTGATCTTTTCCAGCAGGGCCTGGTAGTCCTTCGGCGTCGGACCTTCCTTGCCCTTGTGCAAGGTCAGGCCGAGTTCGCCAAGGAAGGCGCGCAGCTTTTCCAGGCGCTCCGGTGGCGGGCCATCGTGCACCCGGTACAACGCAGGGATTTCATGCTTCTTGAGGAATTCGGCGGTTGCCACGTTGGCCGCCAGCATGCACTCCTCGATCAGCTTGTGGGCATCGTTGCGCGCGGTCGGCCGGATCTCCGCGATCTTGCGCTCGGAACCGAAGATGATCCGGGTTTCCTGGGTTTCGAAATCGATGGCGCCACGGGTATGGCGGGCACCCAGCAACACCTTGTACAGCGCGTAGAGCTGCTTGAGGTGCGGCACCACATCGGCATACTCGCCGCGCAACTGCTTGGCTTCGCCGGTCTTGGGATGCTCGAGCATGGTGCTGACCTTGTTATAGGTCAGGCGCGCCTTGGAGTGGATCACCGCTTCGTAGAACTGGTAGTCGGTCATTTCGCCGGACTTGGAGATGGTCATTTCACAGACCATGGCCAGGCGATCGACCTTCGGATTCAACGAACACAGGCCGTTGGACAACTCTTCAGGCAGCATCGGGATCACGCGCTCGGGGAAGTACACCGAGTTGCCGCGCACCTGAGCCTCGGCATCCAGGGCCGAACCGATCTTCACGTAGCTGGAGACGTCGGCGATCGCCACGTACAGCTTCCAACCACCGCCGAACAGGCGCAGCTTGCCGGGCTTGGCTTCGCAATAGACCGCATCGTCGAAGTCCCGGGCGTCCTCGCCGTCGATGGTGACGAAGGGCAGGTCACGCAGGTCGATACGTTTTTCCTTGTCCTTCTCTTCCACCTCCGGCTTGAGCCGGCCGGCCTCCTTGAGCACGGCCTGGGGCCAGACATGGGGGATATCGTAGGTGCGCAGGGCGACATCGATCTCCATGCCCGGCGCCATGTAGTTGCCGACCACTTCGATCACATCGCCTTGCGGCTGGAAGCGCGGCGTCGGCCAGTGGGTGATCTTCACCTCGACGAACTGGCCGATCTTGGCATTGGCGTTGCGGCCCGGGGTCACCAGCACTTCCTGCTGGATCTTCGGATTGTCCGCGACCACGAAGCCGATACCGCCTTCTTCGAAGTAGCGACCCACGATGCTTTCATGGGCACGCGATACCACCTCGACGATCACGCCTTCACGCCGGCCGCGGCGATCCACGCCGGACACCCGGGCCAGAGCCCGATCACCGTCGAATACCAGGCGCATTTGCGCCGGGCTCATGAACAGGTCTTCACTGCCGTCGTCCGGCACGAGGAAGCCAAAACCGTCACGGTGACCGCTGATGCGGCCGAGAATCAGGTCGAGCTTGTCCACCGGTGCATAGGTGCCGCGGCGGGTATAGATCAGTTGAGCGTCGCGCTCCATGGCGCGCAGGCGGCGGCGCAGGGCTTCGAGTTGGTCTTCTGTGGTCAGACCGAACTCTTCCACCAACTGCTCGCGACTAGCTGGCGAACCCCGGTCAGCCAGATGCTGGAGGATGAGTTCGCGGCTAGGAATAGGGTTTTCGTATTTTTCCGCTTCACGAGCGGCCTCGGGATCGAGGGACTGCCAATCGGCCATTAGATAGATTTCACCTTGTCTATATCCCCGTTAGTTTGGCATACGCGTATTGAAACGGGAAATTTCAGGCTTGGACAAAGCCGGAAAACACTTCGTCACTCCCCTGATACCTCCTTGCGTCTACCCCCGGAGCATTTTTTCAAACTTTTTTGAATCCAGGGGTTTACAGCTCAAAACAGCGTCCGTATAGTGCGCGCCATCGACGACACAGACGTCAGCGATACTGCCCAGATGGTGAAATTGGTAGACACGCCAGCTTCAGGTGCTGGTGGCCGCAAGGCCGTGGAAGTTCGAGTCTTCTTCTGGGCACCAATTCAAGAGCTTGAGATTAGATCAATTTCAAGGCTCGGACAAAAACCCGCGAAAGCGGGTTTTTTCGTTCTAAGCCCCTGATTTTATTAAATATTTTATTTAATAAAAACAAAACAGGGGGTTTACAGATCAAAATACTGCCCGTATAGTTCGCCCCATCAACGACACAGACGTCAGCGATACTGCCCAGATGGTGAAATTGGTAGACACGCCAGCTTCAGGTGCTGGTGGCCGCAAGGCCGTGGAAGTTCGAGTCTTCTTCTGGGCACCAATTCAAAGCTTCAGGACCTTTACCTGAAGCCTCACAAAAACCCGCGAAAGCGGGTTTTTGCGTTTCTATGCCCCAAGTTTTCCTTCTCTCTTCCGGGCTCCCCTCCCGCAAAGCGCACATGAGAAACGATATCGTTTATGATTGTTACAAGTTTTTGCAATGCAAGAGTGAGGAAACCTGCGAATGATGTTCAGAAATACCCTCCTACCAACATCCCTTCTGCGTGGCTTGACCATCACTTTGCTGGGATTGACCCTGGCAACCCCCATCACCCAAGCCGCTGAACCCGTGTCCCTGACCCTCTACAACGGCCAGCACAAGGAAGTCGGCGAAGCGATCGCCAAGGCCTTCGAAGCCAAGACCGGCATCCACGTCAATGTTCGCAAGGGCAGCAGCAACCAGCTGGCCAGCCAGGTAGTCGAAGAAGGCGAGCGCTCCCCCGCCGACGTGATCTATTCCGAAGAATCCCCACCCCTGAACAAACTGGGGGAACAGGGCCTGCTGGCCCAGACCGACACCGCCACCCTGGCCGTCCTGCCCAAGGAGTACGTGGCCAGCAACGGCACCTGGATCGGTATCACCGCTCGCGTGCGCGTGGTGGCCTTCAACCCCAAGCTAGTCGCTGAAAAGGACCTGCCCACATCGGTACTGGAATTCTCCCAGCCCCAATGGCAAGGCAAGATCGGCTTCGTCCCCACCAGCGGTGCCTTCCAGGAACAGGCCGTGGCGATCATCAAGCTGCACGGCATGGATGCAGCCGAAGAATGGCTGACCGGACTGCGAGCCTTCGGCAAGGTCTACAGCAACAACATGGTCGCGCTCAAAGCCGTGGAAAACGGTGAAGTGGCTGCGGTCCTGGCGAACAACTACTACTGGTTCGCCCTGCAACGGGAAAGAGGCCAGCTGGACTCCAAGCTGCACTACTTCACCAATGGCGACGCTGGAGGCCTGATCACCGTCTCCAGTGCGGCGGTACTCAAGTCCAGCAAGCATCCCAAGGAAGCCCAGCAATTCCTCGCCTACATGGCCAGCGAAGAAGGCCAGCGCGTGATCACCCAGACCACCGCGGAATATCCGCTGCACAAGGGCATGGAGTCCAACCGCGGGCTCAAGCCCTTCAGCGAGCTGAACCCTCCACGGGTGACACCCGCCGACCTGGGTAATGCCGAACAGGCCCTGGAGCTGGAACGCGATGTCGGCCTGAACTGATGGGCCCTTCGTTTTCCGCCGCACGCGCCCCTCGCGCACTGGGGCGCAAGCCCCCTCCTGCCTGGTTGCTACTACCGGTCCTGCTGTTGGTCTGCCTGAGCCTCTTGCCCCTGGGTTATGTGGTGCTCAAGGCCTGGCAAGCCGGCTGGGCGGAAGCCTGGCACCTGCTATGGCGCCCCTACGTATTCCGCCTGCTACGCAACACGCTGTTGCTGATGCTCGGAACGACCGGCGCCTGCGCGATCATCGGCCTGTCCCTGGCCTGGCTACTGGAGCGCAGCGACCTGCCGGGCCGGAGGATCTGGGGCGTGGTGCTATGCCTGCCATTCGCCGTGCCAGCCTTCGTCAGCAGCTTCACCTGGGTGTCCCTGAGCGCCAGCTTCGAAGGATTGGGCGGGGCGATCCTGGTGATGACCCTCTCCAAGTACCCGCTGGTATTCCTGCCTGTAGCCGCCACCCTACGCAATCTCGACCCATCCCTGGAGGAATCCGCGCGCACCCTGGGGCAGGACCGCTGGGGAGTGTTCTTCAAGATCACCCTGCCCCTGCTCTGGCCATCGCTACTGGCGGGATCGCTGCTGATTGCCTTGCACATGCTGGTGGAATTCGGCGCCCTGTCGATCATGGGCCTGCAGACCTTCACCACGGCGATCTACCAGCAATTCGAGCTGGAATTCAGCAACGCCAACGCGGCGATGCTGTCGGCCGTCCTGCTGCTGTTGTGCCTGGCCCTGCTATGGCTGGAACTGCGGGCCCGCGGCAAGGGTCGGCACGTACGCATCGGTCAGGGAGTCGCCCGCCATGCCGAACAGGTGCGCCTGGGCGCCTGGAGCCTGCCCGGACAGCTCTATTGCCTGGCACTGGCGCTGATCGGCAGCGGCATCCCCCTGGCAATGCTGGCCTATTGGCTGGCGGTAGGTTCATCGGCCGCCTTTCCCATGGCCGCCATCGGCGAGGCCCTGCTTTCGTCCCTGGCGCTCTCCCTTGGCGGCGCGGCGCTGTGCCTGCTGCTGGCGGTGCCGGTGGGCCTGCTGGTGGTGCGCTACAAAGGGCGACTGGCGATCTGGGCCGAACGCCTGCCTTACTTGCTGCACGCCTTGCCGGGCCTGGTGATCGCCCTGACCCTGGTGTACTTCGCCTTGCACTATGTGCCGGCGCTGTACCAGACCTCGGCGCTGCTGCTGATCGCCTACGCCTTGCTGTTCCTGCCACTGGCCCAGGCACCGATTCGCACAGCCTTGAACAAGGCAGCACCACAGCTGGAAGAGGCGGCACGAACCCTGGGAGCTTCGTCGTTCGGGGCCTTTTGCCGGGTCACCCTGCCAATCATCTTCCCGGCACTGGGTGCGGCCTTCGCCCTGGTGTTCCTGGATGCGATGAAGGAACTCACCGCGACCCTGCTACTCAGCCCCACGGGGCTGAACACCCTGGCCACCGCAGTCTGGGCCCATACCTCGAACCTGGAGTTCGCCGCAGCGGCGCCCTATGCGGTGCTATTGATCCTGGTCTCGGGCCTGCCGGTGTACCTGCTAACGACGCGCATGTACTTGAACCGCTGAGAGCAGCCGGCCGATGGCTCGCCAGAGCCATCGGCCAGCACCAACCTCAGGCGCGAAACTGGCCCAGGCTGGCCTTGAGCTGCGCCGCCAGGCTGTCCAGCACCTTGCCGCTGGCGGTGGTTTCCACCACCGCCTGGGCCGCACGCTCGGCCTGGGCATGAATGGTCTCGACCCGTCCACGCACCGCCTGCGCCCCCTGGGCCTGTTGCGCCGCAGCCTGGGTAGCCAGACCGATGGCAGCGTGCACCTGCTCCACCGACGACTGCACCGACTGCTGCAATCGAGCGCTGTCGCGCAGCACCAGCAAGCCTTCACTGGCCTGGCGCCCGGCCTGGCCGATAGCCGCCACTGCTTCGCGCGCACCTTGCTGCAAAGCACCGATATGGGCCTGGATATCGCCGGTGGAACTCTGGGTCTTGCTGGCCAAGGCCCGCACTTCGTCCGCCACCACCGCAAAACCGCGCCCGGTCTCGCCGGCCCGAGCCGCCTCGATCGCCGCATTCAGCGCCAGCAGGTTGGTCTGCTCGGCGATGCCATGGATCACCGTCAGCACCACCTCGATCTGCTCGCTCTGCTGGGCCAAGCGCTCGATCACCTTGGCCCCGGTATCTACCTGCCCGGCCAACGCTTCGATCAAGTTGCCGACCTGTTCCGAAGTCCGGGTGGTCTCATCGGTGGCTTGGCGGATCTCTACCACTTGTTGCAACGCGGCCTGCATAGCCTGGCTCTCCGCCTGGGCCTCGTCAGCCATGTGCGACAGGGCCCGCAGGCTCTCCGCCACCTCGTCGCGCTGAGCCGCGGCCGCCGCATCGGCGCCGGCATTACGCAAGCTCATCGCGCCAATCTCGACCCCGGTGCGCTGTGCCACATCGCCCGCCTCACGGACGATCGGCTGCAACTTGTCGACGAAGCGATTCACCGCCGAGGCCATGTCGCCGATCTCGTCGTTGCTGTTGAGCGGCACACGCTTGGTGAGGTCGCCCTCACCGGCCGCCAGGTCATTGAGCGCGGCAATCAGCAGGTGCAGCTTGTTGACCACCCGCCGCCCCAGCACCACCGCCAGCAACAGCAGCAGCGCCAGGCCCACCAAGGCCAGGCCTACGCCAATCTGCCAACGCAGGGTGGCCGCCGCCTCTTGCACGGTACTGGCAGTGTTGGCCTGCATCTCGGCCGCCGTGCCCTGGGCCGACTGCAGCCGTGAACGCATCGCCGCCGAACTGTCGGCGGAAGCCCCCTTGAGACTGTCGCCAACGAGTTGGTCGCTGCTTGCGATCAAGGCCGTGAAGCGCTGGTCCAACGCCGCGATGTCTGCCTCCACGGAAGCCGTGGATACCCCCATCAGCACCTTGCCGATCTCCACCCCATTGGGATTGATCGAGGCCTCGATGTAGTAGACCGAAGGATCGTTCTTCGCCGCATCCAGGACCTTGTCCAGAGCCCGATCGCCCTTGCCCTTCTCCAGCAGGGCGCGGTTGATGGGGTTTTCACGGTTCAGGTAGCGAGTCAGGTGCGCACCCGTGGCATCGTCATACACCACGAAGAGCACGCTAGGATTGCGCTGGGCCCGCCGCGCGAACTCGGACAAGGTTGGCACATCGTTGTCCCACATGGCCCGAGGCGCCACCGAGGCCAGCAACTGGGCCATATCGTTGGCGGAATCCTTCAGGTCTTTCTCCAGCGCGTCGCGCAGCTGTACCTGCTCCTCCTTGAGCCGCGACGACAAGCCAGCCGTGAGCCGCTGGCGAGTACTGGCGGACAGGCTCTCCAGGCTGGAGGTGACCTCCTTGCCCGCCTGCTCCAGTTCCCCCGCAAGCTTCTGGCTGTCACCGCCCAGGCGCGAAGCCAGGTTTGCCTCCAGGGCTGTCACCGTGCTCCGGGTCAGGGCGACGGCGACCAGCACCTGCACCAAAAGGGCGATACCAAGAGTAACGAAAACAGGCCGTAGTAAACGGCTTTGTAACAGTGAGAGAACGGCCGACACAGGAAATCCCTCTACTTTTGACGCCATTATTCTGATGGCACTCTAGAAGTGGATTCCCCAGCAAGGGTCGTGCCGTGCAGCAGGCAGAAACGACAAAGGGCCCCATGAGGAGCCCTTTGCTTGCTACATCAACAGCTTATCAAGCGAACGGATGACGCAGGACGATGGTCTCGTTGCGGTCCGGGCCTGTCGAAATAATGTCGATCGGCGCGCCGACCAGCTCTTCGATGCGCTTGATGTAGGCCAAGGCGGCAGCCGGCAGCTCTTCCAGGGTCTTGACGCCCAGGGTCGACTCGCTCCAGCCCGGCATCTGCTCGTACACCGGCTCCAGGCCAATGTAGCTGTCAGCGTCGGTTGGCGCGTCGATGACTGCACCATCCTGGTTCTTGTAGCCAACGCAGATATTGATGGTTTCCAGGCCGTCCAGTACGTCCAGCTTGGTCAGGCACAAGCCAGAGATGCTGTTGACGTCGATGGCGCGACGCAGGATCACGGCATCGAACCAGCCGCAACGGCGGGCACGGCCAGTGGTGGCACCGAATTCATGGCCACGCTTGGCCAGGAAGGCACCGACGTCATCGAACAGCTCGGTCGGGAACGGGCCCGAACCAACACGAGTGGTGTAGGCCTTGGTGATGCCCAGGATGTAGTCGATGTACATCGGGCCCACTCCGGAGCCGGTGGCAATGCCGCCAGCGGTGGTGTTGGAGCTGGTGACGTACGGATAGGTACCGTGGTCGATGTCCAGCAGCGAACCCTGGGCGCCTTCGAACATGATGTCCTTGCCGTCGCGACGCAACTGATGCAATTCGGCGGTGACGTCGAGCATCATCGGCTTGAGCTGCTCGGCGTACTCCATGCACTCGTCCAGGGTCTTCTGGAAGTCGATGGCTGGCTCTTTGTAGTAATTGACCAGGACGAAGTTGTGGTAGTCCAGCAACTCGCCCAGCTTGGCGGCGAAACGCTCGCGGTGGAACAGGTCGCCGATGCGCAGGCCACGGCGAGCCACCTTGTCTTCGTAGGCCGGGCCGATGCCACGACCGGTGGTGCCGATCTTGGCTTCGCCACGGGCTTTCTCCCGGGCCTGGTCCAGCGCCACGTGGTAGGACAGGATCAGCGGGCAGGACGGGCTGATGCGCAGGCGCTCGCGTACCGGTACGCCTTTTTCTTCCAGCTTGACGATTTCACGCATCAAGGCATCCGGAGCCACCACCACGCCGTTGCCGATCAGGCACTGCACGCCTTCGCGCAGCACGCCGGACGGGATCAGGTGCAGAACGGTCTTCTCACCGTCGATCACCAGGGTATGGCCGGCGTTGTGGCCACCTTGGTAGCGCACTACGGCGGCGGCATGTTCGGTCAGCAGATCAACGATCTTGCCTTTGCCCTCATCACCCCACTGGGTGCCCAGGACTACGACATTCTTACCCATAACATTTGTCCTCATTCGCGCAAACTTGGTGCCGGCGAGCGCCGGCAGGAAAACTCAGGAAACCAGTGGCAATACTTGCCAAATACCATCTTGCTGAACCAATTGCCGGTCGCAGTCCGCTTCCGCGGCGGCGGCCAGGGGCTGCCCTGGCAGGGCCTGGACCACGCGCTGGCCTTCGCTGCGCAGCTGGCAGACGGTCCGCCAGAGCGTTGCGTCGGTGTTATCGGGCATCCAGATACCACCCGACGGCAATTCGATCTCGGCACGCCCCAGGGTCACCAGGGTCTTGAGGTCGGTGGAGAAACCGGTAGCCGGCCGGGCACGCCCGAAGTCCGCACCGATGTCATCGTAACGACCGCCCTGGGCGATGGATTGACCCACGCCAGGGACGAATACCGCGAACACCACGCCGGTGTGGTAGTGATAGCCACGCAGTTCGCCAAGATCGAAATACAGCGGCAGATCCGGGAAACGCACCGACAGGCGCTCGGCAATCGTCAGCAGTTCATCCAGGGCCACCAGCACCGGGGTCGGCGCACCGGCCAGGCGACGGCGAGCGTCGCTCAGTACCTCACGGCTACCGCACAGGTCCACCAGGGAACGCAGCATCTGCGCCAGGTCCGCCGGCAGCCCTTCGGTCAGGCTGATGACTTCATCGATCGCCTTGCGCTGCAAGGCGTCGAACAATTGTTGCTCCACGGCGCCGGACAGGCCGGCAGCCTGGGCCAGGCCACGGTAGATACCCACGTGGCCCAGGTCCATGTGCACATCCGGCACCTCGGCCAGCTGCAGCATGGCCAACATCAGGCTGATGACCTCGACGTCGCTGCTTGGGCTGGCGTCGCCGTACAACTCGGCACCCAACTGGATCGGGCTACGGGAAGTCGACAAGGCCCGCGGCTGGGCATGCAGCACACTGCCGGCGTAGCACAGGCGGCTCGGCCCTTCACGACGCAGGGTGTGGGCGTCGATACGCGCCACTTGTGGCGTGATGTCGGCACGGAATCCCATCTGCCGGCCCGATTGCGGATCGATGACCTTGAAGGTGCGCAGGTCCAGGTCCTGGCCGGCGCCCGTCAACAGGGACTCCAGGTATTCGATATGGGGAGTGACGACGAACTCGTAACCCCAGCTCTGAAACAGATCCAACACCTGACGACGCGCCACTTCGATGCGCGCCGCTTCCGGCGGCAATACTTCTTCGATGCCATCTGGCAGCAGCCAGCGGTCTACCGTTGCCATTACGCCATTCCCCTATGGTCCGGGCGGCAAGCCTGGGGCCAGCCTTAGAGTGAAGCAGAAAACAGTCGCATCCGACGCGAGCTCAGCCGGACAGGCAGCCAGAAATCGGCTGTACAGACCCTTTTCCTCGAAAAATCCCGCCGGACTCTTGAACGAGCCACGGCCAATCAAACATGCAGACGCAAAAAAGCCGGGAATTTCCCGGCTGCCGCATCATACACCCGTTTTCCCAAAGGATCACCCCGCGAGGCATTTTAGCCGCCCGGCGGGGTGCTCCAGGGTCAGGGACGGATCAAGGCTTGGACTTTTCCAGGTAGTGGAAAAAGTCGCTGCTTGGGTCCAGCACCATGACGTCGGATTTGTTCGCGAAGCTTTCACGGTAGGCACGCAGGCTACGGTAGAACGCGTAGAACTCCTGGTCCTGGCCGTAGGCCTTGGCGTAGATCGCTGCCGCCTGGGCGTCACCATCACCACGAATCTCCTCGGACTCACGATAGGCTTCGGCCAACAGCACCCGACGCTGACGATCGGCGTCGGCACGGATGCCTTCGGCCAGCTCGTTACCCTTGGCACGGTGCTCGCGGGCCTCACGCTCACGCTCGGTGCTCATCCGCTCGAACACGCTGCGGTTCACTTCCTTGGGCAGGTCGATCGCCTTGACCCGGACATCCACGACTTCGATGCCCAGCTCTTTCTCCGCCATCTTGTTCAGCGAGCCGGTGATGTCGGCCATCAGCGCATCGCGCTCGCCGGACACCACCTCATGCAGGGTGCGCTTACCGAACTGGTCACGCAGGCCCGACTCCAGGCGGCGGGACAGGCGCTCGTCAGCGATCTGCTTGAGACCGGAAGTCGCGGTGTAGAAACGCTCGGCGTCCTTCACTCGCCACTTGGCGTAGGCATCCACCATCACGGCTTTCTTTTCCAGGGTCAGGAAGCGCTGAGTCGGTGCGTCCAGAGTCATCAGGCGCGCATCGAACTTACGCACCTGGTTCACGTAGGGCACTTTCACATGCAGGCCAGGCTGGACATCGGCCTGGACCACACGACCGAACTGCAGCAACACCGCGCGCTCGGTCTGAGCCACGATGTAGAAGCTGTTCCAGGCAACCACCGCCACGACTACACCCACGATCAGGGCGATCAGCGATTTATTGCTCATCAGCGACTCTCCCTAGAACGCGTCTGCTGCTGTTGCTGCATATGCTCAACCGCCGCGCGCGCATTCGCTTCATTGCTGGAGGTAGAAGCAGAGCCCGTTACCGAGGAGCCACCGCTACGACCACTGTCGATCATCTTGTCCAACGGCAGGTACAGCAGGTTGTTCTGCCCGCCCTTGCCACCGGTCACCAGCACCTTGCTGGTATTGCTGAAGACTTCCTGCATGGTGTCCAGGTATAGGCGCTGGCGAGTGACCTCTGGCGCCTTGCGGTACTCGGCAACCAGCTTGGTGAAGCGATCGGCCTCACCCTTGGCGCGCGATACCACTTCGTCGCGGTAACCGTTGGCATCCTCGAGGATGCGCTGGGCCTGGCCGCGAGCTTCAGGAACCACGCCGTTGGCGTAGGTTTCAGCCTGGTTGCGCGAACGCTGCTCATCTTCACGAGCACGGATCACGTCGTCGAAGGCTTCCTGCACTTCACGCGGGGCCGCTGCGCTCTGTACGTTCACCTGGGTCACGGTAATACCGGTGCGATAGTTGTCGAGGAAACGCTGCAGACGCTCCTTGATCTCGCTGGCCATGAGTTCACGCCCCTCGGTCAACACCTGGTCCATGGCGGTGGAACCCACCACGTGACGCAAGGCACTGTCGGTCGCGTGTTGCAGGCTGATCTCCGGCTGGTCGACGTTCAGCACGAAGTCCTGCAGGTTACTGATCTTGTACTGCACGGTCAGCGGCACCTCGACGATGTTCTCGTCCTCGGTCAGCATCTGGCCCTGCTTGGTGTAGGCACGCTCACGCGTGACGTTTTCCATGTACTTGCGATCGATCGGCGGGAAATAGATGTTCAGGCCCGGGCCAACGGTCTCGTAATACTTGCCGAAGCGCAGCACCACGGCCTGCTCCTGCTCGTCGACGACGTAGACGGCGCTGTACAGCCATGCCGCCGCCAACACCACCAGACCAATACCCAGCAAGCCGAAACCACCACCCTTGCCGGAGCTGGGGCCGTCATCACCACGTTTCTTGCCACCACCGAACAACCCATTCAGGCTTTCCTGCAGCTTACGGAAGGCCTCGTCGAGATCTGGCGGGCCCTTGCGATCGCCGTTATTGCGGCGCTTACCGCCCCAAGGGTCCTGATTATTCGAGTTGCCACCCGGCTCATTCCAAGCCATAGCGCTCTCCATCTGATAAAGCAAAGACGCGCCCACGGCGCGCCGGCCAATGCTACAGAATGCCTGCTACAGCGGCACAACCGCATGCCCAGGCTTTTATTGCAAAGTGTGTTGCTCGATGAAGTCCGACGGTTGCCATCCTTCGCGACTGACCAGCCGATTCAACTCGGCACGGGGCAGGCGAACGGCCAGCAAACTGACACCCTCGTCGTCGTGATCTTCTTTCTGCACAGCGTTCAACTGGAAAAACTGTGCTCGCAGTCGAGCAAAACGCTGGGGCAAGCGCAAGGTGCCCACGAACAAATCTTCCCCCAAAAGCTCGGCGATGGCCTGCTTGAGCAGATCCAGGCCCTGCCCGTCGCGAGCCGACAGCCAGACCCGCTGCGGCTTGCCATCGGGATCACGCTGGATCTGCGGTTCAACCCCCTCGAGCAAATCGAGTTTGTTATAGACCTCCAGGATCGGCAAGTCTTGAGCCCCGATCTCCCCCAGCACCACCATGACCTGCTCGATCTGGGCCATGCGCTCGGGCTCATGGGCGTCGATCACATGCAGCAGCAAATCAGAGTTGCTCGACTCTTCGAGCGTCGCACGGAACGCCTCGACCAGCTTGTGCGGCAAGTGGCGAATGAAGCCCACGGTATCGGCCAGCACGATCGGCCCCAAGTCATCCAGCTCAAGTCGGCGCAAGGTAGGATCGAGGGTGGCGAAAAGCTGGTCTGCCGCGTAGACATCGGACACGGTGACAGCATTGAACAGGGTGGATTTGCCGGCGTTGGTGTAACCCACCAGCGACACCGAGGGGATATCGGCCCGTTTGCGGCCACGACGAGCCTGCTCACGCTGGCTGCGGACCTTTTCCAGGCGAGCCTTGATCTGGCGCAAACGCACTCGTAGCAGACGCCGGTCTGTTTCCAGCTGGGTTTCCCCCGGCCCACGCAGGCCGATACCGCCTTTCTGCCTCTCGAGGTGAGTCCAACCGCGCACCAATCGGGTGCTCATGTGCTCAAGCTGAGCCAGTTCGACCTGGAGCTTGCCTTCATGAGTACGGGCTCGTTGAGCGAAGATATCGAGAATCAGCCCCGTGCGGTCGATCACGCGACACTCGAATGCGCGTTCGAGGTTGCGTTCCTGGCTGGGCGTGAGGACGTGATTGAAAATCACCAGGTCTACCTGTTCGGCTTTGACCAGGTCGCGTAACTCATCGACCTTGCCGCTGCCAATCAGGTATTTGGCGGTTGGCCGATGACGCGGCACGCTGATAAACGCGACGGTCTCGGCGCCGGACGATACTGCCAGCTCCTGAAACTCCTGCGGATCTTCGCGCGCCTCAGGGTCCTGACCTTCCAAGTGAACGAGAATGGCTCGCTCACCACCACCGTGGCGCTCAAAGAACAAAGGAGACTCCTATCAGGCGTTACCTGGCTCAGCGTCACCCTGTTCGGATTCGGATGCGCTAGGCAGGCGAATCGGGCGAACTGGAACCACTGTCGAGATAGCGTGCTTGTAGACCATCTGGCTGACGGTGTTTTTCAGCAGGATGACGAATTGGTCGAAGGACTCGATCGTGCCTTGCAGCTTGATGCCGTTGACCAGATAGATGGAAACCCCAACTTTCTCTTTACGCAATGTATTCAAGTAAGGGTCTTGTAGCGAATGCCCTTTTGACATGTGCCGCACTCCTTTAAGGATCAATAATAAAAACCGGAAAACAGATGACCAAAGCCGTCACACCCCCAAGGATAGACGGCAATTGCAAGGACTCAGCCCAATATGGAGATCGTCCCTAAGTATTTCAAGGCGCGTGGCAGATTGTCGCAATCCAAGCTGTCCAACCATTGCAGGCCGGACCAGCTGCGTAACCAGGTAAACTGGCGTTTCGCCAATTGGCGCGTGGCGATGATGCCTCGCTCCTGCATTTCGGCGAACGTCAACTTGCCATCCAGGTGATCCCAGACTTGGCGGTAGCCCACTGCACGTATAGACGGCAACCCGGCATGCAGGTCACTTCTCGAACGCAGAGCTACGACCTCATCGATGAATCCCTGTTCCAACATTTGTGTGAATCTTTGTGCAATACGTTGGTGCAGTACCTGGCGATTCGCCGGAGCGATGGCCAGATTGGCGACAGTATAGGGCAATTGGCCGTGTCCCGAAGCGCCTGCTTCGGTACTTTGCGCCAATTGACGCTGACGATGGGCCGTCATCGTCAGGCCACTGGCCCGATAGACCTCCAATGCCCGGGTCAAACGCTGGGGATCATTGGGATGGATCCTCGCCGCGGATTCCGGGTCCACCACCGCCAACTGCTCGTGTAGCGCCTGCCAGCCAAGACGCGCCGCCTCTTCTTCCAGCTCGGCGCGGATCCGCGGATCCGCCGGCGGCATATCCGCCAGGCCTTCGAGCAGCGCCTTGTAATACAGCATCGTGCCCCCCACCAGCAGCGGGATCTTGCCCCGAGCGGTGATATCGGCCATCGCCGCCAGGGCATCGGTACGAAAATCCGCCGCCGAATAACTTTCGGCCGGGTCGAGGATATCGATCAGGCGATGGGGAAACTGCGCCAGCAGCTCCTTGGAGGGCTTGGCGGTGCCGATGTCCATGCCGCGATAGACCAGCGCCGAGTCGACACTGATCAATTCGCAGGGCAATACCTTGGTCAACTCGATGGCCAGGTCGGTCTTGCCCGCCGCGGTCGGGCCCATCAGGAAAATCGCGGGAGGAAGCTGGGTCATCAACGGCCGCGCAAAAAGAGTTTGTCCAGGTCGTCCAGGCCCATCTGGGTCCAGGTCGGCCGGCCGTGGTTGCACTGGCCGCTGCGCTCGGTGTTTTCCATGTCGCGCAGCAGTGCGTTCATCTCCGGAATGGCCAGGCGCCGGTTGGCGCGCACGGCGCCATGGCAGGCCATGGTTCCCAGTAGTTCGTTGAGGTGGGCCTGGATACGATCACTGGTACCGTATTCCATCAGGTCGGCCAGTACGTCCTGCACCAGGCGGTTGGCCTCGGCCTGCTTGAGCAACGCGGGTATCTGCCGAATCGCCAGGCTCTCGGGGCCCAGGCGCTGCAATTCGAAGCCCAGGCGCTGGAACCACTGGGCGTGTTCCTCGGCGCAATCGGCTTCGCGTTGGCTCAACGCCAGCGATTCAGGCACCAGCAGCGGCTGGCCACTGAGCCCTTCGCTGGCCATGGCCACCTTCAGCCGCTCGTACATGATCCGCTCATGGGCGGCGTGCATGTCCACCAGCACCAGGCCAATGGCGTTCTCGGCCAGGATATAAATGCCCTTGAGCTGGGCCAGGGCGTACCCCAGCGGTGGAATGTCGCCCTGGCTTTGCGGCAATACACCACTTGCGCTCGGGGCAGTTTCCAGCGGCGCATAGAACTCGCGGTAGACCGCCTGGCTCTCCCCGGCATTCACCGGCTGCGCCGGACGCGGCGTGTACTGATATTGATAACCCGCACCCGCTCCGCTCGAGGAAAACGCCGGACGCTGCTCACCCTGGGGCTGTTCGAGTACCGGCGAAGCCAGGCGCATCTCGCCCTGGGGCCCGAACTCACCCGCCTGCAGGCCGGTCGGGCGGACCATCTCGGCAGTCGAGGCGGGAGCCGCCAGCTGGTCCTCCGGACGCACGTCGGCCAGGGCCCGGTGCAGGGTGCCATACAGGAAGTCGTGGACCATCCGCCCTTCGCGAAAGCGCACTTCGTGCTTGGTCGGATGCACATTGACGTCGACCCCGGTGGGATCGAGCTCGAGGAACAGCACGAACGTCGGGTGCCGGCCGTTGAACAGCACGTCACGGTAGGCCTGGCGCACCGCATGGGCCACCAGCTTGTCGCGCACCGCGCGGCCGTTGACGAAGAAGTACTGCAGGTCCGCCTGGCTGCGCGAGAACGTCGGCAAGCCGACCCAACCCCACAGGCGCAGGCCGTTGCGCTCGACCTCGATCGGCAGCGCCTGCTCGAGGAAGCCCGGGCCGCAGATGGTACCCACGCGCCGGGCCCGGGCCATCTCGTCGACGGCCTCGTGCAGGCTGAAGATGGTCTTGCCGTTGTGGCGCAGGTGAAAAGCCACGTCGAAGCGCGCCAGCGCCAGGCGCCGGATGACCTCTTGCAGATGGTCGAACTCAGTCTTCTCGGCCTTGAGGAACTTGCGCCGGGCCGGGGTATTGAAGAACAGGTCGCGCACCTCCACCGAAGTGCCGACCGGATGCGCCGCTGGCTGCACCCGTGGGGTCATGTCGCGGCCTTCGGTTTCCACCTGCCAGGCCTCGCTGGCCTCGGCGGTACGCGAAGTCAGGGTCAGCCGGGCCACCGAACTGATCGACGCCAAGGCCTCGCCGCGAAAACCGAGGCTGAGCACGCCTTCGAGATCTTCCAGCTCACGAATCTTGCTGGTGGCGTGGCGCGCCAGGGCCAGCGGCAAGTCGTCAGGCGCTATACCACTACCGTTGTCACGTACCCGCAACAGCTTCACGCCACCTTGCTCGACCTCCACCTCGATCCGCCGCGCGCCGGAGTCCAGGCTGTTTTCCAGCAATTCCTTGGCCACCGAGGCCGGGCGCTCGACCACCTCACCAGCGGCGATCTGGTTGGCAAGGCGCGGGCTGAGCAGCTCGATGCGCGAACTACCGAATACCGATTCACTCATTCCTTGGCCGCCAATTCAGTACCGGGGATGGTCAGGACCTGCCCCACTTTCAATTCATCACCCTTGAGGTTGTTGGCACTGCGCAAGGCAGCGGCCGGAACCTGGTAGCGCACCGCGATCATGGCCAGGGTTTCTCCCGGGTTGACCCGGTGGTCACGGGGACCCTGGGCGATCTTTCCGGAATCCCGCAGCCAGGCGATATAGGTGCCTGGGGGCGGATTCTGCTGGAAGAACTGTCGCACGCCGCTGCTGATGGAGCGCGCCAGGGCCTGCTGGTGGCTGGCAGTGGCCAGCTTGGAGGCCTCGTTGGAGTTGGAGATGAAGCCGGTTTCCACCAGGATCGAAGGAATGTCCGGTGACTTGAGCACCATGAACCCAGCCTGTTCCACCCGCTGCTTGTGCAGAGGCGTGACCCGGCCGATGTTGTTCAACACCTTCTGCCCGACGTTCAGGCTGGAGGTCAGGGATGCGGTCATCGATAGGTCCAGCAGTACCCCGGCCAGCATCCGGTCCTTGTCATCGAGGCTGACATTGCCGGCACCACCGATCAGGTCGGAACGGTTCTCGCTGTCCGCCAGCCAGCGCGCGGTTTCCGAAGTGGCGCCGCGCTCGGACAGGGCGAACACCGAAGCACCGAAAGCCGCCGCGGACGGCGCGGCGTCGGCGTGGATCGAAACGAACAGGTCGGCGCCCTTCTTGCGGGCGATCTCGGTCCGGCCACGCAGAGGGATGAAGTAGTCGCCGGTACGGGTCAGCTCGGCACGGTAGCCCTTGACGCCGTTGATCTGGCGCTGCAGTTCGCGGGCGATGGACAGCACCACGTCCTTCTCGTGCTGGCCGCGGGAGCCGGACGCGCCCGGGTCCTCGCCGCCGTGGCCGGCATCGATCACCACGATGATGTCGCGTTTACCCGCCGGGGCCGGAGGCAGCTTGATCGCCGGTTCTGCCGGCGTGACAGGCACCGCCGGGACGGTGGCCACGGCTGGCGGCGGCGCAGTCGGCGGCGCTGCGTCGGCCGGGTTGTCGAACAGGTCGACCACCAGGCGGTTGCCGTACTGGGCATTGGGGGCCAGGGTGAAGCTCTTCGGCGTGACGGCCTTCTTCAAGTCCACCACTACCCGCAGGTCCGTGGGGGTACGCTGCGCCGAGCGCATGGCGGTGATCGGGGTATTGGCCGTGGCGACATTCAGCGAACCACCTAGGGTGGCGCCATTGATATCGATCACCAGACGATCCGGGGCCGTGAGGGTAAAGACGCTGTGTTGAACCGGGCCGGACAGGTCGAATACCAATCGCGTGTTATCCGGTGCCCGCCAGAGGCGGACGCTGCGAACCTGTGTAGCGGCCACAGCATCGACGGCCAATGCCGTAAGCAATAGTCCTACGACAGCAACCAACGCGCGAATGCGCATACCTAACCCCATCAATTATTGAATTCCAACGCCAAAGCGGCACACCAGGACTCGCCTCGCGAGCCTTGAGACAATAGATGTACGCAACGCCCATTATTTTGCGGGGTAATGGTAATGGTCAGGTCGGGCTTTGGCAAAAAGCCTGCACCGCGCTGGGGCCACTCCAGGAGGCACAGGGCATCGCCTTCGAAATAGTCGCGGATCCCCAGGTACTCCAGCTCCTCCGGATCGACCAGGCGATACAGATCGAAGTGGAAGGCCCGCACCGCACCAACCTCATAAGGCTCGACCAGGGTGAAGGTCGGGCTCTTCACCGCGCCAGTGTGGCCCAGGCCGCGGATGATCCCCCGGGACAGCGTGGTCTTGCCCGCCCCCAGGTCCCCTTCGAGAAAGATCACCCCCATGCCACCGGTGATTCGAGCAATGCGTGCACCAAATTCCACCATGGCCTGTTCGTCGGCCAGATAAAGGGTTAACTCAGACACGGTGCTTGCTCCTCCAACAACTGACGAATGGCTGGAATCAGATCACTGGCCGCCAGCCCACGGCCCATTTTTCCTTGCTGCTCGCCGGCACTGGCATGCAGCCAGACCGCCAGGCAAGCTGCCTCGAACGCCGGCAGGCCCTGGGCCAGCAGCGCACCGAGCAAACCCGCCAGGACATCGCCCAGGCCGGCCGTAGCCATCGCCGGATGCCCAGCATCGCAGCGGGCCAAACGCCCATCGGGGCTGGCCACCAGGCTGCCCGCACCCTTGAGCACCGCCACCACACCATACTTGCGACTCAAGGCAAGGGCCGCCGCCGGGCGATCGGCCTGGATATCCGCAGTGGCCAGCCCCAGCAGTCGCGCCGCTTCCCCCGGATGCGGGGTCATCACGCTGCCGCTCGGCACCTGCAGGCCACCCAGGGCCAGCAGGTTCAGGGCATCGGCATCCCAGACCTGGGGCAACCGTGCATTGGCCACCGCCGATAGCAGGCTGCGCCCCCACGCGCCCTGGCCCAGGCCAGGACCGGCGACCACCACCGTGGCCCGGGCCAGCAGCTCCATCAACTGGTTGGCCGAGTGCGTACCCCGGGTCATGACCTCGGGCAGCCGGGCGCCGGCTGCCGCCACGTGTTCGCTGCGAGTGGCCAGCGACACCAGGCCCGCGCCGCCGCGCAAGGCACTTTCGGCCGCCAGCAGCGCGGCGCCGGCAAACCCTCGGTCGCCACCGATCAACAGCACATGGCCGAACTGGCCTTTATGGGCGTCCATTGGACGGGCAGCCAGGCGCGGCAACTGACCGGCCGTCAGCGGCTGGATGTCTGGCAAGGGGTGTTTTGTCTGCGGCATGCGTCTTCCAGCTCCGATGTCTGGCAGAATTATACGCACCTCAGTAGTCGGTTTCTCTCGCCTCATGCCCGCCATCACCCAGGATCTTCCCGCCCTCGCCCAATCCATCAAGGACTGGGGCCGCGAACTGGGCTTCCAGCAAGTCGGCATCAGCGGCCTGGACCTTGCCGAACACGAAAGCCACCTGGAACGCTGGCTCGCCGCTGGCTACCACGGTGAAATGGAATACATGGGCGCCCACGGCAACAAGCGCTCGCGTCCTGCAGAACTGGTGCCCGGCACCCTGCGCGTGGTTTCGCTACGCATGGACTACCTGCCCGGCGACACCCAGATGACCCAGCGCCTGGCCCAGCCATCCAAGGCCTATGTCTCGCGCTATGCCCTGGGCCGCGACTACCACAAGCTGATCCGCAAGCGTGTGCAGCAACTGGCCGAGCGCATCCAACAGGTCATCGGCCCCTTCGGCTACCGCGCCTTCGTCGACAGTGCGCCAGTGCTGGAGAAAGCCATTGCCGAACAGGCCGGCCTGGGCTGGATCGGCAAGAACACCCTGGTCCTCAACCGCAAGGCCGGCAGCTACTTCTTCCTCGGCGAGCTGTTCGTCGACCTGCCACTGCCAGTGGATACCCCCCACGCCAGCGAACATTGCGGACGCTGCACTGCGTGCCTGGACATCTGCCCGACCAACGCCTTCGTCGGCCCTTACCAGCTGGACGCCCGGCGCTGCATTTCCTACCTGACCATCGAGTTGAAGAACGCCATTCCCGAAGAACTGCGCCCACTGATCGGCAACCGGGTATTTGGCTGCGACGACTGCCAGATCGTCTGCCCCTGGAACCGTTTCGCCCGCACCTCGGGAGAGGGCGACTTCAAGCCCCGGCACAACCTGGACAACGCCGAACTGGCGGAACTGTTCCTGTGGGATGAAGAGCAATTCCTGAGCAATACCGAGGGCTCACCGCTGCGGCGCGCCGGCTACGAGCGCTGGTTGCGCAACCTCGCGGTGGGCCTGGGCAACGCACCATCCACCATTCCGGTGCTGGAAGCCCTGAAGGCCCGCCAGAACTACCCGTCGGAGTTGGTGCGCGAACATGTGCAGTGGGCCCTGGCCCAGCATGCCAGCCGTCAATGTTCGTCGTTGTAGACGAACTTGGGCATTTCCCAGTGGAAGCGAATCGCCAGCAAGCGCAGCAGAAAGCCACCGAACAAGGTGATCAGGATCGACTGCTCGCCGGGTAGTTGCAGATAGATGCACAGCATGTAGCACCAGGCAGCGGCGAAGGACACGCTGGCGTACAGCTCACGACGGAAGATCAGCGGAATATCGTTGCAGAAGATATCCCGGAGAATGCCGCCGAAGACCCCGGTGATCACCCCGCTGACCGAAGCCACCAGCATGCCGTGGCCCATCTCCAGGGCGGTCATGCAGCCGATCAGGGTGAAGGCCACCAGACCGACCGCATCGAGCACCAAAAACAGCGAGCGCAAATGGCGCATCAAGGGGGCGATGAAGATCGTCACCAGGGCCGCCACCGACGTCAGCACCAGGTACTCGGGATGCTTGACCCAGGTCAGCGGGTAATGCCCGAGCAGCACATCGCGCACCGAACCGCCGCCCAGGGCGGTGACACAGGCGATCAGGACCACGCCGAACCAGTCCATGCCGCGACGTCCGGCAGAAAGGGCGCCAGTCATGGCTTCGGCGGTAATGGCGATCAGATAAAGCATCAACAACATGTTGGCGGTCCCTTCAAGAAGGCGCGCAGTCTACTCAGTTGGCGCGGGCACCAAAAGAGGGCGGCAGCGGGCACGAGGCAACCGGCCCGCTCGCCAGCATGTTCAGAGCTTGATGAAGTGCTTGCGGTAGTGCTGCAGCTCGGCGATGGATTCGCGGATGTCGTCCAGGGCCAGGTGAGTACCGCCCTTCTTGAAGCTGTCGCGCACCTCGGGTGCCCAACGGGCAGCCAGTTCCTTGAGGGTCGAGACGTCGAGGTTGCGGTAGTGGAAATAGCTTTCCAGGCTCTTCATGTGGCGATAGAGGAAGCGCCGGTCCTGGCAGATGCTGTTGCCACAGATCGGCGACTTGCCCTTGGGCACCCATTGCTCCAGGAAGGCGATGGTCCGGGCCTCGGCCTCGGCCATGTCGATGCGGCTCTCACGCACCCGCTGGGTCAGGCCGGAGTTGCCGTGCTGGCGAGTGTTCCACTCATCCATGCCGGCGAGAATCTCGTCGCTCTGGTGGATGGCGATGACCGGTCCTTCAGCCAAGGTATTCAGGTTGCTATCGGTGACGATGGTCGCCATCTCGATGATGACGTCGGTGTCGGGGTTCAGACCGGTCATTTCCAGATCGATCCAAATCAGGTTCTGCGGGTTTTGCATGGGTGGGCTCCTCGGCGTGGTTGCGCAGTTTAGCCTAGAGGGCCTGCCCGGCGTGCTAAACTCGCCGCCGTTTTACCCAATCGCCGTAATTATCGACACGGAACATCAATGGCCAAACGCCAGCTCAATCGCCGCCAGAACTGGCGCATCGAAAAGATCCAGGGTGAGCGCGCAGCCCGCGCCGCCAAACGCGAGTCCTCCGTCATGGAGGCGCTGGAAGGGGGCGACCTGGGGCCGGAGCAGACCGGCCTGGTGATCGCCCACTTCGGCGTCCAGGTCGAAGTCGAGGCCCGCGAAGGCGAACTGGCCGGCCAGGTATTTCGCTGTCACTTGCGGGCCAACCTGCCGGCGCTGGTGACCGGCGACCAGGTGGTCTGGCGCGCCGGCAACCAGGGCATAGGGGTGATCGTCGCCCAACTGCCCCGCAGCACCGAGCTCTGCCGCCCCGACAGCCGTGGCCAGCTCAAGCCGGTAGCGGCCAACGTCGACATGATCGTGATCGTCTTCGCGCCCATGCCAGAACCCCACGCCAACCTCATCGACCGTTACCTGGTGGCCGCCGAACATGCCGGGATCCGTCCCTTGCTGCTGCTGAACAAGGCCGACCTGATCGACGCGCAGAACGCCCCGGCGCTCAACGCCCTGCTGGCGGTCTATCGCCAGCTGGGCTATCCGCTGCTGGAAGTCTCGGCCCATCACGGCGACGGCATGGAGCAACTACAAGCGCTGCTCGATGGCCGCATCAGCGTGTTCGTCGGCCAATCGGGGGTGGGCAAGTCATCCCTGGTCAACAGCCTGCTGCCAGACGTCTCCACCCGGGTCGGCCCGCTGTCGGAATTTTCCGGACAGGGCACCCACACCACCACCACCGCCCGGCTGTTCCACTTCCCCGGTGGCGGCGAGCTGATCGACTCCCCCGGCATTCGCGAATTCGGCCTGGGCCACGTCAGCCGCGCCGACGTCGAAGCCGGCTTCATCGAGTTCAACGACCTGCTGGGCACCTGCCGCTTCCGTGACTGCAAGCACGACCGAGAGCCCGGCTGCGCTCTGCTCAAGGCCCTGGAAGAGGGCCGCATCCAGCAACAGCGAATGAACAGCTACCGCTCGATCATCGCCAGCCTGCCCGACGACAGCTACTGACCCTGCCTCCACGCAGAAACGACTAGGCCGCGATCATCGCGGCCTAGTCGTTTTTACCTGGCGGTTCCCGGCGTGGCCGTGGGGGCCGTTGCTGGCGCAGCAGGTGCAGGCGTTTTGCCCGCCGCGCCCTGCTCATCCATTTTCAGCACCCCGTCCTCGAAGATGTTCAGGCGCTGGCGCACTTCGTGGGCCGGCAGTGGTTCGCTACCCGGTGGCAAGGCGTGCGGATCGGCTGTCGCCCCCGGTACCTCGCCAGGGGCTCCAGTGCCCTGGGTCGGCGCCGGAGCTTTCTGGTCGCCCTGCTCGCCCTCGATGGCGCGCTGGGCCCGCTTGGTCAGCACCACGATGTCGATACGCCGGTTGACCGGGTTGAACGGATCCTTGCGATCGAACAGCGCCGACGAAGCGAAACCCACCACCCGCGCCACTTGCGGATCAGGATACCCCCCGGCAACCAGCGCCCGGCGAGCAGCATTGGCACGGTTGGCCGACAGCTCCCAGTTGCCGAACTCGCCGCTGCCCGAGTAAGGCGTGGCGTCGGTGTGGCCGCTGATGCTGATCTTGTTCGGCACCGCCTTGATGGTGTCGGCCATGGCCAGCAGGATGTCTTCGAAATACGGCTTCAGGCGGGCACTGCCGGAGTCGAACATCGGCCGGTTCTCGGCGTCCATGATCTGGATGCGCAAGCCGTCAGGCGTGATCTCGAAAAGAATCTGGTCCTTGAACTTCTGCAGCTGGGGATTTTCCTCGACCTTGTTCTGCAATTCCTGCAGCAACAGTTCAAGACGCTCGCGCTCGACCTGTTCGGCCATGCCCTCCACCTGCTCGGAGTCCACCGTGACCTTGTCCGGCTGGGGCTGGGACTTGATCTCGGGGTTCAGGGTGTTTTCCGGCGCCAGCTCCGGCGAGCCGCCCAGGTCGATGATGTAGGGCGTACCGCTTTCGGAAAAGCCGATCGGGTCCTTGAAGTAACCGGCGATGGCGATCTTCTGTTCCGGGGTGGCCGTGGACAACAGCCACAGCACCAGGAAGAACGCCATCATCGCCGTGGCGAAGTCGGCGAAGGCAATTTTCCAGGCGCCCCCGTGATGTCCGCCGGCGAAGCGCTTGACGCGCTTGATGATAATCGGCTGATTGTTTTCCATGACTTAGCGACCGCGAACCGCTTGTTCCAGCTCGGCGAAGCTCGGACGGTGCGCCGGGTACAGAACCTTACGCCCGAACTCCACCGCCAGCGAAGGCGGCATGCCGGAAGCGGAGGCCACCAAGGACGCCTTGATGGCTTCGTAGACGTTCAGCTCTTCCTTGGCATCGTGGGCCAGGGAATGGGCCAGCGGGCCGAAGAAACCATAGGCCGCGAGAATACCGAAGAAGGTACCTACCAGCGCCGCACCCACGTGCAGGCCGATGGACTTCTGGTCACCGTCACCCAGGGACGCCATCGTCACCACGATACCCAGTACCGCCGCGACGATACCGAAACCAGGCATGCCGTCGGCAATACCGGTGACCGCATGGGATGGATGCTCGAGTTCTTCCTTGAGGCTGAACAGCTCCATGTCGAACAGGCCTTCCAGCTCATGGGGAGCCATGTTGCCGGAGGACATGATGCGAAGGTAGTCACAGATGTAGGCGGTCATGCGCTCGTCTTTGAGCACCGCCGGGTACTTGGCGAAGATCGGGCTGGCGGCTGCGTCCTCGATATCGCCTTCGATGGCCATCATGCCTTCGCGGCGGCTCTTGTTGAGGATCTCGTAGATCAGGCCCAGCACTTCCAGGTAGAAGGTATGGGTGAAACGCGAACTGAACATCCCCAGGGATTTCTTGACGACGTGCATCGTCATGTAGCCAGGGTTGGCCTGGAGGAATGCACCAAAAGCCGCACCGCCGATGATCATGACCTCGAAAGGCTGGATCAGCGCTGCGATCTTGCCGTGGGAAAGCACGTATCCGCCGAGCACGCTAGCGAATACGACGATGATGCCGATAATTTTAGCCATAGATAGGAGAGTACTTATGAGTCGGGTTCAAGGTCATATTCGGAAGTTCTTAAAACTCTTCTTCTACTTATCGGCAAAACTGCGCCAGACTATAGCCAGTTAAGGCGAAAAGCCAGTTTGGCCCACTCCGGGCGTGTTCCCAGCAGACAATGATTGCGCCCGACCATGTCCAATGAAACCAGCACCCCGCACTCTGCGCCCAGCTCTCTAGACGCCTGGCTCAAGCTTCTCTGCGCCGTGCGCCTGCCGGTGCCGCAAGCCAGCCACGACCGGGTCTGCAAGGCCATCGCCAATAATCGCAGTTCGCTGCGGGAAATCGCCGACCTGATGCAAGATAGCCCGGCATTGGCCCTTAGCGTGATCCGCGAGGCCAACCGGCATACCCACGGCAGCATGAGCGAGCCGGCGGAGAACCTGGAAATCGCGGTCAACCGCCTGGGCCTCAAGCGTACCCAGGAATTGCTGGAACAACTGCCGACCCTGCCCGAAGCGCAAATTCCCCAGGCCCTGCGGCAGCTGCAGCTGATCAGCCGGCACGCCACCCAACAAGCCAACGGTTTCTTCGCCGGGCGCCTGGCCCGCCTGTGGCAGGACATCCACTGGGGCAGCCTGCTGTTCCTCTCTCCTCTGTGGGCCATGGCCTTGAGCTACCCCACGCTGATGGAAGAGTGGGAGCTGCGGGTCATCTACAAGCACGAGTCGGCGCGCAAGGTTGAACTGCAATTGTTCGGCGTACGCCTGATGGAGGTCTGCCAAGCCCTGGTTCAAGCCTGGCACCTGCCGATCTGGGTGCAACAGGGCTACCGCCTGCTGACCAGCGAGCAACACCTGCTGGCCAAGGTCATGCTGATCGCCCGCGACAGCGACAACCCGCTGCGCCAGCAACAGCGCCTGGACGACGACTCGGAACTGCGGCGCTGGCTGAACCAGCCGGCCAACTGCGTCCTGCTGGCCAACGGCATGGCCCTGGCGGCGCAATTCTCCTGGAACAACCCCCACGGCCAGCGCTGGCAGAACCTCACCGCCCTGTACCTGCAGACGCCGGTCGCCGAGGTCCAGCAGCAGTTGCACCAACAAGCCGCCAACAGTGCCCGCAACGACAGCCAGCCCGATCTCTGGCATCCGGCCCAGGCCCTGCTCTGGCCCTGGAACGTGCGCCGCCTGCACAATGGCGAGCTGCCCGCACCAGCGCCGACCGCCCTGGAACTGGCCAAGTGGCGCCAGCTGTGCAGCGAGCTGCTGCTCGAGCCGAGCCCCTTCACCAATGCCGTGCACCTCACCGGTTGTGCCCGGGATGCCCTGGCAGCGTGTGGCATGCGGCGGATCATGCTGCTGATGGTCGATCGCAGCCACAGCCAGTTGCGAGTGCAACAGCTGCATGGCCTGCCCAGGGAAGCCGCCGGGCTGAGCCTGCAAGCCAAGCAAAGCCCATTGCTGCAGCGCCTGCTGGAGAAGTCCGCGCAGATCCGCCTGACCCCGGACAACTATCGGCAATTCGCTCCTCACCTGCCCGGGGCCCTGCGCCAGCTGTTCCGTGGCGAGCACCTGCTGATCCGCTCGCTGTCCTGCAATGGTCGGGTTCTGCTGCTGGCGATCGCCGACCAGGGCGGCGTGCCCTTGGCCGAAACCAGCGTCCAGGCCTTCGGCAAGACCGCCCAGTGCATCGAGAAAGCCTTGCACAGCTTTACCAACCGCAGCCAGTAGCGCTTGCGCTACAATTCCACCCTTTGTGCCCTGGGGACCTGACATGTCTGACTTTTCCGGCTTGCCGCTGGTCATCGAACCCGGCGACCTGCTCGCCCGTCTCGACGCCCGCGAACTGATCCTGGTCGACCTGACCAGCGCCGCCCGCTATAGCACCGGGCATATTCCCGGGGCACGCTTCGTCGACCCCAAGCGCACCCAGCTCGGCCAGGCGCCAGCCCCCGGACTGCTGCCACCCAAGGCCGCCCTCGAGGCGCTGTTCGGTGAGCTCGGACACAACCCCGACGCGGTCTATGTGGTGTATGACGATGAGGGCGGCGGCTGGGCCGGACGCTTCATCTGGCTGCTGGATGTGATCGGCCACCCGCACTATCACTACGTCGATGGCGGCCTGTCGGCCTGGCTGGCGGAAAGCCTGCCGGTATCCACCCAGGTACCGTCAGCCGTCGGCGGCCCGGTGCCCCTGACCCTGCACGACCAACCTACCGCCACCCGCGAGTACCTGCAGAGCCGCCTCGGCGCCGCCGACCTGGCCATCTGGGACGCCCGCGGCCCGCTGGAGTATTCGGGCGAAAAGGTCCTGGCCGCCAAGGGCGGGCACATTCCCGGCGCAGTGAATTTCGAATGGACCGCCGGCATGGACCAGGCCCGCCACCTGCGCATCCGCCGTGACATGCCGCAGATTCTCGAGAGCCTGGGCATCAGCAAAGACAAAGAAGTGATCACCCACTGCCAGACCCACCACCGCTCCGGCTTCACCTACCTGGTGGCCAAGGCGCTGGGCTATCCACGGGTCAAAGGCTACGCCGGCTCGTGGGGCGAATGGGGCAATCATCCCGATACGCCCGTAGAGATTTAAGGTTTTTAAGGACACCCAATGAAAAAGCGTTTGTTCATCATCAGCCAGTACCTGCTGCCTCACCACCTGCTGTCGCGTCTGGCGGGCTGCATCGCCGAGTGCCGCGTGCGCTGGTTCAAGAATGCCTTCACCAGCTGGTTCGCCAAGCAGTACCAGGTGGACATGTCCGAGGCCCAGGTAGAAGACGTGACCGCCTACGAGCACTTCAATGCCTTCTTCACCCGCGCCCTGAAAGACGGCGCACGGCCACTGGACCCGACTCCGGGCGCGGTGCTCAGCCCCGCCGACGGCGCCGTCAGCCAGCTCGGCCCGATCGAACATGGGCGAGTGTTCCAGGCCAAGGGCCACAGCTACAGCGTGCTGGAGCTGCTGGGCGGTGACCCGGCCCTGGCCGCGCCGTTCATGGGCGGCGACTTCGCCACCATCTACCTGTCACCCAAGGACTACCACCGCGTGCACATGCCGCTGGCCGGCACCCTGCGGGAAATGGTCTACGTCCCCGGGCGGATCTTCTCGGTCAACCAGACCACCGCGGAAAACGTCCCCGAGCTGTTCGCCCGCAACGAGCGCGTGGTGTGCATCTTCGACACCGAGCGCGGCCCCATGGCCCTGGTGCTGGTGGGCGCGATGATCGTCGCCTCGATCGAAACCGTCTGGGCCGGCCTGGTGACGCCACCCAAGCGCGAACTCAAGACCGTGCGCTACGACGAGGCCGCCCGCGCCCCGATCCACCTGGAGAAAGGCGCCGAGATGGGCCGCTTCAAACTGGGCTCCACCGCCATCGTGCTGTTCGGCCCGGACCAGGTGCAGTGGGCCGAAGGGCTGGCGGCCGGTTCGCCGGTCCGCATGGGCCAGGGCCTGGGCGCGCCCACGGCGTGATGCCCGGCTAACACCGCAAACAAAAACGCCGCTGATCAGCGGCGTTTTTCATGGGGGAAGACTCGTACCCGATCAGGCCTGCCCGTCGCGATCGCGCAAGCCCAACAGGTACAGCACGCCGTCCAGGCCCAGGGTCGAGATCGCCTGCTTGGCCGACTGCTTGACCAGCGGCTTGGCACGGAACGCCACGCCCAGGCCGGCAATGCCCAGCATCGGCAGGTCGTTGGCGCCGTCGCCGACCGCGATGGTCTGCTCCAGGCGCAGGCCTTCCTTGTGCGCGAGTTCACGCAGCAGGTCGGCCTTGCGTTGTGCGTCGACAATCGGCTCTACGGCCACGCCGGTGACCTTGCCATCCACCACTTCCAGCTCGTTGGCGAACACGTAGTCGATGCCCAGCTTGGCTTGCAGCTGCTTGGCGAAATAGGTGAAGCCACCGGACAGGATCGCGGTCTTGTAGCCCAGGCGCTTGAGCTCGGCGAACAGGGTCTCGGCGCCCTCGGTCAGGCGCAGGGAGGCGCCGATGGAATCCAGCACGCTGACGTCCAGGCCTTTGAGCAGGGCCAGGCGCTCCTTGAAGCTGGCGCGAAAATCCAGCTCGCCGGCCATGGCCCGTTCGGTGATTGCCGCGACCCGATCGCCGACCCCAGCGGCCTTGGCCAACTCGTCGATTACTTCGGCCTCGATCAGCGTCGAGTCCATGTCGAACACCGCCAGGCGCCGGTTGCGGCGGAACAGCGAGTCCTCCTGGAAGGCGATGTCGACGTTCAACTCCTGGGCCACACTGAGGAATTCGGCCCGCAGCGCCTGGGGATCGGCGGCTTCGCCGCGTACCGAGAACTCGATGCAGCCCTTGCCCTGGTCGGCGGGCATATCCAGGGGCATGCGCCCGGACAGGCGATCGATGTGGTCGATGTTCAAGCCGTACTTGGCGGTGATCGAACTGACTCGCTGCAACTGCTCGGCGGTGACCTTGCGGGTCAGCAGGGTGACGATGTGGCGCTTCTTGCCCTGCCCTGCCACCCACTGCTGGTAATCCTCCTCGGACACCGGGGTGAAACGCACCTGCTGGTCGAGCTTGTAGGCGGTGAACAGGATGTCCTTGAGCACCGAGGAACTGCGCTCGTTGTCCGGGATCTCGACCAGGATGCCGAACGACAAGGCGTCGTGGATCACCGCCTGACCGATGTCGAGAATGTTCACACCACCCTGGGCCAGGACGCCGGTAATGGCCGCAGTCAGACCGGGACGATCTTCGCCGGTGATGTTTATCAGGACAATTTCGCGCAAGGCGCACCCCCGAGGTGGAAAAAAAAGCGCATTCTACCCATTTTCGCTGACCATCGGGCACAGCCAGCGCTTTGCCGGCCTAGGGCCTCTCGCTATACTGCGCGTCAACTTCACGGACTAAAGAGCCGAGCTCAGTGAACCGGCCCACGCCAGTTAAAAACGATAACTTCTTCTTGCTGATCTTCCGTGCACTGCGCCACCGCCGTGTACCGATTGCATTGCGTATTGCCAGCCATAACGTGATCCTGGTCGCCCTGGCCCTGGTGATCTATGCCGGCGTGATGGGCCTGCAATTCAAGCAAGCCATGCATGAGCAGGCCGACGCCCTGGGCCAGAGCCTGACTACCCAGACCGCCACCTCGGCCACCGAGCTGCTGGTGTCCAACGACATCCTCAGCCTCAACGTCTTGCTCAACAACCTGACCAAGAATCCGCTGGTGGCCCACGCGGCGATCTACAGCGTCGACAACCGCATCCTCGCCGAGGCCGGCCAACGCCCCAAGAGCAGCCTGCTGGGCGAAACCGAAGGCGTGTACCAGACCAAGATCACCTTCCAGGAGGTCACCGCCGGCAACCTGCGGATCAGCCTGGACATGGCCCAGTTCCAGCAGCCGATGACCATCAGCCTGCAGAGCATGGGCATCCTCAGCGCCATCCTGCTGGCCCTGGCGCTCGCCCTGAGCCTGCGCCTGGGTCGCCATATCTCCACCCCGCTGCTGCAATTGCGGGTCTGGCTGCGGGACCTGGACGAACATACCCCGGCGATCCAGCGCCAGGATGAAATCGGTGACCTGGCGCGCCAGCTGCACGCCCGCCTCGCCCCGGAGATCCCCGAGCCAGAGCCTCAGCCCGAACCGCAAGAACAGGACGAAGAAGACGCCCCGGCTTTCGAAATCCGCAACCTGCGCGATCCGAGCTTCGATGAAAGCGCCCCGGTGGCCGGCTTGAAACCAGCGCCACGGCACCTGGTCAGCGCCGAGGAAGACGAACTGGACGAAGAAGACCCGTTCGCCGACCTGCGCGATCATTCCTCGTCCTCGGCGCCGTTGGCCAAGCCCCAGGCACAGCCCGAGGTCCCGGCCGAACCCCAGCACAGCGCCGTGCTGGCGGTGCAACTGGGCGCCCAGGAACAGCTGCGGCGCCTGCCCCGGGCGCGCCTGACGGAATTGCTCGAACGCTACCGTGATTGCCTCGACCAGGCGGCCTCGCTGTACCAGAGCGAGCTGCACACCCTGAACGATGGCAGCACGCTGATGCTGTTCCACAGCGAAGACAGCGGCGATGACTACCTGACCAACGCCATCTGCTGCGGCGAGCTCTTGCGCGCCCTGGGCCATGCCCTGCAGATCGAAGTGGCGGACAGCGGCATCACCCTGCAACTGCAGCTGGGCCTGACCCTGGGCGAAGGACTGTTCGGCCTGAGCCAGATCGACCTGCTGCTGACCGAGACCGCCCAGGATGCCCTGGCGCTGTCCCAGCACAGCCGCAACCTGCTGCTGGTGGAGCGCAAGGTCAATGATGACGCCCTACTGCGCCAGCGCGCACGTATCCGTCCGATCGCCAGCCCGGAAGGTGCCTGCTGCGTCGAACGCCTGATGGAACCCTACCCGTCGATGCTGGAGCGACAGCTGGCGCGCATGCACGAGACCCGGGCCAAGCTGTAACGCCTGTCAACACAGCCGGCCCTGCGCGTGATGCCGATCAGTTATGCAAGGTGATCCCGACGCTCGATTGCTCGCGATGGTCGTTAACAGTCGCACGTGCTGACTGGATACACGCACATCGCGGGCAAGCCTCGCCCCTACAGCATTAGCCCGGCACGGGCTTTTTTGTGCCTGCTCCCCCAGAAACCACAAGGCCCGCCAATGGCGGGCCTTGTCTTGCTGCGGATCACATCAGAACCGGAACACTTCCATATCCGTGCGGATCGGCGTGGCCATCGGCATCTTCGGCCGCTTTTCCGGCTCAGCCGGCTTGGGCGCCGGCGCCGGTGGCGCCTTGCGCGGCACCTCGGCCACCGCAGGCTGGTTGGCCAGGGGCTTGAGGGCACCGGACAATTGTTCGGCCAGGCGCTGCAACAGCACGCCTTGCGCCTGTACCTGGGACGCAGTGGTCCCCGCATGTTGCTCCTGCAGGTGAACGATGCGGTTGTCGCGTACCTGGCCGCGACGGTCGATCAGGCGCCACTGGGCATCCAGTACCGCCGGCTGGGTCTTGCCGGAATCCAGGCGGGTGATCGACAGCAGTACCTGCACATCCGGAGTGAAGCCGTTGGTGGCCGGGGCCAACACCACCCGCTGGCTATCCAGGTGACCGGCTACCTGGCGCAGCAGCAACTGGTCGATATCCGAAGAGAGGCTGCCAGCCCAACGGCCGTCGGTCGCAGCCTGCAGGCTGCCATCATCCTGGCGCTGCAGCAGGGTTTCACGTTGCAGGTAATCGGCAATCAGCACCGGCCCCAGCAATACCGACATGCCGGTGCTGGCCGGCTGGGCTGGACTTCCGCTGTCCAGCTGATACAGCGACACCGGCTGGTGAACGCTGCAACCCGCCAGGCCAAGAACGCCCGCGAGCAGGAAAATAAAAGGAAGGCGCAGAACAGTCATCATCCCATCCAGGTGGCGACCACCAGGCCAGCCACAGTGAAAATACTCAAGAAAACAGAATAACGCCGGACCAGGCCGGCGTTTGAAAGCGCATATCATCCGTGAATATGCGCCATGACTCCAGTGTTCCAAGAACGATCGACCAGTTAAATGGCTGATCGTGCCTCTCAATTGAGAGGCTCTACCAACAACGCATCCACTCGCTGGAAGCCCCGCGGCAGCTTGTTGCCGCGACGCCCACGCTCGCCCTTGTAGTGCTCCAGGTCGTCGGCCTTGAGCGACAGGGTGCGCTTGCCCGCCTGCAGCACCAGGGTCGCACCTTCCGGCAGCACCGCGATATCGGTCACATACTCCTCGCGACTGGCGACTCGCTCACCGGGAATCCCAATGATCTTGTTGCCCTTGCCCTTGCCCAGCTGCGGCAGGTCGCTGATCTTGAACACCAGCAGGCGACCTTCGGTGGTCACCGAAGCCAGCCAGTTCTGCTCGCGATCGGCCACCGGCCTTGGCGCCAGGACCTTGGCGTTGTTCGGCAGGCTCAACAGCGCCTTGCCCGCCTTGTTCTTGGCCTGCAGGTCCTCGCCCTTGACCACGAAGCCGTAGCCGGCATCGGAGGCGATCACATACAGCGCCTCGTCGTCCGGCAGCAGCACGCAATCGAAGGTCGCGCCCGGCGGCGGCGTCAGGCGGCCGGTGAGCGGTTCGCCCTGGCCACGGGCCGATGGCAACGTGTGGGCCGCCACCGAATAACTGCGACCGGTGGAGTCGATGAACACCGCGAACTGATTGGAACGCCCGGCGGCAGCGGTCTTATAGCCGTCACCAGCCTTGTAGGACAAGCCAGTGGCGTCGATATCATGCCCCTTGGCGCAGCGGACCCAACCTTTTTCCGACAGAACGATAGTCACCGGTTCGGTCGGCATCAGCTCGTTTTCCGACAGGGCCTTGGCTTCGGCACGTTCGACGATCGGCGAACGACGGTCGTCGCCATAGGTCTCGGCGTCCTGCAGCAACTCGGTGCGCACCAGCTTCTTGAGCTTGGCTTCGCTGTTGAGCAGCGCCAGCAGCTTGGCCTGTTCCTTGAGCAATTCGTCCTGCTCAGCCCGCAGCTTCATCTCTTCCAGGCGCGCCAGTTGCCGCAGGCGAGTGTCGAGGATGTAGTCGGCCTGGATCTCGCTGAGGGCGAAACGCTCGATCAGCCTGGCCCGCGGCTGGTCCTCGGTCCGGATGATGTGGATTACTTCATCCAGGTTGAGGTAGGCAATCAGCAAGCCGTCCAACAGGTGCAGGCGGCGCTCGACCTTGTCCAGGCGGAACTGCAAGCGGCGGCGCACGGTGGCGACCCGGAACTCCAGCCATTCCACCAGCAGCGCACGCAGGTTCTTCAACTGCGGCTTGCCGTCCAGGCCGATGATGTTGACGTTGACCCGGTAGGTTGACTCCAGGTCGGTGGTGGCGAACAAGTGCTGCATCAGTTCGCCCGGATCGACCCGGTTGGAACGCGGGATGATCACGATACGGCAAGGGTTCTCGTGATCCGACTCGTCCCGCAGGTCGGCTACCATCGGCAGCTTCTTGGCCTGCATCTGGGCAGCGATCTGCTCCAGTACCTTGGCCCCGGAAACCTGGTGCGGCAACGCGGAAACCACGATGTCGCCGTCTTCGACCCGGTACACGGCGCGCATGCGCACCGAGCCACGACCCGTCTCGTAGATCTTCAGCAGGTCGGCACGCGGGGTGATGATCTCCGCCTCGGTGGGATAGTCCGGCCCCTGGATGTGCTCGCACAGCTGTTCCACCGTGGCCTTGGGCTCGTCCAGCAGGCGTACGCAGGCCGAAGCCACTTCCCGCAGGTTATGCGGCGGTACGTCGGTGGCCATGCCCACGGCGATGCCGGTGGTGCCGTTGAGCAGGATGTTCGGCAAGCGCGCCGGCAGCACCAGCGGCTCCTGGAGCGTGCCGTCGAAGTTCGGCCCCCAGTCCGCGGTGCCCTGGCCCAGCTCGCTGAGCAGCACCTCGGAGTAGCGCGACAGTCGCGCCTCGGTATAACGCATGGCCGCGAAGGACTTGGGATCGTCCGGTGCACCCCAGTTACCCTGGCCGTCCACCAGCGTGTAGCGGTAGCTGAACGGCTGGGCCATGAGCACCATGGCTTCGTAGCAGGCGGAGTCGCCGTGCGGGTGGAACTTGCCGAGCACGTCACCCACGGTACGGGCGGACTTCTTGTGCTTGGAATCGGCATCCAGCCCCAGCTCACTCATGGCGTAGACAATACGCCGCTGTACCGGTTTCAGGCCGTCGCCGATATGCGGCAGCGCACGGTCCATGATCACGTACATGGAGTAGTTGAGGTAGGCATTTTCGGTGAAGTCAGCCAGTGACCGGCGTTCTACGCCATCCAGGCTGAGATCAAGGGAGTCGCTCATGCGGGCCTCATTGGTTCGTGGTCTGGCGCAGCAGCATGGTGCCGCCGCGCTGAGTAAATTCAAGTTTCTTCAAAGCGCTCATGCCCAGCAGGACCTGGTCCCCGTCGAGCCCCGGAGCCACCAGGGCCCGGACATCGCGCAGGGTGATATCGCCCAGTTGCAGACGCTCGATACGGGTCCGGTAGCCCTCGCTGCGACCGTTGGCGGTACTCAGGGTCACCGGCAGTCCTCGCTCCAGGCCCAGGCGCTCGGCCAGCCCGGAGGGGATCGAGACTTCGGTGGCGCCGGTATCGAGCATGAATTGCACCGGCTGGCCGTCGATATGGCCGCTGGCGACGAAATGCCCCTGGCCGTTGCCGACCAGCTTCACTTCGATGTAACCCTCATGTTGTTGCGAACTGACGACAGTGTTGGGGTTCTCCTGGCGCGCTTCCCAATCGGCGAAGAACCGCGTGGCCAGGAACAGCCCCGCCGCCCAGGCCAGGATCAGCAACACTCGGCCGGCACTGCGCCCCGGTTGCTGGCTCAAGGTTTGGCACTCCAGCCGCCTTGCGGCGCGGCAAAGCGCCAGACGATCGGTCGGCTTTCACCATCGGCGCGGGCGCCATTGTTGTTATCCAGGCCGATCCAGGCGCCTTCGGCATCCACCACCAGGGCTTCGGCCAGGCCGTAGGGCTGTGGATAACGCCGTGACTCCACCAGGGCTTCGGCAGCGAAGGACCAGCACTGCTCGACCTTGGCGCTCTGCGCATCGCGGCGGCAGATCTGGTAGGCGTTGCGTTCCAGGGTGAACAGCTTGCCGTCGAACAGCGAAAGATCGGCGAAGTCACGGGTCACGGCCTTGGCATGGGGCGCCTGCTCGGGCTGCATCTGCAGGCCGGCTTCGCTGAGCAGCACGCAACCGCCATCGCAATCCCAGGTGCTCTGCCCGCGCTTGATCAGCAACAGGCCGCGCCGCTCACGCTCCGCCGCCAGCCAGATGCGATCCCCAGCAGGGTTCACCGCCAGCCCCTCGAACAAGGCGTTGAAGTGCAGCAGCATGCCGCTGGCCCGGGCTTCGCGGACCATCAGCGGGGAAATCTTCAACCACTCGGGCGCGCCCTGGGCCGGGACCTGCAACACCGAGGCATGGGCCTCGCTGACCACATACTTGTTGCCGGCGGCATCGCAGGAAATGCCTTCGAAGTCCAGGTCTCCGCCACGCACGAAGGACGCCGCCCAGGTCCGTGACTTCAACCCCCAGGGCAAGCCGGTATCGGGTACCGGCGGCACCTCCAGCTTGACCGTCTCGGCCTGCCAGACGCTGTCGCGGGTATCGAGCCGGTAGATCTGGTCGTCGTCGCGGTCCGAGACGGTCCACAGCTCCTGGCCGCACAGCGCCAGCCCCGAGAGGTTGCCGCCGCGCATGCCTTCTACCGGATGCTCGGACAGCAGGCTCAGCTCGGGGGCCGGCGCGGCCACCGCCGAGGTTGCCGATAGCGCCAGGGCCAGGACCAGGCCTTTGTGCATCAGGCCAGCACCTCGGCCAGGTTGCCCTTGGACTCCAGCCAGGACTTGCGGTCGCCGGCGCGTTTCTTGGCCAGCAGCATGTCCATGATTTCCGCGGTGGCCTCGACGTCGTCCAGGGTCAACTGCACCAGGCGCCGGGTATTGGGGTCCATGGTGGTCTCGCGCAGTTGCGGCGGGTTCATTTCGCCCAGGCCCTTGAATCGCGTGACCTGCGGCTTGCCGCGCTTCTTCTCGGCCACCAGGCGATCGAGGATGCCGTCACGCTCGGCGTCGTCCAGGGCGTAGAAGATCTCCTTGCCCAGGTCGATCCGGTACAGCGGCGGCATGGCTACGTAGACGTGGCCGGCATCCACCAGCGGGCGGAAATGCTGGACGAACAGGGCGCAGAGCAAGGTGGCGATGTGCAGGCCGTCGGAGTCGGCGTCGGCGAGGATGCAGATCTTGCCGTAGCGCAACTGGCTCATGTCCTCGGCGCCCGGATCGACGCCGATGGCCACGGCGATGTTGTGCACCTCCTGGCTGGCCAGCACCTCGCTGCCGTCCACTTCCCAGGTGTTGAGGATCTTGCCGCGCAGCGGCAGGATCGCCTGGTATTCCTTGTCCCTTGCCTGCTTGGCCGAACCACCGGCGGAATCACCTTCCACCAGGAACAGCTCGGAACGCATCGGGTCCTGGCCGGCACAATCGGCCAGCTTGCCCGGCAATGCCGGGCCCTGGGTAATGCGCTTGCGCTCGACCTTCTTGCTGGCCTTCAGGCGCCGGCCGGCGTTGCTGATGGCCAGCTCCGCCAGCTGCATGCCCAGTTCGGGGTTGGCGTTGAGCCACAGGCTGAAGGCGTCCTTGACCACTCCAGAGACGAACGCCGCAGCCTCGCGGGACGACAGGCGTTCCTTGGTCTGGCCGGAGAACTGCGCGTCCTGCATTTTCATCGACAGGACGAAGGCGATCCGCTCCCAGACGTCTTCCGGCGCCAGCTTCAAGCCGCGCGGCAACAGGTTGCGGAACTCGCAAAACTCGCGCATGGCGTCCAGCAGGCCCTGGCGCAAGCCGTTGACGTGGGTACCGCCCTGGGCGGTGGGAATCAGGTTGACGTAGCTTTCCTGGACACTGTCGCCGCCCTCGGGCAGCCACAGCAGGGCCCAGTCCACTGCCTCCTTGTTACCCGCCAGGCTGCCGCAGAACGGCTCGGACGGCAGGCGCTCGAACTCGCTGACGGCATCCACCAGGTAGGAACGCAGGCCATCTTCGTAGTGCCACTCGACCTTCTCGCCGGTGCCCTTGTCCTCAAAGCTGACCAGCAAGCCCGGGCACAGCACGGCCTTGGCCTTGAGCACGTGCTTGAGGCGGCTGACGGAGAATTTCGGCGAATCGAAGTATTTCGGGTCCGGGGCGAAGAACACGGAAGTACCGGTATTGCGCTTGCCAACGCTGCCGACCACTTCCAACTCGGAAGCCTTGTAGCCGTCGGCGAAGGTCATCTGGTACTCGCTGCCATCGCGCTTGACCCGCACCCGTACCTGGCTGGACAGGGCGTTGACCACGGAAATGCCCACCCCGTGCAAGCCGCCGGAGAACTGGTAGTTCTTGTTGGAGAACTTGCCGCCGGCGTGGAGCTTGGTGAGGATCAGCTCGATGCCGGATACGCCCTCTTCCGGGTGGATGTCCACCGGCATGCCACGACCGTCGTCGGACACTTCCAGGGAATGATCGGCATGCAGGATGACCTGTATCGACTTCGCATGGCCGGCCAGGGCTTCGTCGACACTGTTGTCGATGACTTCCTGGGCCAGGTGGTTGGGCCGCGTGGTGTCGGTGTACATGCCCGGGCGTTTGCGCACCGGGTCGAGTCCCGAGAGGACTTCGATGGCGTCTGCGTTATAGGAGCTAGCGCTGGGAGTGGCCATGGGTTCTCGTCGTTAGTCGTTCAATGAATATGGGGCGCGGCTTCACAGTGCGGTGAAGTCGAACGCCTGGTACTGATCGGCGGTAATGCCGGCAAAACTCAACATCGCCGGCAATTGGCCGGTAAAACCTTGGAAACTATGGTCGCCGCCTGCCTGGATGCGCAAGGCGCAAGCGCGGTAGTACGCCTGGGCGTGGCGATAATCCAGCGTCTCGTCCCCGGTCTGCAACCAGACCTGGTAACGCTGCGGATCCTGAGGCGGCGGGACCTCCAATGCCTCCAGGGCCGCCACGTGATCGAGGGTCAGCTCCCAGGTTTCATCGGTATACAGGTTCTGCTGCGGGCCCAGGTAACCATCGAACAGGCGGTGCGGGTTGACGGCGGGATTGATCAGCAAGGCTTTCAGACCGTGGCGCTCGGCAAGGTGTGTCGCATAGTAGCCGCCGAGCGAGCTGCCGACCAGCAATGGACGGCCCAGCTCGACGATCGCCTGCTCCAGCTGGCCAATGGCCTGGCGCGGATGATGGTGCAGGGCCGGTACCCGCAACTGGTCGCCCAGGCCGATCTGCTCCATGACCCGGCGCAACTGGGAGGCCTTGGTCGAAGCCGGAGCGCTATTGAAGCCGTGGATATAAAGGATGGAAGCGGACATGCAGACTCCCTGTGCCTGGGCAAAGGCCGCAGTTTACAGGGATGGCGCCGGGTTACGAAGCGGCTTCAGTAACCGTCGCTGCCGTAGTCCACGGTGAAGGCATAACCCTCGACCCGCTGTACGCCGGTTTCCAGCCGTCCGTCGGCCAGCAGCCGCAGCCAGCGGTAACCCGGCGCCCGCTCCTCGACCTTGAAGTCATCGCTGCGAGGCTCGAACTGGATGCAGGTCGAGGGTGAGGCCAAGAGTCGCAGGTCGTCGCGCCAGCGGTCGATCTCCTGGTGTACATGGCCCCATAACAAGGCCCGGACCTGCGGCCGCCCCTCGATCACCTCGAACAAGGCCTCGGCATTGCGCAGGCCGATGGGCTCCATCCACGCACAATCGATGGACACCGGATGATGGTGCAGGCAGATCAGGTGATGACGCCCTGGCGCCTCGTCCAGGGAGCGGACCAGCAGTTGCAGCTGCTCGTCCTGGAGAAACCCCGGTACCGAGCCCGGCACGGACGAATCCAGCAGGATGATGCGCCAGTTGCCGATGTCCACCACAGGTTGCAGCAGCTCGCTGCCTTGGGCGGCCAGGCGCATGACGCCTGGTTCGTCGTGGTTGCCCGGCAACCAGCGGGCGGGTGCCGGGATCTGCGCACTCAACTGGTGAAAGCGCTGGTAGGACTGCAGGCTGCCGTCCTGGGACAAGTCGCCGGTGGCCAGCACCAGGTCGACCTGTGGCTGTTGCGCCAGCACCAGGTCGATGACCCGTTGCAGACTGTCGGCGGTGTTCATGCCCAGCAGCGTGCCGTGCGTCTCGGCAAACAGGTGGCTGTCCGACAGTTGCACCAGCAACACGGAATCATCGGCGGGCGAAGCGGGTACGCTTGGCAAGGAGTTCTCCCAGGGCAGGACCAAGGCATGAGGAATGGGGCAATTATGCTTGGGGAAGTCGCCAGGTGGAAACCGCGGAACCGGACCCAGTTCACATCTTCATTCTGTCCGCTTGCCGGCCTAGCGCACGGCCTCGAACTCGTGCCCGCAGGCCAGGCAATGGCTCAGCCATTCGCCGAGGAAGATGTTCAGCTGGGCCTTCTCGTCCGGCTGGTGCATGAAGGCGTTGGGATAGGGATAGATGCTGCGAAAGCGCCGTGCGTGCTCGGCGCTGATCACCTCGGCCATGCGCGCGTCATGGTAGACCTGCACCTCCAGCTGCGGGACCGGCAGCCAGGGCAGGCTGTGCTCCTGGCGCACCTGCAAGGTGGTGGTATAGGGACAGGCCAGCACCACCTCCAGGGCCAGCACGCCAAGCATCTGCTCGCCCTGGGTCACGGCGATGCGTCGCGCCTCCGGCTGGTTGCGCATGTCGGGCAACAGGCGCATCAACCGGGCGTAGTTGGCCTCGCAGGAAGCTTGCAGCCCCGCGAGGTCCACCCGATAGCGATCACGCACCTTGTTTACGACCATAAACCCCTCACTTGCGCGCGATTGAGCGCCAGCCACTGCAAGGCAATGATGCTGGACGCATTGCAGATCCACCCGTCACGCATGGCCTGCTGGGCATCCTCGTAGGCCATCACCGAAACCCGGATATCCTCCGCTTCCTCCTCCAGCCCGTACAGTCCGCCGGCGGCGCTGCTGTCGCAGCGTCCCAGGTACAGATGGACGAACTCGGTACTGCCGCCGGGCGATGGGAAATACCGGGTCATGGGCCACAGCGCCGAGATGTCCAGGCCCGCCTCCTCCTGCGCCTCGCGACGGGCGACCTGCTCGGGCTGCTCGTCCTTGTCGATCAGGCCAGCCACCAGCTCCACCAGCCAGGGCGAGGCGGCCTTGCCCATGGCGCCAACGCGGAACTGCTCGATCAGCACCACCTCGTCGCGCTGCGGATCGTACGGCAGTACGCAGACCGCATCGTGACGGACGAAGACTTCACGATTGATTTCAGGTCCCATGCCGCCGGCGAACAGCTCGTGGCGCAAGTGCAGGCGTTCGAGCCGATAGAAACCCTGGAAACAGTTTTCGCGCCGGATGATCTCGACGGCACTCGGCGTGGAGTGGGCAAAGTCAGTCATAACAATCCTCGTGTACTACCTGTTCGATCCGAGGATCCTCCTCGACTTCGCGCAATCCTAACGCGCTCGCGCCTGCCCATGCAGCCCCTTTGCCCTCAGCGGGATAGACGGCGAGGGGCTAAACCTACTCTAATTGCCTCCATTGAGCTTAGTGGCGAACCGACTGCCCCGCAGGTAGTCGAAGCCGGTAGCTTTCGCCTCCCCCTGGTTTATGAAGGACGCCCATGTCGCTTGTCAAAATCGCCTCCGTGGCCTGCATCGCCCTGACCCTGGGCGCCTGCCAGAGCCTGTTCCAGCCAAGCTACAAGGCCCCCCTGGAGGTCACCCGAGATAAATCCGAACAGCTCAAATCCGGCTGCAGCGGTGCCGACTGCCCGCTGGTCAACCTCGACCTCGTGCACTTCCCCGCCGAGCCGCAGCTGGATGCCATCGTCGAGAAACGCCTGTTGCAGATGACTCGTACCAGCCCCGAGGCGCCGATGCCGGCCAGCCTGGTGGCCTACCGCGAGCAGTTCCTGCGCAGCGCCGCGGACCGCCACGGCATGTACCTGCAATCCAAGCTACGCGACCAGCATGACGGCCTGGTGATCGTCGAACTGGCCAGCTACCTGGACACCGGTACCGCCAATGGCACGCCGGGCCGTGGCTTCGTCAACTATTCGCGCCAGCAGCACAAGGCCCTGGGCCTGGCCGACATGCTGCTGCCCGGCCAGGAAGAGATGTTCTGGAAGGCCGCCCGGGTCGCCCACAACAACTGGCTGATCAGCACCCACCTGGATCGCGAGGCCGAGTTCATCAGGACCTGGCCATTCCAGAAGACCCCGAACGTGGCCCTGACCCGCAACGTGGTGACCCTCAAGTACGACGTCAACAGCATCGCCCCGGCCCCCTTGGGCCACGTCGAGCTGCAGATCCCCTACTCGCGCCTGCGCGGCATACTCAAGCCCGAGCTGCTTCCCGACGCCGACTGAAGCCCAGCACTCCGTGCAACAGCCCTGCCAGCAACAGCGACGGCAGGGTTGCCCCAACATCCGGATAGAAATTGGCCAGCAGGTGGTAGGTGCTCACCCCACCGAGCCAGGCCAGCAGTGCCGGACCGTGCCAGGCCGCCAGTGAGGCCCGGGCACCGCGCCGGCGCAGGATGAAGTGATCCACCAGCACCACGCCGAACAGCGGCGCGAACACCGAGCCGATCAGCAGCAGGAAGTTCTGGTACTGGGCCAACGGCGCCAGGCAGGCGATCAAGGTGCAGAGCACGCCAATGCCCAGGGCCAGGTGCTCGACCTGCAGCCGCAGCAGGATACCGCTAGACACCGCCGCCGAATGGATGTCGGCGAAAGCGTTTTCCGACTCGTCCAGCAGGATCAGCAGCAGCGGGAGCCCCAACCCGGCCCCGGCCAGCGCCAGCAACAGGGCATTGGCCTCGCCGTCGGGCGCGAAGGCCAGGGCATAGGCCACTCCCAGGGTCATCAGCCAGGCATTGCCGATGAAGAACCCCAGGGCGGTGCCGCCGAACACATTCCGCGCGCTCTTGCCGAAGCGCGAGTAGTCGGCGATCAACGGTAACCAGGACAGCGGCATGGCGATGGCGATATCGAAGCCCACGGCGAACGGCATCGAGCCGTCCCCGGCCCGCTTCCACAGCGCCACCAGGTCGGCCCGGGCGAACAGGTTCCAGGTCAGCCACAGGCAGGCCGTCAGCAGCAGCCAGATCCCCCACTTGCGCAAAATCCGCCGGACGAAGGTCAAGGGTCCGCTGACCGCCAGCAAGGTGGCCAGCGCTCCGAAGAACAGGGTCCAGAGCACGGGACTGGTCCAGGCGCTGCCTTCACCGAAGGTCCGGGCTCCCAGGAGGCTGGCGGCATCGCGCATGACGATGATCTCGAACGATCCCCAGCCCACCAGCTGCAACAGGTTGAGCAACGCCGGCAGCCGGGCACCGTGGCGTCCCAGGCTGAGCCTGAGGGCGGCCATGGCGGACAGCCCCGTATCGCTGCCGATCACCCCCACGGCCGCCAGCAACAGCACCCCCACCGCGCTGCCCAACAGGATCGCCAGCACCCCATGGGCCAGCCCCAGCCCCGGCGCCAGCAGCGCGCCGGTTTGCAACACCATCAGGCCGATGCCGAGTGAGAACCACAGGGAAAACAGATCGCGGGCGCCGAATACGCGTTTGTCGGCAGGGACCGCAAGGTCGGGAGAGTAGGTACTGGTTGGACTGCTCAAGGCGGTGGTCTCGAAAGAAAAAGGGACAGAGGCAAGGAGCAGCAGCTAGCGCCAAGCTGCAAGCAAGAGCCGTGGGCCCTCGCCTGCTACTTGCCGCTAGCCGCGTGCCGCTGCCTCTCAGACTTTCTTGTACAGCTGGCTGCCTTCCTGCTTGAAGCGCTCGGCCTGCTCGGCCATGCCCTTGGCCACGTCGACATCCACCGCCTCGATGCGCTGGTTGGCGGCGTACTCACGGACTTCCTGGGTGATCTTCATCGAGCAGAACTTCGGCCCGCACATGGAGCAGAAATGCGCCACCTTGGCCGAATCCTTGGGCAGGGTCTCGTCGTGGAACGCACGCGCGGTGTCCGGGTCCAGGCCGAGGTTGAACTGGTCTTCCCAGCGGAACTCGAAGCGCGCCTTGCTCAAGGCGTTGTCGCGGATCTGCGCGCCCGGGTGGCCCTTGGCAAGGTCGGCGGCATGCGCGGCGATCTTGTAGGTGATGATCCCGGTCTTGACGTCATCCTTGTTCGGCAGGCCCAGGTGTTCCTTGGGCGTGACGTAGCAGAGCATGGCGCAGCCGAACCAGCCGATCATCGCCGCGCCGATGCCCGAGGTGATGTGGTCATAGCCCGGGGCGATGTCGGTGGTCAGTGGGCCAAGGGTGTAGAACGGCGCCTCGTCGCAGCATTCCAGCTGCTTGTCCATGTTCTCCTTGATCAGTTGCATCGGCACGTGGCCAGGGCCTTCGATCATGCACTGCACGTCGTGCTTCCAGGCGATCTTGGTCAGTTCGCCGAGGGTTTCCAGCTCGCCGAACTGGGCTTCGTCGTTGGCGTCGGCCACCGAGCCGGGACGCAAGCCGTCGCCCAGCGAGAAGCTGACGTCGTAGGCCTTCATGATTTCGCAGATTTCCTCGAAGTGGGTATAGAGGAAGTTCTCCTTGTGGTGGGCCAGGCACCACTTGGCCATGATCGAGCCGCCACGGCTGACGATGCCGGTGACCCGCTTGGCGGTCAGCGGCACATAGCGCAGCAGCACGCCGGCGTGGATGGTGAAGTAGTCCACGCCCTGCTCGGCCTGCTCGATCAGGGTGTCGCGGAACAGCTCCCAGGTCAGGTCCTCGGCCACGCCGTTGACCTTCTCCAGGGCCTGGTAGATCGGTACGGTGCCGATCGGTACCGGCGAGTTGCGGATGATCCACTCGCGGGTTTCATGGATGTGCTTGCCGGTGGACAGGTCCATGACCGTGTCCGAGCCCCAGCGGATGCCCCAGGTCAGCTTGGCCACTTCTTCTTCGATGGACGAACCCAGGGCACTGTTGCCGATGTTGCCGTTGATCTTCACCAGGAAGTTGCGGCCGATGATCATCGGCTCCAGCTCCACGTGGTTGATGTTGGCCGGGATGATCGCGCGGCCGCGGGCGATTTCCTCGCGCACGAACTCAGGGGTGATTTCCTTGGGGATGCTGGCGCCGAAGCTGTGGCCAGCGTGCTGCTGCTTGAGCAGGCCGGCGGCGCGGGCTTCCTGCAGCTTCATGTTTTCGCGGATGGCGACGTATTCCATCTCGGCGGTGATGATGCCCTTGCGCGCGTAGTGCATCTGGCTGACGTTGGCCCCGGCCTTGGCCCGGCGCGGGTTGCGCACATGGGCGAAACGCAGCTTGGTCAGCTCGGCATCGGCCAGGCGCTGCTGGCCGAAGTCGGAAGACAGGCCGGCCAGGCGCTCGGTGTCGGCGCGGTCGTCGATCCAGGCCGAACGCACGTCGCCCAGGCCCTTGCGCACATCGATCACCACGTTGGGGTCGGTGTAAGGGCCAGAAGTGTCGTAGACGGTCACCGGCGCGTTGATCTCGCCACCGAAGTCGGTGGGAGTCACATCCAGGGTGATCTCACGCATGGGCACGCGAATATCCGGGCGCGAGCCCTGGACATAGATTTTTTGCGAGCGGGCAAAGGGCTGCACCGATTGCTGGTCGACTTGGGCCGACTCACTGAGGTTGCTAGCGTTTTTTAGTTTTGTCGTCATCACGGGCTCTCCAGACAGCATCCAGGCAGTGGAAGTTTGTCGGAGCGAACCTGTAGCGGACGGACGCACCCTGCCTAGGCGACTAGTGAGTGCAGTGCTTGGTGCTCAAGAGGAATGTTCGATTGTCGAACAACATCCCGGACGAAGCACAAGAGGACTCGCCGGGTGACGAGAAATCTTGTTCCCTACGCAGGCCTTAACCTGATCAGGTTCAACGGGATCCGGATTATCCGATCTCAGCCTCATGGCAAGGCACCCCGACAAGAACCGGGGCAGTCTAGACAAAGCCGGGACAGAACGCCAACACCCGAGCGATAAGCGTGATGAATGGCGCAATCGACGGATTGTTGTACCAGGGCCGCGCCTCTACACTCGTTGCGCAGCGTCGAGCCTTGACGCTCCGGGGGGTGCGCCGTAGCCTTGGCGCCTGGATTATCTGCGTAATATCAATACTAGGGATCGCCGAATGCTGCGCAAACTCTCACTGGCTGTTGCCGTGTCTTGTGCGTCCAATGGAATGGCATGGGCAGCCGAAGCGCCTTTGTCCGTCACCAAGACCGACCTGGTCAGCGTCTACCAGGAAGCGGTGGACAACAACGCCGACCTGGCCGCCGCCCGCGCCCAATACGGCGCCCAGAAAGAAATCGTGCCCCAGGCCCGGGCCGGGCTGCTGCCGAACCTGTCGGCCGGCGCGGACATGAACAACACCCGCACCAAATTCGACGAACCGTCGATGACCTCTACCCGCAGTGGCAATGTCTATCGGGCGACCCTGGCCCAACCGCTGTTCCGCGCCGACCGCTGGTTCCAGCTGCAGGCCGCCAAGGACGTCAACGAGCAGGCCGCCCTGCAACTCTCGGCCACCGAGCAGAACCTGATCCTGCAAAGCGCCGAGACCTACTTCGCGGTACTGCGCGCCCAGGACAACCTGGCCTCGACCAAGGCCGAGGAAGCCGCGTTCAAGCGCCAGCTCGACCAGTCCAACGAGCGCTTCGACGTGGGCCTGTCGGACAAGACCGACGTGCTGCAATCCCAGGCCAGCTACGACACCGCCCGGGCCAACCGGATCGTCGCCCAGCGCCAGGTGGAAGATGCCTTCGAGGCCCTGATTACCCTGACCAACCGCGAATACCATGCGATCCAGGGCATCGTCCATACCCTGCCGGTACTGACGCCGACCCCGAACGACGCCAAGGCCTGGGTCGACACCGCCGCCAAGCAGAACCTCAACCTGCTGGCCAGCAACTACGCGGTCAGCGCCGCCGAGGAAACCCTCAAGCAGCGCAAGGCCGGCCACGCCCCGACCCTGGACGCGGTGGTGCAGTACAAGAAGGGTGACAACGACGCCCTGGGCTTCAGCAACCCCAATCCCCTGACGCGCTATGGCAGTGACGTCGAGCAGCGCTCCATCGGCCTGCAACTGAACATCCCGATCTACAGCGGCGGCCTGACCAGCTCCCAGGTCCGCGAGTCCTATTCGCGCCTGAGCCAGTCCGAGCAGCAACGCGAATCCCTGCGCCGCCAGGTGGTGGAGAACACCCGCAACCTGCACCGGGCGGTGAACACCGACGTCGAGCAGGTCCAGGCCCGGCGCCAGTCGATCATCTCCAACCAGAGCGCCGTGGACGCCACGGAAATCGGCTACCAGGTGGGTACGCGCAACATCGTCGACGTGCTCGACGCCCAGCGCCAGCTGTACAGCTCGGTGCGCAACTACAACAACAGCCGCTACGACTACATCCTCGACAACCTGCGCCTGAAGCAGGCCGCCGGCACCCTGAACCCCGGGGACCTGCAAGACCTGGCCCGCTACCTCAAGGCCGACTACAACCCGGACCGCGACTTCCTGCCGCCGGACCTGGCCAAGGCCGCCGCCGAGCAGCTCAAGGCTCGTCCCTGAAAGCAGCGGACCGAAAAGACCAAGGCCACCGTTCAGGTGGCCTTGGTCATTCGACGCCAAGCGTTATGGGCGCTGTTGCAGCAAACGGTCCAGGCCGTCGAGCAGGCGCTGCAAGGCGCCCTGGTTGGCGCGCATGACCGCCAGGCCCGCCTCGCCCATCTTGCGTGCGTCCTGGGGCAGCTCGAACAGGCTCTGCACCGCCACCGCCAGGCCCTGGGCGTCGTCCACTTCCTGCAAGGCCCCGGCCTCACGCAGCATCGCAGCGATCTCCAGGAAGTTGAACAGGTGCGGGCCACTGATCACCGGCTTGGCCAGGGCCGCGGGCTCCAGCAGGTTGTGCCCGCCGTTGGCCACCAGGCTGCCGCCGACGAAGGCGCTGTCGGCCAGGGCATAGAGGAACAGCAACTCCCCCATGGTGTCCCCCAGCAGCACCGAGGTAGCGGGCGTCACCCTCTCGCCACTGGAGCGCCGCACCGTCGCCTGCTCCTGCTGCCGGCACAGCTCGAACACCGAGTCGAAACGCTCCGGATGCCGCGGCACCAGGATCAGCAAGGCATTCGGATAACTGGCCAGCAATTGCCGATGGGCTTCGAGCACCACTGCATCCTCGCCTTCGTGGGTGCTGGCGGCGATCCACACCGGACGCTCCATGGCCTGCCATTGTCGACGCAACTCGGCGGCGCGCTCTGGCAGTTGCGGGTCGATGTTCAGGTCGAACTTGATCGAGCCGGTCACCTCCACCGTTTCTGCACGCGCGCCCAATTGGCGGAAACGTTCGGCTTCGGCCCGGGTCTGCACCGCAAACAGGCTCATCTGCGCCAGCATCGGCGCGGTCAGGCCGGCAAAACGCCCATAGCCCTTGGCCGAGCGTGCCGACAACCGGGCATTGGCCAGGGCCACCGGGATCCCCCGGCGAGCGCACTGGTCGATGTGGTTGGGCCACAGTTCGGTTTCCATGATCACCGCGAGCCGGGGCTGTACCCGCTCGAGAAAGCGCGCGGCGGCGCACGGCAGGTCGTAGGGCAGGTAGCAGTGCTGGATCCGCGGCTCATCGGCGAACAGTGCGCGAATCCGCTCGGAGCCGGTGGGAGTCATGCAGGTCACGGTAATCGGCAACTGCGGATGGCGAGCCAGCAACCCGCGAATCATCGGCGCCGCGGCGATGCTTTCGCCCACCGACACCGCATGCACCCAGATACCGCCAGGCTGCATGACCGGCAGGCCGAGGGAAAAACGCTCGCCGATACGCTTGGCATAGGCCGGCGCCTTGCGCGAGCGCAGCCACAGACGAATCGCCACCAATGGCAGCCCCAGGTAAAACAGTGCGGTGTAGAGAGTTCTATTCATGGCGGCGGAGTTTATCGGTTTTTTAGCCGATCGCCTTCAGGTGCACGGCAAAACGTTCAGCCAGCCAACGCGCCGCCAACCCCAGGGGTTCGTCGCGGCGCCAGGCCAGTTCCACCACCAGCGCCGGCGGGGTCCATTCGCTGGCCAATTCCACCATCTGGTGCTGATAGGCCGAGTACTGCACCACATGCCGTGGCAGCCAGGCCCAGCCCAGGCCGCGCATCAGCCATTCGGCCAGCACGTAGAAGCTGTCGGCCCGCCACACCTGGGGACTGAACTGCTCGCCTCCGGGGTAGCCGCTCTGCTGCGGCGCAATGAGCAATTGCCGGTGCAGGGCGAGGATCTGCCGGTCAACCCGCCTCTGGCAGGCCAAGGGATGGCCCACGCCACATACGGTGACCATCTCGACGCTGCCCAGCGCCTGGCGCTCCAGGGTCTCGGGCATCTGCTCGTGGTGGAACAGCAGGCCCAGGTCGGCCCGGCGCTCCACCAGCCGGCGCGCCACGTCGCCCTGGGCGCTGCTGGCCAACTGTACTTCGAGGCTAGGGAAACGCTCGGCCAGGGCTTCCAGGCTGTCGAGCACCGGCTGGTAGGGCATCGCCTCATCCTGGGCCAGGCGCAACCGGGCCTCCTGGCCACGCATCAGGGCCAGCGCCCGGCCATTGAGGCGATCGCACTGGCGGAGGATTTCCCGGGCTTCCTGCAACAAGGCGCTACCCGCCTCGGTCAGCTTCGGCGGGCGGCCGCTGCTACGCTCGAACAGGCTCACACCCAGGTCGTCCTCCAGCAGCGAGATGGCGCTGCTGACCGCGGACTGGGCCTTGCGTTGCTGACGAGCCACCGCCGAGAACGAACGCAATTCAGCCACGCCGACAAACAGCCTCAGCTGTTCCAGGTTCCACTGAGTACTCATGGAGCGCCCTATCTACTATTCAGATAGGAAATGACTTTACCCCATCTGGGCAAACACTAGAATGCCGACCCCAGAAAGCAGCCCTGTCACGAGGACCCTCCCATGAACGCTTACTACTACCTGGCCATCGCCATCTGCGCGGAAGTGATCGCCACTGTTTCACTCAAAGCGGTCAAGGGCCTGAGTACCCCGCAGCCGCTGCTGTTGGTCATCGCCGGCTACGGCGTGGCCTTCTGGATGCTGACCCTGGTGATGCGCACGGTCCCGGTGGGCGTGGCCTATGCCGTGTGGTCCGGCCTGGGAATCGTCATGGTCAGCATCGCCGCGCTGGTGTTCTACGGCCAGAAGCTGGATATCCCGGCCATGCTGGGCATGGCATTGATTGTCCTTGGCGTGGCGGTGATCCAGTTGTTCTCCAAGACCGCCGGGCACTGAAAGGCAACGGCAAGCCTCGAGCGACAAGAAGGCGCAAGCGCCGGTTGTCGCTTGCAGCTTGAGGCTTGAAGCTAGAAACTTGCGGCTTCGATTGGTTCTCCGAGGTTGCTGCATGCCATCCGCTATTTCCACCGATGTGCTGATCGTCGGCGCAGGCGTCGCCGGTCTCTGGCTCAACGCTCGCCTGCGGCGCCAGGGTTTTTCCACAGTACTGGTGGAGAACGCCAGCCTCGGCGGCGGACAGAGCGTCAAGTCCCAGGGGATCATCCACGGTGGCGCCAAGTACGCCCTGCACGGAGCCCTCACCGGCGCCTCGGAGGCCATCGCCGACATGCCCCGGCGCTGGCGCGAAGCCCTGGCCGGCAATGGCGAGCTGGACCTGGCCGGCGTGCGCCTGTTGTCCGAGGCCCACTATCTCTGGTCCCCCGGCACCCTGGCCGGCAACCTCACCAGCTTCTTCGCCAGCAAGGCCGTGCGTGGCCGGGTCGACCAGGTCAAGGGCGAGCAACTGCCGCCGGCCCTGCAGGACAAGCGCTTCAAGGGCAAGGTCTACCGCCTGGCCGAACTGGTAGTGGATGTCCCCAGCCTCATCGAGCGCCTAGCCCAGCTGGCCGGCGACAGCCTGCTGGCCGGCCAGCGAATCCAGCCCCTGGTGGAAAACGGCCAGCTGGCGGGACTGCGGGTCGATGAGCGCGAGATCCGCGCCCAGCGCATCGTCCTCAGTGCCGGCGCCGGCACCGCCGACCTGCTCCAGGCCCTGGGCCTGGAACAACCGGCCATGCAGCGCCGGCCACTGCACATGGTGCTGGTCAAGGGCACGACCCTCAAGCCGCTGTACGCCCACTGCCTGGGCGGTGGGCCCAAGCCGCGGATCACCGTCACCACCCACCCGGCCGCCGATGGCCAGTGGGTCTGGTACCTGGGCGGCGATCTCGCCGAAGCCGAGGGCGTGGCCCGGGAACCGGCGGAGCAGATCGCCGCCGCCCAGAAGGAACTGGCCCAACTGCTGCCCTGGGTCGACCTCAGCCAGGCGCAATGGGCCACCTTGCGGGTGGATCGCGCCGAACCGGCACAATCCGGCCTGGTCCGCCCGGACAACGCTTTTCTCGCCGAACAGGATCGCCTGCTAGTGGGCTGGCCGACCAAGCTCGCCCTGGCCCCGGACTTCGCCGACCGGGTCCTGGCGGTCCTGGAGCGCGACGGTATCCGCCCGGCCCACGGCGAGCCGCTGCCGGAACTGCCGCGCCCGCCGCTCGGCCAACCGGCCTGGGAGCAACTGCTGCCATGAGCCAACTCACCCTGCACGAACTGCATCGCCCGCTGGGCAGCACCGGCCTGCTGGTGTCGCCCCTGGGCCTGGGCACGGTCAAGCTGGGCCGCGACCAGGGGGTCAAGTACCCCAACGGCTTCCAGATCCCGGACGACCAGCAGGCGCGGATGCTGCTCAAGCTGACTCGCGACCTGGGCATCAACCTGATCGACACCGCCCCGGCCTATGGCCGCAGCGAAGAGCGCCTGGGCCCGCTGCTACGCGGCCAGCGTCATGAGTGGGTGATCGTCAGCAAGGTCGGCGAGGAGTTCGCCGACGGCATCTCCCGCCATGACTTCAGCGCTGCCCACACGCGGCTCTCGGTGGAGCGCAGCCTGCAGCGCCTGGAGACCGATTTCATCGACCTGGTGCTGGTGCACTCCGACGGCAACGACCTGGAGATTCTCGAGCACAGCGCGGCCTACCAAGTCCTCGCCCAGCTCAAGCAAGAGGGCAAGATCCGCGGCTTCGGCTTCTCCGGCAAGACCGTCGACGGCGGCCTGAAGGCGCTGGAGCAAGGCGATTGCGCCATGGTTACCTACAATCTGAACGAACAGGCGGAGAAGGCGGTCATTGACTATGCCGCCGCCCACCACAAGGGCATCCTGGTGAAGAAGGCCCTGGCCAGCGGCCACGTCTGCCTGAGCCCGGGCACCGATCCGGTAAGGGCCAGTTTCGAGCTGCTGTTTGACCAGCCCGGTGTCGCCAGTGCTATCGTCGGGACCATCAATCCACTGCACCTGGCCCACAACGTGACAACCGTGGCACAGGTCCTGGGCAAGAACTGACGCCGCCAGGGCGGCCGCCCCCGACGCAGGAAGGAGCCGAGATGTCGCGACCGCTGATCAGAAAGAATCCCAGCAACTTCAAGACCTTGCCCCTGTTCGTCGAAGCGACTCCCGAAGGGCTCTGCTACCAGAGCGTCGGCATGCCGCTGAACTTCGCCCAGACCCTGCAGCGTCGGCGCCCGGTGAGCGTCGCCGACAACGAGCGCTTCGCCCTGGAACTGGCGAACCTCGGGGTCTCGGTGCGCCTGACCCTGCACTGGCAGAACCGCGACTATTGGGTGCTGGTGCGCCAGCGCCGCCAGGACCGCGGCGATGTGGTCCTGAAGCTGATCTCCGGCTACGTGCCGGCCCACGAGCTGAACCTGCCGCTGCACACCGCCATCCAGGAAATCGCCGAGGAATGCCTGCTGGAAACCCCGGAAGGCTGGCTGGCCGGGCGCTTCAACGATACCTGGCTGCCGGCGCCCTATGCCGGGGCCCTGCATTACCGCGAGACACCACATTTTCGCCTGACCCCGCTGTCCGGCGCGGCGCGCCCGGTTCGCTGCGCCAACCTGCACTTGCTGGAACGCCCCCGGGCCTACGTGCACCTGCCCACCGCCTCGCTGCAACTGATCTACGACCTGCGCCTGGATGTCCCCAAGGAAGCCAAGTCCCTGAGCCTGTTCCATGTCGACGAACGCCTGGAAGGCGACCAACTGGTGGCCCGCCTGGATCGCAAGCGCCCCGACCTGTACCTGATGCCCCTGGAAAACGGCCAGCCCTGCGCCGAGCTGTACACCTTGAAGAAGGACCAACTGCATCCGGCCAGCACCCGTGGCCTGTACCTGGCGGAAAGCTTCGCCCAGCAGGAAGGCTGGGTGGTCGGCGATGAGCGGATTCGCTGGAAGGACTGGCTCAGGCAGCGCGGCCTGAGCGAACCGGAAAAGGACACCCAGCTGGCACGCCTGACCGTCAAGGCACGGCAGATCCTGCGCAAGATGGTGCCCGCCAAGAACCGGCGCCAAGGCTAAAAAAACGGCGCCTCGAGGGGCGCCGTGATTCAGTACAGGAGCCTCACTGGGCCTTGTCGGTCTTGCGGATCTTTTCGACGATGGCGGTGGTCGAGCTGTTCTCCACCAGCCCCAGCACCTTCACCGTACCGCCATAGGCCTTGACGATATCGGCCCCGACCACCTGGTCGATGCCGTAGTCGCCGCCCTTGACCAGGACGTCCGGACGCACCTGGGCCAACAGGTTTTCCGGGGTGCCTTCGGGGAAGCTGATCACCCAGTCCACCGCACCCAGCCCAGCCAGGACCGCCATGCGCCGGTCGACGCTGTTGATCGGCCGGCCCGGCCCCTTGAGCCGGCTGACCGAAGCGTCGTCGTTGATCGCCACGATCAGGCGATCGCCCTGGGCCCGGGCCTGCTCGAGGTAGGTCACGTGTCCGGCATGGAGAATGTCGAAGCAGCCATTGGTGAACACGATCTTCTCGTTGTGCGCCCGCGCATCGTCGATGGCCAGCAGCAACTGGTCGAGGCTCAGCACGCCGCGCTCGGAGCCTTCTTCGCGCTGGATCGCCCGACGCAGCTCGGGAGCGCTGATGGCCGCGGTCCCCAGCTTGCCGACCACGATACCCGCCGCCAGGTTGGCCAGGCCCACCGCATGGGGCAGCTCCTCGCCAGCGGCAATCGCCGCCGCCAGGGTGGAAATCACGGTATCCCCGGCACCGGTGACATCGAACACTTCGCGGGCTCGGGCCGGCAGATGCAGGGGCGGATGATCCGGACGCAACAGGGTCATGCCGTGCTCGCCACGGGTCACCAGCAGCGCGCCCAGCTCCAGGTCGTGCATGAGCTTGGCGCCCTTGCTGACCAGTTCGTGCTCGTCGGCGCAGCCGCCAACGATGGTTTCGAACTCACTGAGGTTCGGCGTGATCAGGCTGGCGCCACGGTAGATGGAGAAATCCTTGCCCTTGGGGTCGGCCAGCACCGGGATGCCGCGGGCCCGGGCGGCGGCGATCAGCACCTGGTGATTACGCAGCGCGCCTTTGCCATAGTCCGACAGCACCAGCACCTTGATGCCGTCCAGCAAGGTGTCGACCTCGGCCGCCAGGGCCAGGGCGTCGGTGGCGAAGGGTTCTTCGAAATCGATGCGCAGCAACTGCTGGTGGCGGCTCATGACCCGCAGCTTGACGATGGTCGGCTGGTGCTTGATGCGCTGGAACAGGGCCCGCACGCCAGCGCCCTGCAGGCTGTTGGCCAGGCTGTCGGCAGCCTCGTCGTCGCCGGTCACCCCAACCAGCGAGGCTGGCGCGCCCAGGGCAGCGATGTTCAGGGCAACGTTGGCGGCACCGCCCGGGCGGTCCTCGATCTGCTCGACCTTGACGACCGGCACCGGCGCCTCAGGGGAAATCCGTGAGGTACCACCATGCCAGTAACGGTCGAGCATGACATCGCCGACCACCAAGACGGGGGCTTGATCGAATCGCGGCATGGACAACTTCATGGAGCATCCCACATACAAAATGAACAGGGGCGCGATATTAGCACAGGGTTGGCGCCGCCTAGTTCTATGGCTTGCGTGGCTCCGACGAAGAATTGACCTTGCTCATTTGCGCTGCAAAAGCTGCAGCAGGCAACGGATCGCCTCGGGCAACGCCATGCTTGCGGTATCGATCCGGCAATCGGCTTCGAGCGGCGCCTCATAGGGACTGTCGAGCCCGGTGAAGTCCTTGATCCGTCCCTCAGAGGCTGCCCGGTACAGGCCCTTGGGATCACGCCGGGCGCAGGCAGCGAATGGCGTGCTCACATGAACTTCCAGGAACTGCCCGGGAGCGAACAGCGCCCGGGCGGCATCACGCTCGGCGCGAAACGGCGAGATCGCCGCGACGATCACCACCAGCCCGGCCTCCACCATCAGTCGCGCCACCTCGGCCATGCGCCGGATATTTTCCTTGCGCGCCTCGACGCCCATTCCCAGGTCCCGGCACAAGCCGCTGCGTACATTGTCGCCATCGAGAACGAAGGTATGCATGCCCAATTCGTTGAGCCGCAACTCCAGCAGGTTGGCCAGGGTCGACTTGCCGGCACCCGACAGGCCGGTCAACCACAGGCAGCGCGGCTGCTGGTGCTTGATCTCGGCCCGGGCAGCGGCCGACAGCGCCAGGCTGTAGGGGCGAATTGACGGCTGTTCCTGGGCGGTTTCATTCATAACCGAGCATCTCGTAGTCACGCTGGTAGACCCGGCGCACCAGGCGCCGGGTACGGACCGAACACAACTCCCGGACGGGAGTACTGTGGCGGTATAGGGTTCCGTTGACATGGGGCAGTTGCGCCTGGATACCCAACCGCTCGCACAACAGCTGGAAATCCCGCTGCAAATGCTCCTGGTAGCCGACGAAATCCAGGGACATACGCCCCAGGGAGTCCACCAGGAAATCACTCTGGGCAGCGAAGTGCATCTGCCGGTTGATGGTTTCCGGATGCAGCCAGCGACCGATGAAGTCATCGAAGTCGCGGTAGTGCGCAACCAGTTCCTGGGCAGCCCGGTCCCGCCGTCCCAACGAGTTGCCACGCAGGAAGGCATAGGCCGAATAGGCTCGTTCCAGGGGGTCGCGGACGAAGGCGAATTTGAAGCTGCTGGCATATATCCGGGGAAACTGATGCTCGTACCAGTACAGCGGCAAGTGACCGGGCATCCAGCCATCGAACAGGGCCGAGCAGATGCTGCTTCCGGCGCACTTGGGAACGTGGATGAACAGGCAGGAACGGCGGGAGAACTCCGCCGGGAAACACACATTGGCGGACATGGATTTGTTGACCACCTGACGATCCACCACCGACAAGCGCCCAAGCAGGAAATGCCGCTGGGTCTTGGGCAACAACTTCCACACAAAGCGCTGCAACATTCCGCCTCTCATACGAGAAGGTTGGCCTTCCCGATCTGTTCGAAGATTCAGGGCGGAACCATAACAAGCGACAAACGCGAAATTATTTAGCCTTGGTCAAGACTGTAAGGGAGACGCTACAAATGCCGCCAAAGTGCTAATCATCTGGCGAGGGGGACGGGGGCGACGCGAGCCGCCCCCGAAGCGGATCAGGCGATTCCGCCAGGCGCAGGCTCTTCCTGGCCCATGGCATGCAGCCTGGAGTAGTAGCCGTTCTGTGCCAGCAACTCGGCGTGGGTACCACGCTCGACGATGCGCCCCTGGTCCATGACCAGGATCAGGTCGGCTTTTTCGATGGTCGACAGGCGATGGGCGATCACCAGGGTCGTGCGCCCTTTCATGACCTTGTCCAGCGCCGCCTGGATATGCCGCTCGGACTCGGTGTCCAGGGCCGAGGTGGCCTCGTCGAGGATCAGCAGCGGCGCGTTCTTGAGCAGCGCCCGGGCAATCGCCAGGCGCTGGCGCTGGCCACCGGAAAGCAGCACGCCGTTCTCTCCGACCTGGGTATCCAGGCCTTCCGGAAGCTGGGAGATGAAGTCCATGGCATAAGCGTCGGCGGCGGCCTTCTCGATGTCCGCCCGAGGCGCTCCCGCCAGGTCGCCATAGGCGATGTTGTTGGCCACGCTGTCGCTGAACAGGGTGACGTGCTGGGTGACCTGGGCGATGTGACGGCGCAGGTTCAGCAGGCGGTACTCCTCGACCTCGGTGCCATCCAGGAGGATCTGGCCCTTGTCATGGTGATAGAACCGTGGGATCAGGTTGGCCAGGGTCGACTTGCCGCTGCCGGAGCGCCCAACCAACGCCACCATCTTCCCGGGCTCCACGCTGAAGCTGATGTCGTCGAGCACCTGGCGCTCGGTTCCCGGGTAGGTGAAGCTCAGGTTGCGCACTTCCAGGTGCCCGCTGACACTGGCGTGCTCGACGGTGCCGTGATCGACTTCCGGCTCCACGTCCAGTTGCTCGAAGATGCTTTCCGCGCCAGCCACCCCACGCTGGATGGTGGAGCTGACTTCGGAAAGCTGGCGAATCGGCTTGGGCAGCAAGCCGGCCATGGTGATGTAGGCCACCATCTCACCGGCCGAGGCATCGCCACGCAGGTACAGGACCAGGAACATCAGGATGGCCATGGCGCTGTAGATCACCAGTTGCAGCAGCGGGGTGTAGATCGCCCCGGTACGGGTCATGCGCAGTTGCTTGTCGGTATTGCCCTGGCTGGCCGCGAGGAAACGCTGCTGCTCGTAGGTCTCGCCGCCGAAGCTGCGCACCACGCGATAGCCCTGGATGGTTTCCGATGCCACATGGGTCACGTCGCCCATGGCTACCTGGATCTTCTTGCTCTGCTTGCGGAACTTCTTGCTGGCGGTACGAACCATGACGGCGATCAGCGGCAAGATGGCGATCATCACCAGGGTCAGCAACCAGTTCATCCACAGCAGCGAGGCGAACAGGAAGATCACCGTCATGCCTTCACGAATCACCACCTTGATCGCATCCGTCGCCGCCCCCGTGACCATGGTCACGTTGAAGGTAATGCGCGAGATCAAATGCCCGGAGTTGTGCTTGTCGAAGTAACGGTTGGGCAGGGTCAGCAGGTTATTGAACAACTCGACCCGCAGGTCATGCACCAGACCCAGGGAAACCTTGGCCAGGAAGTAGTTGCCCAGGTACGAGCCCAGGCCCTGCCAGGCGGCGATCAGCACGATCAGCAGTGGCACCGCCTGCAACAGTTGCATGTCACGCAGGTAGGGCACGCTGGGGAACAGCACGGCCTGGGGGTTGGACAGCCCATCGACGAAATACTTGAGGATGTAGCCGAGCATCGGCTGGGTCGAGGCAAAGATCAGAAACCCGATGATGCTGATGAGGAACAGACCAATGTAGGGCCGTACATAGCCGAGCAGGCGGAAATAGATTTTCAAGCTTGAAGGGCTTGCGCCAGGACTGGAATCGGTCATATCACGCGAACGTCGTTAAAAAGGAGGGAGACTTTAGCACAGCTTGCATTACGCTCCGAGAATCGCCCGCCATCCCGCCGTTCAACAGACAAACGACACCATCGGACATTAGCCGTTATGATGCCGCACTTAATTTCTGGGATGAACGTCTAAGCATGCAACTCAATGCTCTTCGCAATACGTCCAATCGAGTATTCGATTTCATCTGCCTGTGGATCTTGCCCCTTGGCTATCTGCTGCTGCTTTGCGCACTGTTCTTCATCCCCGGTCGCAACGTGCTGCACAAGCTGTACTACGGGCTGTTCAGCATCCCGACCCTGATTGCGCTGTGCCTGCGTCCGGGCGAGCTGAAGCACCTGGTGCGCGAACCGATCTTCATCGCCGTGGTGCTGTTCTGTGGCTGGGCGCTGGTCAGCCTGGCCTGGAGCCCGCCGGTCGACAGCGTGGCCGGCGAGTTCAAGACACCATTGCACCTGCTCATGCTCTTTGCCGGCTGCAGCCTGTTGGCCAGCTATCGGCGCGACGTATTGCAGCCCCTGCTGTTCTGCGCGGCAGTCATCGCATTGCTGGCCTCGGTCCTCAATCTGTATCTGTTCAGCAAGGTCTATGTACCCGGGACACGCATGATAGGCAGCGGGGCCTTCGACAATCCGCTGTTGAGCTCCCATGTCTTCGGCTTCTTCCTGGTGTATTGGCTGTGGCTGAGCATGACCTGCCAGCGCATGCGGCTTCTGTTCCTGAGCGTTCCGGCGATGATCGTCATGTTCGCCACCGTCATCGCCACCGGTTCGCGAACCCCACTGGTGGCCCTGACGCTGGCGGCAGCATGGATCTGCTTCATCTGCTGGAACCGACGCTCGCTGCTGCTGCTGGCAGCGATGCTGGTTGGCGGTACCACGGTGCTGATCCTGTTCGCGCATATGCTGGGCGAACGCGGTAACTCCTATCGTTTCGAAATCTGGACGCTGGTACTGGGCTACATCGCCAACCACCCCTGGATCGGCCATGGCTATAACGCCGAGCTGAGCGTGGATGTCGATATCGGCTACATCCTGGCCGAACCCCATAACTTCGCCCTCGGCGTGCTGTATTACGTGGGCATCATCGGCTTGCTGCCCTGGCTGTTCATGCAGGCCTGGGCCCTGCTCAAGAGCTGGCAGTTACGCAGTTCTCCCCTGCTGATCCTGGCATCGACCTGGCTGATGTTCGGTATCGGCGCAGGCCTCACCGAAGGTGGCGGGATCATCTCGCGTCCCAAGGAGCACTGGTTCCTGCTATGGATTCCGCTGGCCCTGATCACCGCCCTGTGCATCGCTCATCGAGCCCGGCGCTCGCCGCCATCGGTGAGCCAGGTGCTGGCGCCGGCCAGCAGCGAACAGCTCACCGCCAATGCCCAGGTGATCGAGTCCGACGGCCTCGGGCCCAAGGTCCTGCGCCTGGAAGATGGCAGCTTCCTCAAGCTGTTCCGCCCCCGTCGCTGGTACACCTCCGGGGGGTTCAACCCCTATTCGGAACGCTTTGCCAGCAATAGCGAGCGACTGCGTGAAATGGGGATCGTCACACCGACCATCATGGGCCTGTATCGCCTGACCGACGGTAGCGGCGCCGTGCGCTATCGCCCGCTGTCAGGGCAGACCCTGCGCCAGAGCCTGCAACACGCCGGCAGCGCAGAGGAGCGTGCTGCACTGATCGAGCGTTTCGGAACGTTCATGGCCGACCTGCATGAGAGTGGCGTGTACTTCCGCTCCTTGCACCTGGCGAACGTGCTGGTCCTGGAGGATGGTGGATTCGGCCTGATCGACCTGGCCGATCTACGGGTCTACCCCTCGCCGCTGAGGGCTGCCCTGCGCCAGCGCAACCTGCGCCACATGCAGCGCTATACCGAAGACAGCCAATGGCTGTTCCACGAACACCTGGATGCATTGCGAGCGGGCTACGCCCTGTCGACCTCACCGGGCCGGGCCCAGGGACTGCTCAAGGCGCCCTAGGGCGCCCGCCACCCTCCAGGCAAGACCAAAAAAGACAGCCCGAAGGCTGTCTTTTTTGCTCAGTCCTTTTCCAGCGGGGAAAAGAGCAACCGGCCCAGGCCGCGCCAAGTCTTCTTGTCCCAGGCCTTGAGCGGGATCTGTGCCAGCAGCTCGCGCGCCAGCACCCGGTCCCGATTGGAGACCTTGAGAAACATCGAGTTCAGGGCCTTGTAGCGCACCTCGTCGTACAGCGGATGATCACTGAACAAGGCGTAGGTACGCAGGATGTTGTCGATCATGAACCGATGGTTCTTGTAGGAGTTGGTGGCGTGCTTGCGATAGCGTGCCATCACCACGTTCAGGCCATCGATGAAGTAACCCGCATGGGTGACTTTCAACTCGATCAGCAGGTCTTCGAGACGGATGTTCGGATCGAAACCACCGACCTTGTCCAGTGCTTCGCGGCGAATCATCAGGGTCGGCGCCGGCGGATAGGGCTTGCGCTCCAGGAACATATCCTCGAAGTCCAGGCGCCGGAACGGCACGTCACGGCGCTGGCGCTTCTCGGGGAACAGGTTGCCATCGCTGTCGATCAGCTCGATGTTGCCCGCACAGATACCCACTTCAGGCTTGCCATCCATGTAGGCCACCTGAATGGCGATACGCTCGGGCACCATGATGTCGTCGGAGCCGAACGGCACGATCAGACTGCCCCTGGCCCGGGCTATGGCGCCATTGAGCGTGTTGGTCAGTCCCTGGTTCTGCTGGACCCGAAAATCAAAGCCATAGCGCTCTTGCAGACGCTGGATGCGCTCGACGCTGTCATCCTTGGAGCCATCGTCCACCACCAGCAACTCGATGTTCGAGTAAGTCTGGTTGATGACGCTGAGGATGCTCTGCTCGATATAGGGCGCATGGTTGTAGGAGGCGATGATCACCGTCACCACAGGTTGCTGGTCTGTCATTACTGCCTCTTGCCCGCCTGATTCAAACCCGAGTCGATCAACTGCAGGTATTGCGCACGGAATACCTCGATATCATGTTCTTTCTGTAAATAGCGATAGGCTTGCTGTCCCTTGGCGACCAGTTCCTCGTCGGACAGTCCCAGGTAGGCATCCAGCGCCGCCGCCAGCGCCGGCACATTGGCCGGCTCCACCGCCAGGCCGCCGGCGCCTTCGATCAAGGGCAGCATGGCCGGCACGTTGGAGGCGATCACTGGCAACCGTCCGCTCATGCCTTCCAGCAAGGCCAGGCCGAGACCTTCGGCCAGCGACGGCATGGTCCAGATGTCGAAGGCCCGCACGTATTGCAGGGCGTTCTCCTTGAAGCCCAGCAGGTGGGCACGGCCCTCCAGGCCCAGGCGCTGGATCTCGGCGCGCAGGCTGGCTTCCTCGCGGCCGGCACCGATGATCGCCAGCTGGGTCTGTGGATACTTGCCCTTGAGCTGGGCGAACGCCTGCAGCAGGTAGGTATGCCCCTTGACCGGCACCAGCCGCCCCAGCGCGCCGACCAGGCGTACTGCCGGATCCAGCCCCAGCAACTCCCGGGAGCGCTCGCGGGAGTGCTGCAGGGCCTCGGCCTGCTCGATATCGATGGCGTTGGTGATGGCCCAGGTGTTCTGGTCGGTAAAGCCGCACCGGCAATCGAGCAGGTACTGCTTGACCGCTGGCGATACGCCGACGAAGCGCCAGTGCCGATCGATCAGGCGCTGGGTCTGGCGCCGCCGGTAGAACCGATCGTACTCGCCGAACCCGTGGGAAATGCCGATGCACAACGGCACCTTCAGCCAGCGGTTGAGCGCCAGCATCATGTTTACCGGCTTGAAGCGGTTGCAGATCACCACATCGAACTTTTCCTTGCGGCAGAACTGGTACAGCCGCCACATGGCCCGCAGGCGCATGCCCTTGAGGGACTTGTCGGAAAAATCGAAATACACCGAGTGGTCGGCCCGGCTCACCGGGTCGTTCGGCCCGGGACGGCCACGCAGGAACGCTGCGGTGACCTCATAACGCTCGCCGGGCAAGGCCTTGACGATCTGTTCGGCCAGGTCGGCGAAATCATGGGATTTGACGTTGTAGTCCGGCTGCAATTGCAGGACCTTGAAGCGCTGGCTCATAACTATCCCCGGTGGAAACCTGTGTCATCGATGAGCCAGGACGACTCGCCGGCCAGGGCCTGGACCGCCTGTGCATCGGGCTCCGGCAGCTCCGACCATTCATTGCGCTTCCAGCACACGAAGTGAAAATAAGGAAAGGTACGAGCGCCATCGCGATCATTGGTCAGGCGCCCATCCTTCCAGTACCAGCACGTCGGGAAGTCGCGGCTGCCGTCATGCCATTTGATGACTCCACCGGGGGTGCTGAACGCCTCGGTGAACTCGCTGCGACGGCGCTCCGGGTTGAACTTGCCCACCAGCTTGAACAACGGCTCCGGGAAATTCTTGCGCCAGAGGAAGATCCGCGTGAACGCTCCCTCGTCCAGGGCGTGATGCTGCTGGTCGACAAAGCGCTCCTGCCAGTTCTTGATCTTGCGGAACAACTCGCGCTGGCGGGCATTGTTGCGAATCAGGCACAAGTGCCCGGCGACCCGCCGCTCGTGGGTGGAGAACAGGTCATGCTTGGCCAGGCGCTCTGCCGTGAAATAAGCCCGCAGATCGCCATAGACCAGGTCGATATCGCCAAAGCCCCAGAAATCGTAGCCTTCCAGCCGATCGGCATGGATAAGCCCGAATGCCGGTCGGATATCGCAGATCTTGTAGGCGGCCTTGGGCGCGAAATCGATGCCCAGGCGTTGGGAAACCAGGGCGCAGTAGTCGGCGAAGCTCATGCTTTCATGCCTGACATTCGGCGGCAGATTGTCCGGGACCCCGCAGTCGCTGAAGAACAGCCAGTCGATATCCGGATTGCGTCGGCAGCTTTCCAGGAAGAACGGCATCCAGAAAGGCCATCGCCCGAAGTAGGGCATGAGGAACAAGATTCGCGGACGAGGATTGATCACAAAAGACTCACTGTCGATTCGGGCGGTAAAGCGCCCCTTTGGTTATGTCTGTTTACCGCTGCCGCAACAACCAGAACAGCTCGTGCCGCCTGACCGCCTTGCGGAAAAACTCGTTCTCGCCCAAGGCCGAAGGCACCCTGCCGGCCATGAGGCGTTGTATCGACCTGCGCAGGCGCCGCTTGAACGGCATCCTCGGTTGCAGGTCGTGCATCATGCCCAGGGCCATGGCCTTGTCATACTGCTCGGCCTGGGAAAGCGGCAGGCACCAGGGTCGTAGCGCACTGCTCGCGTCGAACACCGGCGGCAAGGCGATACCCGCCCCCGAGTCACCCATCGGCCAGCGATCATTGTCGTGCAGGTGATTGGCGTAGCCGAGCACCGTGTCCGGCTGCCACTCCAGCCCCTCCAGCGCCTGCATCACCGCCGCCTGGGCGCAGATATGGTCCGGGTGCGGGTCCAGCGAAGGGTGGGGCAGCACTATGACTTCGGGGCGGGCCTTTAGCAGCAACTCGCGCAGGTCGGCCAGCAGGTTGTTCCAGGTCGGCAAGCCATCGCGGTCGGCGGGCAACGGGAACGGATTGAACTGGCGGAACAGGCGGATATCGCTCAGTTGCGCTTCACGGGAAGCCACCGGCTGCTCTGGAGCCGCCTGCATCGCGCAAAGTTGCAGGCAGAAGTATCCCAGTTGCACGCAATGGGCTTCGGGAACCCCGGCCCAGCGAGGCACGGCGATACTGTCCCAGGCCCGCAGGCGTCCCTTGAGCCGCGCCGCTGCCGATGGCTCCAGGCCCATGGCCTGATAATGCTCGGCCTCGATCTCCCCTGCCGTCAGGGTCACGATCCAGGCTTCGTCCGCCTGGCTATACAGGCCGAACGCCGCCAGCTCGGCATCGTCGGCATGGGGCGCGATAACCATGACCCGCTGGCAGCGATAATCGGGATCGCGCCAAGCCAGCAACTGCGGCTGGATACGGATTCGGCAGTGACGCCCGCGCAACTGCAGCTCGCCACTGGCCAACGAATCGGCCAAGCCGCTCAGGTTGAGGTAGCGCAGGCCATCGACCCCGCGCTCGAAGCCTTGGCGATCGAGGCTCTGGCCACCCGCGACCTCGATGGCCGGGTCGAAGAACCGCCCCAGCCAGGAACTCTTGACCTGTACCCCGAGGACCAGGGTTTCGCCAGGAGCCAGCTCCAACGGCGACTCCGGCACCAGGCGTCCAGAGTCCAGGCGCACGGGGATCTGCCGGGCCTGATCGCCGAAATCGTAGAGATAGTCATCCTTGGGCGAATAGAACAGATGGTCGGCGAACCAGGCCTCGTGGGCCAGCCAGGCCCCCACCGCCAGCAATAACGGCAACCACCAGGCCACCAGGACGCCAGCCAGCAGCAACAGCACCAGGCCGACCAGCAAGGCGATTCGTTTATGGCGCCGGTGGCGCTTGAGCAGTTGCTGCTTGCGGCTCATGGGCTGACTCACACCTGGAAAACCGGCACAGGATTGCACCAACGATCCTTGTATTCACGGTCGGCACGACCGAAGGAAAACCGTAGCGGCTTGTCCAGCGCCCGAGCCTGTTCCCAGGCGCTCTGGGTATTGAGGAAACTCAGCACGCTGCCGGGACTGAACTCCCGGGTCTCGGGGTCGACACCGCCATTCACGTACTCGACGCTGATCCACTGCGGGGCTTCGACCCGATAAATCAGTTGCACGGCGATCGGGGCATCATTGAGGAAGATCACCGAGCCGATCAACAATTCGCGCAGACGCTCCAGCACCTCGGCCATGCGTTCGGCACCGGTGGCGGCGAATCCCCAGCGCCGCTGGAAGAGATCGCAGTAGATAGCCGCCAATTCAGGGCTGCTGAACTCGCTCACCGGACGCACCACGCCGCCCGCCTCCTCCAGCAAGCGCAGTTCCCGGCGCTGGTTGTAGCGGAACTTCTTCGACAGTTCTTCCGGGGTGCGAGCCATGGCCAACTGCTCGGCCTGGGGCCGCTGGCCGGCGAAACGCCCCTCGTTGAGGGCCGAAAGGTAGCGGCCACGATGGCGCAACGGAGCCTGGGCGTGCGCCGCTGCCGGCAGGATCAGCTCGGCATTGCCGATATCGAACAGCCCTTTCTTGCCCGCGCGCTTGAGCACATCCTTGGACAGCGCCAGGTCCCGGCCCCAGGTAGCGATGGCCGCCTGTATCTGGCCGTCGCGCTCCCAGGCCAGGTAGCGCACTGGAATCTGCGCCAGGTCCGCCAGTTGCTCGACCACCAGCGGATGAGTCGCCACGCTGCCACCAAAACGCTGCCAGGCCTGGGCATAGGTCGATGCGTCAATGACTGACCAGCCGCGTTCGCGCCAGCCTTGGAATCGATTGAGCATCAGCCCCTCGCGGTCAGTTCGGTGACTTGTGGCAGGCGCCAGAATACGTCGCGTACGGCCCGATCGGAGAACCGCTCGCGCAAGCGATCGAGCATCAACTCGGCGCAGACCCGGCGCTGGTGCTCGTCCATCGCCGCCAGGTGCTGCAGGCCCTGGGCCAGGTGCTCGACATCCCCCAGGGGAAACAGGATGCCCACACCCTCGACCACTTCCTTGGCCCCGCCGCACGCGGTGGCCAGCAAGGGCACGCCGGCGGCCATGGCCTCCAGCAGGACCATGCCGAAAGGCTCGTGGTCGGAGCTCAGGGCGAATACATCGAACGCCCGGAAATAGCGCCGGGCTTCTGGAACCTGGCCGAGGAACAGCACGCGATCGGCAATCCCCAGCTCGCGGGCCACGGACTTGAGATCCTTGTCCAGGCGGCCGCTACCCAGGATCGCCAGCTGGCTGCCCTGGGGGAGCTGCGGCACTGCCGCGGCGAAACCACGCAGCAAGGTGGCCTGGTCCTTGTCCGGATGCAGGCGCCCGACGTTACCGACGATCCAGGCATCGGCGGGCAGGCCCAGTTCGGTGCGGGCCTCGGCCCGGTTCAACTGGCTGGCCTGCAAGGCCTCTAGGTCGATCCGGTTGTACAGGGTCTGGATCCGCTGCGCTGGCCACTTGGGCAGGCAGGCACGCATGTCGTCGCGTACTGCGTCGGAGACCCCGAGCAGGCTCAGGCGCTTGCCGAACAGCCCGGCGAACAGCTTGCGGCTGCCGCGCTTGTAGTCGCTGAACGCATGGTGGACGCCGATCACCGGCAGGCGCGTCCCCAGCAGGGCGATGTAGATCGGCTTGAAACGATGGGCGATGCAGAAGCTGAAGTTGCGCGATGCCGCGATCTTGCGCAGGTCACGGATGGCGCCCAGCTTCAGGCCACGAATGGCCTTGGAGCTGTACTCCATGAACAGCACTTCGTCGGACGCGCAACCCGCGGCGACCTCGGCATCGGCAACCCCGGTCAGAAAGACCGTGGTCACCCGATAGCCGCTGCCCGCGAACAGGTTGGCATATTGCCGCGCGCAGTCTAGGAACGGCCCGTCATAGCCGTGGCAGAACTGCAGCACATGGCGTTCAGCCGACCGTGTCATAAGGATCCACGCCGTCTTTGACCACCAGGATGTCTTCCATGATCAGGTACTGCAGGTCGGACCCGTAGAACATGTTCAGGGCGTCGGTCGGCGAGCAGATCATCGGTTCGCCGCGGCGGTTCAGCGAGGTGTTCAGCGACACGCCGTTGCCGGTCAGGACTTCCAGGGCCTTCATCATGTCGTAGTAGCGCGGGTTGTATTCGCGCTTGAGCACCTGGGCCCGGGACGTGCCGTCCTCGTGGACCACTTCCGGCACCCGGGTCTTCCACTCTTCAGCCACTTCGAAGGTGAAGGTCATGAAGGGTGCCGGATGATCGACCTTGATCATCTGTGGTGCGACGGTGTCGAGCATCGACGGGCAGAAAGGCCTCCAGCGCTCGCGGAACTTGATCTGCTCGTTGATCCGGTCGGCCACGCCCGTGGCGCTCGGGCAACCGATGATCGAACGACCGCCCAGGGCGCGCGGGCCGAACTCCATGCGGCCCTGGAACCAGGCCACCGGGTTGCCGTCGACCATGATCTTGGCGATGCGCTCGGGGGTGTTGTCGATCTGGCGCCAGGCCGGCTGGTTCGGGTGCCGGGCACAGGCGGCGATCACGTCTTCGTTGGAGTACGAAGGGCCGAGGTAGACGTGCTCCATCTTCTCCACCGGTACGCCACGGGCGTGGGAGACGTAGGCCGCGGCACCGACGGCGGTACCGGCGTCGCCGGAGGCCGGCTGGACGAACAGTTCCTTCACGTCCGCACGGGCGATGATCTTCTGGTTCAGCTTGACGTTCAGCGCACAGCCGCCGGCGAAGGCCAGCTTGCCGGTTTCCTTCAGGGTGTCGCCCAGGTAATGGTCGATCATCTGCAGGGCCAGCTTCTCGAACAGTGCCTGCATGCTGGCGGCGTAGTGGATATACGGCTCGTCGGCAATGTCGCCTTCGCGCTTGGGGCCCAGCCACTCGATCAGCTTCGGCGAGAAGTAGAAACCCTTGCCCTTCTCTTTATAGCGACGCAGGCCGATGACGTTGGCGTAGTCGGTGTTGATCACCAGTTCGCCGTTTTCAAAGCTGGCCAGGCGCGAGAAGTCGTACTTGCTGGCATCGCCGTAGGGCGCCATGCCCATGACCTTGAACTCGCCATCGAGCATCTCGAAGCCGAGGAACTCGGTGATCGCGCCATACAGGCCACCCAGGGAATCCGGGTCGTAGAATTCCTTGATCTTGTGGATCTTGCCGTTCTCGCCGTAGCCGAAGAAGGTGGTGGCGTACTCGCCCTTGCCGTCGATCCCGAGGATCGCGGTCTTCTCCTTGAAGCCCGAACAGTGGTAGGCGCTGGAAGCATGGGCCAGGTGGTGCTCGACCGGTTCGATCTTGATCTTCTTCGGATCGAAGCCCAGTTGCTCCAGGCACCAGACGATCTTCTTGCGATAGCGCTTGTAGCGACGGTTGCCCATCAGGATCGCGTCCAGGGCACGGTCCGGGGCATACCAGTAGCGCTTGGCGTAGTGCCAGCGCGCCTTGCCGAACAGGCTGATCGGGGCGAACGGGATCGCCACCACATCGACGTCGGAAGGCTTGATCCCGGCCTGTTCCAGGCAGAACTTCGCCGACTCGTAGGGCATGCGGTTCTTTGCATGCTTGTCGCGCACGAAACGCTCTTCTTCAGCAGCGGCAACCAGCTTGCCGTCGATGTACAGGGCCGCCGAAGGATCATGGCTAAGGGCGCCGGACAGGCCAAGAATCGTCAATGCCACAGGGGTCTAGCCTCGTTTAGTCTGCATGCGGGCGCAAAGCGCCTTGAAAAGAAAGTGTGCTCGCAAGAGGGCGAGAAACAACGAAAGGGCGGGATTATAGCGTAAAAGCAGGGGCAAGCCTCTAGCGGCAAGCCACAAGCCAGACTACATCGCGGCGCGCCCGCGCCATCGCCGCCACGACCCAGGAACATCCTCCAGGCTCATCGCGGCGATGGCAGCGACCACAGGTCGCAGGTCAGGCCTCAGACGCGCTGGGAGCCTTGGGCAGGCGCTGATCAATCACTTGATACAACTTGCTGCTTTCAGGCCAGTTGCGCATGAAACGTGCGCGATCACGGGCATAAGCCGCAGCGAAACTCCCCACGCTGGAATGCTGGCACATGGAATCCAGGTCGATCAGGGACCAGCGATCCTCCTGCCAGAACAGGTTATGCCCCTTCAGGTCGCCATGGCTGATGCGCTCCCTGAGCAAACTCGCGAAGAGCAGGTCCAGGGCCCGCAGCTCCGGCTCAGGCGCCTCGCCACTGTCGACGAACGGCGCGAAGCGCTCGATGATGTCCGGCCCCGGCAGGTACTCGGTCACCAGGTAGGCCCGCCGGCGCAGCCAGAGGAAACGTCGCTCCAGCACGGCCAGGGGCGTGGGCGTGGCGATGCCGAGGAAGGCCAGGCGATTGCCTTCGCGCCATGAGTGCCAGGCCCGGCTGGGACGCCAGAAACGCTTGAGCCAGTGGGCGAAGCCCTTGATGTTGTAGCGCTTGAGCACCAGGGTGCGCCCCGCGGACTCGATCCGGCCGACACTGGCCGCGCCACCGGTCTTGTACAGATGCCCCTGGTCCAGCAGGGCGTCGGCCTGCTCCAGCACCGGCAGCATCGCCGCCTCTTCCTCGCGCCGGATCGCCCTCAGGGCGAAAGGCCCGCGATGCACGCTGAACAGCGTGCACTCGCGGCCGACCTTGCTCAGGAAATCCCGCAGGCGCCAGCCTCGCACCTTGTCCACCTGCTTCTGCAATGCCTCCAGGGGCAGCGCATGCTCGGCATTGGCCAGCAGGTAATGCACCAGCAACTCCTCGGTGAAGGGCTCGAGGCTCTTGGGGAGCTGGGCGAAGAACACCCCGAGATTCTCCAGGACTTTCTGCCGCGACAGGGGCTTGCCCGCCTCTTCGACGCAGATGCCCGCACCATCGATCAGGTGCAACTGGCCATCGTGGCGCAACAGGTTGTCCAGGTGCAGGTCTTCCTGCCACAGGCCCTTGGCGTGCAACCGGGCAATCGCCCCCAGTGCCTCGGCCAGGACCTCGACCTGCTCATCGGCCAGCACTGGCAAGGCCTGCACCTGGCTCCAGGCGTCGCCCAGGCTCCGTGCCCCCTCCAGGAACTCGAAGAGCAGCCAGCCGCCCTCGCCTTCCTGCAAGCCATCGGCCAGCAGCAATGGCGTGGTCAGCCCCTGTTCCGCCAGCAGGCGCACACCTTGCAGTTCCCGCTGGAAATGCCGTGCCGCCTTGGGGCCGACCAACAACTTGGCCAGCACCGTGCGCCCACGCCAGACCCCGGCGCCGACGTAACGCTGCCCCGGCAGCACGCGCAGCACACTCAATAACTGCAACTGCGCCGCACCAGCGGCGTCCGCCAACTCCAGGCTCAGGGGCAGGGTCGGATTGCGTCCTGCATTCTTCAGCTCGGACAAACGCATCAGCGAGATTCCTTGTGGCTGCTGCGGGCACTGAGTCGGGCGACCCAGGCGTCCAGCAGGGAGCTGTCCAGGGGCTGGTCGAGGTAGGCCGCCAACAGGTAGCGCACATCCTCGACGCTCCACACCGAAGCCCGGCGCAACAGGGGCTCGAGATCCTTGACCCGGTCGCGCTGGCCGAACAGCAATGGCCGGGTTTTCTCCAGGTCGATCAATTGCGCCTGGTAACCCGCCCCTTCCGGGCGCAGGAAAATATGCTTGGGGTAGAAGCAGCCATGTACCTGGCGCCGGCCGTGCAGCTGGCGGGCCAATTGCCCACAGGCCTCGAGCACCGCCCGGCGCTGGGGCTCGGGCATCTGCGCCCATTGCGCCAGCAGCGCATCCAGGTCGTCCCAACCATCCAGGGCCCGGGTCATGAGGATCGCCCGAGTCTGGCCATCGACCTTGCGCATGCCGAAGAACACCGCCTGCAAGGCCGGGATACCCAGCTCCTGATAGCGCCGGATATTGCGAAACTCGCGGGAGAAGCTCGGCTCGCCGAACGGATGGCGCAGGGTCCGGGTCAGGTAGTTGGTTTGCCGCTTGAGGTAGAACCCACGCCCCTCCACGTCCAGGCGATAGACACTGCTATGGCCGCCACGGCCGGTATTGGGTTCGTCCACCGCATCCAGTTGCCTGGCCCACAGCTGGTCGAAAGTGCCAAGGCCGTTGCGCTCCAGCAGAACACGTTCCTCGGACGCCAGGAAATCAGTCATTCACGTCCCTCGAAAAATCTCACCACGTGGCGAATACGCTCCTTGTCGGAGGCACTCAAGCGATCGCGCTGGCGATACTGCAGGTAGAAGCGCAAGCGCTGGGTGGCGGAAAGATGGTACTTGGCCACCTTGTCCAGGCAGGCCAGGTCCTTGGTGATCCGGTACTTGAGCCAGAACCCGCGCCAGAAATCGCCGTTCGGACAGTCGATCAGGTACAGGCGGTCCTGATCATCGACCAGCAGGTTGCGCCATTTCAGATCGTTATGAGTGAAACGATGGTCATGCATGACGCGGGTGTAGGCAGCCAGCTGGCGGCTGATCCCGTCGACCCAGCGCCGGTCCTTGAGCTTGGGGTCGTTGCGCTCGGCCAGCACCGACAAATCCTCGGTCCGCGGTAGCTCGCGAGTGATCATCGCCCCCCGGGAGTATGCCAGGCAGCGCCGCTCCAGGCCCCAGGCCACCACCTCGGCAGTGGGAATGCCCCACTTGGAGAAGCGCTTGAGGTTCTGCCACTCGAACTTGACCCGGGGCTTGCCCAGGTAGCGCCGCAGGTTCTTGCCGGCACCGGTGTAGCGCTTGACGTAATAGTTGACCCCGTCACGTTCGACACGCACGACATCGGACAGCGGGTCGCGAGTCAGATGCTCACCCTCGAGGGCGAAAACCCCTTCCAGGCTGCCGAAATCTTGTGCCAATGCCTGGTAGGCAGGGTCCAGGTTCCAGCTAGCCATCAGAGCGCATCTCCGTACCTTTGCTTGCGTGCGTAGAGTTTTTCAGCCTTGCCCTCGAGCCAGGCCAGCAGCGGCGCCTCCTCGGCGAGAATCCGCCGCAGCGGTTGCTGGAAGTAACCCTTGAGGAAGCGCAGCTTGTCACGACGCGTCAGGCCGATATCCAGGGCCGAGAAGTACAGGGCCGCCAGGTCCTTGTTACGCCAGCGCCGGGTGATCTTCGCACGGGTCTGGGCCCGGTGCAGGTCGATCAGCGACAGCTTCAATGTCCCCGGAGTGATCGGTCGGTCGGTGTGCAGCAGGAAGTGGCAGATGTAGCAGTCGCGATGGTTGACCCCGGCGCGATGCATGGTGCCGGTCATGCGCGCCACCTCGGCGATCAGCGCCCGCTTGAGCGCAGGTGCCGGCGGCTGCTTGACCCAATCGATACTGAAGTCCTCGAGGCTGATGGTCGGCGCCAGCTCCTCGGTGACGATGAACGAATGCTGGTTCGCCGGGTTGGCGCCGCGCTCGCCATAGGCCACGGCGGTCATGGTGGGCACACCGGCCTGGTGCAGGCGTTCCAGGGCCAGCCATTCCTGACCGGCACCCAGCACCGGCAGCTTGGCGGTCACCAGGTTCTTGGCGATCTCGCCCCAGCCGATCCCCCGGTGGATCTTCACGAAATACCCACGGCCGGCGACTTCCGTACGCAAGGTACGGCGCGCTTCCAGCTCGCGATAGACCTGGCCCTTGAGCTCCTCGACGGCGGTGAACGCATCGCGTCCAGCCCAGAGGCTCTTGAAGGGCTCGGCAAGCATCAACTTCATCGGTGTTGCTCCGCCAGAATCACATCCGCAGCGTGCTGCGGCATGCTGTAGAGGTCGGCCGTCTCGGCGAACGCCAGGCCGTTTCGGCTCCAGGTCGCGCGTGCAGCATCGTCGGTCAACATGGTGGTGAGGTATTGGTTGAGCTGCGCCTGCTCCAGCGGTTCATCCAGCACCAGGCCGCTTTCGGCCTCGGCGATGTAGTGGGCATAACCGCAAACCGCGCTGACCAGCACCGGCAGGCCGGCGACCAGGGCCTCCAGCAGCACGGTCCCGGTATTTTCGTTGTAGGCCGGGTGGATCAGCAGGTCGGCGCCCAACAGGAAACGCGGGATATCGCTGCGCCCCTTCATGAACTGCACCTGGTCACTCAACCCCAGGGCGGCGCTCTGCACCTGGAATACCTTGGGGTCGTCCTGGCCGATTACAAATAGCCGGGTGCGTTTCTTCAGCGCCGCAGGCAAGGCCGCCAGGGCCTTGAGGCTGCGATCCACGCCCTTGGTCTTGAACCCGGAACCGATCTGCACCAGCAGCAGGTCGTCGTCCTTGAGGTCGAACTCGCGGCGGAACCCGGCACGGATCTCGGCCGCGTTGGCCGGCGCCCGACGGTCCTGGGCAATCCCGGGTGGCAGCAGGTGGAAACGCGACAGCGGGGTGTCGTAGTGCTTGATGAACAGCGGTTGCTGGACTTCGGAGATCATCAGGATCTCGGTCTTGGCATCCCTGGCGAACACCGCCCGTTCATACTCGGCGAAATGCCGGTAGCGACCCCAGCGCCGGTACAGGGAATGCCGCAGGTTCTGCGCCTTGTCCTCGAAGCAGCCATCGGCCGCGTAGTAGACATCCAGCCCGGGCATCTTGTTGAAGCCCACCAGCCGGTCCACCGGACGCTTGGCCAGGTCGGCCGCCATCCAGGCACTGAGTTTTTCATTGCGATGATGGTTGAACAGCGCCTTGACCGGCGCCACCAGTACCTCGAAACCAGGGGGCACGTCACCTTCCCAGATCAGGGTATAGACGCGGATCTGGTGGCCGCGCCGCTGGCACTCCAGGGCAATGCGCATGAAATCGCGCTGCAAGCCGCCAAAGGGAAAATACTTATAAAGGACAAAAGCCAATTGCATCAGCGTGGCTCCTCAGCCAATAACAAGGCGCTCAGTCGGCTGGCGACACGCTCGGGGTTGAGGCGGGTAAAGCACAGGGGCCACTCGCGCTTGAGATCGAACCGCTGCCGGTCCACGGCGGTCGGCTGGTAGGTGCACTGCTTCTGCAGGCAAGGGGCACAGGGGAAGTTGCTCCCCAGGTGGATCTGCATCCGCCCATAGGCACCGGTCAGCCCCGGATTGGTCGGGCCGAACAGCGAGATGGTGGGCACATCCAGGGCGGCGGCAAGGTGCCCCAGCCCGGTATCCACGGCGACACAGGCCCGGGCGTCGACCAGCACCCGGGCCACGCCGGCCAGGTTCAGCCTGGGCAGTACCGTGGCGTTCTTCAGGCCGCTGGCGATACGCTCGGCCCGGGCCTTCTCGGCGACATTGCCCCAGGGCAACTTGACCTCGACCCCGAACATGCCCATGCGCTCGGCCAGCTCGCGCCAGTAGGCTTCGGGCCAGTGCTTGGTGTCCCAGGTGGTGCCATGCAGGAACAGCACGAAAGGATTCTTGCGTGGCAGCTCCACCAGCTTTTCGGCATCCAGGCCGTAGTCGCCCATCCCCTGGGGCAGGTCATAACCCAGGGCCAAGGCGAACAGCTGGCGCACCCGCTCCACGGCATGCTGCCCACGGGCCACCGCCAGGCGCCGGGAATAAAAACGCGAAGCCAGCGGCTCGCGGGCCGAATGCTTGTCCAGCCCGGCCACCGGCGCGCGCACGTAGCGGGTCAGCCAGGCGCTCTTGAGCAGGCCCTGGGCATCGATCACCAGGTCGTACTTGGTCGAGCGCACGCTCTGCTTGAAGCGCCGCCACTCGCCGCTCTTGATGGTCTGCCAGATATTCTTGCGCCAGCGGCGGATCGCCACCGGGATCACCTTGCCTACCGCCGGGTGCCAGGTGGGAATCTCGGCGAAACCCTCTTCCACCACCCAGTCGAACTTGATCCCCGGGATCGCCCGCGCGGCATCGGTGACGGCCGGCAAGGCGTGAATCACGTCACCCAGGGAAGAGGTCTTGATCAACAGTACCCGCAACTTATCGAACCTCGACCGCAGTGCCCTGCAACCGCTGCAGGGCCTCGTTCACCGACTGCGGCATCAACTGGCGCAGGCAGTTGTAATGGCCGAAGCGGCAGGTGCGGTCAAAGCACGGACTGCATTCGATACCCAGGCGCACCACTTCGACCTGATCGGCCAGGGGCGGGGTGAAACCCGGCGAGGTGGAGCCGTACACCGCCACCAGCGGACGGTTCAACGCGGCGGCCACGTGCATCAGCCCGGAGTCGTTGGACACCACGGAATCGGCACAGGACAGCAGGTCGATGGCCTCGGCCAGGGAGGTCTCGCCACTGAGGTTGACCGACTCCTCGCGCAGGCCGGGAATCAGCCGGCTGCGGATTTCCTCGCCCACGGCGTGATCGTTCTTCGAGCCGAACAGCCAGACCTGCCAACCGTCACGGATCCTGGCCTCGGCCACCTGGGCGTAGTGCTCCGACGGCCAGCGCTTGGCCTCGCCGAACTCGGCTCCCGGGCACAGCGCCAGGACCGGACGGTCCAGGACCAGGCCGAACTTGGCCAAGGCCGCGTCACGGCTCTGCGGATCGATCTGCAGGCTGGGCCGGGGATAAGGCGCAGGCAGGTCGGCGCCGGGCTCGTAGGCCAGGGCCATGAACCGCTCGATCATCAACGGATAACGCTCTTTATCGAGCTTGCGCACATCGTTGAGCAGGCCGTAGCGGAACTCGCCACGCCAGCCGGTGCGCTTGGGAATGCCGGCGAAGAACGGCACCAGCGCCGACTTCAGCGAATTGGGCAGCAGGATGGCCTGATCGTACTGGCCGGCCAGGGATTTGCCGATGCCGCGCCGGGTCGCCAGCTCCAGGACCCCGTGGCCCAGGGGGAAACTCAGGGCCCGGCGCACCTGGGGCATGCGTTCGAGGATCGGCCGGCTCCATTCGGGGGCCAGCACGTCGATCTCGCATTGAGGATGGCGCTGCTTCAGGCACTCGAAGAGTGTCTGCGCCATCACCATGTCACCGACCCAACTGGGCCCAACGATCAGAATATTCATGTGGTTTCCATAAACGAGCCGGGGAGGCATACGCCTCCCCGCCTCGAGAATCCAGCACCGCGGCCTCAGCCGCCGGTTCAGTTTTGGCGAGCCGCAAGGCCCGCCGAGTACATGACGGCCCCTGTCAGGCCGCCTAGCTTAGCCCCAGCGCGTGCCAAATCCGCAACACTTCCCGCCGCTCGGTCACGAATTGATCACCGGTGATGATCCCGGCCTCATTCTGCAACGCCTGTCGATGAGCGGCGGAACGGTAGGCCTTGTAGACCTCGCGCAGCAGGCTGGCATCGCTCGCCGACATCAGCCCGACTTCTTCCAGGCCTTCCAGGATGCGGATGTTATCGGTATAGCGCAGCAATGACGGGTGCTCTTCGGACCACGCCAGGGCCGCGTATTGCACCATAAATTCGATATCGACGATACCTCCGGCGTCCTGCTTGAGGTCGAAGGGCGCCGTGGCTTCGAAGGCATTGGCGGCCGTACCGGCGGCGGTCAGGCGGCTACCCAGGTTGTCGCGCATCTTGGCCCGCATATCGCTGACCTCCTGGCGCAGCTTGGCCAGGTCGCGATGCCTGCCCAGCACGGCGGCCCGGACCTTTTCGAAAGCCTGGCCGACATCCTGGCTGCCCACCAGTACGCGGGCCCGCACCAGCGCCTGGTGCTCCCAGGTCCAGGCCTCGTTCTCCTGGTACCGGCCGAAGGCCCCCAGGGAACTGACCAGCAGGCCCGAAGCGCCGGATGGCCGCAGGCGCATGTCCACCTCGTAGAGCTGGCCGGAGTTGGTCTGGGTGGTCAGCAGGTGGATGATGCGCTGGCCGAGCCGGGTGAAGAATTGCGCGCCATCGATGGGCTTGGGTCCATCGGTCTCGGCCTGGGGATCGCCATCGTGGATGAACACCAGGTCCAGGTCGGACCCGTGGCCCAGCTCGATACCGCCGACCTTGCCATAGCCGACGATGATGAAACCCGGATCGCACAGGGTGCCGTCGGTACGCAGCGGCGCACCATGGCGGGCCACGGTCTGGCGCCAGGCCAGCGCCAACACCTGCTCGAGGATCGCCTCGGCCAGCCAGGTCAGGTAGTCGCTGACCTTCATCAAGGGCAGGCTGCCGGCGATCTCCGATGCCGCCACGCGCAAGCGATGGGCCAGCTTGAAATGGCGCAACGCCTCCATCTGCTGTTCCAGGTCGTCCTCGGGAATCCGCGTCAGGCGCTCACGCAGCTCGGCCGCCAGCTCCGGCGCCAGGGGCGGCTTGAACAGCCGACCTTCATTGAGCAACTCATCCAGCAGCAGCGGGAAGCGGGTGATCTGCTCGGCAATCCATGGGCTGGCCGCGCACAAGGTCAACAGGCGGCGCAACGCGCCAGGGTTCTCGGTGAGCAATACCAGGTAGGCCGAGCGCCGCGCCACCGCCTCCACCAGGGGCAGCACCCGCTCCAGCACCAGGTCCGGGCTGGCATGTTCCACCGCCTGGGCCAGCAGGCGTGGAATGAAGGCATCCAGCCGTTCGCGCCCCAGGCGCTGCATGGCCCGCAACTGCGCACTGCCGCGCAGGCTGGCCAGGGCCCGCAAGGCCTTGGGCGCATCGACGAAACCAGCGTCCTGCAATTGGCGGCAAGCCGCTTCTTCATCCTGGGCTTCTTCCCACAACGGCAGCCACTCGCCGCCCACCACGACCTCGCTCTGGGCACCTTCGTCTTCATCGGGATCGGCGATCACCTGGCGGAAATGCCATTCCACCCGGGCCCGCCAATGCATCAATCGCTCATGGAAGGCCTCCCAGTCGGCAAACCCCAGCATGAAGGCGACCCGCGCCTGGTCCTGGGGATTGTCCGGGAGCATCTGGGTCTGGCGGTCGGCGATGGCCTGGATCGCATGCTCGGTATAGCGCAGGAATTCATAACCCTCGCGCAGCTCGCCGACCACCGCCGGCGGCAGGTAGCCCTGCCCTTCCAGGGTCCCCAATACCTTTAATAGAGGACGCTGCTGCAAGCTCAGGTCGCGACCGCCATGGATCAGCTGGAACGCCTGGGCGATGAACTCCACTTCACGGATACCGCCCGAGCCCAGCTTGATGTTGTCGGCCATGCCCTTGCGCCGCACTTCCTGCTGGATCAGCTGCTTCATGGTGCGCAGCGCCTCGATGGCGGAAAAGTCCAGGTAACGGCGGTAGACGAAGGGCCGCAGCAATTCCAGCAATTGGGCGCCGGAGGCCTGGTCGCCGGCCACCACCCGCGCCTTGATCATCGCGTAGCGTTCCCAGTCGCGCCCCTGGTCTTGGTAGTACTGTTCCAGGGCATTGAAGCTCAGGACCAGGGCCCCCGAGGAGCCATAGGGACGCAGGCGCATATCGACGCGAAACACGAAGCCGTCGACGGTCATCGGGTCCAGGGCCTTGATCAGGCGTTGCCCCAGGCGGATGAAGAACTCCTGGTTGTCCAGCCCCCGCTTGGCCCCGACGGTCTCGCCGCCTTCGGGGTAGGCGAAGATCAGGTCGATGTCCGACGACAGGTTGAGTTCCACGGCCCCCAGCTTGCCCATGCCCAGGATGACCATCTGCTGTGGCTCGCCGCTGCGGTGGCCGGTGGGCACGCCGAACTGCTGGCAATGGCGCAGGTACAACCATTGGTAGGCCTGGTCGATGCAGGCATCGGCCAGGTCGGAAAGATCGCGGCAGGTCTGCACCAGGTCCGCCTGGCGGGTCAGGTCGCGCCAGATGATCCGCACCTGCTGCCGGGTGCGCTGGCGACGCAGCACTCGCCCCAGTTGGTCTTCGGTCTCGGCCGCCTGCACCGCCGCGGCGATCTGCGCGCATAGCTCGCCCGGGGCGAAACCGCGATCCAGCTCGCCGGAACGGACCAGCTCCAGCAGCATCGAGGGATCACGCAGGCTCTGATCGATGACGAAGTCGCTGGCGGCACAAACCCGGGCGAATTCGCCCCATCGCTCGGCACTCCAGTCCGCCACTGCGGCGTCATCTTCCAGGGCGGCCACCGCATTGCGAAACGACTGCTCCGCACGGCTGACCAGTGGCAGGAGAATCGCGGGGACTTGGGCAAGCGAGGGCAGGCTCATGGGCTATCCTTGATGGGCGTGGAACGTGCAGGCTGAGGGAGAGGTAGAGGACAAGCAGCGGCGGACTGTCGAACAAAAGTTAGAAATAGCTGAAAATAGATTTTTTTTAGCAGCCAGCATCAACCCACCATCTATCCGCGTCATTCATTGACCAAGAGTAACGATTATTCTCACAACACAGCAGGAGGCCACGAGCCATTCTTCTGTAGTTTTACTACTCGTCTATACATTCGAAAGGCTGAAACGGTCGATGATTTGTAGTAAAACTACACATCGCTGGAGCAACCTCCGGCAATCCAAGAATTCATAACGTCTGCCCACAAGGCCAGTCGCAAACTCAGGCAACCGATTCTGGAAGCCTTTCCGCCCTGGAGCAAGCCATGCAAGACCTCGATCCCGTCGAAACCCAGGAATGGCTGGACGCCCTGGAATCGGTTCTCGACAAAGAAGGCGAAGACCGCGCTCACTACCTGATGACCCGCATGGGTGAACTCGCGACCCGCAGCGGCTCGCAACTGCCCTACGCCATCACCACGCCTTATCGCAACACTATCCCCGTCACCCACGAAGCACGCATGCCTGGCGACCTGTTCATGGAACGCCGCATTCGCTCGCTGGTGCGCTGGAACGCGATGGCCATGGTGATGCGCACGAACCTGAGGGATTCCGACCTGGGCGGTCACATCTCCAGCTTCGCCTCCAGCGCCACCCTGTACGACATCGGCTTCAACTATTTCTTCCAGGCCCCGACCGACGAGCACGGCGGCGACCTGATCTACTTCCAGGGCCACACCTCCCCTGGCGTCTACGCTCGCGCCTTCATGGAAGGCCGCATCAGCGAAGAACAGATGAACAACTTCCGCCAGGAAGTGGATGGCAACGGCCTGTCGTCCTATCCACACCCATGGCTGATGCCTGACTTCTGGCAGTTCCCGACCGTTTCCATGGGCCTGGGCCCGATCCAGGCGATCTACCAGGCACGCTTCATGAAGTACCTGGAGGCTCGCGGCTTCATCCCTGCCGGCAAGCAGAAGGTCTGGTGCTTCCTGGGCGACGGCGAGTGCGACGAGCCGGAAGCCCTGGGCGCCATCTCCCTGGCTGGCCGCGAGAAGCTGGACAACCTGATCTTCGTCATCAACTGCAACCTGCAGCGCCTCGACGGCCCGGTTCGCGGCAACGGCAAGATCATCCAGGAACTCGAAGGCGTGTTCCGTGGTGCCCAGTGGAACGTCACCAAGGTCATCTGGGGCCGCTTCTGGGACCCACTGCTGGCCAAGGACGTCGACGGCATCCTGCAGCGCCGCATGGACGAAGTCATCGACGGCGAGTACCAGAACTACAAGGCCAAGGACGGCGCGTTCGTCCGCGAGCACTTCTTCAACACCCCTGAACTCAAGGCGATGGTTGCCGATCTGTCCGACGACGAGATCTGGAAACTCAACCGCGGTGGCCACGACCCGTACAAGGTCTATGCGGCCTACCACCAGGCGGTCAACCACAAAGAGCAGCCGACCGTCATCCTGGCCAAGACCATCAAGGGTTATGGCACCGGCGCCGGCGAAGCGAAGAACACCGCGCACAACACCAAGAAGGTCGACGTCGAGAGCCTGAAGCTGTTCCGCGACCGCTTCGACATCCCGGTCAAGGACGAAGACCTGGAACACCTGCCGTTCTTCAAGCCGGAAGCCGGCAGCGCCGAGGCCCGCTACCTGAGCGAGCGCCGCACCGCGCTGGGTGGCTTCGTGCCGCAGCGCCGCGCCATGAGCTTCAGCGTGCCGACGCCACCACTGGATACCCTCAAGGCGATCCTCGATGGTTCCGGCGACCGTGAAATCTCCACCACCATGGCCTTCGTGCGCATCCTGGCGCAGCTGGTCAAGGACAAGGAAATCGGCCCGCGCATCGTGCCGATCATCCCGGACGAAGCCCGTACCTTCGGTATGGAAGGCATGTTCCGCCAGCTGGGCATCTACTCCTCGGTCGGCCAGCTCTACGAGCCAGTCGATAAAGACCAGGTGATGTTCTACAAGGAAGACAAGAAGGGCCAGATCCTCGAGGAAGGCATCAACGAAGCGGGCGCCATGAGTTCCTTCATCGCTGCCGGTACTTCGTACTCCAGCCACAACCAGCCGATGCTGCCGTTCTACATCTTCTACTCGATGTTCGGCTTCCAGCGGATCGGCGACCTGGCCTGGGCCGCTGGCGACAGCCGTACCCGTGGCTTCCTGATCGGCGGCACCGCCGGCCGTACCACCCTCAACGGTGAAGGCCTGCAGCACGAAGACGGTCACAGCCACATGCTGGCCGGCACCATCCCGAACTGCCGCACCTACGATCCGACCTACGGCTACGAGCTGGCGGTGATCATCCAGGACGGCATGAAGAAGATGACCGAAGAGCAGCAGGACGTCTTCTACTACATCACCGTGATGAACGAGTCGTATCAGCAGCCAGCCATGCCCGAAGGTGTCGAGGAAGGCATCATCAAGGGCATGTACCTGCTCGAGGAAGACACCCGCGATGCCGCGCACCACGTGCAGCTGATGGGCTCCGGCACCATCCTGCGCGAAGTCCGCGAAGCGGCGAAGATCCTGCGTGACGAGTTCAACGTCGCCGCCGACGTGTGGAGCGTGACCAGCTTCAACGAACTGCGCCGCAACGGCCTGGCCGTGGAACGCAGCAACCGCCTGCACCCGGGCCAGAAGCCACAGCGGAGCTACGTCGAAGAATGCCTGAGCGGTCGCAAAGGGCCGGTCATCGCCTCCACCGACTACATGAAGCTGTTCGCCGAACAAATCCGCCAATGGGTCCCATCCAAGGAATTCAAGGTCCTGGGCACCGACGGTTTCGGCCGCAGCGACAGCCGCAAGAAACTGCGTCACTTCTTCGAAGTCGACCGTCACTTCGTGGTGCTGGCAGCCCTGGAAGCCCTGGCTGACCGTGGCGACATCGAACCCAAGGTCGTGGCCGAGGCCATCGCCAAGTTCGGTATCGACCCGGAAAAACGCAACCCACTGGATTGCTGAGGAGACTTTTTGTGAGTGAACTCATTCGCGTACCTGACATCGGCAGCGGTGAAGGTGAAGTAATCGAACTGATGGTGAAAGTCGGCGATCGCATCGAAGCCGACCAGAGCATCCTGACCCTGGAGTCGGACAAGGCGAGCATGGAAATCCCTGCCCCGAGCGCCGGCGTGGTCAAGAGCGTGAAAGTGAAGCTGGGCGACCGCCTGAAAGAAGGCGACGAACTGCTGGAACTGGACGTCGAGGGCGCCGCCGCTGCGGCCCCTGCACCTGCCGCCCAAGCGCCAAAGGCCGAGGCCGCGCCGGCACCGGCAGCGCCTGCCGCTGCGCCGAGCGCCGCACCTGCCGGCACTTCGGTGCAGCAAGTGCACGTGCCGGACATCGGCTCCTCGGGCAAGGCCCAGATCATCGAGCTCCAGGTCAAGGTCGGCGACAGCGTCGAGGCCGACCAGTCGCTGATCACCCTCGAGTCCGACAAGGCCAGCATGGAGATCCCATCGCCAGCCGCCGGCGTGGTCAAGGCCATCAGCGTCAAGCTCAACGATGAAGTCGGTACCGGCGACCTGATCCTGGACCTGGAAGTGGCAGGCGCCGCGGCCCCTGCCGCCGCTCCAGCCCAGGCTCCTGCGGCCGCGCCTGCCGCTGCACCTGCCCCGGCTGCCGCTCCCGCGCCAGCGGCGGCCGACAGCGTGCAGGATATCCACGTTCCGGACATTGGCTCGGCCGGCAAGGCCAAGATCATCGAAGTCATGGTCAAGGCCGGCGACAGCGTCGAAGCCGACCAGTCGCTGATCACCCTCGAATCCGACAAGGCCAGCATGGAAATCCCATCGCCAGCCGCCGGCATCGTGGAAAGCGTATCGATCAAGCTGGACGACGAAGTCGGTACCGGCGACCTGATCCTCAAGCTCAAGGTCAAGGGCGCGGCTCCTGCAGCCGCTCCGGCGCCTGCCGCGCCTGCTCCGGCTGCCGCCCCTGCGCCTGCCAAGGCCGAAGCCGCTCCAGCCGCACCAGCACCAGTCGCCGCAGCAGCTGCCGCGCCTGCCAAGCCAGGTGCCAAGGTGCACGCCGGCCCGGCCGTGCGCCAGCTGGCCCGCGAATTCGGCGTCGAACTGAGCGCCGTGAGCGCCAGTGGCCCGCATGGCCGGATCCTCAAGGAGGACGTGCAGGTCTACGTCAAGGCCATGATGCAGAAGGCCAAGGAAGCTCCAGCCGCCGGCGCGACCGGTGGTGCCGGCATCCCGCCGATCCCGGCCGTGGACTTCAGCAAGTTCGGTGAAGTCGAAGAAGTGGCCATGACCCGCCTGATGCAGGTCGGCGCTTCCAACCTGCACCGCAGCTGGCTGAACGTACCGCACGTGACCCAGTTCGACTCCGCCGACATCACCGAGCTGGAAGCCTTCCGCGTTGCCCAGAAGGCCGTGGCCGAGAAAGCTGGCGTCAAGCTGACAGTCCTGCCGCTGCTGCTCAAGTCCTGCGCCCACCTGCTCAAGGAACTGCCGGACTTCAACAGTTCCCTGGCCCCAAGCGGCAAGGCGATCATTCGCAAGAAGTATGTGCACATCGGCTTCGCCGTGGACACCCCGGATGGCCTGCTGGTCCCCGTGATCAAGAACGTCGACCAGAAGAGCCTGCTGCAACTGGCGGCCGAGGCAGCTTCCCTGGCGGAAAAAGCCCGGACCAAGAAACTCTCCTCGGACGAGATGCAAGGCGCCTGCTTCACCATCTCCAGCCTCGGCCACATTGGCGGCACCGGCTTCACGCCGATCGTCAACGCGCCGGAAGTGGCGATCCTCGGTGTTTCCAAGGCCACCATCCAACCGGTGTGGGACGGCAAGGCCTTCCAACCGAAGCTGATGCTGCCACTGTCGCTGTCCTACGATCACCGGGTGATCAACGGCGCAGCCGCCGCGCGCTTCACCAAGCGCCTGAGCGACCTGCTGGCGGACATCCGTACCATCCTGCTGTAACTCGCGAGCCGACCCTCCTGTCACGGGAGGGCCGGCACCGCCGCCTTTTTCGAGCGCCACGCTCGCACCTCAACCCCGTCAATCTGGCGGGGCTTTTTTTTCCGGAAAAACACCCAGGACCCCGCCATGGACCGAACCATGCAAGTGGCGAAAAGTAACTTTGCAGAAATCCCCTTGGCTGCCGATATAAAGCTTTATAGCACTTGGCCTTCATCTCTCTTGTCAGTCGATGCGCCATGATGCAACCTTGCCGCAGGCAACAGTAAAGAGGGCGTGAGCCCGGCGCGATCAGCAATTTCGAAGCGAGTTTCCCCATGAAAAGCCAACCCGATGCCGCCAGCCGTATGGTGGCCGAGGTAGTGACGCAATTGCCTGTGCCTTCGCGGCTCGGCATGTTGCGTTTCGAACGGCTGAATGAAGCGAGCTGGGCGCTACTGTTTCTCGATCCCAATTGCGAACGCCAGTTCGGCCTGCCCGCCGTGGAACTTTGCGCCCTGATCGGCTCGCCCTATGCCAGCCTGATGGAGCCCGAAGCGCGCTATCAACTGCATGACAACATCCAGCAGCAACTGGCCAGCGCCTCCCATTACCTGGTCCGCTACACCCTGCACACCGTCCAAGGCCCCCTGAGCATCCTGGAACTGGGCGAAGCCTACAAACAGCACAACCGGCACCTGCTGCGTGGCTACCTGCTGGTGGTCGAGGGCCTGTTCGGCAATACTCCGCCGGCACCGCCCCCGGACCTGGAAACCCAGAACAGCCGCCTGCAGATCGCCCTGGAACTCAACCAACGGGCCCAGCAGGAACAACTGCAGCACCTGGAACGGGTACGGGCTCAGCAGGACCTGATCCTGCTACTGACCCGCCAGCGCTACAGCAGCGGCAATTCCCTGAAGGAAGCCGCCGAGCTGATCACCCGCAGTGCCTGCGACATCTACCAGATCGACTGCGCCAGCATCTGGAACCTGGAAGGCCAGCGCCTGGAGCCGATCGCGGCCTACCATCGGGCCACCCAGGAATACCACCTGCCCGACGCCATCGACGCCAGCAGCTTCCCGGACTACATGGAAGCCCTGCACAGTTGCCGCGCCATCGATGCCCAGAACGCCATGCGCGACCCTCGCACCCGGGAAATGGCCGAGAGCCTGCGCCCACGGAACGTGAACGCCATGCTCGACGCCAGCATCCGCATCGATGGCCAGGTGGTCGGGGTGCTGTGCCTGGAACAAACCGGTACCACCCGCGCCTGGCAGTCGGACGAGATCGCCTTCGCCGGCGAGCTGGCCGACCAGTTCGCCCAGGTCATCAACAACCACAATCGCCGGGCCGCCACCAGCGCCCTGCACCTGTTCCAGCGAGCCGTGGAACAGAGCGCCAACGCCTTCCTGCTGGTCAACTGCGATGGCGTGGTGGAATACGTCAACCCCAGCTTCACGGCGATCACCCAATACAGCACCGAGGAAGTCCACGGTCACCGCCTGTCGGAATTACCGGCCCTGGAGAACCTCAGCGAACTGCTGTTCGACGCCCCTTCCAGCCTGGCCAAGAGCAATAGCTGGCAGGGCGAGTTCAAGAGCCGGCGCAAGAACCTCGAGCCGTACTGGGGCCAGCTGTCGATTTCCAAGGTCTATGGCGACAACCGCGAGCTGACCCACTACATCGGCATCTACGAAGACATCACCCAGACCAAGCTGGCCCAGCAGCGCATCGAGCGCCTGGCCTACACCGACAACCTGACCAACCTGGGCAACCGCCCCGCATTCATCCGCAACCTGGATGAACGCTTCGCCCGGGATAGCGATACCCCGATCAGCCTGCTGCTGGTGGACATCGACAACTTCAAGCGGATCAACGACAGCCTCGGCCACCAGACCGGCGACAAACTGCTGATCAGCCTGGCCCGGCGCCTGCGCAACAGCCTGAGCCCCAGCGGCAGCCTGGCGCGCTTCGCCAGCAATGAGTTCGCCGTGCTGCTGGACAACACCGACCTGGAAGCCGGCCAACAGATCGCCAGCCAGTTGCTGATGACCCTGGACAAGCCGATGTTCGTCGACAACCAGTTGATCAGCGTCACCGGCTCCGTGGGCCTGGCCAGCGCGCCGCTGCACGGCCGCGATCCACAGACCTTGATGCGCAACGCCGGCCTGGCGCTGCACAAGGCCAAGGCCAACGGCAAGCACCAGGTGCAGGTGTTCACCGAAGCCCTGAACGCCGAGGCCAGCTACAAGCTGTTCGTCGAGAACAACCTGCGCCGGGCCCTGACCCAGAACGAACTGGACGTGTTCTACCAGCCCAAGCTGTGCCTGCGCAGCGGCCGGCTGCTGGGCATGGAGGCGCTGCTGCGCTGGAATCATCCGGAGAAAGGCATGATCCGCCCGGACCAGTTCATCAGCGTGGCAGAGGAAACCGGGCTGATCATCCCCATCGGCAAGTGGATCGCCCGCCAGGCCTGCCGCATGAGCAAGCAACTGACCGCCGCCGGCATGGGCAACCTGCACGTGGCCATCAACCTGTCGCCCAAGCAGTTCTCCGACCCGGACCTGGTGGCCTCCATCGCCGGCATCCTCAAGGAGGAGCAACTGCCCTCCTCGCTGCTGGAGCTGGAACTGACCGAAGGCCTGCTGCTGGAAGCCACCGACGACACCCACCAGCAACTCGAACAGCTGAAGAAGCTCGGCCTGACCCTGGCCATGGACGACTTCGGCACCGGCTATTCGTCCCTGAGCTACCTGAAGAAATTCCCCATCGATATCATCAAGATCGATCGCAGCTTCATCCACGACATCCCGGACAACCAGGACGACATGGAGATCACCTCGGCGGTGATCGCCATGGCCCACAACCTGAAGATCAAGGTGGTCGCCGAAGGCATCGAGACCGCCGAGCAGCTGGCCTTCCTGCGCCGCCATCGCTGCGACGTCGGCCAGGGCTACCTGTTCGACCGGCCGATACCCGGCACCGAGCTGATCGCCAGGCTCAAGCGTTATCCGCGCGGGCCAATCGCCTGACAGCGTCGCGACACTCGGGCAAACTGCAGGTCTGAATAACGACAATCCAACTGACTGGAGGACTGCTACATGGTCTTGCGCTCGGAAATTCTGGTGAACAAAAACGTGCTACCTACCAAAGAACAAGCTCTGCCTGGCCGCGAAACCCCGATGACACTGCCTGAAAAGCACTTTGTCTTCGAAGACACCCCGCTGCTGGGTCCGTTCTTCCAGGACGTCGACTTCGCGATCTTCGGCCTGGGCTGTTTCTGGGGCGCCGAACGTCGCTTCTGGCAGCGCGAGGGCGTGGTCAGCACCGTGGTCGGTTACGCCGGCGGCTTCACGCCGAACCCGACATATGAAGAGGTCTGCTCGGGCCTGACCGGCCACACCGAAGTGGTGCTGGTGGTGTATGACAAGGCCAAGGTCAGCTACAAAGAACTGCTGGCGATGTTCTGGGAACTGCACAACCCGACCCAGGGCATGCGCCAGGGCAACGATATCGGCACCCAGTACCGCTCGGTGATCTACACCACCAACCCGACCCAGCTGCAGCAGGCGCTGCACAGCAAGGAGGTATTCCAGGCCGAGCTGACCAAGGCAGGCCTGGGCACCATCACCACCGAGATCGAAGAGGCGCCGACCGTCTACTTCGCCGAGGCTTATCACCAGCAGTACCTGGCGAAGAATCCGGAAGGTTATTGCGGTATCGGCGGTACCGGGGTGACCTGCCCGATCTAAAGCAGCTGCAAGCCTCAAGCTGCAAGTGGTAGCGCTGCAGCTTGCAGCTTGCAACTTACCGCTGCTCTTCGGCGATCAGCCAGTCCATCTGCCAGCCGCCCTGGGTCTGGCCGAGCTTTTGCGACAGCCAGGGCAGCAGCTCGCGCAGTTCCTTCTCCAGGCCCCACGGCGGGTTGGCGATGGCCAGGCCCGAACCGTTGAGGCTGTTGGGCGTGTCCAGCGGATGCACCAGCAATTCCACCCGCAGCAGCTTCGGCGCGCCAGTGCCGGCCAGGTCCTGGTAGAAACGGCGCAGGGCGCGCTGGTCCTTGACCGGATACCAGATGGCCGCCACGGTCTGGCGCATGCGACCGATGGCTTCCTTCATCGACGCGGCGCAACGCTGCATCTCGTCGAGCTGCTCGAACGGCGGGTCGATCAACATCACCGCCCGCTTCTCCGCCACCGGCAGCAGCGCCCGGGCCACATGCCAGCCCTCGCCCAGGTGTACCGCCACTCGCCGGTCGCCCTTCATGTTGTCCTTGAGCAGCAGGCCATCCTCGGGATGCTTCTCGTTGAGCAGCGCCCGGTCCTGGTTGCGCATCAGGCGCCGGGCCAGCTCCGGGGAACCGGGGTAGTAGCGCAGCTCGCCATCCGGGTTCAGCCGGCGCAGCACGCGCATGTAGTCGGCGGTCAGCTCCGGCAGGTCGTCCGCGCCCCACAGCCGGGCGATGCCCTCCAGGTACTCGCCGGTGCGTGTCGCCTGGTCGCCCTTGAGGTCGTACAGGCCGATACCGGCATGACTGTCGATATAGGCGAACGGCTGCTCCTTGCGCGACATCAGGGCGATGAGGCGGGTCAGGGTCAGGTGTTTGAAGACGTCGGCGTGATTGCCGGCATGGAAGGCGTGACGATAGTTCATGGTTGCTCCTGCGCAGGAGCGCAAGTTTACCCTGTGCCAAGGACCGCGTCAGGACAGGCCATCGCATTCGCCCAGCACGGCGCGCCAGCTTGCCCATCCGCCACGCCTGATGGACACTGACCCGCCTGCCGCGACCAAGCGGCAGTGCACCAAGCGGTTGCTGGCGACTCAGACACAAGGGACCACTGACTGCTGTACGGGCACGACCCTGCCTGGCTGTGCTCATTAATGGACTGCTACTGAGTTGAGAATTTATGAAAGACGCAACGATTGCGCTGCACCATGGATTCAAGTCGGACCCCGCCACCAAGGCCGTGGCCGTGCCCATCTACCAGAACGTCGCCTTCGAGTTCGACAACGCCCAGCACGGTGCCGACCTGTTCAACCTCGATGTGCCGGGCAACATCTATACCCGGATCATGAATCCCACCAACGATGTGCTGGAACAGCGCATCGCCGCCCTGGAAGGCGGGGTCGCGGCGCTGGCGGTATCGGCCGGTAGCGCCGCGATCCACTACGCCATCCAGACCCTGACCCAGGCCGGCGACAACATCGTCTCCACCCCGCAACTGTACGGCGGCACCTATACCCTGTTCGCCCACCTGCTGCCCAGCTTCGGCGTCGAAGTGCGCTTCGCCCGCGACGACTCCCCCGAGGCCATCGCCGAACTGATCGACGACAACACCAAGGCGGTGTACTGCGAGAGCATCGGCAACCCGGCGGGCAACATCGTCGATATCGAAGGCCTGGCCCAGGTCGCCCACGCCCGGGGCGTGCCGCTGATGGTGGACAACACCGTGGCCACGCCGATCCTGTGCAAGCCGATCCAGTTCGGCGCCGACATCGTCGTGCATTCGGTGACCAAGTACGTGGGTGGCCATGGCAACGCCCTGGGCGGCGTGATCGTCGACAGTGGCAACTTCCCCTGGGCCGAGCACCCACGGAAGTTCGCCAGCCTCAATACCCCCGAGCCGGCCTATCACGGCGTGGTCTACACCGAGAAGTTCGGCCCGGCGGCCTTCGTCGCCCGGGCCCGCACCGTGCCGCTGCGCAACACCGGCGCGGCCCTGGCGCCCATGAATGCCTTCCTGTTGCTGCAAGGCCTGGAGACCCTGGCCCTGCGCATGGAGCGCCATACCGACAACGCCCTCAAGGTGGCGCAGTTCCTCAAGGCCCACCCGCTGGTGGCCTGGGTCAGCTATGCGGGCCTGGAGGACCATCCGCATCACGAACTGGCGCGCAAATACATGCAGGGCAAGCCGTCGGCGATCCTCTCCTTCGGCCTCAAGGGCGGCTACGAGGCGGGCGTACGTTTCTACGATGCGCTGCAGATCTTCAAGCGCCTGGTGAACATCGGCGACGCCAAGTCCCTGGCCTGCCACCCGGCCTCCACCACCCACCGGCAGATGAACGAACAGGAACAGGCCAAGGCCGGGGTCAAGCCGGAGATGATCCGCCTCTCGGTGGGTATCGAAGCCATCGAGGACCTGCTCGAAGACCTGGACCAGGCCCTGCGCCAAGCCTGATCCAAACCGGCCCCGCCCGCACCGGCGGGGCCCTTGCTCCTCTTTCCCCGCGCCACTAAGCTGCCCTCGCCATACCCTCCCAGGATCCCCCTCCCCCCAAGGATCGTTTCCCTATCAAAGGACCCTGACATGCTCGTGCGCTACGTAAAGATCACCATGACCCTCGCGGTCGCCGCCTTCGCCCTGCTGGTGGCCTACAACAACATCAGCGACTACGGTTCCAACTTCGCCTTCGTCCAGCACGTGCTGAGCATGGACAGCGTCTTTGCGGGCAGCAGCGCTACCGGCCGGGCCATCACCCAGCCGCTGCTGTGGAATGCCGGCTACTGGCTGATCATCGCCGGCGAAGCCGCGACCGGCGTGCTGCTGGTGCTCGGCGGCGCCCGCCTGTGGCGTGCACGCCACGGCGCTGCCTGCGACTTCAATCGCGCCAAGCATTGGGCCATCGCCGGCTTCTGCCTGGGTTTCTGCGTCTGGTTCTTCGGTTTCATGGTGGTGGGCGGGGAGTGGTTCATGATGTGGCAGTCCGCCACCTGGAACGGCCAGGAAGCGGCGTTCAAGTTCTACATGGCGATCCTCGGCGTGCTGATCTTCCTCAACCAGCCCGACGCTGAGCTGCACTGAGCCGCGCCCGCCACGGCCACCCTTCTCTACGTTCGCTCGCAGCCTGCTGCGGCTTCAGAAGGCGAAAAAAACGGCCCGCTGCGTCACCGCGGCGGGCCGTTTTCATTGTGTCCCCGAAAAGACAGGGGCCGGATCAGGCACTCAGTGGTTGAGCTTGAAATCCTTCTCGGCGGCTTCGAAGCGCTGGACCATGCCGGCACTCGGTGCGCCCAGCTTGCTCACCAGGACGATCGCCAGGCTGGCGAAGATGAAGCCCGGGATGATTTCGTACAGGCCCAGCAGGGCGAAGTGCTTCCACAGGATCACGGTCACGGCGCCGACCACGATCCCAGCCAGTGCGCCGTTGCGGGTCATGCCTTTCCACAGGACCGAGATCAGCACCACAGGACCGAAGGCCGCGCCGAAACCGGCCCAGGCATAGCTCACCAGGCCCAGTACGCGGTTTTCCGGGTTGGCGGCCATGGCGATGGCGACCAGCGCCACCACCAGCACCATGGCCCGGCCGACCCAGACCAGTTCCAGCTGGGACGCGCCCTTGCGCAGGAACGCCTTGTAGAAGTCTTCGGTCAGGGCGCTGGAGCACACCAGCAGCTGGCAGCTCAGGGTACTCATGACCGCCGCCAGGATGGCCGACAGCAGCACACCGGCGATCCATGGGTTGAACAGCAGCTTGGCCAGTTCGATGAACACCCGCTCAGGGTTCTCGGTCACAGGACCGGCCACGTCGGGATGCGCCGAGAAGTAGGCGATGCCGAAGAAGCCCACGGCCACGGTACCGCCCAGGCACAGGATCATCCAGGTCATGGAGATGCGACGGGCGTTGGCGATCGACTTGACCGAATCGGCGGCCATGAAGCGCGCCAGGATGTGCGGTTGGCCGAAGTAGCCCAGGCCCCAGCCCATCAGCGAGACGATGCCGATGAAGGTGGTGTTCTTGAGCATGTCGAAGCTGGTGGGGTCCTTGGCCTCGATGGCCAGGAAGGTGGTGTCGACGCCACCGGTGGCCAGCAGCACGATGATCGGCGTGAGGATCAGGGCGAAGATCATCAGCGTGGCTTGCACGGTGTCGGTCCAGCTCACCGCCAGGAAGCCGCCGACGAAGGTGTAGGCGATGGTGGCCGCCGCACCGGCCCACAGCGCGGTCTCGTAGGACATGCCGAAGGTGCTTTCGAACAGGCGGGCGCCGGCGACGATGCCGGAAGCGCAGTAGATGGTGAAGAACACCAGGATCACCACCGCGGAGATGATCCGCAGCAGGCCGCTCTTGTCTTCGAAGCGGCTGGAGAAGTAGTCCGGCAGGGTCAGCGCGTCACCGTTGTGCTCGGTCTGTACCCGCAGGCGACCGGCCACGAATAGCCAGTTCAGGTAGGCACCGGCGATCAGGCCGATGGCGATCCAGCTCTCGGACAGGCCGGACATGTAGATGGCGCCCGGCAGGCCCATCAGCAACCAGCCACTCATGTCGGAAGCGCCGGCGGAAAGCGCGGTCACCACGCTACCCAGGCTGCGGCCACCAAGAATGTAGTCGGAAAGGTTGTTGGTGGAGCGATAGGCCATGAAGCCGATCAGCACCATTGCCGCGATGTAGATCACGAACGTGATCAGGGTTGGATTGCTTGCACTCATGAATAACGCCCTGGCTTTGTTTTTATGGTGCGGCGGTCACTGCCCCACGCCACCAAACGAGGTTGCTTGGGAAACGTTCAGGCGTGCCGCGCATTTATGACTGATGTTTCCCCAGGAAAGCCACCAGCCGATGCCCCAGTCGCGAAGACGGTTGCACCTTGGGCGCGAATCCTATGCAACAAAATGAATAAGGTGCAACCGATTTGACGTGAATCAGTTGCACCTTGTCGATAAATCAGCGGTTGTTGACGTTTTTGCTCCTTTTGGGAGCAAGGAAAATCTTTTTCAGAAGCGAATGCACCAGATCGACTCCCTACTTTGTGTAGCGGAATTTTATTCCTGACAAGCTGCGGTTTTTTCCCGGTAAAAATGGGTTGCACCCGGTTGCACCTGCTTCGGCTCGCGGATAATCTTGCCGCCAGCTGATGCCACACTCGCGTGGCAAACATGAGGATAAAAATATGGCTACCACCACCCTCGGGGTCAAACTCGACGACCCTACCCGCGAACGTCTCAAGGCGGCCGCGGCCTCGATTGATCGGACTCCGCACTGGCTGATCAAGCAGGCGATCTTCAATTACCTGGAGAAACTCGAGGGTGGTGCAACCCTGACCGAGCTGAGCAACGCCATCGCTCGCGACGGCGACGACGCCGGCGAAGTGATCACCGACCATGCTCACCAATGCTTCCTCGAATTCGCCGAGAGCATCCTGCCGCAATCGGTACTGCGCGCCTCCATCACCGCGGCCTATCGCCGGCCAGAGCCGGAGGTAGTGCCGATGCTGCTGGAGCAGGCGCGCCTGCCGGCCACCACCGCCGAGGCCGCCAACAAGCTGGCCGCCTCCATCGCCGAAAAACTGCGCAACCAGAAGAGCGCCGGCGGCCGGGCCGGCATCGTCCAGGGCCTGCTGCAGGAGTTTTCCCTGTCGTCCCAGGAAGGCGTGGCGCTGATGTGCCTGGCCGAGGCCCTGCTGCGCATCCCCGACAAGGGCACCCGCGACGCGCTGATCCGCGACAAGATCAGCACCGGCAACTGGCAGCCGCACCTGGGCAACAGCCCGTCGCTGTTCGTCAACGCCGCCACCTGGGGCCTGCTGCTCACCGGCAAGCTGGTGTCGACCCACAACGAAGCGGGCCTGACCTCCTCCCTGAGCCGCATCATCGGCAAGAGCGGCGAGCCGATGATCCGCAAGGGCGTGGACATGGCCATGCGCCTGATGGGCGAGCAGTTCGTCACCGGCGAGACCATCGCCGAAGCCCTGGCCAACGCCAGCAAGTTCGAAGCCAAGGGCTTCCGCTACTCCTACGACATGCTCGGTGAAGCGGCACTGACCGAGCACGACGCGCAGAAATACCTGGCGTCCTACGAGCAGGCCATCCACTCGATCGGCAAAGCCTCCCACGGTCGCGGCATCTACGAAGGCCCGGGCATCTCGATCAAGCTTTCGGCCCTGCATCCGCGCTATAGCCGTGCCCAGTACGAGCGCGTGATGGAAGAGCTGTACCCACGCCTGCTGTCCCTGACCCTGCTGGCCAAGCAGTACGACATCGGCCTGAACATCGACGCCGAGGAAGCCGACCGCCTGGAGCTGTCCCTGGACCTGCTCGAGCGCCTGTGCTTCGAGCCGCAACTGGCCGGCTGGAACGGTATCGGCTTCGTGATCCAGGCTTACCAGAAGCGCTGCCCGTACGTGATCGACTACGTCATCGACCTGGCGCGCCGCAGCCGCCACCGCCTGATGATCCGCCTGGTGAAGGGCGCCTACTGGGACAGCGAGATCAAGCGCGCCCAGGTCGAGGGCCTGGAAGGCTACCCGGTCTACACCCGCAAGGTGTACACCGACGTCTCCTACATCGCTTGCGCGCGCAAGCTGCTGTCGGTGCCGGAAGTCATCTACCCGCAATTCGCCACGCACAACGCCCATACCCTGTCCGCGATCTACCATATCGCCGGCCAGAACTACTACCCCGGCCAGTACGAGTTCCAGTGCCTGCACGGCATGGGTGAGCCGCTGTACGAACAAGTGGTGGGCAAGGTCGCCGACGGCAAGCTGAACCGCCCATGCCGCGTCTACGCTCCGGTGGGCACCCACGAGACCCTGCTGGCCTACCTGGTCCGCCGCCTGCTGGAAAACGGCGCCAACACCTCGTTCGTCAACCGTATCGCCGACCAGTCGATCTCGATCCAGGAACTGGTGGCCGACCCGGTCAGCCAGATCGAGCAGATGGCCACCCTGGAAGGCGGCGTCGGCCTGCCGCACCCGCGCATCCCGCTGCCGCGCGACCTGTACGGCACCGACCGCGCCAACTCGGCCGGCATCGACATGGCCAACGAGCATCGCCTGGCGTCGCTGTCCTGCGCCCTGCTGGCCACTGCCCATAACGACTGGAAGGCCGCGCCGATGCTCGGCTGCCCGGCCAGCGACGAGCCCGCGACCCCAGTGCTCAACCCGTCCGACCACCGCGACGTGGTGGGCCACGTCCAGGAAGCCACCGTCGCCGACGTCGACAACGCCGTCCAATGCGCCCTCAATGCCGCACCGATCTGGCAGGCAACCCCGCCGGCCGAACGCGCGGCGATCCTGGAACGCGCCGCCGACCTGATGGAAGGCGAGATCCAGCCGCTGATGGGCCTGCTGGTCCGCGAGGCCGGCAAGACCTTCGCCAACGCCATCGCCGAAGTGCGCGAGGCCGTGGACTTCCTGCGCTACTACGCGGTGCAGGCCCGCAACGATTTCAGCAACGACGCCCACCGCCCGCTGGGCCCGGTGGTGTGCATCAGCCCGTGGAACTTCCCGCTGGCGATCTTCTCCGGCCAGGTGGCCGCAGCCCTGGCCGCCGGCAACCCGGTACTGGCCAAGCCTGCCGAGCAGACCCCGCTGGTGGCCGCCCAGGCCGTGCGCCTGATGCTGGAAGCCGGTATCCCCGAAGGCGTGCTGCAACTGCTGCCAGGCCGTGGCGAGACCGTCGGCGCCGGCCTGGTCGGCGACGAGCGGGTCAAGGGCGTGATGTTCACCGGCTCCACCGAAGTCGCCCGCCTGCTGCAACGCAACATCGCCGGACGCCTGGACAACCAGGGCCGGCCTATCCCGCTGATCGCCGAGACCGGTGGCCAGAACGCGATGATCGTCGATTCCTCGGCCCTGACCGAGCAGGTGGTGATCGACGTGGTGTCCTCGGCCTTCGACAGTGCCGGCCAGCGTTGCTCGGCCCTGCGCGTACTGTGCCTGCAGGAAGACTCCGCCGACCGCGTGATCGAGATGCTCAAGGGCGCCATGGCCGAAAGCCGCCTTGGCAACCCCGAGCGCCTGGCCGTGGACATCGGCCCGGTGATCGACGCCGAGGCCAAGGCCGGGATCGAGAAACACATCCAGGGCATGCGCGACAAAGGCCGTACCGTGTATCAGGTGGCCATTGCCGAAGGCGAGGAAATCAAGCGCGGCACCTTCGTCATGCCGACCCTGATCGAGCTGGAAAGCTTCGACGAACTGCAGCGCGAGATCTTCGGCCCGGTGCTGCACGTGGTGCGCTACAAGCGCAAGGACATCGACCAGCTGATCGCCCAGATCAACGCTTCCGGCTACGGCCTGACCCTGGGCGTGCATACCCGGATCGACGAGACCATCGCCAAGGTGGTGGACAACGTCAACGCCGGCAACATGTACGTCAACCGCAACATCGTCGGTGCCGTGGTCGGCGTGCAGCCATTCGGTGGCGAAGGCCTGTCGGGCACCGGCCCGAAAGCCGGCGGCCCGCTGTACCTGTACCGCCTGCTGTCGACCCGTCCGGTGGACGCCATCGAGCAGTCCTTCGTCCGTGCCGACGCCATCAGCGCCCCGGACCTGCGCCTGCGCGAGTCGCTGCTCAAGCCGCTGTCGGCCCTGCAAGCCTGGGCCGACAGCGCCAAGCTGGCGGAACTCTCGGCCCTGTGCAAACAGTTCGCCGGGCAGTCGCAGAGCGGGATCACCCGGCAGCTGGCCGGCCCGACCGGCGAGCGCAACAGCTACGCCATCCTGCCCCGCGAGCACGTGCTGTGCCTGGCGGAAATCGAAGGCGACCTGCTGACGCAACTGGCGGCGGTACTGGCCGTCGGCGGTTCGGCGGTCTGGCCGGAAAACGCCGTGTCCAAGGCCCTGTTCGGCCGCCTGCCCCGGGAAGTCCAGGTCCGCATCAAGCGCGTGGCCGACTGGACCAAGGATGAGGCCGTGTTCGACGCGGTCCTGCACCACGGCGACTCCGACCAGCTGCGCGGCGTCTGCCAGCAGGTGGCCCAGCGCGCCGGTGCCATCGTCGGCGTCCAGGGCCTGTCCCAGGGCGAAACCGCGGTCGCCCTGGAACGCCTGGTGATCGAACGCGCCCTGAGCGTCAACACCGCGGCGGCCGGCGGCAACGCCAGCCTGATGACCATCGGTTAAAAGCAGCGGCAAGCTACAAGCGGCAAGCAGGGGCAACGGCCTTTGCTTGCCGTTTTTGCTTCTGGCTCTGGCTTGCAGCTTGCCGCTTGGTTTCTCCTGCTTCATCACGCCTATCAATCTTCCTATCCGACCTTCATTCACAGGTCTAGACTCGGCTCATTTCCTCAATCAACAGGTAAGCCGCCATGTCCGAGACCTTGCTCAGTTCCCGCAATCTGGCTTTTGAACTGTATGAGGTGCTCGATGCCGAGGGCCTGACCCAGCGCGAACGGTTTGCCGAACACAATCGCGAAACCTTCGACGCCGCCCTGGGTACCGCCCGCAGCATCGCCGAGAAGTACTTCGCCCCGCACAACCGCAAGGGCGACGAGCACGAACCGCGTTATGAAAACGGCCAGGCGGTATTGATCCCCGAAGTGAAGCCGGCGGTGGACGCCTTTCTCGAGGCCGGCTTCCTCAACGCTACCCGCGACTTCGAGGCCGGCGGCATGCAACTGCCGACCCTGCTGTCCCAGGCCTGCTTCGCCCACTTCCAGGCGGCCAACGTCGGCAGCTCCGCCTACCCCTTCCTGACCATGGGCGCAGCCAGCCTGATCGAGAGCTTCGGTAGCCAGGAGCAGAAACAGCGCTTTTTGCAGCCGATGATCGACGGTCGCTTCTTCGGCACCATGGCCCTGACCGAACCCCACGCCGGCTCCTCGCTGTCGGATATCCGCACCCGCGCCGAACCGGCCGGCGACGGCAGCTACCGGATCAAGGGCAACAAGATCTTCATCTCCGGCGGCGACCACTCGCTGGCGCAGAACATCGTGCACATGGTGCTGGCCAAGCTGCCGGATGCACCGCCCGGGGTGAAGGGCATCTCGCTGTTCATCGTGCCCAAGTTCCTGGTCAACGCCGATGGCTCCCTGGGCCAGCGCAACGACGTGCTGCTGGCCGGCCTGTTCCACAAGATGGGCTATCGCGGCACCACTTCGACTGCGCTGAACTTCGGCGATAACGGCGAGTGTGTCGGCTATCTGGTGGGCAAGCCCCATGCTGGCCTGTCCTACATGTTCCAAATGATGAACGAGGCGCGCATCGGCGTCGGCATGGGGGCGGTGATGCTCGGCTATGCCGGCTACCTGTACTCCCTGGAATACGCTCGTGAACGCCCGCAGGGACGCCTGCCAGATGGCAAGGACCCGAGCGCGCCCCAGGTGGCGATCATCCAGCACGCCGACGTGCGCCGGATGCTGCTGGCCCAGAAGGCCTATGTCGAAGGCGCATTCGACCTGGGCCTGTACGCGGCCCGGTTATTCGACGACACCACCACCCTGGACGATGAGGCCGGACGCCAGCAGGCCCACGAGTTGCTGGACCTGCTGACCCCGATCGTCAAGTCCTGGCCTTCAGAGTTCTGCCTCAAGGCCAACGAACTGGCGATCCAGATCCTCGGCGGCCATGGCTACACCCGCGAGTATCCGGTGGAGCAGTACTACCGCGACAACCGCCTGAACCCGATCCACGAGGGCACCCACGGCATCCAGTCCCTGGACCTGCTGGGACGCAAGCTGGCACAGAATGGCGGCGCCGGGCTCAAGCGCCTGATCCGCCTGATCATCGAGACCTGCGGCCGCGCTCAGGCCCATTCCAGCCTGGACGCCCTGCGCCAGCCCCTGGAGCAACTGGTGGCGCGCCTGCAAACCGTGACCCTGGGCCTACTGGGCGACCTGGCCATTGGCAAGGTCACCGCAACCCTGGCCAACTCGGCGCTCTACCTGAAAGCCTTCGGCCATGCGGTGATTGGCTGGCGCTGGCTGGAGCAGGCGATCCGCGCCGAGGAAGGCCTGGCCCGGGGAGAGGCGGCGGATCGGGATTTCTACCTGGGCAAGCGGCAGGCTGCGCGCTATTTCCTGACCTGGGAAGTGCCCGGCTGCGAGCATGAACTGAGGCTCCTGGAAGCCCGGGACGACACTTGCCTGGCCATGCGCGACGAGTGGTTCTGAGCGCCACGGGCCCCGGCAAGCGTGTCGGGGCCTTTGCGTGATTCCAGCCGCTACGGGCTGAGGCGGCTCGGCGGTGTCAGTTCTGCTGGATGGTCTTGGCGATCACGTCGACCGTGGCGCTCACCTGTTCCTGGTAGCGCTCGAGTTCCTGTTCGTGACGCTTCTGCATTTCCAGTTGCTGGGAGCACAGGTTCATCGCCGCCAGCACCAGCAGGCGCTCGCCGATCAGGGTCGGGAATTTTTTCTTGGTATCGGCCAGGGTGGCCTGGAGCATCTGCACTGCATCCATCAGGACCTGTTCCTGCCCGGCCGGCGCCTTGAGCGAATAGTCCTCGCCAAGGATCGTGACCACTCTCACCCCATCGCTGTGATGTCTCATGGGTTGGCCGGGCTCGCAGTGACGCGCTCAACCAGGGCCTGGATGCGGGCAGCGGTGGCACCGTGCTTCTCTTCCTGCTCCATCAGGTTCAGTTGCAGGCTTTCGTTCTCATCCTTGGCCTGGGCCAGTTGTGCCTTGAGGGTTTCGTTCGTGCCGAGCAGTTCCTGGTTCTGTACCACCAGGTCGCTGACAAGCTGTTCCAATTGGCTGAGGGATGCTTCCAACATTTTGATCTTCCGGGCTTTTTGCAAAGGGCGCGTACGATAAAGAAAAGTCACCCTGGATGCCAGGGTTATCCAGGCGCAAGGCCTTGATTTTACTGGCGATGACCCTTCCGCGAGAGCTGCTAGAGACTGCCATTCTCCCCTGGGGTTCCTGCCCCCGGTCGGACGCTAGGACTTTTCTCGAAAAATCGGGCGAGCCAATGGAAATTTCTGAAACCGCTTTTGGCGGTTCAAGAAGCATTTTCTCCATGCGATAGCCCAGGTGCTTATCCATTTCTCAAAGCGCCAGTCGCGCTTCACACAGGTGAAAACAATGTCCCTGCGCACCATGAACATCGCCCCGCGAGCTTTCCTCGGATTCGCCCTGATCGGCTGCCTGATGCTGTTTCTCGGTGTCTTTGCGCTGAACCGGATGGGCAAGATCCACGCGGCCACCGAGCTGATCACCCAGGACACCCTCCCCAGCATCAAGAGCGTCGATGACTTCACCCAGTTGAGCCTGCGCCTGCGGGTCAATGCCTACCGCCTACTGGTCAATCGCGACCCCGAGGCCCAGCAAAAGGCGCTGGAGACCATCCTCGAACGCAACCAGGAGATCGACCAGATCCGTCCGCTCTACGAAGCCCTGATCAGCCTCCCCGAAGAGCGGGCCGCCTACGCCGAATACGTCAAGGCGCTGACCCGCCATCGCCAATTGGAAGGCCAGTTGATCGAGCTGTCGCGCAACGGCCAGCTGGAGGCCATGCAAGCGTTGCTCAACAATCAACTGCTGACCAACGCCGAGGCGATCAATAGCACTCTCAACCGCCTGGTACAGATCAATACCCGCTACTCCACCGCCGCCGCCGAGGAGGCTGCCAGGCAGTACCACAGCGCCTTCGAGCTGGTGGTGGCACTGCTGGTGCTGGCCAGCGGCCTGACCCTGCTGTTCGCCTGGCTGCTGACCCGCAGCATCACCCAGCCGATCGCCAAGGCCCTGGAAGCCGCCGAGGAGATCGCCGAGGGCAACCTGACCCGCCCGGTCCAGGCCGACGGCAGCGACGAGGCCGGCCGCCTGCTGCGGGCCATGGCCAAGATGCAGGAGAACCTGCGCGACACCCTGCAGCGCATCTCCGGCTCCGCCACCCAGCTGGCTTCCGCCGCCGAGGAGCTCAACAGCGTCACCGAGGAAAGCGCCCGTGGCCTGACCCAGCAGAACAACGAGATCGAGCAGGCCGCCACCGCGGTCAACGAAATGACCAGCGCCGTGGAAGAAGTGGCGCGCAACGCCGTCAGCACCTCCGAAGCCTCGAAGAACGCCACCGCCTCGGCCGGCGACGGCCGCGACCTGGTGCAGGAAACCGTGACCGCCATCGAACGCATGAGCGGCGACGTGCAGGACACCGCCAGCCTGATCGGCGACCTGGCCAACGAATCCCGCGACATCGGCAAGGTCCTGGACGTGATCCGCGGCCTGGCCGACCAGACCAACCTGCTGGCCCTCAACGCCGCCATCGAGGCCGCCCGTGCCGGCGAAGCCGGACGCGGGTTCGCCGTGGTCGCCGACGAGGTCCGCGCCCTGGCCCACCGCACCCAGCAGTCCACCAGCGAAATCGAACGCATGATCGGCAGCATCCAGAACGGCACCGAACAGGCCGTGGACTCCATGCGCAACAGCACCGAGCGCGCCGAGTCGACCCTGAACATCGCCCGGGGCGCCGGCCTGTCCCTGGACACCATCAACAGCGCGATCATCGAAATCAACGAGCGCAACCTGGTGATCGCCAGCGCCGCCGAAGAGCAGGCCCAGGTGGCCCGCGAAGTGGACCGCAACCTGGTGAACATCCGCGACTTGTCAGTGCAATCGGCCACCGGCGCCCACCAGACCAGCGCCGCCAGCAATGAACTGGCCAGCCTGGCCGTGGACCTGAATGGCCTGGTGGCGCGCTTCCGCCTCTGATCCGACGCCCTCGGCCCCGCCCCTGTTTGCAGGCCGGGCCCGGAATGAACGACCAGCGCAAGAGCCATCCGCGACACCCGCGCGAGCCTGAAATCCACGACAGGACTCAAGACTTTAGTCGTACGACCGATAAGTCACGGTAGATCAGTCTCAAGCCCCGCATGGATGCGCTCTTCCTGGTACCTATCATGTCCCTTCGTAATATGAATATCGCTCCGCGGGCCTTCCTCGGTTTTGCCATGATCGGCGGCTTGATGCTGATCCTCGGGGTTTTCGCCCTGAACCAGATGAGCAAGATTCGTGGCGCCGCCGAAGACATCACCCTGAGCAGCGTGCCGAGCATCCAGAGCCTGGACGAGTTCACCCAGCTGACCCTGCGCCTGCGGGTGCTGTCCTATCGCCTGCTGGTGAACCGTGAGCCGGATGTCCAGCAAAAGACCATGGAACTGCTGGATATGCGCAACCAGCAGATTCGCGCCGCTCAGGGCACCTATGAAAAGCTCATCACCGGCCCGGCGGAAAAAGCCGCCTATGACCAGTACGTCCAGTTGCTGGGCCAATACCGGCAGATCGAAGAACGGATGAAGAGCCTGTCGCGCAACAACCAGGTGGATGAGCTGCGCAACTTGCTCAACACCGAGTTGCTGAACAACTCCGAAGCGATCAACGCCGTGCTCAACCACCTGATGGAGATCAACACCCAGCAAACGGTGGACACCAACCGCCAGGCCGCGGAGCAGTATTCGGCCGCGTTCAAGCTGGTGGTGCTTCTGTTGCTCCTGGCCACTGGCCTGACCCTGCTGTTCGCCTGGCTGCTGACCCGCAGCATCACCCAGCCGATCGCCAAGGCCCTGGAAGCCGCCGAGGAGATCGCCGAGGGCAACCTGACCCGCCCGGTCCAGGCCGACGGCAGCGACGAGGCCGGCCGCCTGCTGCGGGCCATGGCCAAGATGCAGGAGAACCTGCGCGACACCCTGCAGCGCATCTCCGGCTCCGCCACCCAGCTGGCTTCCGCCGCCGAGGAGCTCAACAGCGTCACCGAGGAAAGCGCCCGTGGCCTGACCCAGCAGAACAACGAGATCGAGCAGGCCGCCACCGCGGTCAACGAAATGACCAGCGCCGTGGAAGAAGTGGCGCGCAACGCCGTCAGCACCTCCGAAGCCTCGAAGAACGCCACCGCCTCGGCCGGCGACGGCCGCGACCTGGTGCAGGAAACCGTGACCGCCATCGAACGCATGAGCGGCGACGTGCAGGACACCGCCAGCCTGATCGGCGACCTGGCCAACGAATCCCGCGACATCGGCAAGGTCCTGGACGTGATCCGCGGCCTGGCCGACCAGACCAACCTGCTGGCCCTCAACGCCGCCATCGAGGCCGCCCGTGCCGGCGAAGCCGGACGCGGGTTCGCCGTGGTCGCCGACGAGGTCCGCGCCCTGGCCCACCGCACCCAGCAGTCCACCAGCGAAATCGAACGCATGATCGGCAGCATCCAGAACGGCACCGAACAGGCCGTGGACTCCATGCGCAACAGCACCGAGCGCGCCGAGTCGACCCTGAACATCGCCCGGGGCGCCGGCCTGTCCCTGGACACCATCAACAGCGCGATCATCGAAATCAACGAGCGCAACCTGGTGATCGCCAGCGCCGCCGAAGAGCAGGCCCAGGTGGCCCGCGAAGTGGACCGCAACCTGGTGAACATCCGCGACTTGTCGGTGCAATCGGCCACCGGCGCCAACCAGACCAGTGCAGCCAGCAACGAGCTGTCGCGCCTGGCCGTGGACCTCAACAGCATGGTCGCCCGCTTCAACCTCTGAAGGCCCTCGAAAACCCGGCCAAAGCCCCGACGGATACCGTCCGCCGGGGCCTGCGTCGCTGCCATGAAAAGCTTTTGACAGCGGCACATTTCAGCAGGTTAGAATCGATGGCACGCAGACTGCATGGTCAGTTCGCGCCCGCCTTTTCCGCTCTGGAGTACTGCCTTTGAATGCGACGACCATCAACAGCCTGTTCTTGATCGGCGCGTTGCTGGTAGGTGCGAGCATCCTGGTCAGTTCCCTCTCCTCCCGCCTGGGCATCCCGATCCTGGTGATCATCCTTGCCGTGGGCATGACCGCCGGCGTCGACGGCGGCGGGATCATCTTCGACAACTATCCGACCGCCTACCTGGTGGGCAACCTGGCCCTGGCGGTGATCCTCCTGGACGGCGGCCTGCGCACCCGGGTCGCGAGCTTTCGCGTAGCCCTGTGGCCGGCGCTCTCGCTGGCCACGGTGGGCGTGCTGATCACCACCGGGCTGACCGGCATGGCCGCGGCCTGGCTATTCGACCTCAACCTGATCCAGGGCCTGCTGATCGGCGCCATCGTCGGCTCCACCGACGCCGCGGCAGTGTTCTCGCTATTGGGAGGCAAGGGCCTCAACGAGCGGGTGACGGCGAGCCTGGAGATCGAGTCCGGCAGCAACGACCCGATGGCGGTGTTCCTCACCGTGACCCTGATCGACATGCTCGCCAATGGCCATACCGGCTTGCACTTGAGCCTGCTGGTGGATCTGGTCCGCGAATTCGGCATCGGCGCGGTGATCGGCCTCGGCGGCGGCTGGCTGATGCTGCAGCTGGTCAATCGTATCCACCTGGCCAACGGCCTGTACCCGATCCTGGTGATCGCCGGCGGGCTGGTGGTGTTCGCCCTGACCAACGCCCTGCATGGCAGCGGTTTCCTCGCGGTGTACCTGTGCGGCCTGGTGATCGGCAACCGGCCGGTACGCAGCCGCCACGGCATCCTGCACATGCTCGACGGCATGGCCTGGCTGGCGCAGATCGGCATGTTCCTGGTGCTGGGGCTGCTGGTCACCCCCCACGACCTGCTGCCCATCGCCCTACCGGCCCTGGGCCTGGCATTGTGGATGATCCTGTTCGCCCGGCCGTTGTCGGTACTGGTGGGGCTGCTGCCATTCCGGGCCTTCCATGGCCGGGAAAAAGCCTTCATCTCCTGGGTCGGGCTGCGGGGCGCGGTACCGATCATTCTCGCGGTGTTCCCGCTGATGGCCGGCCTGCCCAACGCCCAGCTGTACTTCAACCTGGCGTTCTTCATCGTGCTGATCTCCCTGCTATTGCAGGGCACCAGCCTGCCGTGGGTGGCCAAGTGGCTGAAGGTCACGGTGCCGCCGGAGCCGGCACCGATTTCCCGGGCCGCCCTGGAAGTCCATGTCACCAGCGAGTGGGAGCTGTTCGTCTATCGCCTGGGCGCGGAGAAATGGTGCATCGGCGCAGCCCTGCGGGAACTGAAGATGCCCGAAGGCACGCGGATCGCCGCCCTGTTTCGCGGCCAGCAGTTGCTCCACCCGTCGGGTAGCACCGTGCTGGAGGCCGATGACCTGCTGTGCGTGATCGGCCATGAACACAACCTTCCGGCCCTGGGCAAACTCTTCAGCCAAGCCCCGGAACGCGGCCTGGACCTGCGCTTCTTCGGCGACTTCGTCCTCGAAGGCGACGCCCAGCTGGGCGCGGTCTCGGCGCTCTACGGCCTCAAGCTCGACGGCCAGGATGCGAACATGCCGCTGGCGGCATTCATCGCCCAGAAAGTCGGCGGTGCGCCGGTGGTCGGCGACCAGGTGGAGTGGAACAACACTATCTGGACCGTCGCAGTGATGGACGGGAACAAGATCGGCAAGGTCGGCGTCAGATTCCCCGAAGGAAGTCGCCCCGGCCCCGGACTCTTCCTCTAAACTCGCAAGCGCGGCAGGTTCCTACCAGCCAGCGCGCTCCTCTATTCCTACTTGCTTGACCGATATATATGCCGACCTTGCATAAGTTTTTCGCGATCGCCCTGCTGGGCCTGAGTCTCTCTGTCGGCGCCGCACAGGGCGGCGACCCGCCCAGCGCCGAGGCGGTCCAGCAAAGCCTGGACAAGATCGCCGAGCGCAAGCTGTCGGAGGTCGATCAGAAGGCCCTGCAGACCATTTTGCAGAACACCCTGAACCAACTGGCCAACCTGCAGGACTACGAACAGCGTCTGCCGGAACTCAAGCAGCAGTTGGCCAACGCTCCACGCCAGACCCTGGAAAACCAGCGCGAGCTGGAGCGCCTCAAGGCCAGCAAGGTGGTGCCGGTGACCCAGCGCTATGCCACGCTGAGCGTGACGCAGCTGGAGCAACTGCTGGCCGAGCGCACCACCGCCCAGGGTGAACTGCAAAAAGCCCTGGCCCAGGCCAACAGCCTGACCATCAGCGCCCAGACCCGCCCCGAACGGGCCCAGGCCGAGATCAGCAACGCCCAGACGCGAATCCTGCAGATCAACACCATCCTCAAGGCGGGCAAGGACAACGGCAAGCTGCTGAGCAGCGACCAGCGCAACCTGCTCAATGCCGAGCTGGCGGCGATCAATGCCTTGATCCCGCTGCGCCGCCAGGAACTGGCAGGCAACAGCCAGCTGCAAGACCTGGGCAGCAGCCAGCACGACCTGCTGGTAGAAAAGATCGCGCGCCTGGAGCAGGAAACCCAGGACCTGCAGACCCTGATCAACCAGAAGCGCCTGGCCCAGTCCCAGGAGACGGTCACCCAGCAATCCATCGAAGCGCAGAAAGCCGGCGGCAGCAGCCTGCTGGCCACCGAGAGCGCCATCAATCTCGAAGCCTCCGACTACTTGCTGCACTTCACCGACCAACTCAACGAACAGACCCAGCGCAACCTGCAGACCAAGCAGCAACTGGACAACGTGACCCAGGTCGCCGCGGCGCTGGACGAGCAGATCAGCGTGCTCAAGGGCAGCCTGTTGCTGTCCAAGATCCTCTACAAGCAGAAACAGGCCCTGCCCCGGCTGAAGGTCGACCGCGACCTGGCGAACAATATCGCCGATATCCGCCTCTACCAGTTCGAGGTCAGCCAGCAGCGCGAGCTGCTCAGCAGCCCCACCGCCTACGTCGACAACCTGCTCAAGAACCAGCCGCCCGAGCAAGTCACCCCGCAGTTGCGCAAGACCCTGCTGGAACTGGCCAATACCCGGGTCGACCTGCTGGACCGCCTGAACCGCGAATTGAGCGCACTGCTCAACGAGTCCATCACCCTGCAGCTGAACCAGAAGCAACTGCTCAGCACCACCCAGACCCTGCGGGCGACCCTCGACGAGCAGATGTTCTGGATCCCCAGCAACAAGCCACTGGACACCGCATGGCTGCGCCAGGTACCCGATCGCTTGCAGTACCAGGTCACCACCTTGCCCTGGGCCTCGAGCTTCAGCGAGCTGATCGACGCGCTGGTGCAGCAGCCCTTGCTGTTCCTGCCCCTGCTGCTGTTGATCGGCGCCCTGCTGTGGCGGCGCAAGAGCCTGTATGCGCGCCTGAGCAAGGTGCACAAGGATATCGGCCACTTCAAACGTGACAGCCAGTGGCACACGCCCCTGGCGATCCTGGTCAACGTCCTGCTGGCGATGCCCCTGGCCCTGGGCCTGGCGCTGTGCGGCTATGCCTTGCAGATCGATGCCCGGGGGCAGAACGCCACCCTGGGCGCGGCGCTGTTGCAGATCGCCCAGGCCTGGCTGGTGTTCTACACCGCCTATCGGATCCTCGCTCCCGGTGGTGTGGCCGAGTTGCATTTCCGCTGGGAGAAACCCCAGGTGGAGTTCCTGCGTGGCTGGATCCGCCGCCTGGGCCTGGTGGTCCTGGCCCTGGTGGCGGTGGTCACGGTGGCCGAGTTGCAGCCCGCGGCCCTGGCCGAGGATGTACTGGGCATCGCCGTGGTACTGACCTGCTATGCCCTGATGGCCTGGCTGCTCAGTCGCCTGCTGCTCAGCAGCCCGACCCACGAGAACGCCTCGCTGTTTCGCAAGGCCGTGGGCTTGCTGTTCACCCTGCTGCCGATCGCCTTGTTCATCGCGGTGTGCTTCGGCTTCTACTACACCGCCCTGAAGCTCAGCGACCGCCTGATCAACACCCTGTACCTCTTGATGCTGTGGCTGGTGGTCGAGGCCACCTTCGTGCGCGGCCTGGCCGTCGCGGCGCGGCGCCTGGCCTACCAGCGCGCCTTGAGCAAGCGCCAGGCGGCCAAGGAGGCCGGGGAAAGCGGTGAAGCGGTGGTCGAGGAGCCGACCATGGACATCGAGAAGGTCAACGAACAGTCCCTGCGCCTGATCCGCCTGGCCCTGCTGGGTGGCTTCATGGTGGCCCTGTATTGGGTCTGGGCCGACCTGATCTCGGTGTTCTCCTACCTGGACCGGGTGACCCTCTACGAGTACACCAGCGGCACCGGCGCCAACATGAGCATGGTGCCCATCAGCATCGGCGACCTGCTCGGCGCACTGATCATCGTCGGCATCACCTTCGCCCTGGCGCGCAACTTGCCGGGCCTGCTGGAAGTGCTGGTGCTGTCCAAGCTGAACCTGGCCCAGGGCAGTGCCTACGCCACCACCACCTTGCTCTCCTATGCCATTGCCGGGATCGGCTTCGTCACCACCCTGTCGACCCTCGGCGTCAGCTGGGACAAGTTGCAATGGCTGGTGGCCGCGCTATCGGTAGGCCTGGGCTTCGGCATGCAGGCGATCTTCGCCAACTTCATTTCCGGCATCATCATCCTGTTCGAGCGCCCGGTGCGGATCGGCGACACCATCACCATCGGCAACCTCTCGGGCACCGTGAGCCGGATCCGCATCCGCGCCACCACCATCACCGACTTCGACCGCAAGGACATCATCGTCCCGAACCAGACCTTCATCACCGGGCAACTGATCAACTGGTCGCTGACCGACACCATCACTCGCGTGACCCTGAAACTCGGCGTCGACTACGGCTCGGATCTGGACCTGGTCAAGGAACTGCTGCTCAAGGCCGCCCGGGAGAACCCACGGGTACTCAAGGAGCCGGAACCCCAGGTGTACTTCCTCAGTTTCGGCGAGAGCACCCTGGACCACGAACTGCGCATGCACGTGCGCGAACTGGGCGACCGCAACCCGGTGATCGACGAGGTCAACCGCTTCATCAGTCGCGAGTTCAAGAAGCAGCACATCAACATCTCGTTCCGGCAGATGGAGGTCTACCTCAAGAACCTCCACGGCCAGGAGTACAAGATGGTGCCCATTGGCCCGGAAAAACCCCAGGACCCACCAGCGCCGGAAAAGCCAGCCCCGTAACGCCCGGCGAACTCGACGCGAACGGCTTTGCCCAGCAGAATGGTCGGACATTCTGCTGGGAGATGGCCGTTGAAAGCCCTCGACGAACTGACCTTCGACAATCGCTTCGCCCGCCTGGGCGATGCCTTCTCGACCCATGTGCTGCCCGAGCCCCTGGACAACCCGCGCCTGGTGGTGGCCAGCCCGGCCGCCATGGCCCTGCTGGACCTGGACCCCGCCGTCGCCGAAAGCCCGGTGTTCGCCGAGCTGTTCGGCGGGCACAAGCTGTGGTCCGAGGCCGAACCCCGGGCGATGGTCTATTCCGGGCACCAGTTCGGCTCCTACAACCCCCAACTGGGGGACGGCCGTGGCTTGTTGCTGGGGGAAGTACGCAACGATGCCGGCCAATACTGGGACCTGCACCTGAAGGGCGCCGGCCAGACACCTTATTCGCGCATGGGCGATGGCCGTGCGGTGCTGCGTTCGTCGATCCGCGAGTTCCTCGCCTCCGAGGCCCTGCATGCCCTGGGTATTCCCAGTAGCCGGGCGCTGTGCGTGATCGGCTCGGACACCCCGGTATGGCGCGAGAAGCAGGAGCGCGGCGCCATGCTCCTGCGCCTGGCGCCCAGTCATATTCGCTTCGGGCATTTCGAATATTTCTACTACACGCGCAAGTCCGAGCAGCACACCCAGTTGGCGGAGTACGTACTGGCCCAGCACTTTCCCGACTGCCGGCACCAGCCCCAGCCCTACCTGGCGATGTTCCGCGAGATCGTCGAGGGCAATGCCGAGCTGATTGCCAAATGGCAAGCCTATGGTTTCTGCCATGGCGTGATGAACACCGACAACATGTCGATCCTGGGCATCACCTTCGACTTCGGCCCCTTCGCCTTCCTCGACGACTTCGATGCGCACTTTATCTGCAACCACTCCGACGACCAGGGCCGCTACTCCTTCAGCAACCAGGTGCCCATCGGCCAATGGAACCTCAGCGCCCTGGCCCAGGCCCTGACCCCATTGATTGCGGTCGAGGACCTGCGTGAAGCCCTGGGCCTGTTCCTGCCGCTGTACCAGGCCCACTACCTGGACCTGATGCGCCGGCGCCTGGGCCTGACCCAAGCCGAGGACGCCGACCAGCAACTGGTGGAACGGCTGCTGCAACTGATGCAGGGCAGCGCCGTGGACTACAGCCTGTTCTTCCGCCGCCTGGGAGACACGGCGCCGGAGCTGGCCGTGGCGCAGTTGCGTGACGACTTCGTCGATCTCAAGGGCTTCGATGCCTGGGCCGAGTCGTACGTCGCACGGGTGGCCCGCGATCCGCTGCAGGGCCAGGAACAGCGCCAGGCGCGCATGCACGCGGTCAACCCGCTGTACATCCTGCGCAACTACCTGGCGCAGCAGGCCATCGAGGCCGCGGAATCGGGCGACTACAGCGAAGTGCGGCGCCTGCACCAGGTGCTGAGCCGACCGTTCGAGGAACAGGCCGGCATGGACAACTACGCCAAGCGACCGCCGGACTGGGGCAAGCACCTGGAGATCAGTTGTTCGTCCTGAGTCAGGCGAACACTTCCATCGCCACCTTGAAGCGCTCGGACAGCCAGCGCACCTGCCGCAGGTTGAGCTGGCGCTTGCCACTGAGCACTTCGGAAACCACCGATTGCGCCCCGACCCCGGGCAGGTCGCTCTGGGTCAGGCCGTGCTCGCGCATCAAGTAACGCAGTACATCGATGCCACTAGCCTTGGGGATAGGCCGGTGTTCGAGGTCATAAGCCTCGATCCAGTCACCAATGATCTCCAGCAGGCTGTTCAGAGGATGAGCCTCATCATCCCCCGTAAGGTCCAGCAACTCATCCAGAGCCTGGACCAGTCGATCATAGTCTTCTTCGGTCCGAGGCTTGCGTAGCAATGGCGCAACGAATTGCCAGTGCTCGGCCGCCTGCTTGATCAACACACTCATTGTCATCCCTCCTTCCATTGCCCCCGGTCGTACTCACGGTGGTTCAATATGTACCTGATATAGAGTTTCTGGGTGGTGTAGCGCAGGACGGCAATCAACCTCAGCTTGTTGCCACCAACATCGAAGACATGCAATGGACCGACCTTGTCCACCGCCGGGAACATGGCCTTGATTGCCGAGAAATCGGCAAAGCTATTGCTCTTGATCAGTCGATACCAGTCATCCAGCGCCTTGGCCGACTGCGGCCATTTCTCCTTGGCCTCCCATATACGTTTTGCAGTGATCACTCGCATGCAATGTCCCTATCGCATATTGCTATGAAAGCTAGCCAGAAAGCCGGTCAATCGCAAGTTGCGATAATCATGAATAGACCAGCGGTCGATTTCCTGCCAATCCTAAGAGATAGGAGCCCAGGGACAGGGCTCCGATATGTGAGCGGATGCATCCACCGGCCCCGCGTCTTGATAAATCCGCGCCACGGCTCCAGATAGGTGCCATTGGCCACTGACCCGGAGCCCCCATGACCGACCCACTGCTGATCCCCTGCCCGCACTGCAACGGCCTCAACCGCATCCCCGCCGAGCGCCTGGGCGACCGCCCCAAGTGCGGGCGCTGCAAGGCCGAGGTGTTGCTGGACAAACCCTTTGACTTGCAACAGGGCGACTACGCCAGCCAGGTCAAGGGCGACCTGCCGCTGTTGGTGGATGTCTGGGCGGACTGGTGCGGGCCGTGCAAATCCTTTGCGCCGACCTTCCAGCAGGCCGCGGCGCAACTGAGCGGCAAATGCCGCCTGGCCAAGCTGGACAGCGAAGCCAACCAGCAGCTTTCGGCACAGTTGGGCATTCGCTCGATTCCAAGCCTGATCCTGTTCAAAAATGGCCGGGAAGTGGCCCGGCAAAGCGGTGCCCTGCCCTTGCCGCAGTTGATCGGCTGGTTGCGCAGCCAGGGGATTTGAGAGAGCGCCATGAAGCGCAGGCCACGCCCAGCGCCCATGGCCACTTGAAACTCAGGCGTTTTCCAGCAGGTTGTGCAGGTCGACGAACTGCTGGGTCAGCTTGTGCCGTGGATCGAGATGGATCAGCGGCAGGCTGGCCTGGTGGGATTCACGCATGCGCACCGAGCTGGCCAGGTACACCGGCAGCACCGGCAGGCCTTCGCCAATCAGCTCGTCGAGCATCTGTTGCGGCAGGCTGGCCCGGGCCTGGAACTGGTTGACCACGATACCCTCGACCTCGAGCTCTTCGTTGTGGTCCTCCTTCAACTCTTCGATCTCGGCCAGCAGGCCGTACAGGGCCTGGCGAGAAAAGCTGTCGCAATCGAAGGGAATCAGCACGCGATCGGCCGCGATCAGCGCCGATACCGCATAGAAATTCAGAGCTGGCGGGGTGTCGAGGTAGATCCGCTCGTAATCCTCGGACAACTCGTCGAGCAATTTGCGCAGCTTGTTGATCTTGTGCTTGGCCTCCAGCTTGGGCTGCAGGTCCGCCAGCTCGGCCGTGGCGGTCACCACATGCAGGTTGTCGAACGGCGTCTCGTAGATGTCCACCTGGTTCTTCCTGGAGAACGGCCCGGAGGACAGGGTCTGCTTGAAGAAGTCGGCGATGCCCATGGGAATGTCCTCGCCGGTCAGGCCGGTGAGGTACTGGGTCGAGTTGGCCTGGGCATCGAGGTCCACCAGCAAGGTGCGATAGCCCTCGCTGGCGCTGACCGCCGCCAGATTGCAGGCAATGCTCGACTTGCCCACGCCACCTTTCTGATTGAACACCACGCGCCGCATAGCTAGACCTCCGTGTATCAAAGATCCCCGAGTGTAGTAGCCCCCGCCGCCCCTTAGCTACCTCGGCAGCACAAGTTCGGCCGGCTATCCCGGGACCGGCCGGCTACTGCGCCAGCCCCGCTGCCAGGCGCCTGCACAAGGCCCCGAAAGCCGATAGCGGCGAAGGGACTCTTCGCTCCACGGCAGATTCTTCTCATTTGCGACCAGCAGCCCATCCGGCATTTGCTACATGACTGTTGCACCGGGATAATGCGCGCCACTGGCGCTTACGCGTCATCCTGGCCAGGCGCCACCCCCAGCGCCGCACCACGTCAAGAAAGCCCGCAGGGGCGGGATGAAACCAAGTGATCAAGTTCAATATCGCTCGATGGCGTGCGTGGGCCCCTGGGCTCGAGGGCGTGGACGCCTGGCAGGCCTGGTGCCAGCAGCCGGTCCTGCCGGCCAGCAGCGATAGCGCTCCGGACGTTTCCTTCCTGCCCGCCATGCAGCGCCGCCGCCTCAGTCGCCTGGCCCGCATGGCCTTCAGCGTTGGCTGGCCCCTGGCCGAGGGCCTCGAGCGCCTGCCCCTGGTGTTCATTTCCCGCCATGGCGAAACCCCGCGGACCCTGGAGATCCTCAGCGACCTGACCGCCGAGCAACCGTTGTCGCCCACCCAGTTCAGCCTCTCGGTGCACAACGCGGTGATCGGCCTGTGGTCCATCATGCGTGGCGAGACCAGCGAGATGACTGCCCTGGCCGCGGCCGGGGACGGCCTGGAGCACGGCATGCTGGAAGCCGCGGCGCTGTTGGCCGACGGCGCGCCCCACGTACTGCTGGTGATCACCGAGGAGCAGCCCCCCCAGGCCTACGCCGACTGGATCGACGACGTGCCCTTTCCCTATGCCCTGGGCCTGCTGCTGACCCCCGGCGAGGATTGGCAGTTGTCCCTGGATGGCACCGGCGCCCGGAGCCAGGCTCCAGCCCAATGGCCCCACGCCCTGAACCTGTTGCGTACCCTGCTCGGGCCGCAACCTTATTGCCAACATGCCTGGATGAATCGCACATGGACCTGGCAACGCAACCAGTGAAGGCCAAGGGGCGCGATGCCTATTACTGGCGCCTGGTGGCCACGGCGCTGAGCTTTGCGGTGTTCGGAATAGGTGGTTTATGCCTGCGCCTGGTGATCTTCCCGCTGCTGGCCTGCCTGCCCGGGAATGCCCTGGGCCAGCGGTTGCGGGCGCGCAAGACCATCAGCCGGCTGTTCTGGCTGTTCATCCGCTGGATGGCCAGGAGCGGCGTACTCACCTATGAGGTCGAGGGCGCCGGGCAACTGGGGCGCCCAGGCCAGATGATCATCGCCAACCACCCGTCGCTGATCGACGTGGTGTTCCTGATCGGCCTGGTGCGCGACGCCAACTGCGTGGTCAAGGACAGCCTGTGGAACAACCCCTTCACTCGCGGCCCGGTGCGCGCGGCCCAGTACATCAGCAACGACGGCAGCCTGGAGATGCTCGAGAACGCCTGCGGGGCTCTGCACGAAGGCCAGACGCTGATCGTCTTTCCCGAGGGCACCCGCACCCCGCCCGGCGCCGCGCCGGCCTTTCATCGGGGCGCGGCGGCGATCGCCCTGCGCGGTGCCAAGCTCATCACACCCGTGGTGATCCGGGTCAGCCCCAGCACGCTGACCAAGGCCGAGCCCTGGTACCGGATCCCGCAACGCCGGGTGCACTTCAGTTTTCACGTCGGTGCCGATATAGACCCACAGACCTTTGCCGCCCAGGGCCCGGCGCCCCAGGCTTCGCGCAAGCTCAATGAGCACTTGCACCACTATTTCACCAAGGAGCTCGCCAAAGATGAGCGATACGCACCCGGACCTGATGCTTGAAATCAAACGGCTGATCATCGATGCCCTGGGCCTGGAAGACATCAGCGCCCAGGACATCGGCGACCAGCAGACACTGTTCGGCGAAGGCCTCGGCCTGGATTCGGTGGACGCCCTGGAGCTGGGCCTGGCGATCCAGAAGAAATACGGCATCAAGATCGACGCCGACGCCAAGGACACCCGCAATCACTTCAGCAACGTGGCGAGCCTCGCGGCCTTCGTCAGCGCAAAACAGGCAGCTTGAGAACCGACCATGCAAACCCGTGACGACATCTTCAATACCCTGCGCGATGCCCTGGTCGAACTCTTCGAAGTGGAGCCATCGAGCATCAGCCTGGACTCCAACCTGTACCAGGACCTGGAAATCGACAGCATCGACGCCGTCGACCTGATCGACCACATCAAGCGCCAGACCGGCAAGAAAATCGCCGCCGAGGAGTTCAAGTCGGTGCGTACCGTCAACGACGTGGTCGAGGCGGTCTACCGTCTGGTCCAGCCGGCCGCATGAACCGCCTGATCGGCCTGGGCTTGTTGCTGGCCGGCCTGCTTTATCCCTTCGCCGTGTACTGGGGCATGGAGCACTTCGCGCCATGGCAATTCGGCCTGCTGCTGGGCAGCCTGTGGCTGGTCCGGGCACTGACCGGCGAACGCCGTCCCGGCAGCCTGTGGATGGCCGGCGCCGCGCTTGTCTTCTGCCTGTTGCTGGCCTGGTTCGACCGCCCGGGGCTGCTGCGCTGGTACCCGGTGCTGATCAGCGCCTGCATGCTGGGGCTGTTCGGCCTGAGCCTCAAGCATGGCCCGCCAGTGGCCGAGCGCCTGGCCCGCCTCAGCGAACCGGAGCTGCCGCCACAGGCCGTACGCTACACCCGCCAGGTGACCATCGCCTGGAGTCTGTTCTTCCTCTGCAACGGCCTGGTCGCCGCCGCCCTGACACTCTGGGCGCCGCTGGACTGGTGGATGCTGTACAACGGCCTGATCGCCTACGGGCTGATGGGTTTGCTGTTCGCTACCGAATGGCTGTTGCGCCAACGGGTAAGAGGCCGTAGATGAACTGGATTCCCCTTGAGCGGCTCTTGCTCGGGACACAAGGGCCACGGTTGGCCAGCGCCCATCCCGAGATCGACCTTGCGACCCTGCAGGCCCGGGCCCTTGGCCTGGCCGCGACCCTCCGGGAGCGGCACGTCGAGCGCGTGGCGATCCACCTGGAAGATGCCGTGGAGCTGGCGGTGGCCCTGCTCGGCGCCTGGCGTGCCGGGGCCAGCGTGCTGCTGCCCGCCGACCTGCAAGCCCAGACCCGCCAGCGCTGGGCGACGGAGGTCGACTTGTGGCTGACCGACCAGGACCCGTTGCTGCCGGCAACCGCGACCAGCCCGCTGGCGGCGGCCGAACTGGACCTGGACACCTGCCGCCTGAGCCTGTGCACCTCCGGTTCCAGCGGCGAACCCAAGCGCATCGACAAGCGACTGCGCCAGCTGGCCAATGAAGTACAGGCCCTGGAGCAGCTCTGGGGCCACGACCTGGGCCCGGCCTGGATCATCGGCAGCGTCGCCACCCAGCACATCTATGGCCTGCTGTTCCGGGTGCTCTGGCCACTGTGCGCCGGTCGCCCGTTCCTGCGGCGCCAACTGGCGTTCCCCGAAGACCTGCAACGGGCCAGCCGCCAATGCCCGGCATTCGCCTGGGTGGCCAGCCCGGCACTGCTCAAGCGCATGGGCGACAACCTCGACTGGCCGGCCCTGAGCCAGGTCCGGCGGGTATTCTCTTCCGGCGGCGCCTTGCCCGCGCCCGCCGCCGCGAGCTTGCAGCAGCGCCTGGGGCAATGGCCCACGGAGATCCTCGGCAGCTCCGAGACCGGCGGGATCGCCTGGCGCCAGGGCGCGACCCTGTGGCAACCCTTCGCCGATGTGCAACTGGGCCAGGATGCCGACGGCGCGCTGTTGATCGCCTCGCCCTACCTGCCGGCCGGACACGTGGAACACAGTGCCGATGCCGCGCGAATCGCCACCGACGGCCGCTTCGAACTGCTGGGGCGCCTGGACCGCATCGTCAAGCTGGAAGAAAAACGCATCTCCCTGCCCATGCTGGAGCAGGCCCTGGAAAGCCATGCCTGGGTCGCCGAGGCCCGCCTTGGGGTGATCGAGGAGAACCGTGCCTACCTGGGCGCCCTGCTGGTGCTCGACGAAGCCGGCCTGCATGTACTGCGCAACCAGGGCCGGCGCCACCTGGTCCAGGCCCTGCGCCAGCACCTGGCCCAGCACTGCGAGGCCCTGGCCCTGCCCCGGCGCTGGCGCCTGCTGCGCCAGTTGCCGCTCACCGCCCAGGGCAAGCTGCCCCAGGCCCAGGTCCAGGCCCTGCTCCAGGCGCCGCGCCCGCGGGAGCCGGAAGTCCTGGCCCAATTGCAGCAGGACGACGAGTGGCAGCTGCAACTGGCGATCCCCCCGGACCTGGCCTATTTCAGCGGGCATTTTCCCCAGGCGCCGATTCTTCCCGGGGTGGTGCAGGTGGACTGGGCCCTGGCCCTCGGCCAGCGCCTGCTGGAACTGCCGGGTCGTTTCGCCGGCATGGAAGTGCTGAAGTTCCAGCAACTGATACGCCCCGGCGATCGCATCCAGTTGAACCTGCGCTTCGACACCCAGCGCCAGAAGCTGTACTTCGCCTACCTCAATGCCGGGGCCGCCTGTTCCAGCGGCCGTATCCTGCTGGAGGACAGCTGTGGATAAGTTGTCCAGCCAGGCGCCTGTGCATAACCCTTGCGCGGTGATCCCGGTCTACAACCACGAGGGCGCCGTGCCGGCGGTGGTCGACGCCCTGCGGGAACAGGGCCTGCCCTGCATCCTGGTGGACGACGCCAGCAGCCCCGGGTGCGCCAGCGTGCTGCAACGCCTGGCCGAGCGCGAGCAAGTATTCCTGGTGCGCCTGGCGGTCAACCAGGGCAAGGGCGGCGCGGTCATGGCCGGGCTGCGGGAGGCCGCACGCCTGGGCTTCAGCCATGCCCTGCAAGTGGACGCCGACGGCCAGCACGACCTGAGCGCTGTGGATAACTTCATCCACTGCTCGCGCCAGTCGCCCCAGGCCCTGGTCTGCGGTTATCCACAGTACGACGCCAGCGTGCCCAAGGGCCGCCTCTATGCCCGCTACCTGACCCATGTCTGGGTGTGGATCAACAGCCTGTCGTTGCAGATCCCGGACTCCATGTGCGGTTTCCGGGTCTATCCCCTGGCACCGACCCTGGCCCTGGTCGATTCAGTGGCCCTGGGCCGGCGCATGGACTTCGACCCGGAAATCCTCGTGCGCCTGTCCTGGCGCAACCAGGCCATGCTCTGGCTGCCGACCCGGGTCCACTATCCCCAGGACGGCCTCTCGCACTTTCGCCTGTGGCACGACAACGCCCTGATCTCCAGGATGCACGCCAAGCTGTTCTTCGGCATGCTCGCGCGCCTGCCTCTGATTCTCTGGCGGCGGTGGCGCACATGAACCGCGAGCCCTCCTCCAACAGGCATTGGGCCGAACGCCGCGAACGCGGCAGCTTCTGGCTGATGAAACTCACCGCCTTCGGCGTACGGACCCTGGGCCGCCGGGCGCTGAGCCCGCTGCTGTACGCCATCGTCCTGTACTTCTTCCTGTTCGGCCGCAGCGCCCGCCGCAGCATCTGGCAATACCAGCTGCGCCTGGCCCGCTTCCACCAGCGCGAAGACCTGCTGCCCAGCCAGCGCCGGGTATTCGGTCAGTTCATGGCCTTCGCCGAGGCCCTGCTGGACAAGCTCGATGTGTGGAACGGCAAGCTGCGCCTGGAACAGATCGAGATCCTCGACCCGGCGGGCCTGCGCCAGCAACTGCGCGGCGAGCGCGGGCAACTGCTGGTGGGCGCGCACCTGGGCAACCTGGAAGTCTGCCGGGCCCTGGCCGAACTCGGCGAGCAGGTGACCATGAACGTGCTGGTGCATACCCGGCATGCCGAACGCTTCAACCGCCTTCTGGGCGAGGCCGGGGCCAGCAACCTGCGGCTGGTCCAGGTCAGTGAGCTGGACCCGGCGATCATGCTGCAACTGAGCCAGCGCCTGGAGCGCGGCGAGTGGCTGGCGATCGCCGGCGACCGCGTGCCGCTGCACGGCGGGCGCAACGTGCAGGTGGACTTCCTCGGCCAGCCGGCGGCCTTTCCCCAGGGGCCCTGGCTGCTGGCCGGGCTGCTCAAGTGCCCGGTCAACCTGTTGCTCTGCCTCAAGCAGCAGGGGCGCTACCGAGTGATCCTCGAACCTTTCACCGAGGCCGTGCAGTGGAAGCGCAACGACCGCCAGCAAGTGATCGCCCACTGGGCCGCGCGCTATGCCGAGCGCCTGGGCCAGTACTGCCTACAAGCCCCGCAACAGTGGTTCAACTTCTACCCATTCTGGAAAACCGATGACAACCTCGACTCCTGAGCCGGTCACCTTCGGCGAACATCCCTTGCGCATCGAGGACGTGCTGGCCCTGGCCAACCGCCGGGCGCCAGCGCGCCTGCAAGCCGATGCGGCCTGGCGCCAGCGTATCGCCAAGGGCGCGCAGTTCCTCGACTCCCTGCTGGACAAGGAAGGGGTGATCTACGGCGTGACCACAGGTTACGGCGACTCCTGCGTGGTGGCGGTGCCACTGGAGCATGTCGAGGCGCTACCCCGGCACCTGTACACCTTCCACGGCTGCGGCCTGGGCCAGTTGCTCGATCCCCAGGCGACCCGGGCGGTGCTGGCGGCGCGCCTGCAGTCGCTGTGCCACGGCATGTCCGGAGTGCGCGTGGAGTTGCTGGAACGCCTGCAAGCCTTCCTCGACCTGGACATCCTGCCGCTGATCCCCCAGGAAGGCTCAGTGGGCGCCAGTGGCGACCTGACGCCGCTGTCCTACGTGGCCGCCACCCTGTCCGGGGAGCGCCAGGTGCTGTTCCGTGGCGAACGCCGCGAGTCGGTCGACGTACACCGCGAGCTGGGCTGGCAGCCCCTGGTACTGCGGCCCAAGGAGGCCCTGGCGCTGATGAACGGCACCGCGGTGATGACGGGCCTGGCCTGCCTGGCTTTCGCTCGCGCCGACTACCTGCTGCGCCTGGCGACGCGGATCACGGCCCTGAACGTGGTGGCCCTGCAAGGCAACCCGGAGCACTTCGACGAACGCCTGTTCGCCGCCAAGCCCCATCCGGGCCAGACCCGGGTGGCCGCCTGGCTGCGCCAGGACCTGGCGATCGACGCCCCCACCGCGCCCCTGCATCGTCTCCAGGACCGCTACTCCCTGCGCTGCGCGCCCCATGTACTGGGGGTGCTGGCCGACAGCCTGGGCTGGTTGCGCGCGTTCATCGAAACCGAGCTCAACAGCGCCAACGACAACCCGATCATCGACGCCGAGGCCGAGCGGGTGCTCCACGGCGGGCACTTCTATGGCGGGCACATCGCCTTCGCCATGGACAGCCTGAAGAACCTGGTGGCCAACGTCGCCGACCTGCTGGACCGGCAACTGGCCCTGCTGGTGGACGTGCGCTACAACCACGGCCTGCCGAGCAACCTGTCCGGCGCGACGGCCGAGCGGGCCATGCTCAACCATGGATTCAAGGCGGTGCAGATCGGCGCCAGCGCCTGGACCGCCGAAGCCTTGAAGAACACCCTGCCGGCCAGCGTGTTCTCGCGCTCCACCGAGTGCCACAACCAGGACAAGGTGAGCATGGGCACCATCGCCGCCCGCGATGCGCTGCGCGTGCTGGAGCTCACCGAACAAGTGGCCGCCGCGACCCTGCTGGCCGCCAACCAGGGCGTCTGGCTGCGCAGCCGCGAAGCCGATGCCCGAGCCTTGCCGGCGGCCCTGGCGGCCATGCGCGAGCAGCTGGCCGAGGATTTTCCACCGGTGATCGAGGACCGCGCCCTGGAGGGCGAACTGCGCCTGTGCCTGCAACGTATCGCCGCACAACACTGGAGGTTGCATGCGTAGCCAGGGAGCGATCTACGTCGATACCCAGATCCTGGTGCCGTTCTTCGATGTCGACACCATGCACGTGGTCTGGCACGGGCATTACGTCAAGTACCTGGAGGTCGCCCGCTGCGCCCTGCTCGACAAGCTCGGCCACAACTATGAGCAAATGCGCGACTCCGGCTACGCCTGGCCGGTGATCGACCTGCAACTGCGCTATGTACGTGGCGCGGTGTTCGGCCAGACCCTGAACGTGCGCGCCAGCCTGGTGGAATGGGAGAACCGCCTGAAGATCAACTACCTGATCACCGACCTGGCCACGGGCGAGCGCCTGACCCGCGCCAGCTCGGTACAAGTGGCCGTGGCAATCGCCAGCCGCGAAATGCAGCTGGCCTCGCCCAAGATCTTCACCGACGCCGTGGAGCGCCTGTTGCCATGACCTTCTGCCAACGCTTGCTACTGGCCTGCCTGCTTCTGCTGGCCGTGCCGCCCCTGACCCAGGCCCAGGACTTCGACCTGCAGCGATTGAGCGAGCAGCTGTCGCGCCCCGAGGTGATCCATGGTCGTTTCATCCAGGAAAAACACCTGCGGGCCCTGCCCCAGCCGCTGACCAGCAAGGGCCAGTTCGTCCTGGCCCGCCAGCATGGCCTGCTGTGGCTGTTGCAGACCCCATTGCAACAGGACTACCGCATCACGCCCAAGGGCATCGCCCGCCGCGATGCCGAGGGCTGGCAGATGCTGCCGGGCAAGAGCGCCGGCGCCGAGCACAACCGCCTGTTCCTGGCCGTGCTGCAAGGCGACAGCAGTGGCCTGCAGCGGGACTTCGAACTGCGCCTGCAAGGCACCGCGCAAGACTGGCACCTGCAACTGCTGCCCCGTTCACTGCTGCTCCAGCAGATCTTCACCCGGATCGACATCGACGGCGGCGCCCTGGTGCAACGCATCGAGCTGCTGGAAGCCCAGGGCGACCGCACGTTGTTGATCATGCAGGACAGCACCAGCAACCAACCCCTGAGCGACCTGGAACGCCATGACTTTGCCGAGTGAGCGCTGGTTGCCACGCCTCTTCCTGATCCTGCTGGCCCTGGTCCTGGCCACTGCCGCCTGGCAGTGGCGCCACGGCGCGCCCTTGTCGGCCGACCTCATGGAACTGGTGCCAGGCACGGCCCCGGACGCCCTGGAGTTGCAGGCCGAACAGCGCATGCAGGAGCCGTTGAACCGCGAGATCCTGGTCCTGGTGGGCCACGCCCAACGCCAGCAGGCGCTGGACCTGGCTCGCGAACTGGCCGGGCAGTGGCAGGCCAGCGGCCTGTTCGACAAGGTCCAGTGGACCCTGCAGGCCGACCTGCCGGCCTTGCGCAAGCAACTGTTGCAGGGTCGCCTGGCGATGCTTTCGGCCAAGGACCGCCTGCAGTTGCTCGAACAGCCCCAGGCCTTCATCCAGCAACGGGTGCAGAGCCTGTTCGACCCCTTCGCCGGCTTCACCCTGGTGCCCAGCCAGGATGACTGGCTGGGCCTGACCGGGCGGATCCAGGCCAGCCAGCCACAACACGCCAGCGTGCAACTGGACATCGGCAGCGGCGCGCTGCTGGCCGAGGCCGACGGCAAGCACTGGGTGCTGCTGCGGGCCCATACCGCCGGCAATGCCTTCGACCTGCGATTGCCGTTGCAGGTGGCCGGACTGCTGCAGCACAGCCGCGAACAGGCCGCTCACCAACAAGGACAGCTACTGGCGGCCAGTGGCTTGCTGTATGCCGCCAACGGCCAGCAACAGGCCTCACGGGAAATCTCCTGGGTCGGCGGAGGCGCGACCCTGGGCATCCTGGCACTGCTGCTCCTGGCCTTTCGCCGCTGGCACGCCTTGCTGGCCTTCGTCCCGGTGCTGGTGGGCATGCTGTTCGGCGCCGTGGCCTGCGTCGCCCTGTTCGGGCACATGCACGTCATGACCCTGGTGCTGGGCTCGAGCCTGATCGGCGTGGCCGTGGACTATCCACTGCACTACCTGTCCAAGAGCTGGAGCCTCAAGCCCTGGCGCAGCTGGCCGGCCCTGCGCCTGACCCTGCCGGGCCTGAGCCTGAGCCTGGCCACCAGTTGCATCGGCTACCTGGCCCTGGCCTGGACGCCATTCCCGGCCCTGACCCAGATCGCCGTGTTCTCCGCTGCCGGCCTGCTGGGCGCCTACCTGGCGGCCGCGTGCCTGCTGCCGGCGCTGCTGCGCAAGGTCGAGCTGCGTCCGGCGCAGTGGCCGCTACGGGTCGCCGCCGGCTTGCTGCGGCTGCGCAGCGCCCTGCTGGCACGGGTGCCGGGCCCGGTGCTGCTGGCGCTGCTGGGGTTGTTCTGCGCGGCGGGCCTGTGGCAGCTCGACAGCAAGAACGATATCCGCCAGTGGGTCGGCGCACCGCCCCAGTTGCTGCAAGAGGCCCAGGCCATCGCCCGGATCACCGGCTACCAACCCACCAGCCAGTTCTTCCTGGTGCGCGCAGCCGACCAGCAACAGCTGCTGGAGCGCCTCGACCTCCTGGACGAACGCCTGCGCCCCCTGGTGGGCCTGGACAAGCTCAAGGGCTACCTGTCGCTCAACCAGTTGCTCAGCCAGCCGGCGCAGCAACGCCAGGTCCGCGCGGCCCTCGAGCGCCTGCCCGAATACTGGCAGCCACTGCTGGCGCTGGGCGTGCCCGAGCAGGCGCTGCAAGCCGAGCTCAAGCAATTGCAGGAGCTGCCCCTGGCAGACATCGACAGCGCGCTGGCAGGGCCGCTGGCCGAACCCTTCCGGCCACTCTGGCTCGGCGCCAATGCCGAGGGCGTGGCCGCCCTGGTCAGCTTGCAGGGCCTGAACGACGCGGCCTTGCTGCGAGTCCAGTCCAGCGACCTGCCCGGCATCGAGCTGGTGGATCGCCTGGGCGAGCTGAACCAGGTCTTCGCCGCCACCCAGGTCAGCGCCGCCGAGCTCAAGCTGGCCTCCTGCGTGCTGATCGTGCTGGTGCTGGTCCTGCCCTTCGGTTTCGGCGGGGCCTTGCGCCTGGTGGCCCTGCCGCTGCTGGCGGCCCTGTGCAGCCTGGCCAGCCTCGGTTGGCTGGGGCAGCCACTGACGCTGTTCAGCCTGTTCGGCCTGCTGCTGGTGACCGCCATCAGCGTCGACTACGCGATCCTCATGCGCGAGCGGATCGGCGGCGCGGCCGTGAGCTTGCTGGGCACCCTGTTGGCGGCGCTGACCACCTGGCTGTCGTTCGGCCTGCTGGCCATCTCCAGCACCCCGGCGGTGAGCAATTTCGGCCTGGCCGTCAGCCTCGGCCTGGCTTTCAGTTTCATCCTCGCCCCCTGGGCCGGCCATGAACCGCACCCCGCTGCGCCAGCGGAGCCAGCACCGTGAGCCGGTCGCCGGCCAGCATGGCCTCCCCGAACCAGAATCCCGCCGCAGCGGCAAGGAGCCCCGATGCCATCCATTGAAATGGAATGTCGCCTGCTGGCGCAAAGCGCCAGCGTCCCCCCGGCAACCGATGCGAGGGTTCGCCCATGACCGGCCAGGCCTCGCCCTACCTGAGCGACAGCTACGTCGAGGAGACCCGCTTCGGCTTCTGGTTCCTGCGCAGCCATACCTGGCAGCACCATGTGTTGCGAGTGGCGATCAACGACCTGCGTTCACTGTTCGACGACGAGCCGCCGCACGCCCCGGTGCTGCTGGATGCCGGCTGCGGCCAGGGCAAGTCCTTCCAGCACTTGCGCCAGGTGTTCACTCCCCAGCGCCTGATCGGCATCGATGCCGACCCCCACAGCCTCGAACTCAGCGCCGAGGAAGCCCGGCGCCAGCAATGGGAGGTGGAACTGATCGGCAGCGACTGCGCGACCCTGAAGCTGGACGATGCCAGCGTCGACCTGTTGTTTTGCCACCAGACCTTCCATCACCTGGTGGAACAGGAAAAAGCCCTCGCCGAGTTCTATCGTGTGCTCAAGCCCGGCGGCTACCTGATGTTCGCCGAATCCACCCAGGCCTATATCGATACCTGGGTGATCCGCTGGCTGTTCCGCCACCCCATGCACGTGCAGAAAAGCGCCGCCGAGTACTTGCAGATGATTCGCCAGCAAGGCTTCGAGTTCTCCGAGGACAATGTGTCCTATCCATACCTGTGGTGGAGCCGCGCCAAGGACTTCGGCCTGCTGGAACGCTTTGGCCTGCGCCAACCGCCACCGGTGGGCCAGCGCGAGGAAACCCTGGTCAACGTGGTGGCCCGCAAGCCCCTGGCGGCGCCAGGCACCGGGCAAGGTCGAACCTCATGATCCGTGCCCTGCTGCTCGGTTGTGTCCTGCTGCTGAGCGCCTGCGCCAGCCAGGCGCCACTGCCGCAACGCGTGCCCGCGCTGGACCTGCCGCTGCAGCTGCATATCCAGCGCCAAAGCCAGGGCCAGCGCCAGGACTGGCTGCTGGTGCTCCAGGCCGAAGGGCCGGGACTGCGCTGGTCGCTGATGGACCCCCTGGGCATTCCCCAGGCCCGCCAGCGCCTGGTGGATGGCCACTGGCAAGCCGATGGCCTGCTGCCGCCCAATCCCGAGGCCAGGGAGCTGTTCGCCGCCCTGCTGTTCGCCTTGACCCCGGCGGCCGAATTGCCGGCCAGCTACCCCGGCGCTCAAACCCAAGACCAGCGGCGGGCCCTTGGCCAACGCTGGCGGGTCACTTATCGACAAACACTGGATTTCATCGTGGAACTGCCCCAAGGCCCGCACTATCAGGTCACCGCGCTGACCTCCGAGACCACTCCATGACCGCCTACCTCAACGCCCTCGGGCTGGTCTGCGCCCTGGGCCGCAATCGCCCGGCAGTCGCCCGTCGCCTGTTTGCCGGCGACTGCTCGGGCATGCGTGCAGAAAGCGGCTGGGTACCCGAACGCACGTTGCCGGTGGCGGCGGTGCGCGGGCCCCTGGCCAGCCTGCCGCCAGGACAGCAGATCCATGGCAGCCGCAACAACCAGCTGCTGCTGGAAGCCACGCTGCAGATCGAGGACGACATCCGCCGGGCCATCGAGCGCTACGGCCATGGCCGGGTCGGCGTGGTCCTGGGCACCAGCACCTCGGGGATCGACGAGGCCAGCCGCGGCCTCGCCGGCTACCTGCGGGACCGGCAGTTCCCGGCGGACTACAACTATCGCCAGCAGGAGCTCGGCGCCCCGGCCAACTTCCTCGCCCAGTGGCTGCAATTGAGCGGGCCGGCCTACGTGATCTCCACCGCCTGTACCTCCAGCGCCCGGGCCCTGCTCAGCGCCCGGCGCCTGCTGGACCTGGGGATCTGCGACGCGGTGCTGTGCGGTGGGGTCGACAGCCTGTGCAAGCTGACCCTCAACGGTTTCTCGGCCCTGGAGGCGGTCTCCGGCCAGCGGTGCAATCCGTTTTCGCGCAATCGCGACGGCATCAATATCGGTGAGGCCGCGGTGCTGTTCCTGATGACCCGGGAACCCGGCGCCGGGCCTTCCATCGCCCTGCTCGGCGGTGGCGCCAGTTGCGATGCCTACCATATCTCCGCGCCGGCACCCGACGGTCGCGGCGCCCTGCAAGCCATGGAACTGGCGTTGCGCAGCGCCCAGTTGCAAGCCCGGCAGATCGCCTACCTGAACCTGCACGGCACCGCCACCCAGCACAACGACGCCATGGAAAGCCTGGCGGTGGCCGGACTGTTCCCCGAGGGCGTGCCCTGCTCCTCGACCAAGCCCATGAGCGGCCATACCCTGGGCGCCGCCGGGGCCCTGGAAGCAGCGTTCTGCTGGCTGGCCCTGGGTGCCGACAACCCCGGCGGGGCCTTGCCGCCCCATGTCTGGGATGGCCAGGCCGATCCGGCGCTGCCAGGGCTGCACTGGGTCACGGCCGCCGACCGCCTGGAATCCCATTCACCCCGCCGCCTGATGAGCAATTCCTTCGCCTTCGGCGGCAACAACGTCAGCCTGATTATCGGAGACGCCCCATGATTGACTGGCCGCTCGCCGAACTGCTGCCCCATGCCGGCGACATGATCCTCATCGACCAGGTCCTGGCCTTCGATGAAGAGCAAGTGCGCACCCGCCTCGAAGTCCGCCCCGGCGGCCTGTTCAACCGGCCCGACGGCAGCCTGCCAGCCTGGGTCGGCGTCGAGCTGATGGCCCAGAGCGTCGCCGCCTACGCCGGTTGCCGTGCCCGCCAGCAAGGCCAGCCAGTGGAGCTGGGCTTCTTGCTGGGCACTCGCAAGTTCCAATGCAATGTCGAGTGCTTCCCCGCCGGCAGCGTGCTGGAAATCCATGCAGCGTGCTCCCTGGAGGACGACAACGGCATGGGCGTGTTCGAGTGCCACCTGAGCGGCCCGGGCATCGCCGCCAGTGCACGCCTGAACGTCTACCGCCCGCCCCGGGCCGCCGACTACCTGCATGAAACCGCCGATTCTTCCCAAGGAACCCCGTCATGACTGACTCCATACTGGTCACTGGCTCCAGCCGTGGCATCGGCCGTGCCATCGCCCTGCGCCTGGCCCAGGCCGGTTATGACCTGGTGCTGCATTGCCGCACTGGCCGTACCGAAGCCGAAGCCGTCCAGGCCGAGGTCCAGGCCCTGGGCCGTACCGCCCGCATCCTGCAATTCGATGTCGCCGACCGCGCGGCCTGCAAGGCGGCCCTGGAGGCCGATGTCCAAACCCATGGCGCCTACTATGGCGTGGTGCTCAATGCCGGCCTGACCCGCGACGGCGCCTTCCCGGCCCTGGGCGAGGAGGACTGGGACCAGGTGCTGCGCACCAACCTCGACGGTTTCTACAACGTCCTGCATCCCGTGATGATGCCGATGATCCGGCGCCGCGCCCCCGGGCGGATCGTCTGCGTCGCTTCGGTCTCGGGCCTGATCGGCAACCGTGGCCAGGTCAACTACAGCGCGTCCAAGGCCGGCCTGATCGGTGCCGCCAAGGCCCTGGCCATCGAGCTGGGCAAGCGCAAGATCACCGTCAACTGCGTGGCCCCGGGCCTGATCGACACCACCATGCTCGACGAGCATGTACCGGTGGAGGAACTGCTGAAGATGATCCCCGCGCAGCGCATGGGCACCCCGGAAGAAGTGGCTGGCGCGGTGAATTTCCTGATGTCCGCCGAAGCCGCCTACATCACTCGCCAGGTGCTGGCGGTCAACGGGGGCTTGTGCTGATGAAGCGCGTGGTCGTCACCGGCATGGCCGGCATCACCGCCCTGGGCAACGACTGGGACAGCCTGGTCGAGCGCTTCGCGGCCAATCGCAGCGGCATCCGGCGGATGGACGAGTGGGACAGGTTCAGCGAGCTCAACACCCGCCTGGCCGGCCCCATCGACGATTTCCAGGTGCCCGGGCACTGGACCCGCAAGCAACTGCGCAGCATGGGCCGGGTCTCGCGGCTGGCGGTCGCGGCCGCCGAACAGGCCCTGGCCGACGCCGGGCTGCTGGGCGATCCCTCGATCAAGGATGGGCGCATGGGCGTGGCCTGCGGCTCGTCCACCGGCAGCACCGAGGAGATCAAGGCCTTCGGCAACATGCTGCTGAACTCGGTGGCAGAAGGGCTCAACGCCAACTCCTACGTGCGCATGATGCCCCACACCACCGCGGCCAATATCAGCATCTTCTTCGGTCTCACCGGGCGCCTGATTCCCACGTCCAGCGCCTGTACCAGCGGCAGCCAGGGCATCGGCTATGCCTACGAGGCGATCAAGTTCGGCCGCCTGCCGATGATGCTCGCCGGAGGCGCCGAGGAGCTGTGCCCCACCGAAGCCATGGTATTCGACGCGCTGTATGCCACCAGCTTGAAGAACGATGCGCCCCAGAGCAGCCCGCGGCCCTACGATTGCGCGCGCGACGGCCTGGTGATCGGCGAAGGCGGCGGCATGCTGGTCCTGGAAGAGCTGGAGCATGCCTTGGCCCGGGGAGCGCGGATCCACGCGGAAATCGTCGGTTTCGGCAGCAACGCCGACGGCCAGCATACCACCCGTCCCGAGCAGGCCACCATGCGCCGGGCCATGGAGCTGGCGCTGGAAGACGCGGCCCTGGCGCCCGCCGCCATCGGCTACGTCAACGGCCATGGCACCGCCACCGAACAGGGCGACATCGCCGAGACCCAGGCCACCAGCAGCCTGTTCGGCAGCCGCATGCCCATCAGCTCGCAGAAGAGTTTCCTCGGCCACACCCTGGGCGCCTGCGGGGCCCTGGAATCCTGGTTCAGCATCGAGATGCTCAAGCGCGACCTCTACGTGCACACCTGCAACCTGGACCGGGTCGACCCTCGCTGCGGCGAGCTGGACTACCTGCAAGGCGGCTTGCGTGCCATGAGCCACGAATACGTGATGAACAACAACTTCGCCTTCGGCGGCGTGAACACCTCGTTGATCTTCCGCCGCTGGTCCTGACCCTTGCCGCCTCCTGGAGAAAATGGAATGTCCTCCCTGCTTCGCGCCACCTTGATCGTCCTCGCCCTGCTGGGCACCGCGGCCTGCACCAGCAAGCCGATGTACACCCCCAACCGCATCATCCCGGCCACCATCCAGACCGACCACGAGCAGGTCAAGCAAGCGATCCTGAAGAACCTGGTGGCCCGCCAGTGGACCGTGCGGCAAATCGGCCCCGAGCTGATCCAGGCGGATATCACCGTGCGCGAGCAGTTCTACGCGAAGATCGATATCCAGTACTCCGCCAACCACTACAAGATCGTCTATCGCGACAGCCGCGCCCTGGACTACCAGGACGGCAAGATCCACAAGAACTACATCCGCTGGGTACGCCTGCTGGACAAGGGCATCCTGCGTGACCTGCGCGACGGCCAGAACCAGCGCACCGCGCAGCAGCTGTCGGACTCGGCGAAGGCCTTTCCCGCGGCCCAATGACCCCTGTGGCCGCTGTCGGGCGCCAGCGAGGCTACGCACGCGCGCAACGCGGGCGCAGATCCTGAAGGCTCGGCGGCTCGGCAACGGCTAGGGGATCGATCAGCGTCTACACTCGCAACAGCGGGCCGACGCGCCATGACGGCTTGCCTTTCACATCCGTCAAGGAGCCGACCATGCAAGTGAAAGCGCTGATTGCCCTGGCCCTGCTGTCCGTCTTCAGCCCTGACAGCCGGGCCACCAACCTGATGTACATGCCCTTCGAGAGCGTGGTGTCCGATGCCCTGCGCGCCGGACGCCTGGATGGCAGCGTGAAGTTCTACCTGGCGGGCAACCCGCACCCGGCGGTACTCCAGGTCAAGGTCACCGAGCTGGCCACCAACAAGAAGACCAACGCCTTCAACAAGAGCGATATCGCCGCCTGCGAATGGGCCCTGCAATCGGCCCTGATCACCCTGCAGGCCGCAGCCAAGCGGGTCGGCGCCAACGCCGTGACCAACATCGTCAGCTACTACAAGCAGCGCGTGCGCAAGGACCTCAACACCTACGAGTGCCGCGCCGGAGTGTTGATGGCCGGCGTGGCGTTGCGCGGCGACCTGGTGTTCCTGCAAACGCCGCCCCGCCCCAACAGCCCCTCAGCACGCGGCCCCGGTCTTGCGCGTCAGTAGCTCGACGAAGGCCTTGGCCATGGGCGAGCACTGGTCCTTGCGCTGCACCAGCCATACCGCCGTCATGGCTTGCGGGTCCAGCAGCCGGCGATAGACCACGCCGTCGATACGCATGCGCTGGTAGGACGCCGGCAACACCGAGACCCCAAGGCCCGCGGCCACCAGGCCGATGATGGTCATGGCCTCCGAGGCCTCCTGGGCAAAATGCGGGGTGAACCCGGCATCCCGCGACAGGTTCAGCAACTGGGCATACAAGCCGCTGCCATAGCTGCGGGGAAAGAACACGAAGGGCTCGTGGGCCAGCTCGGACAGGTACAGGCCTTCTTCGCGACCTTCGGCCAGCGGGTGCTTGGAACCGAGCACCGCCACCAGTGGCTCGCGCAACAGCTCCACCACCGACAGCGAATCCGGCAGGGGCAAGGGCCGCATGATGCCGACCTGGATGGCCTGGTCCACCAGTGCCTCGGCCACCTGGGTGCTGCTCATTTCCTTGAGCTTGAGGTGCACGGCGGCAAAGCGTTGGCGAAAGGCGAAGATTGCCTGGGGAATCGTCGAGTTGAAGGGCGCCGACGAGGTGAAGCCGATCTTCAACTCGCCCAGTTCGCCCAACTGCGCACGGCGGGCCACATCGGCGGCCTTGTCCACCTGGGCCAGTGCCAGGCGAGCCTCTTCGAGGAACAGCCGGCCGGCCTCGCTGAGCTCGACCCGACGATTGGTGCGCTCGAACAAACGCGCGCCGATCTCTTGCTCCAGGGCCTGGATCTGCTGGCTCAAAGGCGGCTGGGAAATGCCCAGGGCCTGGGCCGCGCGGCCAAAGTGCAGCTCCTCGGCCACGGCGATGAAGTAACGCAGGTGACGCAATTCCATGGGGATCCCATTGAGTCGTAGAACCTATCAAACAGGTCGAACAATATATTGGAATGAATTATTAGCCAGCTATATGCTTTTTTCATTGCCTGCCTGGCTGCGTTCCCCCCGAGGTCTCCGTGAAAACCGCTGTCGCCCCGCTTGCCCACGAAATTCCCTCCACGCCCCTGGACGAAGTAGTCGCCCAACTCAACGACGCCTATATCGAGAAAGGCACGCCGCTGTTCATGCGCACGGTGCTGGCCCTGTTCTCCGGCGGTTTCGCCACCTTCGCCCTGCTGTACTGCGTGCAACCGATGATGCCGTTGCTGTCCCTGGAATTCTCCATCAACGCCGCCCAGAGCAGCCTGGTGCTGTCGGTCTCCACCGCGTTGCTGGCCGTGGGCCTGCTGGTCACCGGGCCGATTTCCGATCGGATCGGGCGCAAGCCGGTGATGGTGGCGGCCCTGTTGGCCGCGGCCCTGTGCACCATCGCCAGCGCCCTGATGCCCAGCTGGCATGGCGTGCTGGTGATGCGTGCGCTGGTGGGGCTGTCCCTGAGCGGGCTGGCGGCGGTGGCCATGACCTACCTCAGCGAAGAGATCCACCCCCAGCACATTGGCCTGGCCATGGGCCTGTACATTGGCGGCAACGCCATCGGCGGCATGAGTGGGCGGTTGATCACCGGGGTGCTGATCGATTTCGTCAGCTGGCACACGGCGATGCTGGTGATCGGCGCTCTGGCGCTGATCGCCGCGGCGGTGTTCTGGCGCATCCTGCCCGAGTCGCGCAACTTCCGCCCACGCTCGCTGCACCCACGCAGCCTGCTGGACGGCTTCACCCTGCACTTTCGCGATGCCGGCCTGCCGCTGCTGTTCCTCGAGGCCTTCGTGCTGATGGGGGCCTTCGTTACTCTGTTCAACTACATCGGCTATCGCCTGCTGGCCGCGCCGTACCACATGGACCAGGCGTTCGTCGGCCTGCTGTCGGTGGTGTATCTGTCGGGGATCTACAGCTCGGCCAAAGCCGGCGCCCTGGCCGATCGCCTGGGGCGGCGCAAGATGCTCTGGGCCACCATCGTGCTGATGCTCGCCGGCCTGGCCCTGACCCTGCTGGAGCCGCTGCCGGTGGTGATCATCGGCATGCTGGTATTCACCTTCGGCTTCTTCGGGGCGCATTCGGTGGCCAGCAGCTGGATCGGCCGCCGCGCCACCAAGGCCAAGGGCCAGGCCTCGTCGCTGTACCTGTTCAGCTACTACGCCGGCTCGAGCATCGCCGGCACCGCGGGTGGGGTGTTCTGGCACCTGGCGGGCTGGAACGGCATCGGCCTGTTCATCGGCGCCCTGCTGCTGGTGGCATTGCTGGCGGCCTTGAAGCTGGCCAAGCTGCAACCCCTGGCGGCGCCCTGAATCGAAGACGAGCCTACCGGCGCCCGACTCTCGCAGGGCATCTGCAAGGTCGGGCGCCGGCATCGGTATCGCCTGGGATGAGCGAGCGGCTTACTTGAGGACTTCCACCAGGTCGACGTCGATCTCGCGCTTCATCAAGCCCTTCTCCACCTCGCCGGTCAGCTTGACCAGGGTCTTCTCGTTGAAGGGCACCGGTGGCAGGTTCTCGTCGTCGATCTCGACGGTGATGGTGCCGCTGGAATCCTTGAATTCGTACTTGTCGTCGTTATCCAGTTTCTTGGTGACATAACCCTGGAGCACCACCGGGGTGTCGTCCGAGGCATCCTTGGCGGCGGCAACGGTGGTGACCGCCTGGGCGCCAGGGCCGGTATAGCCGGTGGCCAGGGCAGCGGTGCTGAACAGCGGGGCGAGCAAGAGGGCGAGGTAACGGGTTTTCATGGCAGTGATCCATTCTGGGTGTCGATGCCGATGAGGTTAACCACCCAGGCTGAATTGAAACTTAATCCGCCCCGTTGCCCTTTCAGCGGCAAGAAAAAGCCCGGCCAGGGCCGGGCTCGATCACCGCAGGCGCGGTTACTCGTGGTATTGCGCCGACAGCTCGTGCACCGCCCGCAAGAAGGCACCGGCGTGTTCCGGATTCACTTCCGGGGTGATGCCATGGCCCAGGTTGAACACGTGGCCGCTGCCCTTGCCGTAGCTGGCGAGGATGCGCGCGACTTCCGCGCGGATCGCCTGCGGGTTGGCGTAGAGCACGGTGGGGTCCATGTTGCCTTGCAGCGAGACCTTGGCACCGACCCGGCGCCGGGCTTCGCCGATATCGCAGGTCCAGTCCAGGCCCAGGCTGTCCGCGCCGGCCTCGGCAATGCTTTCCAGCCACAGGCCGCCGCCCTTGGTGAACAGGATCACCGGCACCTTGCGTCCTTCATGCTCGCGAATCAGGCCGCTGACGATCTTGCGCATGTAGGCCAGGGAGAACTCCTGGTAGGCCGCCGCCGAGAGGCTGCCACCCCAGCTGTCGAAGATCTGCACCGCCTGGGCGCCGGCCTTGATCTGGCCGTTGAGGTAGGCGGTGACCGACTGCGCCAGCTTGTCCAGCAGCAGGTGCATGGCTTGTGGATTGTCGTAGAGCATGGCCTTGGACTTGCGGAAGTCCTTGGACGAACCGCCCTCGACCATGTAGGTCGCCAGGGTCCAGGGGCTGCCGGAGAAACCGATCAGCGGCACGCGGCCGTTGAGTTCGCGGCGGATGGTGCTGACCGCATCCATCACGTAGCCCAGGTCCTTGTGCGGATCGGGGATCGGCAAGGCCTCGATGTCGGCCAGGGTACTGACCACTTTCTTGAAGCGCGGACCTTCGCCGGTCTCGAAGTACAGGCCCTGGCCCATGGCGTCAGGGATGGTCAGGATGTCGGAGAAGAGGATCGCCGCATCCAGCTGTGGATAACGGTCCAGGGGCTGCAGGGTGACTTCGCAGGCGAACGCAGGATTCATGCACAGGCTCATGAAGTCACCGGCGTTGGCGCGGCTGGCGCGGTATTCAGGCAGGTAGCGCCCGGCCTGACGCATCATCCACACCGGGGTGACGTCTACGGGTTGCTTGAGCAGGGCACGGAGGAAACGGTCGTTCTTCAGGGCAGTCATGTCGGCATCCGGAAAAAAAGTGGGGGCATTTTCTCAGAGCGCGACATAAAAGGCACGGCAAGAGCCGTGCCTTTTATGTATCGGGTCAATTTGTCGCGGACTACAAGCAGCTATTTGAGCGTCGCGAGCGAAGGCAAGGCAAGGCGAAAACAGACGAGGAAGCGGAGTTGACTGCTGTCAATGAGCATTCCGATCGGACTCGCGCACGAGTCTGTTTTCAACGCAGCATTGCCGAGCGCAGCAGCTTAAACGCCCAGGTAGTCGAGGATGCCTTCGGCGGCGTTGCGCCCTTCGAAGATCGCCGTCACCACCAGGTCGGAACCGCGCACCATGTCGCCACCGGCGAAGATCTTCGGGTTGCTGGTCTGGTGCTTGTACTGGCCCTGCTCCGGCGCCACCACGCGGCCCTGGCTGTCGGTCTGGATCTGGAACTGCTCGAACCACGGCGCCGGGCTCGGACGGAAGCCGAAGGCAATGACCACGGCATCGGCCGGGATGATCTCCTCGGAACCCGGGATCGGCTCTGGGCTGCGCCGGCCACGGGCGTCCGGTTCGCCGAGACGGGTCTCGACCACCTTCACGCCTTCGACCTTGTCTTCGCCGACGATGGCGATGGGCTGGCGGTTGTAGAGGAACTTCACGCCTTCTTCCTTGGCGTTCTTTACCTCTTTGCGCGAGCCGGGCATGTTGGCTTCGTCGCGGCGATAGGCGCAGGTCACCGACTTGGCACCCTGGCGGATGGACGTGCGGTTGCAGTCCATCGCGGTGTCGCCACCACCGAGCACCACGACCTTCTTGCCGTTCATGTCGACGAAATCTTCCGGCGACTTCTCGAAACCCAGGTTGCGGTTGACGTTGGCCACCAGGAAGTCCAGCGCGTCGTACACGCCCGGCAGGTCCTCGCCGGCAAAGCCGCCCTTCATGTAGGTGTAGGTGCCCATGCCCATGAACACCGCATCGAACTCGGCGAGCAGTTGCTCCATGGTCACGTCCTTGCCCACCTCGGTGTTGAGGCGGAACTCGATGCCCATGCCGCTGAAGACTTCCCGGCGATTGCTCAGCACGGTCTTCTCCAGCTTGAACTCGGGGATACCGAAGGTCAGCAGGCCACCGATCTCCGGGTTCCTGTCGAATACCACCGGCGTCACGCCACCCCGTACCAGCACGTCGGCACAGCCCAGGCCCGCCGGGCCGGCACCGATGATCGCCACGCGCTTGCCGGTGGGCTTGACCTTGGACATGTCCGGGCGCCAGCCCATGGCGAAGGCGGTGTCGGTGATGTACTTCTCCACCGAGCCGATGGTCACCGCGCCGAAACCGTCGTTGAGGGTGCAGGCGCCCTCGCACAGGCGGTCCTGCGGGCATACGCGGCCGCAGACCTCCGGCAGGGTGTTGGTCTGGTGCGACAGCTCGGCGGCGGCCAGGATGTTGCCCTCGGCCACCAGCTTGAGCCAGTTGGGAATGAAGTTGTGCACCGGGCACTTCCATTCGCAGTAGGGGTTGCCACAACCCAGGCAGCGATGGGCCTGTTCGACCGATTGCTGGGGTTTGAAAGGCTCGTAGATTTCCACGAACTCTTTCTTGCGCTGACGCAGCAGTTTCTTCTTCGGATCCTTGCGCCCGACATCGATGAACTGGAAGTCGTTATTCAGACGTTCAGCCATTTTTCAAAACCTCTATACAGCAGCTGCAAGCTATAAGCTGCAAGCCGCAAGTCGATCACTAATGCCCGGCGAACCTCGTACTGCTTCGCTTGCAGCTCGAGGCTCGCCACTTGCAGCTGCTTTATTGCGGGTTGGCCCGGGTGCTGGAGAGCAGGTTCTTCAGGTTCGCCGCCTTCGGCTTGACCAGCCAGAAGCGACGCACGTAGTCGTCCAGGTTTTCCCAGAGCTCGCGACCCCATTCACTACCGGTTTCCTCGACGTACTCGCCCAGCACGCGCTGCAGATGGCTGCGATAAGCCTCCATCGCCTCGCCGGTGATCCGCTGGATCTCCACCAGTTCATGGTTCAGCTTGTCGACGAAGCTGTTGTCCATGTCCAGCACGTAGGCGAAGCCACCCGTCATGCCTGAGCCGAAGTTGTAGCCGGTCTTGCCCAGGACGCAGACAAAACCACCGGTCATGTATTCGCAGCAGTGATCGCCGGTGCCTTCCACCACGGTATGGGCACCGGAGTTGCGCACGGCGAAACGCTCGCCCGCGGTGCCGGCGGCGAACAGCTTGCCGCCCGTGGCGCCGTACAGGCAGGTGTTGCCGACAATGGCGCTGTCCTGGGTCTTGTAGGCGCTGCCCTGGGGCGGGACGATCACCAGCTTGCCGCCGGTCATGCCCTTGCCCACGTAGTCGTTGGCGTCGCCTTCCAGGTAGAGGTTCAGGCCACCGGCGTTCCACACGCCGAAGCTCTGGCCCGCAGTGCCCTTGAAGCGGAAAGTGATCGGCGCCTGGGCCATGCCCTGGTTGCCGTGGACCCTGGCGATCTCGCCGGAAATCCGCGCGCCGATGGAACGGTCGCAGTTGCAGATATCCAGTTCGAACTCGGCACCGCTCTTGTCGTTGATGGCCGCGCGCGCCATCTCGACCATCTTCTCGGCCAGCAGGCCCTGGTCGAACGGCGGGTTGCGGTCCACCTGGCAGAACTGCGGCTTGTCCGCCGGCACGTGGTCGCTGCCCAGCAACGGGGTCAGGTCCAGGTGGTGCTGCTTGGCGGTCTGGCCTTCGAGCACCTGGAGCAGGTCGGTACGGCCGATCAGCTCTTGCAGTGAACGCACGCCCAGCCTGGCCAGCCACTCGCGGGTCTCCTCGGCCACGTAGGTGAAGAAGTTCACCACCATGTCGACGGTGCCGATGTAGTGGTCCTTGCGCAGCTTGTCGTTCTGGGTGGCGACGCCGGTGGCGCAGTTGTTCAGATGGCAAATGCGCAGGTACTTGCAGCCCAGGGCGATCATCGGCGCGGTGCCGAAGCCGAAGCTCTCGGCGCCGAGGATGGCCGCCTTGATCACGTCCAGGCCGGTCTTCAGGCCGCCGTCGGTCTGCACCCGGACCTTGCCGCGCAGGTCGTTGCCGCGCAGGGTCTGGTGGGTTTCGGCCAGGCCCAGTTCCCATGGGGCGCCGGCGTACTTGATCGAGGTCAGCGGCGAGGCGCCGGTGCCACCGTCGTAGCCGGAAATGGTGATCAGGTCGGCATAGGCCTTGGCCACGCCGGCGGCGATGGTGCCGACCCCGGCCTCGGCCACCAGCTTCACCGAGACCAGTGCCTGGGGGTTGACCTGCTTGAGGTCGAAGATCAGTTGCGACAGGTCTTCGATCGAATAGATGTCGTGGTGCGGTGGCGGCGAGATCAGGGTCACGCCCGGAACCGCATAGCGCAGCCTGGCGATCAGGCCGTTGACCTTGCCGCCGGGCAGTTGGCCGCCCTCGCCGGGCTTGGCGCCCTGGGCCACCTTGATTTGCAGCACTTCGGCGTTGACCAGGTATTCCGGGGTCACGCCGAAACGGCCAGTGGCCACCTGCTTGATCTTCGAGCTCTTGATGGTGCCGTAGCGGGCCGGATCTTCACCGCCCTCGCCGGAGTTGGAGCGCGCGCCCAGGCGGTTCATCGCCTCGGCCAGGGCCTCGTGGGCCTCCGGCGACAGGGCACCGAGGGAGATGCCGGCGGAGTCGAAACGCTTGAGGATCGCCTCCAGGGGCTCGACTTCACTGATGTCCAGCGGCGTGTCCAGGGTCTTGACCTGGAACAGGTCGCGGATCATCGACACCGGGCGGTTGTCCACCAGCGCGGTGTATTCCTTGAACTTGGCGTAGTCGCCCTGTTGCACCGCGGCTTGCAGGGTATTGACCACATCCGGGTTGTAGGCGTGGTACTCGCCGCCATGGACGAACTTCAGCAGGCCACCTTGCTGGATCGGCTTGCGCGGGCTCCAGGCTTCGGCGGCCAGGGCCTTCTGCTCGGCCTCGATATCGACGAAACGCGCGCCCTTGATCCGGCTCGGCACCCCACGGAAGCTCAGGTCGCAGACTTCCTCGGACAGGCCGATGGCTTCGAACAACTGTGCACCACGGTAGGACGTGATGGTGGAGATGCCCATCTTCGACAGGATCTTCAGCAGGCCCTTGGTGATGCCCTTGCGGTAGTTCTTGAACACCTCGTAGAGGTCGCCCAGCACCTCGCCGGTACGGATCAGGTCGCCCAGCACTTCGTAGGCCAGGAACGGATAGACCGCCGAGGCACCAAAGCCGATCAGCACCGCGAAGTGATGCGGATCGCGGGCCGTGGCGGTTTCCACCAGGATGTTGGAGTCGCAGCGCAGGCCCTTTTCCACCAGGCGATGATGCACCGCGCCAGTGGCCAGGGAGGCGTGGATCGGCAGCTTGCCCGGGGCGATATGGCGATCGCTGAGGACGATCTGGGTGCGGCCGGCCCGAACGGCTTCCTCAGCCTGGTCGGCGACATTGCGGATCGCCGCTTCCAGGCCGACGCTCTCGTCGTAGTTGAGGTCGATGATCTGGCGCTCGAAACCCGGGCGCTCCAGGTTCATCAGCGAACGCCACTTGGCCGGGGAGATCACCGGCGAGCTGAGGATCACCCGGGAAGCGTGTTCGGGGGATTCCTGGAAAATGTTGCGCTCGGCACCGAGGCAGATCTCCAGGGACATGACGATGGCTTCGCGCAGCGGGTCGATCGGCGGGTTGGTGACCTGGGCGAACTGCTGGCGGAAATAGTCGTAGGGGGTGCGCACGCGCTGGGACAGCACGGCCATCGGCGTGTCGTCGCCCATGGAGCCCACCGCTTCGTAGCCTTGCTCGCCCAATGGTCGCAGCACCTGGTCACGCTCTTCGAAGGTGACCTGGTACATCTTCATGTACTGCTTGAGCTGGTCGACATCGTAGAAGGCCGAACCGTGGTCGTTGTCTTCCATGGTGGCCTGGATGCGCAGGGCATTCTTGCGCAGCCATTGCTTGTATGGATGACGGGACTTGAGGCGGTTGTCGATGGCGTCGGTGTCGAGGATCTGCCCGGTCTCGGTGTCCACGGCGAAGATCTGGCCCGGGCCGACCCGGCCCTTGGCGATCACGTCCTCGGGCTGGTAGTTCCAGACGCCGATTTCCGAGGCCAGGGTGATGAAGCCGTTCTTGGTGGTGACCCAGCGCGCCGGGCGCAGGCCATTGCGGTCCAGCAGGCAGACGGCATGGCGACCATCGGTCATGACCACGCCGGCCGGGCCGTCCCAGGGCTCCATGTGCATGGAGTTGTATTCGTAGAACGCGCGCAGGTCGGCGTCCATGGTCTCGACGTTCTGCCAGGCCGGCGGAATGATCATGCGCACGCCGCGGAACAGGTCGATACCCCCGGTGACCATCAGTTCCAGCATGTTGTCCATGCTCGAGGAGTCGGAACCCACGCGGTTGACCAGCGGGCCCAGCTCTTCGAGGTCGGGGATCAGGTCGTTGGCGAACTTGGTGCGGCGGGCCATGGCCCAGTTACGGTTGCCGGTGATGGTGTTGATCTCGCCGTTGTGGGCGAGGAAGCGGAAGGGCTGCGCCAGTGGCCACTTCGGCAGGGTGTTGGTGGAAAAGCGCTGGTGGAACACGCAGATCGCGGTCTGCAGGCGCTCGTCGCCCAGGTCCGGATAGAAGGCGGCGAGGTCCGCCGGCATCATCAGGCCTTTATAGATGATGGTCTTGTGGGAAAAGCTGCAGATGTAGTGGTCGGTGTCGGCGGCGTTGGCCACCGAGGAGCGACGCCGGGAGCTGAACAGCTTGATGGCGAAGTCCTGGTCGCTCAGGCCTTCACCGCCGATGAACACTTGTTCGATCTGCGGCAGGCGCTCCAGGGCCAGGCGCCCGAGCACACGGGTGTCGATCGGCACCTTGCGCCAGCCCAGCAGTTGCAGGCCCGCGGCCAGGATCTCGCGGTTCATGTTTTCCCGCGCGGCTTCGGCCTTCGCCGGATCCTGGTTGAAGAACACCATGCCCACGGCGTACTGCTTGGGCAGGTCGGTCCCGAAGTGCTCCTTGGCGACAGCGCGCAGGAACAGGTCGGGTTTTTGTATCAACAGACCGCAACCGTCGCCGGTCTTGCCGTCCGCGTTGATCCCACCGCGGTGGGTCATACAGGTCAGGGCCTCGATGGCCGTTTTCAACAGGGTATGACTGGGTTCGCCCTGCATATGGGCGATCAGGCCGAAACCACAGTTATCCTTAAATTCATCGGGTTGGTACAGACCTGCTTTCATAGACACTTTCTCACCAGGCTGTCTCTTTTCGAGACAAATTTCTTTTCAATTCAACCTGTTACCTTCCACGTCGAACGTACGCCGACTTTGCAGGGGCAAAAGGGAGGTCATTGTACACACCGACACATAACCCCACAAATTTAACGACGATCTGTCGCAAATTCGTGTCGCATTTATGAACGTTTTAAAGCGATACGCTGTGCTAGTCAAAAAGTTTTGTCTTTGACTGCAGCGACTCAAAAACTACTGTGACGCAGACACCACAAAGCACGCGGCCTGTAGGGCAGCATGCTGATGCGGAAATTTGAGGTTGCCTGGAGAGGCGGCCTGGGTAAGGCCGCCGAATCTTCAGCGGGCTGTTGCGAGTTCTTGTTGAACGCTGGCGACAGTGCGAGGCCAAGGTTTACCAGCCTGAACCTTCGCTGGCAAGGATTTGATGGCGCTGACCGCAGCATCGCGGCTTGCGAAGTTGCCGTAGGTGATCACATACAGCGGCTTGCCGTTGAGGACTTTCTTGAAGTAGCGGTACTCGCCACCCTGTTCCTTGACGAAGTTCTGCGCGGTAGCTTCCGAGCTGGTACCCAGGATCTGCACCACGTAGTTGCCAGGCGCCTGGCCGGCGTACCAGCTGCCACCGGCCGCTGCCTTGGCCACGGTGAGCGGTTTCTCGGCGGGTTTGGCGGCAGGAGCAGGCTTGGCGGCCGCTGGCTTTTCCACTGGCACAGGCTTGGGTGCAGGAGCGGGCTTGGCGGTGGCGACCTGGGTCGGCGCCGGGGCCGGAGTCGGACGTGGAGTCGGGGTCGGGGTCGGGGTCGGGGTCGGGGTCGCCGCCGGGCCAGCCGGAACACCCGCAGGTGGCGCAATGGTGGTCACGGTTGGCGGAACGGCGCTGGAGCCCGCTACTGGCACCCCATCGTCACCCTCGGTAATTCCGCCCGCCGCCTCGGCCAGCGGACCACGCATCACCGGTTGCGACTGGCCGACCAACGGCAGTGGCATCGGTTGTGACGAGCCGGCGAACTCCACCGCCGGGCCGCCATTGGCATTCGGCGCCTGGCCCAGCGGTAGCTGCGCCTGCTCGTTGGCCGGCGTCCCGGTGGCGGGCGCCTTGCCGCGACCCGGCATCAGCCAGGCCGCGGCGACGGCCACGACCACTACGGCGGAAATGGCCAATACGTGTTTCTTAGGCATGTTGAACCCCATACTTGGACGCTTTACCGCAGAGCGGCTGGCGATCATTGCTTCGATCATTGCATCCCTGGCGACCTGGTTGATGTTGCCCGGCCAGCCATCGGAGCTTTCGTGAATATCACTGATCTGATCCGCGGAGAAAAGTTCGATGCCCTGCCCCGCTCCCTCGAGGCGCTGGGCCAGGTATTCCCTGGTTTCCTCCTCGGTGTAGGGCTGCAGTTCGATGATGTGGAAACGCTCCTGGTCGGTGCCGAACGGGTCCAGCGCCGCGATCAGCGATGACTCGCCGAACAGGAAGACATGGGGACGACCTTCCGGGGCGCCCGCCGCCAGCGCCAGCAGCGCCTCGAGCGCGGACTCGTCGAGCTGCTCGGCATCGTCCACCAGCAGGTAGACCTCCTGGCCGGTCAGGGCCAGTTGCACCACCTGGGCCAGGATCGTGCCGATCTCGGCCTGGGCCACATTCAGCGCCTGGGCCACCTGGCGCAGCACACCGGCGGCATCGCCGGCGCCACGGGCGGAAACCACCACGCTCTGTACCGATTGCTTGTTGGTACTGGCGACCAGCGCCTGGCGCAACAGGGTCTTGCCGCTGCCCTGGGGGCCAGTGACCACCAGCAGCAGTTGGCTATAGCGGGCCAGATGGTGCAGTTGCCCCAGCACGGGCTTGCGCTGGGCAGGGAAGAACTTGAAGCCGGGGACCCGAGGAGCGAAGGGGTCGTGACTCAACTGGTAATGGCCGAGGAATGCCTCGTCCGCGTGCAAACTAGTCATCGGAATCTATCAACCTTTAAGCTGAGCCAGGGCGCGGTAGTCCGCTCCCAGCGTGGCCTGCAGAACCTCTTTCGGATAGTCGTCGGTCACTACGGCTTCGCCCATGCGGCGCAGCAGTACCAGGCGCAAACGACCATCGATCACTTTCTTGTCTATTGCCATGTATTCGAGAAAATCGGCCTCGGTCATCTCCTCGGGCGGAATGACCGGCAGGCCGGCGCGCTGGAACAGGGCGATGCCGCGGTCGCGCTCCTGCTCGCTGATCCAGCCCAGGCGCGACGACATCTCCAGGGCCATCACGGTGCCAGCCGCCACGGCCTCGCCGTGTAGCCACACGCCATAACCCATGTGGGTCTCGATGGCATGGCCGAAGGTATGGCCGAGGTTGAGGGTGGCGCGCACCCCCGACTCGCGCTCATCGGCACCCACCACTGCAGCCTTGGCCGCGCAGGAGCGTTCGATGGCGTAGGTCAGCGCCTGCGGCTCCAGGGCCCGCAGGCGATCGACGTTTTCTTCCAGCCAGGTGAGGAACGGCTCGTCGCAGATCAGGCCGTACTTGATCACCTCCGCCAGGCCCGCCGAAAGCTCGCGGCTCGGCAGGGTCGTGAGGCTGGTGGTATCGATCAGCACCACGTTCGGCTGATAGAAGGCGCCGACCATGTTCTTGCCCAACGGGTGGTTGATGCCGGTCTTGCCGCCTACCGAGGAGTCGACCTGGGACAGCAAGGTGGTGGGAATCTGGATGAAGTCGACACCGCGCTGGTAGCAGGCTGCGGCAAACCCGGCCATGTCACCGATCACTCCGCCACCGAGGGCGATGACGGTGGTACGGCGGTCGTGGCGAGCGGTCAGCAGGCCATCGAAAATCAGTTGCAGGGTCTCCCAGTTCTTGTAGGCCTCGCCATCGGGCAAAACCACCGAGATCACCGAGAACTGCGCCAGGGTCCGGGTCAGACGCTCAAGGTACAGCGGCGCGACGGTTTCATTGGAGATGATCGCCACTTGCCGTCCGGCGATGTGCGGCACCAGCAGCTCGGGCCGGTCCAACAATCCTTCACCGATGTGGATCGGGTAGCTGCGCTCGCCTAGATCGACCTTAAGTGTCTGCATGTGTCCCCACAGAGAAGATGGAAGCAAGCATTGTGCCTTGCTTTGACGATGGGCCTCGCCTGGTCATCTGACGCAGCCCGATAGCTCTGCGCCACACCTTGGCGGTCTGGCGCGACGCCGAGAATAGCGCATTTCGCCCGGCGTATTAACGGGAAGGCAGTTGCTGCAAGCGCTCGAGGATGTCCAGCACCACCAATCGTGGTGGCCGCTCATCGGTTTCCACCACCAGGTCGGCGATTTCCCGATAAAGCGGATCGCGGATCTCCAGCAGATCGCGCAGTGTCTTGGCCGGATCGGCGGTACGCAGCAAGGGGCGGTTGCGATCCCGGGCGGTACGCCCGACCTGCTGTTCCACCGAAGCATGCAAGTAGACTACTCGCCCGCCGGCATACAACGCCCGACGATTGGCCTCGCGCATCACCGCGCCACCACCCGTGGCCAGCACCACGCCATCGGTGTTGCACAGTTCGGCGATCATCGCCTGCTCACGGTCACGAAAACCCGGCTCGCCTTCCTTATCGAAGATCCATGGGATATTCGCGCCTGTACGCAGTTCAATTTCCTTATCGGAATCTTTGAATGGCAGGCGCAGCTCTTTGGCCAGCAAGCGGCCAATGGTGCTTTTTCCAGCCCCCATTGGCCCAACAAGAATCAAATTTCGCACAGCATCAATGACTCGCAGCAATCGCCTGGTTGTTCATGATACGCGGAGTGAGAAACACCAGCAGCTCGGATTTTTTCTCTGACACCACGTCTCGCCGGAAAAGGCGGCCAAGATACGGGACATCGCCCAGAAATGGCACTTTATCTACAACCTTGCTCTGCGTATTGGAAAAAACTCCGCCAATGACAATGGTTTGCCCGTCACGCACCAGAACCTTGGCATTGACTTCGTTCTTGCGAATAGGCGGGACGTCCTGGACCTTGTTCAGGTAGTCCGGCTCGTCCTTGGTGACCTTGACGTCCATGACCACCCGGTCGTCCGGGGTGATCTGCGGGGTAACTTCCAGGGACAGCGAAGCCTCCTTGAACGAAACCGAGGTCGCACCGCTGGAACTGGCCTCCTGGTAGGGAATCTCGGTGCCCTTGAGGATCCTGGCGGTCTCCTTATCGGAAGTGACCACTTTAGGCTGGGAGATGATTTCGCCGTTGCCGCTCTTCTCCATGGCGGTCAGTTCCAGATCCAACAGCAGGTTGTCGGAGATATAGGCGATGTCCATGCCCGAAGTCCGGCCGACGATACCCAGGTCGACGAACGGCGAGTCGCTGCCGCCGCCAACACCGCGGGTCGGAGAACCGCCGGCACCGGACAGCTTCCAGTTCCCTCTGCTCTGCAACGCGCCACCCCAACGTGCACCCAAGCCCTTGTCATAGTCGACGTTGGCTTCGACGATGCGCGCCTCGATCATGACCTGGCGTACCGGGACGTCCAGTTGGGCGACGATGCGTCGCAACTCGTCGAGGCGCTCCTGGTTCTGGTAGGCGATGATATTGTTGGTGCGCTCATCGACACTGATGGACCCACGCTCGCCAATCCGCTCCTCGCTGCCGGTCACTGACTGGAACAGCCTGGCGATGTCGGCGGCCCTGGCGTAGTTGACCTGCAATAGCTCCCGGCGCAGGGGCGCCAGATCCTCCAACTGCTTTTGCGATTCCAATTCCTGCAACTCACGGGCGGAGATCTCTTCGGCCGGAGCCACCAACAACACGTTACCGACCCGGCGCTGGTCCAGGCCCTTGGTCTTGAGCACCAGGTCCAGGGCCTGATCCCAGGGCACGCCTTTCAGGCGCAGGGTGATGCTGCCCTGCACCGTATCGCTGGCCACCAGGTTCAGCCCCGTGAAATCGGCGATCAACTGCAGCACCGATCTCACCTCGATATCCTGGAAATTCAACGACAGCTTATCGCCACCATAGACTGGGCTCCCGGTCGCTGGCCTGGCATCGACCAACTGGCGCCCATTGGCAGACCCGGGCTCGCCAGCGCTCACCCAGGGCGCCAGCAACATTATCCACAGCACTACACCACAGGCAGGCACAGCCCTGTTCATCATCCTGACTCCATTCAAGAATGGCTCTTCAGTACCAGAGTCCGTGGTCGCTCCAGCCAGCTTCCCGAGCCGTCGGGTACGATTTCCAGCACCTTCACCCATGATTCGTCGATGGCCACGATCCGTCCTTGATCGCGCCCCAGGTAGTCGCCTACCCGCAGCCGATGTACCGCATCGCCTGCACGCAGCAGGACAAAGCTCCCGGCATTACCGGACAAGGTCCCGACCATTTGCAGTTGCTCGATATCGAAAGCCTCGAGCGGCCCACGAACCCGATCAGGCTCGGGCCCACCGGCTGTCGACCTTCGACCGGCGAGCGAGGTGGCCAGCGGCGCCTGGAAGGGACTGCGCAGCGCGCCGGCACCGTAGCCGAGCGCCGGGAAAGCACGAATGGCCGGGGCCGGTTCGATCCGGATCGCTGCCTGTTCCCGCAGGGTTTCCAGGTAGGCATCCAGATCGGAAAATCCAGCGTCTGGGCCACATCCCAGCAGACCCGCCCAGATCGCACCAGGCAACAGCCAGCGAACGCCCCTCACGAGTTCGTCTCCGGATCTTCGTATCTGTAGGTCCGCGCCTCCAGCTGCATTCTCAAACGCACCGGATCGGCGGCATCCACCGGTCCGATACGGATATCGTGCAAGGTGAGGAACCGTGGCAGGGCCGCAAGGCCGCCGACGAAAATCGCCAGATCGTGATAGGCACCGGTGACCGTGAGCTGGATCGGCAACTGAACCAGGAATTTCCAGGGTTGCTCCGGCTGCGGCCGGATTTCCTCGAAATCCAGGCCGACATCCACTCCCAGTCGGCTGATGTCCTCCAACAAGCCCGGAGTCTCTGCGCTACCGGGAAACAGTTGCAGCCAACGCTGAAACTCACCCTGCATGAACAGCAGTTGCTGGCGATAAGCTTCCAGGCCTGCCCCGTCACGGACTTTACCTGCGACCTGTTCCCTGAGCCGGGCTTCCGTGTACCGCAACTGCTCCACCCGCTCCAGCCCTGCTTCCAGATAAAAGCCGTGGCCCGCCAGCAACACCACCAGAAGGAGCAGAATCGCCAGTAACGCCCTGAGCGGTCCCGGCCAGTCGGCAGGGCTGTCAGATGCCAGCGCCCGCAGGCCGGTGTAACGCATACGATCCCACCATGGCCAAGGGCTCACGGCCCCGGATCCATCGATGACACCGGTACTTGCTGCACCTTGAGCCGAAACCGGTTGGACAAGCCCGCCTCCCCGTCCGCGGCATGCCGGACCTCACCCAGCTCAGGGAGAGCAAATCCCTCGGCGAACTGCAGGTTGCGCAGCAACTCGGAAACCCGCTCGTTGGATTCGGCTGCGCCACTGATATCCAGGCTCCGCCCCCGTTGCTCGACCTCGGTGAGATAAACGCCATCAGGCAAGCTACGGGCCAGTTGCTCGAATATCTGCACTCCGGACGAACGGCTGCCCTGCAATTCCTCGATGCTCTTCATGCGTTCGAGAAGTTCCTGGCGCTGCGACTTGAGCTGGTGAAGGCTGGCGATCCGATCATCCTGACTTGCCACCACCTGCTGCAGATACTGGTTACGCAGATGCAACCGCTCGACCACCCGGGAGATATAGGCGTCCGCCAGCAGGATCACCGCGACACCCGACACTAGCGTCGCCACCAGCACCTGGAAGAACCGACGACGACGCAGTTCCCGCGAAGCTTCACGCCAGGGCAGCAGGTTGATCCGGGACATCAGCGCACTCCTCTCAAGGCCAGGCCGCAGGCAAGCAGCAAGCTCGGCGCCTGGTCAGCGAGCCCCCGGGCATCCACCCCGGCACCGCTGGACATGTCACGAAAAGGGTTGGCGATACAGGTAACCACAGCCAGGGACTGCTCCACGCACTGCGCCAGGCCATGCAGGCGGCTGGCGCTTCCTGCCAGCAGCAACAGGTCCACCTGGCGCCGCTGGGATGAGCCGGCGAACTCTTGTAACGAACGGGCCGCCTGCTGCACAAGCTCCTCCTCGAAAGCATGCAGTACCTCGCCAATGCAGTCTTGGGGCAAACGCTCCTGGCGCTGGGCCAGCAATACCTCCTCCAACGTCAGCCCATGTCCTTGCAGATCATCCAAGAGTCGTCGGCTACCGAACGGCTGCTCATGGCCATGGATGACTCGTTGCCCTTGCATCACGTTGAAGGTGCTGCGATCCAGACCGATGTCGAACAGTGCCAGGGTCGCCTGGGGCGCGAGGGACTGGCTGCTGCCCAGCAGCGCCAGGCAACGCTCCAGGGCCAGGGGCTGGGTTTCCACCACCTCGGCACTGAGATCGGCCAGGACCAGTGCCGAGACCAGGGATTCGACATGCTCGTTGTGGCATGCCACCAGCAGCACCTGGTTGCGTTGCGGGCTACCAGGCACCGGTCCTTGCACCTCGAAATCGATGGCCACGTCTTCCAACGGGTAGGGGATGTACTGCTCGGCCTCCAGGGCGACCTGGTCTTCCAGCTCCTGCTCCGATAGCCCCACCGGCATCTCGATCAGCTTGCTGATCACCGCTTCGCCAGGTAGCGCCACCGCGACGTTGCGCAGGCCGGTACCGCTTTTTAGCCGAACGCGGGACAACGTCTGGGCCAGCGCCTCGGGATCGACGATCAAGCGTTCCTGCAGCACCCCAGGCGGCAGGGTTTCCCGGGCATAGGCCTCGACCCGGTAGCCCGGGCCCTGGCGACTCAAGGCCAGGAGCGTGACCGCTGTCGACTGGATATCGATTCCCACCAGGGAACCCGGCTTTCTGCCGAATACTCCAAGCACGTCCAATTCCTTATGACTATCCGTAACTTACGGATTCCTTATGCCGCAGTGCGCTCGATCGTCGCATCTTGACAGACGGTCAAATGACGCTCTGGGCGGAAAATGCTTATAATGCCCGCGTTTTTTTCTGCGGTTACCCGCTGCGTAGGTCGGTCCTGATGACCGTGCATGCCCCGACGCCTAATTCATTCCTTTCTCTGGAAATCCAAAAGCCTTGATTCGTCTGCTGAAGTTTTTCGGGTGGTCCATCGTAGCGGCATTCTGCGGGCTGCTCCTCGCCCTCTCCGGTGCGTTTCTCTATCTTAGTCCTGGCTTGCCTTCGGTAGAGGCCCTGAGAAGCATCCAGTTGCAGATTCCGCTGCGGGTGTACAGCAGCGACGGCAAGTTGATCGCGGAATTCGGCGAGATGCGCCGTACTCCGATCCGTTTCGCCGACATTCCCCCCAACTTCATCAATGCGTTACTAAGTGCTGAAGACGACAACTTCGCTAACCATTACGGGGTTGATCCCAGCAGCCTGATGCGGGCCGCGACCCAATTGGTCAAGAGCGGGCATATCCAGTCCGGCGGCAGCACCATCACCATGCAGGTAGCGAAGAACTTCTTCCTCACCAGTGAACGCAGCTTCTCGCGCAAGACCACGGAAATCCTCCTGGCCCTGCAAATAGAGCGGCAGTTGACCAAGGACGAGATCCTCGAGCTCTACGTCAACAAGATCTACCTGGGCAACCGCGCCTATGGCATCGAGGCGGCAGCCCAGGTGTACTACGGCAAATCCATCCGGGAAGTGAGCCTGGCGCAGATGGCGATGATCGCCGGCCTGCCCAAGGCGCCTTCACGCTTCAATCCCCTGGCCAACCCGGCGCGCAGCAAGGAGCGCCGCGACTGGATCCTGGGGCGCATGTACAAGCTGGGCAAGATCAGCGAAGCGGACTACACCGAGGCGGTCAACGAACCGCTCAACGCCAGCTATCACGTTCCGACTCCGGAGGTTAATGCCCCCTACATCGCGGAAATGGCCCGGGCCGAAATGGTCGGACGCTATGGCAGCGACGCCTATACCGAGGGTTTCCGGGTCACCACCACGGTGCCCAGCGACCTGCAGGAAATGGCCAACACCGCCGTTCATGAAGGGCTGATGACCTACGACCAGCGCCACGGCTACCGTGGGCCGGAATCGCGCCTGCCCGGCAAGACCCAGGCCGCCTGGGCCAACGAGCTGACCAAGCAGCGGAGCATCAGCGGCCTGGAGCCGGCGATCGTTACCCAGGTCGAGAAGAACGGTATCCAGGTGCTGACGCGCAACGGCCAGGAACATGTGGCCTGGGACACCATGAAATGGGCCCGGCCGTTCCTCAACACCAATAGCATGGGCGCCGTTCCGCGCCAGCCGGCGGACGTAGCCCAGGTCGGCGACCTGGTACGAGTACAGCGCCAGGCGGACGACTCGCTGAAGTTCAGCCAGATCCCGGTCGCCCAGGGCGCCCTGGTGACCCTGGACCCGCAAAACGGCGCGATCCGTGCCCTGGTCGGGGGCTTCGCCTTCGAGCAGAGCAACTACAACCGTGCGATGCAGGCCAAGCGCCAGCCCGGTTCCAGCTTCAAGCCTTTCATCTACAGCGCCGCCCTGGACAATGGCTACACACCTGCCAGCCTGGTGAACGACGCGCCGATCGTGTTCGTCGACGAGTACCTGGACAAGGTCTGGCGGCCAAAGAACGACACCAACACCTTCCTCGGCCCGATCCGCATGCGTGAGGCGCTGTACAAGTCGCGCAACCTGGTGTCGATCCGCCTGCTGCAAAGCATGGGCGTGGACCGCACCATCGACTACATCAGCAAGTTCGGCTTCAACAAGCAGGACCTGCCGCGCAACCTGTCCCTGGCCCTGGGCACCGCGACCCTGACGCCGATGGAGATCGCTACTGGCTGGAGCACCTTTGCCAACGGCGGCTACAAGATCGCGCCCTACATCATCGACAAGATCGAAAGCCGCAACGGCGAGCTGCTGTTCAGCGCCAACCCGCCCAGCGTCCCCAATGGCGACACCGCCAGCAGCGGCATCGCCGCGCCGGAGCACAACTTCACGATCAATACCCTGGCCGGCGAGAGTCCACAGCAACCGGCAGTGCAAGCCCCGGCCGTGGCCGAACGAGTGATCGACGGACGCACCGCCTACATCCTCAACAGCATGCTCGAGGACGTGATCAAGCTGGGCACCGGCCGCCGCGCCCTGGCCCTGGGCCGTTCGGACCTGGCCGGCAAGACCGGTACCACCAACGAATCCAAGGATGCCTGGTTCTCTGGCTACAACGCCGACTACGTGACCACCGTCTGGACCGGCTTCGATCAACCCGAGAGCCTGGGACGTCGCGAGTACGGCGGCACCGTGGCCCTGCCGATCTGGATGAACTTCATGGGCGCGGCCCTCAAGGGCAAGCCGCCGCATACCCTGGCCGAGCCGGAAGGCATCCTCAGCCTGCGGGTCGATCCGGTCAGCGGCCGCGCAGCCGCTCCGGGCACGCCGAACGCCTACTTCGAGCTGTTCAAGAGCGAGGACACCCCGCCCTCGGTCAACGAACTGGGCAATGGTGTCGCTCCTGGCAGCCCGCTGCCTGCGGACGAAGCGGCACCGATCGACCTGTTCTAGAACAGCAGCGCAAGCTACAAGCCTCAAGCGATACAGCTTGAGGCTTGAAACTTCCCCATAAAAAAACCCGGCTCGATGGCCAGGTTTTTTTATGGGCTGCGATTAGCCGTTGAACACGTCGTTCACGCTTTTCAGCGGGTAGTTCTTCGGATATGGCAGGGTAGCTACACCAGTCTCGATGGCGGCCTTGGCCACGGCATCGGAGATCACGGTGATCAGGCGGGCATCCATCGGCTTCGGAATGATGTATTCACGGCCGTATTCCAGCTTGATGCCGCCGTAGGCGTCGCAGACTTCCTGCGGCACCGGCAGCTTGGCCAGTTCGCGCAGGGCATTGGCGGCGGCGATCTTCATCTCTTCGTTGATGCGCTTGGCGCGAACGTCCAGGGCGCCACGGAAGATGAACGGGAAGCCCAGTACGTTGTTCACCTGGTTCGGGTAGTCCGAACGGCCGGTGGCCATGATCACGTCGTCGCGGGTGGCGTGGGCCAGTTCCGGGGCGATCTCTGGATCAGGGTTGGAGCAGGCGAACACAATCGGGTTCGGCGCCATGGACTTCAGGCCTTCAGGGCTCAGCAGGTTCGGGCCGGACAGGCCCACGAACACGTCGGCACCTTGCAGGGCGTCAGTCAGGGTGCGCTTGTCGGTAGCGTGGGCGAACACCGCCTTGTACTGGTTCAGGTCGTCACGGCCGGAGTGGATCACACCGGTACGGTCGACCATGAAGATGTTCTCGATCTGCGCGCCCATGCTTACCAGCAGCTTCATGCAAGAGATGGCGGCAGCGCCGGCGCCCAGGCAGACGATCTTGGCTTCGCCCAGGGTCTTGCCGGCGATTTCCAGGGCATTGATCATGCCGGCCGCGGTCACGATGGCGGTACCGTGCTGGTCATCATGGAATACCGGGATATCGCACTGTTCGATCAGGGCGCGCTCGATCTCGAAGCACTCCGGCGCCTTGATGTCTTCCAGGTTGATACCGCCGAAGGTGATGGAGATGCGCTTGACGGTGTCGATGAAGGCTTGCGGGCTTTCGGCATCGACCTCGATGTCGAACACATCGATACCGGCGAAACGCTTGAACAGCACGCCCTTGCCTTCCATCACCGGCTTGGAGGCCAGCGGACCGAGGTTACCCAGGCCGAGAATAGCGGTGCCATCGGAAATGACGGCAACCAGGTTGCCTTTGCCGGTGTACTTGTAGGCCAGTTCCGGATCGCGAGCGATCTCACGTACCGGCTCGGCTACGCCAGGGCTGTAGGCCAGCGCCAGGTCGCGAGCGGTAGCAGTGGCCTTGGTGAGCTCGACACTCAGCTTCCCTGGGCGAGGATTGGCATGATATTCGAGAGCGGCAGTTTTCAAATCAGACATGTGGGCATTCCGCTTTTACTGTTGGACAGACGGATCGCCGAGGATACCCGTGTCGCATAGTCCCCACAAGACTGCCCAGTCACCCCTGTCAAGGCCCGTAGCCTAAGACTTTGGGCCAAGAGCCGCAGCCCACAAGGCTTTCAACTGTTCACAATTCAATTGAAAAATGTCTACAATTTTTGCGACTTCAGGGAATCCTGAGCATCGAGGGGTCCTTCAGCGAGATCATCCAGCGCGCACCGGCAGACCGGGAGGCGCCCTGGCGACGTCGCTCCACCACCCAGCCACGAGCCTCGACCCGCCGCCCCACAAGGCGCTTGAGCCGCCCAGGGGCGAAGCCGTCCCGGATATTGGGGGCAATGCGCAATACAACCGAGCCGTGCAATGTGATCCAAACCCCACTGCGATTGTGCTCCATCTTGCTTACCCGCCCAGAGAGCAAGGCAAACCCCGGGGCACGGATCTGCTCCGCTTTCAGTACAGGCGACTGCCGCCATAACCCAAGCCGGGCCCGACGCGCGTGGTCTTCGGCGGCCTGTTGGCAGGCGACCAGTGCGACATTCGGTGCCAGGGCAATGCGATAGGCGAGCCCCTCGGCGATCAACCGGGACTCGAAATTGAGGCCACTGGCCCCATAGACGTGAGCCAGGGTCCGGCCATAGCGATCATGCCGCTCGCGCCCGAGGACCAGGCCGACCCGCCCACCGCTCTGCGCCACCAGTTGTTCCAGGCGCCGACGCGCCGCTATCGCCAGCGGCTCGGCCTTGCGCCCGCCCCTGGCCAGTTCCGGCGCGTTGAGACCGATCATGCGTACGCTGCGGCCGTCCTTGAGGCGCAGGGTGTCGCCATCCACCACCCGCAGCACGCTAGCGGGAACCACGGTCGCCGGCACGGGTGCCGGGCAGAATGCCTGGGCAGCTGTCAGCCAAATCGCAGACACAAAAAAGGCGCCCACCAGGGACGCCTTTTTCATCAGCGAGGAAAGTCGGTACCGGCTTTCCAGAACGATCAGCCTCAGGCCTTTTTCGTTGCGCCGAAAGCACCGAAGCGCGACTTGAACTTGTCGACACGACCGCCAACGTCCAGAGTCTTCTGCTTACCGGTGTAGAACGGGTGGCACTCGTTGCACACGTCCAGGCTCAGAGGCTTGGCCAGAGTGGAGCGAGTTTCGATGACGTTACCGCAGCTGCAAGTAGCGGTAATGGCTTCGTATACTGGATGGATATCGGCTTTCATGATGAATTCCTCAGGCTAGCGTGCCGCCACCCAACACTATTGTTGAATACCGCACGAATTAGGGCGCGGATTCTACCAGACCCAAGCAATCGCGCAAGGGACCCGCATACCCCCCCATCAGAAAAAATCCTCGGGAACTTGACAGGCCCGCTCTCGCCCTGACCGGCCCTCCCCGGCCCGCCCACACGCTTGTGCAGGACACTCCACCGCTCGTCTGTTAGGCTCCGGCACCTATCCACTGCCTGTCCTGTGAGACTCCCCCGCGTGCCCGACGCCATCCTGCGCCTCGCCCTGCCTTCGCCCCTGCGCCGCCTGTTCGACTATCGTGCCCCGGCCGGCGTGCTGCGCGCCCAGCTGCAGCCGGGCATGCGCCTGCGGGTGCCGTTCGGCCGTCGCGAGATGATCGGCATCCTGGTCCAGGTGGCCGATCACAGCGAGGTGCCGGCGGACAAGCTCAAGCCGGCCCTGGCCCTGCTCGATCCCACGCCGCCGCTGCCGGCGGCCTTGTTCAAGCTGTGCCTGTGGACCGCCCAGTACTACCAGCACAGCCTGGGGGATACCCTGAGCTGGGCGCTGCCGGTGCTGCTGCGCCAGGGCGAACCGGCCGAGGCCCGCCAGGAGCGCTTCTGGTCGATCGTTCCCGGGGCCCGCCTTGACGATCCGCGCATCGCCCGCGCCCCACGCCAGCGCGACGCCCTAGCGACCCTGGCCCAGCACCCCCACGGCGTGCCCCATGGGCTGCTGAGCAAGTTGATGCTGAACAAGGACAGCCTGGACCTGCTGCTGGCCAAGGAACTGGTCCGGGTGGAAGTGCGCAGGCATGCCCCCGGGGCTCGCCACGAACACTGGCTGGCCCAGCCGGAACTGCCGCTCAACAGCGAACAACGCGCCGCCTACGAGGCCATCCGCGCCGGATTCGACAGCTACCATGCCTTTCTCCTGGCTGGGGTCACCGGCAGCGGCAAGACCGAGGTCTACCTGCAGCTGATCCGCGAAACCCTCGAAGCTGGCAAGCAGGCCCTGGTGCTGATCCCGGAGATCAACCTCGGCCCCCAGACCCTGGCGCGCTTCGAACAGCGCTTCAATGCGCGCATCGCCCTGCTGCACTCGGCGGTCAACGACCGCGAACGCCTGGACGCCTGGCTGGCCGCCCGGGACGGCGAGGCCGACATCATCATCGGCACCCGTTCCGCGCTGTTCACGCCGATGAAGAATCCCGGCCTGATCATCATCGACGAGGAACACGACGGCTCCTATAAACAGCAGGAGGGCCTGCGCTACCACGCCCGCGACCTGGCCCTGGTCCGCGCCCGCCAGGAAGACATCCCGATCGTCCTGGGTTCGGCCACCCCTTCCCTGGAAAGCCTGCACAACGCCTACACCGGGCGCTATGGCCTGCTGCGCATGACCGAACGGGCCGGCGGCGCCAAGCCGCCGCGCTTCCTGCGCCTGGACGTCAAGAGCCGGCCCCTGGACAGCGGCATCTCCGGGCCCATGCAGCAGGCCATCGGCCAGACCCTGGCCGCCGGACAACAGGTGCTGGTGTTCCTCAATCGCCGCGGCTTCGCCCCGACGCTGCTGTGCCATGACTGCGGCTGGATGTCCGAATGCGAGCGCTGCGATGCCCGCATGACCGTGCACCAACGCTCGGGCGAACTGCGTTGCCATCACTGCGGCCATGTGGAACGAGTACCCCGGCATTGCCCGCAGTGCGGCAAGGTCGACCTGCGGCCAGTGGGCGCCGGCACCGAACGAGCCGAGGAGCGCCTGGGCATCCTGTTCCCCGACTACCCGGTCCTGCGGGTGGACCGTGACAGTACCTCGCGCAAGGACGCAATGAACCAGCTGTTCGCCACCATCCAGAAGGGCCAGCCGTGCATCCTGGTGGGCACGCAGATGCTAGCCAAGGGGCATCACTTCCCCCGGGTGACCCTGGTAGCGATCCTGGATGCCGATGGCGGCCTGTTTTCCGGAGACTTTCGCGCCAGCGAACGCATGGCGCAACTGATCGTCCAGGTGGCCGGCCGCGCAGGCCGCGCCGAGGAACCGGGCAAGGTGATCATCCAGACGCACCTGGCCGATCACCCGCTGCTGGTGCAGCTGACCGAGCAAGGCTACTTCGCTTTCGCCGAACAAGCCCTGAGCGAACGACGCGCCGCCGGCCTGCCGCCCTTCGCCCACCTGGCGCTGCTACGGGCCGAAGCCCACAAGCCGGGCCAGGCCGAAGCCTTCCTCGACGAAGCCTGCAGCGAGGCCGAGCGCCTGCTGGCCGAACAACAGTCGGCGGGCATCGAATTGTTGGGACCGGTGCCCGCGCCCATGGAGCGCCGGGCCGGACGCTATCGAGCGCAATTGCTGCTGCAGGCCAATGCCCGGGCACCGCTGCACCGCCTGCTCAGCAACTGGCTGCTGGTGCTGGAGCAGATGCCCAGCGGCCGGCAGGTTCGCTGGTCGCTGGATGTGGACCCGGTCGACCTGTATTGAGCGGCCGCCCCCGGTTGCAAGCTGTAAGTAGCGAGCCACCGGCCCGCTTGCCGCTCACCCCCCAAAGGTTGGCAACCTGCCCCCGGCAACGGATAATGCCCAGTTTTTCCACCTGCGCACCGAAGCGCCGCCGCGCCAGCGGTCGAAAGAGAAGACCATGAAAGACACCATTCGCCAGCTCATCCAGCAAGCCATCACCCAACTCGTCGCCGAAGGTGTGTTGCCCGAAGGCCTGGCGCCGGCGATCCAGGTCGAGAACACCCGCGACAAGACCCATGGCGACTTCGCCAGCAACATCGCCATGATGCTGGCCAAGCCAGCCGGCATGAAACCGCGCGACCTGGCGGAAAAGATCATCGCCGCCCTGCCGGCCGACGAGAACCTGAGCAAGGCGGAAATCGCCGGCCCGGGCTTCATCAACTTCTTCCAGAACACCCAGGCCCTGGCCGCGCGCCTGGACGCCGCGCTCGATGACGCCCACCTGAACGTGCGCAAGGCCGGCCCGGCGCAACGCACCGTGATCGACATGTCGGCGCCCAACCTGGCCAAGGAAATGCACGTTGGCCACCTGCGCTCCACCATCATCGGCGACGGCGTGGCACGGGTCCTGGAATTCCTCGGCGACACCGTGATCCGCCAGAACCACGTGGGCGACTGGGGTACCCAGTTCGGCATGCTGATGGCCTACCTGGAAGAGAACCCCATCACCAGCGACGAGCTGTCGGACCTGGAGAACTTCTACCGCGCCGCCAAGCAACGCTTCGACGAGTCCGAGGCCTTCGCCGACCGCGCCCGGAGCCTGGTGGTCAAGCTGCAGGCCGGCGACCCGGACTGCCTGGCCCTGTGGACCAAGTTCAAGGACATTTCGCTGTCCCACTGCCAGAAGATCTACGAGCTGCTCAACGTCAAGCTGACCATGGCCGACGTGATGGGCGAGAGCGCCTACAACGATGACCTGATCAACGTGGTCAACGACCTCAAGGCCCAGGGCATGCTGGTGGAGAGCAATGGCGCGCAGTGCGTGTTCCTCGACGAGTTCAAGAATGCCGAGGGCGAGCCGCTGCCAGTGATCATCGTCAAGGCCGGCGGCGGCTACCTGTACGCCACCACCGACCTGGCCGCCGTGCGCTACCGCAGCGGCAAGCTCAAGGCCGACCGCGCCCTGTACTTCGTCGACCAGCGCCAGGCCCTGCACTTCCAGCAAGTGTTCGCGGTGGCCCACAAGGCCGGCTTCGTCACTCATCCGATGGACATGGAGCACATGGGCTTCGGCACCATGAACGGCGCCGACGGCCGTCCGTTCAAGACCCGTGACGGCGGCACCGTGAAGCTGATCGACCTGCTGACCGAAGCCGAGGAGCGGGCCTACGCCCTGGTGAAGGAAAAGAACCCGCAGTTGCCGGAAGCCGACCTGCGGCGCATCGCCAAGGTGGTGGGCATCGACTCGGTGAAGTACGCCGACCTGTCCAAGCACCGCACCAGCGACTACAGCTTCAACTTCGACCTGATGCTCAACTTCGAAGGCAACACCGCGCCCTACCTGCTGTACGCCTACACCCGCGCTGCCGGCGTGTTCCGCAAGCTGGGCAAGGACTTCAGCCAGGTCCAGGGCAAGATCGAGCTGCACGCCGCCCAGGAGCTGGAGCTGGCAGCGCGCCTGGCGCAGTTTGGCGAGATCCTCAACAACGTCGCCGAAAAAGGCACCCCACACGTGCTGTGCAGCTACCTGTACGATGTGGCCGGGCTGTTCTCCAGCTTCTACGAAAACTGCCCGATCCTGGCAGCCGAGACTCCCGAGCAGATGAATAGCCGCCTGCGCCTGACCGAGCTGACCCGGCGCACCCTCAAGCAAGGTCTGGAACTGCTGGGCCTCGAAGTCCTGGAGCAAATGTAAGTTGGCTGCCAAGAAAAAACCTGCACCCAAGCGTGGCGCCAGTCGTTACCAGCCCCCGGCCAAGAAGCCGATCCCGGGCTGGCTGTGGCTGGCCATCGGCCTGACCATCGGCGCCTTCATCGTGTTCCTGATGAAGCTCGAGCCAGGCAAGGGCGGCGACAGCGTCAAGCGCGAGAAGATCGAACAGCAGAAGGCCAGCAAGATCGCCGAGGCCAACAAGACACCGCCCAGCCCGCAGCAACCGGTGAAGCCCAAGTACGACTTCTACACCCTGCTGCCGGAATCGGAGGTCATTGTGCCGCCGGAAGCCGTGCCGGAAAAAACCCTGCCGACGCCACAGGTACCACCGGTGCCGACCACTCCGGTGACACCAGCGGAAGCCGCGAAGATCGACACCGCCCGGGCCCAGGCGGCCCTGGCCGGCATCACCCCGCCACCTGCGCCACCGGTGGCCAAGGCCGCGCCGGTGACCAAGTTCTTCCTCCAGGCCGGATCGTTCCGCAAGGAAGCCGATGCCGACAAGGTCCGTGCGCAGATCATCCTGCTGGGCCAGTCGGTGTCGGTCGAATCCGGCACGGTGAAGGACGAGACCTGGTACCGGGTGCTGGTCGGCCCGTTCAGCAATCGCGAGCAACTGACCGTGGCCCAGAAACAGCTGGCCGGTGCCGGCTTCAGCAACCTGCTGTTGCAACAACGCCAGAACCGCTGACGCCCTCGCCGTATCCGGGCCATCCTGCCCTCTTTTGTGCGCTTGTCGCGCCAAAAGAGGGCGCGCCCTCCCTCCCGCCGTCACCAAGCCACTCGTCTCTCTGCCGCCCCGGCAGTTGAAAAAGCTCTCACCACCCCCATATGAGTTTCCATCTGGGCACTTTCGCCCCGCTGCGTGGAGACTTTCCCTTGACCACCATCGTTTCAGTCCGCCGCCACGGCAAAGTCGTCATGGGCGGCGACGGCCAGGTTTCCCTTGGCAACACCGTGATGAAAGGCAATGCGAAAAAAGTTCGCCGCCTGTATCACGGCCAGGTCATTGCCGGTTTCGCCGGGGCCACCGCCGACGCCTTCACCCTGTTCGAGCGTTTCGAAGGCCAGCTGGAAAAACACCAGGGCCACCTGATCCGCGCCGCCGTCGAGCTGGCCAAGGAGTGGCGTACCGATCGCTCCCTGAGCCGCCTGGAGGCCATGCTGGCCGTGGCCAACAAGGATGCCTCGCTGATCATCACCGGCAACGGCGACGTGGTCGAACCCGAGGACGGCCTGATCGCCATGGGTTCCGGTGGCGCCTACGCCCAGGCCGCGGCCAGCGCATTGCTGAAGAAGACCGACCTGTCGGCTCGCGAGATCGTCGAGACCGCCCTGGGCATCGCCGGCGATATCTGTGTATTCACCAACCACACTCAAACCATCGAGGAGCAGGATCTCGCGGAATAAGCCTGTTCCGGCCCGGACCTGCCGCCAGGCGGCAGGCTCCCCTGCCACGGCATTCATTCCTGCTTGAGAACCGCCAATTACTATGTCCATGACCCCCCGCGAAATCGTCCACGAACTCAATCGCCATATCATCGGCCAGGACGACGCCAAGCGCGCCGTGGCCATCGCCCTGCGCAACCGCTGGCGGCGCATGCAACTGCCCGCCGAGCTGCGCGCCGAGGTCACGCCCAAGAACATCCTGATGATCGGCCCTACCGGCGTGGGCAAGACCGAGATCGCCCGGCGCCTGGCCAAGCTGGCCAACGCGCCGTTCATCAAGGTCGAAGCGACCAAGTTCACCGAAGTCGGTTATGTCGGCCGCGACGTCGAGTCGATCATCCGCGACCTGGCCGACGCCGCGCTGAAGATGCTCCGCGAGCAGGAGATCATCCGCGTGCGCCACCGCGCCGAAGACGCCGCCGAGGACCGCATCCTCGACGCCCTGCTGCCCCAGGCCCGGGTCAGCAGTTTCGCCGAGGAAGCCGCGCAGACCAGCAGCGACTCCAACACCCGCCAGCTGTTCCGCAAGCGCCTGCGCGAAGGCCAGCTGGACGACAAGGAAATCGAGATCGAAGTCGCCGAGAACATGGGCGTCGAGATCGCCGCGCCACCTGGCATGGAAGAGATGACCAACCAGTTGCAGAGCCTGTTCGCCAACATGGGCAAGGGCAAGCGCAAGACCCGCAAGCTCAAGGTCAAGGAAGCGCTGAAGATGGTTCGCGATGAAGAAGCGAGCCGCCTGGTCAACGAGGAAGAACTCAAGGCCAAGGCCCTGGAAGCCGTCGAGCAGCACGGCATCGTGTTCATCGACGAGATCGACAAGGTGGCCAAGCGTGGCAACGTCGGCGGCGCCGATGTCTCCCGCGAGGGCGTGCAGCGCGACCTGCTGCCGCTGATCGAAGGCTGCACCGTCAACACCAAGCTGGGCATGGTCAAGACCGATCACATCCTGTTCATCGCTTCCGGCGCATTCCACCTGAGCAAGCCAAGCGACCTGGTGCCCGAGCTGCAAGGCCGGCTGCCGATCCGGGTCGAACTCAAGGCCCTGACCCCGGAAGACTTCGAACGTATCCTCAAGGAACCGCACGCGTCCCTGACCGAACAGTACTGCGCACTGCTCAAGACCGAAGGCCTGGGCATCGAGTTCGCCGACGAGGGCATCAAGCGCCTGGCCGAGATCGCCTACCAGGTCAACGAGAAGACCGAGAACATCGGTGCCCGCCGCCTGCATACCTTGCTCGAGCGCCTGCTCGAAGAGGTGTCGTTCAGCGCCGGCGACCTGGCCAGCGCCCACAACGAAGAGCCGATCCGCATCGACGCGGCCTACGTCAACAGCCACCTGGGCGAGCTGGCGCAGAACGAAGACCTGTCGCGCTACATCCTGTAAGCGCAAAGCTGCGAGCTGCAAGCGACAAGCCGATTCGCGTCGCTTGCAGCAACGCTTCCCTAGTGTTTTATCCGCGATGGCTTGAATCTCCCTTCTTGTAGCTTGAAGCTTATGGCTTGAAGCTCAAGAGAGAACGCCCATGGCCCGCCTGCCCACCGGCATCAACCTGCACAAAGCCTCCAAGACCCTGACCCTGACCTACGGGCCGGACGAGGTCTACCACCTGCCTGCGGAGTTCCTGCGGGTCCACTCCCCCTCCGCCGAGGTCCAGGGCCACGGCAACCCCATCCTGCAGTTCGGCAAGCTCGGCGTCGGCCTGGACAAGATCGAGCCCGCCGGCCAGTACGCACTGAAATTGACCTTCGACGACGGCCATGACAGCGGCTTGTTCACCTGGGACTACCTGTACCAGTTGGCGCTGCGCCAGGAAGAGCTGTGGAGCGACTACCTGCAGCAACTCGAGGCCGCCGGCAAATCCCGCGATCCGAGCGAGTCCGTGGTCAAGCTGATGCTCTAGCTCAAGGCTCCGGCTATTTAGAGGGCATTTTCTAATTTCATCTGTTTGAATGCAGGGCTGCATGGCCAATGAATGGCCTGCTTGCGAAAAAAAATAAACTCGGGTAACCAATGGATCTGGCAAGTTCCCTGCAGAGTTCTGCAAAGTAACCGCAGCAGTGGCAATCAACGGTCACCCGAGTAGTAGTGCCTGGCCTCGTGCTGTGTAACTACACAGCAGGCCCGGTACTCGTCTCAGGACAATGGAGCGTCGTAGATGAGTAACAAGAACAACGATGACCTGAAACGCCAAGCCTCGGAGAACACCCTGGGGCTCAATCCAGTCATCGGCTTGCGTAGAAAGGATCTGCTTACCTCTGCTCGAATGGTGCTCGCCCAGGCCATCAAACAACCCATCCACAGCGTCAAGCACGTCGCGCACTTCGGCCTGGAACTGAAGAATGTCATGTTCGGCCAGTCTTCCTTGCAGCCCGACAGCGACGACCGCCGCTTCATCGATCCGGCCTGGAGCCAGAACCCGCTCTACCGCCGCTACCTGCAAACCTACCTGGCGTGGCGCAAGGAACTCCACGACTGGATCGGCAACAGCAGCCTGTCCGAACAGGACATCAGCCGTGGACATTTCGTGATCAACCTCTTGACCGAGGCCATGGCCCCGACCAACAGCGCGGCCAACCCCGCCGCGGTCAAGCGCTTCTTCGAGACCGGCGGCAAGAGCCTGCTGGACGGCCTGTCGCACCTGGCCAAGGACCTGGTGCACAACGGCGGCATGCCCAGCCAGGTCAACATGGATGCCTTCGAAGTGGGCAAGAACCTGGGCACCAGCGAAGGTGCCGTGGTGTTCCGCAACGATGTGCTGGAGCTGATCCAGTACCGGCCGATCACCGAGCAGGTGCATGAGCGCCCGCTGCTGGTGGTGCCACCACAGATCAACAAGTTCTACGTCTTCGACCTCAGCCCGGACAAGAGCCTGGCGCGCTTCTGCCTGCGCAACAACGTGCAGACCTTCATCGTCAGTTGGCGCAACCCCACCAAGGCCCAGCGCGAATGGGGCCTGTCCACCTACATCGAGGCCTTGAAGGAGGCGGTCGACGTGGTCACCGCCATCACTGGCAGCGAAGACGTGAACATGCTCGGTGCCTGCTCCGGCGGCATCACCTGCACCGCGCTGCTGGGGCACTACGCGGCACTGGGGCAGAAGAAGGTCAACGCCCTGACCCTGCTGGTCAGCGTGCTCGACACCACCGTGGATACCCAAGTGGCGCTGTTCGTCGACGAGCAGACCCTGGAGGCGGCCAAGCGCCACTCCTACCAGGCCGGCGTCCTCGAAGGCCGGGACATGGCCAAGGTCTTCGCCTGGATGCGCCCCAACGACCTGATCTGGAACTACTGGGTCAACAACTACCTGCTGGGCAACGAACCACCGGTATTCGACATCCTGTTCTGGAACAACGACACCACGCGCCTGCCCGCCGCCTTCCATGGCGACCTGATCGAAATGTTCAAGAACAACCCCCTGACTCGGGCCAATGCCCTGGAAGTGTGCGGCACGCCGATCGACTTGAAGCAGGTCACCGCCGACATTTTCTCCCTGGCGGGCACCAACGACCACATCACCCCCTGGAAGTCCTGCTACAAGTCGGCGCAACTCTTCGGCGGCCATGTGGAATTCGTGCTGTCCAGCAGCGGCCATATCCAGAGCATCCTCAACCCGCCGGGCAACCCCAAGGCGCGCTACATGACCAGCACCGAGATCCCGGAGTGCCCCGACCAGTGGCAAGAGAACTCGGTCAAGCACACCGACTCCTGGTGGCTGTACTGGCAGGCTTGGCAGGCAGAGCGCTCGGGGGATCTGAAGCCGGCGCCAAGCGTGCTGGGTAGCAAGAAATACGTGGCCGGCGAAGCTTCTCCGGGCACCTATGTGCACGAGCGCTGAACAGGCATCGAGCACGGCGGCTACCCAAGGTGCCGCCACGCCCTATTCTTGCTACGAGGCCTGGCCTCAGGAAATCCGGAAGGCGCCGGACCGGCGCCTCCAACGGTTCAATACACAGGGCTACGGCATGCCACATTCCTTCATCTTCCGCACCGTCGACCTGGATGGCCAGACCATCCGCACTGCGGTTCGCCCCGGCAAGCCGCACTTGACGCCGCTGCTGATCTTCAACGGCATCGGCGCCAACCTGGAGCTGGTGTTCCCTTTCGTCCAGGCCCTGGACCCGGATTTGGAGGTCATCGCCTTCGATGTCCCGGGCGTCGGCGGCTCGTCGACCCCGGCCCGGCCCTACCGCTTTCCGGGGCTGGCCAAGCTCACCGCGCGGATGCTCGATTACCTCGACTACGGCCAGGTCAGCGCCGTGGGCGTGTCCTGGGGGGGAGCCCTGGCCCAGCAGTTCGCCTACGACTATCCCGAGCGCTGCAAGAAGCTGGTGCTGGCCGCCACGGCCGCCGGCGCCTTCATGGTTCCCGGCAAGCCCAAGGTGTTGTGGATGATGGCCAGCCCACGGCGCTATGTGCAGCCCTCCCACGTCATGCGAATCGCACCGCTGATCTACGGTGGCGCCTTTCGCCGCGACCCGCACCTGGCGGCCGAGCACGCGGCGAAAGTACGCTCGGCGGGCAAGCTGGGCTACTACTGGCAGCTGTTCGCCGGAGTGGGCTGGACCAGCATCCACTGGCTGCACAAGATCCACCAGCCGACCCTGGTCCTGGCCGGCGACGACGACCCGCTGATCCCCCTGATCAACATGCGCATGCTGGCCTGGCGCATCCCCAACGCCCAGCTGCACATCATCGATGACGGCCACCTGTTCCTCATCACCCGGGCCGAAGCCGTCGCCCCGATCATCATGAAGTTCCTCCAGGAGGAGCGACAACGCGCCGTGATGCACCCGCATCCGCTGCCCGCGCCCCCCACCAAGTAAAACATTTCCATCGACGGGACCGCCGCGCGCAAGAAGGGCCAAGACCGACTAAGGTATCTGTCTTGAATTGGTCTGCTTGTTAGTGGTTTGACGAAGGAGTGTTGACTCATGCAAGACAAACCTGCACAGGGCTCGCTGCCCGCCCCTGCGACCTACATCACAGCACAGAGCGCGATCACGGGCCTGCGGGGGCGGGACTTGCTCTCCACCCTGCGCATCCTGACTACCCACAGCCTGCGCAACCCGCTGCATAGCATTCGCCATACCCTGGCCCTGGGCAGCCAACTGGGCCGGGTGCTGCTGGGCGAGACGCTGCACAAGCCCAGCCCCAAGGACAGCCGTTTCGCCGACCCGGCCTGGAGCCTCAATCCCTTCTACAAGCGAGGCCTGCAGGCTTACCTGAGCTGGCAGAAGCAGGTACGGGACTGGATCGATGACAGCGGCATGGAGGAGGACGACCGGGCCCGCGCGCACTTCGTCTTCTCGCTGGTCAACGACGCGGTATCGCCGTCCAACACCCTGCTCAATCCGTTGGCGGTCAAGGAGATCTTCAACACCGGCGGCAACAGCGTGGTGCGCGGCATCAGCAACCTGGTGGACGACCTGCTGCACAACAACGGGCTGCCCAGCCAGGTCACCAAGCACGCCTTCGAGGTCGGCAGGAACCTGGCCGTCACCCCGGGCTCGGTGGTGTTTCGCAACGAACTGCTGGAGCTGATCCAGTACAGCCCCATGAGCGAGAAGCAGTACGCCAAGCCCTTGCTGATCGTGCCGCCACAGATCAACAAGTACTACATCTTCGACCTCAGCCCGGCCAACAGCTTCGTCCAATACTGTTTGAAGAACGGCCTCCAGGTGTTCATGGTCAGTTGGCGCAATCCGGATGTGCGCCATCGCGAATGGGGTCTCTCGAGCTATGTCGAGGCCGTCGAGGAGGCCATGAATGTCACTCGCTCCATCACCGGCAGTCGCGATGTGAACCTGATGGGCGCCTGCGCCGGCGGCCTGACCATCGCCGCCCTGCAGGGCCACCTGCAAGCCAAGCGGCAACTGCGCCGGGTCTCCAGCGCCACCTACCTGGTGAGCCTGCTGGACAGTCAACTGGACAGTCCGGCCACCCTGTTCGCCGACGAGAAGACCCTGGAAGCGGCCAAGCGCCGTTCCTACCAGCAAGGCGTTCTGGATGGTCGCGACATGGCCAGGGTATTCGCCTGGATGCGGCCCAACGACCTGATCTGGAACTACTGGATCAACAACTACCTGCTGGGCAAGGAGCCGCCGGTCTTCGACATCCTTTATTGGAACAACGACAGCACCCGGCTACCGGCAGCCCTGCACGGCGACCTGCTGGACTTCTTCAAGCACAACCCGATGAGCCACGAAGGTGGCCTGGAGGTATGCGGCACGCCAATCGACCTGCAAAAGGTCACGGTGGACAGCTTCAGCGTGGCCGGGATCAACGACCACATCACCCCATGGGACGCGGTGTACCGCTCGACCCTGCTGCTGGGTGGCGAGCGCCGCTTCGTGCTGTCCAACAGCGGGCACGTCCAGAGCATCCTCAACCCGCCAGGCAACCCCAAGGCCAACTACGTGGAGAACCCCAAGCTCAGCAGCGACCCCCGGGCCTGGTACTACGATGCCAAGCATGTCGATGGCAGTTGGTGGAGCCAGTGGCTGGCCTGGATCCAGGAACGCTCCGGAGCGCAACGGGACACCCTGACCGCCCTCGGCAGCCAGAACTATCCACCGATGGAGGCCGCACCCGGCACCTATGTGCGCGTGCGCTGAAAATACCCTTGCCCAGCGGCGGCCATCGCCGCGCCCTCAATGGACCGACAAGAAGTCAGGATGAAGACCCGCGACCGGATACTCGAATGTGCCTTGCAGCTGTTCAACCAGAAGGGCGAGCCCAATGTCTCCACCATGGAGGTGGCCAATGAAATGGGGATCAGCCCCGGCAACCTCTATTACCACTTCCATGGCAAGGAGCCGTTGGTCCTCGGTCTTTTCGAGCGCTTCCAGAACGAGCTGACACCGCTTTTGGATCCACCCTCCGACGCCCAGCTGGCACCGGAAGACTACTGGCTGTTCCTGCACCTGATCGTCGAGCGCCTGGCCCACTACCGCTTCCTGTTCCAGGACCTGTCCAACCTGGCCGGCCGCCTGCCGAAGCTGGCCAAGGGCATCCGTAACCTGCTCAACGCCCTCAAGCGCACGCTCGCGGCGCTGTTGGCAAGGCTCAAGACCATGGGACAACTGGTCAGCGGTACCCAGGCCCTGGGTCAATTGGTGGAACAGATCACCATGACCTTGCTGTTCTCCCTGGATTACCAGCGGATTCTCGATCGTGAAGGGGAAGTGCGCCTGGTGGTCTACCAGATCATGATGCTGGTGGCGCCGCACCTGCTGCCGCCCGCCAAGCTGGCCACCGAACAAATGGCCCTGCGCTACCTGGACGAGCATCCGTAGCGGAATGCCGAGCGCCCATGAAAAACGCCCGGTCATTAGAGGCCGGGCGTGTTCGTCTGCCTGAGAGAATCAGGACTGGCTGCTGGGCGCCGCCGGGGTCGAGGTAGCGGCCGGGCTGGAAGCCGGAGCCGGCGCTGCGACGGAGTTCGCAGAGCTGGCCGGGGCTGCCGGGGCCGCCGTTGCAGGCTTGGCGGCGACGGCTGGCTTGGCTGCTGGCTTCTTGGCAGCGGGCTTCTTCGCCACGGCCGGCTTCGCAGCTGGCTTGGCGGCTGGCTTGGCCGCTGCGGTTTTCGCCGCAGGTTTGGCGGCTGTCTTGGCCGCAGGTTTTGCCGCAACAGGCTTGGCTGCCGGTTTGGCCGCAGGCTTGGCAGCTGCGGTCTTGGCAGCGGGCTTGGCGGCCGGTTTCGCAGCGGCCTTGGCTGCCGGCTTGGCGGCTGGCTTGGCCAGGGGTTTGGCCGCAGGCTTGGCGGCAGCGGTCTTGGCCGCGACCGGCGCAACCTTGGCACCTGTGAGTTTCTCGATCTGCTTGGTCAGGGTATCGACCTTGTCGTGCAGCGCCTTCACTTCATTGCGGCTCGGTACGCCGAGGCGCGAAATGGCGCTGTTCAGGCGCTTGTCGAAAGCCCCTTCCAGCTCATCCCACTTGCCCAGCGCGCGGTCCTTGACGTCGCTGATGCGCGACTTGGCCGAGTTCGCGGAGTCTTTGGCTGCGTCGACTTTCTTACCGACCACACTCTTGGTCAGCTTCTCGGCTTTCTCGCCATCCTTGACCAAGGATTCGAAAAGCTTGCTGCCGTCAGAGTCGATTTTCGAGTACACGCCTAAACCAGCAAGCCAAATTTTACGGGAGTACTCTTCGACTTTCCCGATCCACGAGCTGCCTTCTTTTTCAGTATTCTTTTTACCAGCCATCCCGTTCTCCTTAATGTTTACGCGCGACACGTTCGAGCAGTGCGGTCAGCTCATCGAGCTTAGCAGAGAGTGTCTCAACGTCATGTTTAGACGGAATGCCGATACGATTCAAGGCACTGGCGACGCGCGTATCAAAAGCCTTCTCGACTTTATCCAGTTGCACTTCGACCCGGCCTCTAAGAGTAGTGACATCCCCTTTGACGCTATCGATCTGACTGTTGGCCGCCTCAAGTTGTTCAGTCACAACTTTTTTGCCTTTCTTTTCAACGGATTGACCAGCCTTGATCAACTCCTGGAAGTAATCGCTACCTTCCTGGCCAACTTTGGCATAGGCCCCCAGACCCGCCAGCCAGATCTTGCGAGCATAGGATTTGACTTCGCTCAGAGCAGTCGATTGAGCATCAACTTTTTTCTTAAGGATTACTTTGGCCATGGTGCACCTCATGCGCAGAAGGTTTGAGGAACTGTCCTCGGGAAGAGGACTTGAGGCACAACCTAGAGAGAAAAATTAGAATCGGCACCCTAACGAATGCAATAAAACAATGATCGCCCAGTTATGGGCCGGCTTGCCGGTGATCGCTCTCGAGCACCCTTGCAGTGCCCCGCGACTCACCGGCAAACCCCGCCAGGCGGCGTGCCGGCCCGGGATCAGGCCAGGGCCTTGTCCAGGGCCTTTTCGATCTCCGCCTTGATGGTGCCGCTCATGGCCGACATCAGCATGCCCAGTTCCACGTCGATGCGGATCGACTCATCGCCCACATGCACCGCGCCCTTGACCCCGGAGCGCTTGAGATTCAGCGTATCCCCCGCCCAGTGCGGTTCCAGGCCGTATTGATCGGCAAGTTTCTGCGCCAGTTTATCGGCCTTCTCACGGGCAACCTGCTTACCCAGGCCATGGGCACGTTCAACACTAATACGGGCCATCTAAGGACTCCTGCTGTTTCGGGACTTGCCTGAAACATCTTGACCCTATGTGCGTCAAAACGTCCCGGCGGATGGCTATCTTACATTCAGCCTTGCCAAGACAAAGACCGCCACCGGCATTAGAATGTCCCGCATTCTCTTTTGGTGACAGCGATATGACTGACCAGCGCAAAGGCAGCGATGCCGAACCCACCACTCACTTCGGCTTCAAGAACGTTCCCGAGAGCCAGAAAGCGGTAAAAGTCGCCGAGGTGTTCCACTCGGTGGCGGCCAAGTACGACCTGATGAACGATGTGCTGTCCGGTGGCATGCACCGCCTGTGGAAGCGCTTCACCATCGAGCTGTCGGGCGTTCGCCCCGGCAACCGCGTGCTGGACATCGCCGGCGGCACCGGCGACCTGACCAAGCGGTTTTCCCACCTGGTGGGCCCTACCGGCCAAGTCGTCCTGGCGGACATCAACGAATCCATGCTCAAGGTCGGCCGTGACCGCTTGCTGGACCTGGGCGTGGCGGGCAACGTCGAGTTCGTCCAGGCCGACGCGGAAAAACTGCCCTTCCCGGACAACCATTTCGACTGCGTGACCATCGCCTTCGGCCTGCGCAACGTGACCCACAAGGAAGATGCCCTGCGCTCGATGCTGCGGGTACTCAAGCCCGGTGGCCGGCTGCTGGTGCTGGAGTTCTCCAAGCCGACCAACGCCTTGATGTCCAAGGTCTACGACGCCTATTCGTTCGCCTTCATGCCCCTGGCCGGCAAGCTCATCACCAACGACTCGGAAAGCTATCGCTACCTGGCCGAGTCGATCCGCATGCACCCGAACCAGGAAACCCTGAAGTCGATGATGGTCGAGGCCGGCTTCGACCGGGTGACCTACCACAACATGACCGCAGGCATCGTCGCCCTGCACCGCGGCATCAAGCCCTGATGTTGCTCAGCGGCCTGCTCGCCAGCGTCGAGACCGGCATCAATCGGGTGCTGCGCCTGGACAGCACGGCGTTGCCGCGCCTGCAGCATCTGGGCGGCAAGGTGATCGCCGTGGACTGCCAGGCTCCGGCGCTGCGGCTGTTCATCCTGCCCAGCGACGAAGGCCTGATGCTGGCCTCTCAGTGGGCCGCCGATCCTGACTGCATCCTGCGTGCACCGGCGGCGAGCCTGGCGCGCCTGGCCCTGAGCAAGGACAAGACCGGCGTCCTGCATGGCCCGCAAGTGGAACTCGAAGGCGACAGCGGCGTGCTGCTGGACCTGGCGGCGGTCCTCCAGGACCTGGAGCTGGACTGGGAGTACGAACTCTCGCGCTGGCTCGGCCCGGTGGCCACCCAGCTGTTCAGCGGCCACGTACGCAGCCGCGCACGCTGGTACCAGCAGGGATTCGCCAGCCTCAACCAGAGCCTGGCCGAATTCCTCGCCGAAGAATCCCGAGCCCTGGTGGGCCAGCATGAAGCCGAGGCGCGCTTTCGCGAACTGGACCAGGCCAAACTCGACCTGGAACGTCTAGAGGCGCGTGTCGAGCGCCTTTCCCGATCCCCTGACCCAAGCGATAACGCATGAAGCTGCTTGCCGTCCGCCGTCTGTTGCGCATCCAGCGCGTCGTGATCCGCTACCGCCTCGATGACCTGCTGTTCGCCCTGCCCCTGCCCTGGTTTCTCCTGGCCTTGCGCTTCGCCCTGCCCTGGCGCTGGTTTGCGCGCAAGCCGCTGGACTTGAGCCGTGGCGCACGCCTGCGCCTGGCATTGCAGGACCTGGGGCCGATCTTCATCAAGTTCGGGCAGATCTTGTCCACCCGCCGTGACCTGCTGCCGGAAGACATCGCCGACGAACTGATGCTGCTGCAGGACCGGGTGCCGCCGTTCGACTCGAAAAAGTCCGTGGCCCTGATCGAAGAGCAGCTGGGCAAGAAGATCAGCGATGTGTTCAGCCGCTTCGACATCGAGCCCCTGGCCTCGGCCTCGGTGGCCCAGGTGCATGCCGCCAAGCTCAAGACCGGCGAGGAAGTGGTGGTCAAGGTGATCCGCCCGGGGCTCAAGCCGGTCATCGCCCAGGACCTGGCGTGGCTGTTCATCCTCGCCCGCGCTGCGGAGAAGGTCTCCGCCGACGCCCGCCTGCTGCACCCGGTGGATGTGGTCAGCGACTACGAGAAGACCATCTACGACGAGCTCGACCTGCTGCGCGAGGCGGCCAACGCCAGCCAGCTCAAGCGCAACTTCGAAGGCTCGCCACTGCTCTACGTACCCCAGGTCTACTGGGACTGGTGCCGGCCGAAGGTACTGGTGATGGAGCGCATCTACGGGATCCAGGTCACCGACCTCGCGACCCTGGCCGACCAGCGCACCGACATGAAGATGCTCGCCGAGCGTGGCGTGGAGATCTTCTTCACCCAGGTGTTCCGCGACAGCTTCTTCCACGCCGACATGCACCCGGGCAACATCTTCGTCAGCACCGTGCAGCCCTGGAGCCCGCAGTACATCGCCATCGACTGCGGCATCGTCGGCAGCCTCACCCCGCAAGACCAGGACTACCTGGCGCGCAACCTGTTCGCCTTCTTCAAGCGTGACTATCGCCGTGTGGCCCAGTTGCACATCGACTCGGGCTGGGTCCCTGCGGAAACCAAGCTCAACGAGTTCGAAGCGGCGATCCGTACGGTCTGCGAACCGATCTTCGAAAAACCGTTGAAGGATATTTCCTTCGGCCAAGTACTGATGCGCCTGTTCCAGACCGCCCGGCGCTTCAACATGGAAGTCCAGCCGCAACTGGTGCTGCTGCAGAAAACCCTGCTCAACATCGAGGGCCTGGGGCGCCAGCTGTATCCGGAGCTGGACCTGTGGAACACCGCGCAACCCTTCCTCGAGCGCTGGATGCGCGAGCGGGTCAGCCCCAAGGCAGTACTGGGCAATATCCACAGCCAGATCGAACAGGTGCCGCACCTGGCCAACATGGCCCGCGACCTGCTCGAGCGCATGTCGCAGCCCCATGCCGCCGATCCTCCTGCCCCCTGGCAGCGACGCAAGGACGACTGGTTCCTGCGCCTGCTGGGTACCGCTCACCTGGGCGGCGGCGCAATCCTGGCCGCCGGTGGCCCGCTGCACGAACTGGGGCATTGGCCCGCCGGCATCATGATCGCGGTGGGTCTGTATCTGATCGTGCGCCGATAGCCAGTGGCGCGGCCTGCTGGCAAACTGTCGAAATCGCCGAGGCGCCACCAGCGGGTCGAGCCCGGTTGTCGGAGTCGAAAATGAAAGATTGGCTGGACCAGATCAAATGGGATGAGCATGGCCTGGTGCCGGCCATCGCCCAGGATCACAAGACCGGGCGCGTGCTGATGATGGCCTGGATGAACCGCGAAGCACTGAGCCTGACCGCCGCCGAGCAGCGTGCCATCTACTGGTCACGTTCGCGTGGCAAGCTATGGCGCAAGGGCGAGGAGTCCGGGCATGTGCAGAAGCTCCATGAAATGCGCCTGGACTGCGATGCCGACGTGATCATCCTGATGGTCGAGCAGATCGGCGACATTGCCTGCCATACCGGCCGCCACAGCTGTTTCTACCGCGTCTATGAAGATGGCGAGTGGAAAACCGTCGAACCGGTCCTCAAGGACCCGCACGCGATTTATTCTGCAGGACACTGACATGAGCGATACCCTCACCCGCCTGGCCCAAGTGCTGGAGGAGCGCAAGAACGCCGCCGCCGACAGTTCCTACGTGGCCAGCCTGTATCACAAGGGCCTGAACAAGATCCTGGAGAAAGTCGGCGAAGAATCGGTGGAAACCATCATCGCCGCCAAGGACGCCGCCACCAGCGGCGACTGCAGCGATGTGATCTACGAAACCGCGGACCTGTGGTTCCATACCCTGGTCATGCTCGCGCAACTGGGGCAGCATCCCCAGGCCGTGCTCGATGAGCTGGACCGCCGTTTCGGCCTGTCCGGACACGCCGAGAAAGCCTCGCGTCCGTCCGCCTGAACAATTTTCTAAGAGGAAACGCAGCATGGGCATTTTTGACTGGAAACACTGGATCGTCATCCTGGTGGTCGTGGTACTGGTATTCGGCACCAAGAAGCTCAAGAACCTGGGCACCGATGTCGGCGAATCGATCAAGGGCTTTCGCAAGGCCATGAACGACGACGAGAAACCAGCCGACCCCGTGGTTCCTCCCGCCGCACAAGCTGCCCAGCCGGCCCAGCCACAACAGGGCGCGCCGCTGAACCAGCCGCACACCATCGATGTGCAGGCGCAGAAAGTCGAAGAGCCGACCCGCAAAGACTCGTGAGCACTGACTAATGTTTGGTATCAGCTTCTCTGAACTGCTGCTGGTGGGCCTGGTGGCCCTGCTGGTGCTCGGCCCCGAGCGCCTGCCCGGCGCTGCGCGCACCGCCGGCCTCTGGGTCGGGCGCCTCAAGCGCAGCTTCAACGCGATAAAACAGGAAGTTGAACGTGAAATCGGCGCCGACGAGATCCGTCGGCAGCTGCACAACGAGCACATCCTGTCGCTGGAACAGGAAGCGCGGAAAATCCTCGCCCCGCCCCAGCAACAGCCTGCGCCCGTGGAGCCGGTAGCCCAACAGCCCGTGCCAACCCCAGCAGCGGCGCCGACCGCCGAAGCCACGGCGCCGGCCGCACCACTGCCGTGCGCAGAGTCTGCAACCCCAGCGGCAACGGCCGCCCCCCAGGCTCCCCAAGACCCTACTTTGCCGCCGCGAGCACCATGAGCGATATTCCAGAGAACGACCAACACATGCCGCTGGTATCGCACCTCACCGAGCTGCGGACCCGCCTGCTGCGCTGCGTAGCGGCGATCTTCATCATCTTCGCCGGGTTGTTCGCCTTCACCCAGCAGATCTACACCATCGTCTCCACGCCACTGCGCCAGTACCTGCCGGCCGGCGCGACGATGATCGCCACCGACGTCGCCTCGCCGTTCCTCACGCCATTGAAGCTGACCATGATGGTCTCGCTGTTCCTGGCGATCCCGGTGATCCTGCACCAGATCTGGGGATTCATCGCCCCAGGCCTGTACAAGCATGAGAAGCGCATCGCCGTGCCGCTGCTGGTGTCGAGCATCCTGCTGTTCTACGTGGGCATGGCGTTCGCCTATTTCCTGGTGTTCCCGCTGATCTTCAAGTTCTTCGCCGCCGCCACCCCCGCCGGCGTGGAAATGATGACCGACATCACCAGCTACCTCGATTTCGTCATGACCCTGTTCTTCGCCTTCGGCGTGGCCTTCGAGATTCCGGTGGCCGTGGTGCTGCTGGTATGGATCGGCGTGGTCAACGTGGAATACCTGAAGAAGATCCGTCCCTACGTGATCATCGGTTGCTTCGTGGTGGGCATGATCCTCACCCCGCCCGACATCTTCTCCCAGACCTTGCTGGCCGTGCCCATGTGGCTGCTGTTCGAGATCGGCGTGCTGTTCGGCGGGCTGATCAGCAAGCGTGGCGAGCATCCGGACGACACCCCGGCCGACGACCACAACGACCAGCCGCCAGCGACCCAAGCATGAACCTGCTGCTGCTCGAGGAGGCCGACTTCATCGCGGCCGACCGTGTTGTGCTGCGCGACCGGCGCCTGGTCCACATGCAGGAGGTGCACCGCGTGGCGGTGGGCGACAGCCTGCGGGTGGGCCGTATCGGCGGCTTGATGGGCAGCGCCCGGGTGCTGCGCCTGGAAGCCGCCGAAGCCGAGCTGCAAGTGACCCTGGAGCAAGCGCCGCCGGCCAAGCTGCCGCTGACCCTGGTCCTGGCCCTGCCCCGGCCGAAGATGCTGCGCCGGGTGTTGCAGACCGTGGCCGCCATGGGCGTGCCCCGGCTGGTGCTGGTCAATAGCTACCGGGTGGAAAAAAGCTTCTGGCAAACGCCCTTCCTCGACCCCGAGGCCATCCGTGAACAACTGGTGCTGGGGCTGGAGCAGGCCCGCGATAGCATCCTGCCGGAGGTGGTCATCGAAAAACGCTTCAAGCCCTTCGTCGAAGACCGCCTGCCGGCCCTGAGTGTCGACACCCTGGGCCTGGTGGGCCATCCCGGCCCGTATCCGCCCTGCCCGCGCAACCTGGACCAGCCAGTGACCCTGGCCATCGGCCCCGAAGGCGGCTGGATCCCTTACGAGATCGACCTGCTGGGCAAGGCCGGCCTGCAACCGGTGCAGCTGGGCGAGCGTATCCTGCGGGTCGAGACGGCTGTCACCGCGCTGTTGTCCCGCCTGTTCTGACCCTCCAGGGCCCGGCCAGCCGACTGTGCGGTCGCAGTGGCAACCCGCCAGTCAGCTGTAGTAAACCCCTGCCCCCGCCGATAGCCTATGGTTAAGCCCAAACCGCTAAAAAGGGAGTTCGCAGCATGTACCGTTGGCTAGCCAGAAACCTGGGGAATGTGAGTGTCAGCCGCAAGCTCGGCATCGGCTTCGGCCTGGTGCTGTTGCTGACCCTGCTGATCACCAGCACCGGCTGGAATGGCCTGGCCCGGGTGATCGAGCGCGGCGACAAGCTGGGTAATATTTCCTCGCTCAACGCCATGACCAAGGACCTGCGCATCGCCCGTCTCAACTATGAGATGAACCATGGCGAGCAAGGCCCGGCAGCAGTCAGCGACATGCTCAAGCAACTCGACGAAGGCCTGCGCGCGGTCCACAGCAAACTGCAGCAGCCCGAAAGCATCGCCCTGGTGGACCAGCAGTTGGACGCCGTGGCCGAGTACCAGAAGGCTTTCGCCGACATGACTCGTGCCACCGCCAGCCGCGAGACCGCCCGCTCCCAGCTCGGCACCACCGCGGACAACGCCGTGGCCCGGGTGGCCGAGGTCGAGAAATCGCTGCTGCAAGGCGATAGCGTGGCCCAGTTCAATAGCGTCATCGACCTGTCCAGGCTGATCCAGCAGGCACGCTTCCAGGTGCGAGGCTACACCTACAGCGGCAAGGCCGACGCCCGGCAACCCGCCCTGGACGCCATCGACAACGCCCTCGGCAACCTGGCCAGCCTGCCATCGCGTCTGCCCGAGCAGCACATCGCCAACCTGCAGCAGGCCAGCGACTCGCTCAAGGCCTACCGTGCGGCCGTCAGCGCCTTCAGCGACGCCGAGCAGGCCAGTGCCGCGGCCCTCAAGCGCATGGCCGCCCAGGGCGATCGCCTGATGGACCTGAGCAAGCAGTTGACCGTCGAACAGACCCACAAGCGTGACGCCGATGCCAACCAGGCCCGCAGCACGCTGTTGTTCGCCACGGTGCTGGCCCTGGTCTTCGGCCTGATCGCCGCCTGGGCCATCACACGGCAGATCAACCTGCCCTTGCAACAGACCCTCAAGGCCGCCGAGCGCGTGGCCGCTGGCGACCTGAGCCAGAACCTGGCGGTGGACCGGCGCGACGAGCTGGGCCAGTTGCAGAAGGCCATGCAGCACATGACCCAAGGCCTGCGGGAGTTGATCGGCGGCATCAGCGAGGGCGTGACCCAGATCGCCAGCGCCGCCGAACAGCTATCGGCGGTTACCGAGCAGACCAGCGCCGGGGTCAACAGCCAGAAGGTCGAGACCGACCAGGTGGCCACCGCCATGAACGAGATGGCCGCCACCGTACAGGAGGTGGCACGTAACGCCGAAGAAGCCTCCGAAGCGGCCGTGGCCGCCGACCAGCAGGCCCGCGAAGGCGATCGAGTGGTCAACGAGGCCATCGCCCAGATCGAGCGCCTGGCCAGCGAGGTGAGTCACTCCACCGAAGCCATGGGCCAGCTCAAGCAAGAGAGCGACAAGATCGGCAGCGTCCTGGACGTGATCAAGTCGGTGGCCCAGCAGACCAACCTGCTGGCCCTCAACGCCGCCATCGAAGCGGCCCGGGCCGGCGAGGCCGGGCGTGGTTTCGCGGTGGTGGCCGACGAAGTCCGCAGCCTGGCCCAGCGTACCCAGCAATCGACCGAGGAGATTGCCGAGCTGATCGTAGGCTTGCAAAGCGGCACGCAGCAGGTGGCCAGCACCCTGGATACCAGCCGCAGCCTCACCGACAGCAGCGTCGAGCTGACGCGCCGGGCTGGCGGCTCGCTGGACAACATCACCCGCACCGTCTCGGCGATCCAGGCGATGAACCAGCAGATCGCCGCGGCGGCGGAACAACAGAGCGCGGTGGCCGAAGAGATCAATCGCAGCGTCTTGAATGTGCGCGACGTGTCCGAGCAGACGTCGTCGGCCAGCGAGGAAACCGCCTCTTCGAGCGCCGAACTGGCGCGCCTGGGGATTCACCTGCAAAGCCTGGTGGGACGATTCAAGGTCTGACCCCTGTGGCCGCTGCCGCAGGCTGGTAAAGAGCCTGCGGGGGCGGATCGACCGTTGGAAGGCCCCGCGGGCCTTGTCGCAGCCTTGCAAGCTCGACAACGGCTACAGGGCGCCATAGCTGGAAACCCTGTGGGTCTTCCAGCGGCTACAAGGCCGGGTTACAGGACCTGGCGCAGGAAAGCCTGGGCCCGGGGGTCCCGGGGGGAGCTGAAGAACACCTCGGGCGCGGCATCTTCCAGCAGCTTGCCGTGATCGAAGAACAGCACCCGATCCGCCACTTCCCGGGCAAAGCCCATTTCATGGGTCACGCAGACCATGGTCATGCCTTCCACGGCCAGGGTCTTCATCACATCCAGCACCTCGCCGACCATCTCCGGGTCCAGGGCCGAGGTCGGCTCGTCGAACAGCATCACCTTGGGCTCCATGGCCAGGGCCCGGGCGATCGCCACCCGCTGTTGCTGGCCGCCGGACAATCGCGAGGGGAACTCGTGGGCCTTCTGCGCAATGCCGACCTTCTCCAGCAGGGCCAGGGCCTTGGCCTCGCGCTCGGCCTTGCCACGCTTGCGCACCACCTTCTGCGCCAGGCAGAGGTTGTCCAGCACGGTCATGTGCGGGAACAGGTTGAAGTGCTGGAACACCATGCCCACCTCGCGGCGGTAGGCGTTCACATCGGTCTTGGGATCGGCCAGTTGCAGGCCATCGATGCTCACCGAACCGGAGTCGAAGGTCTCCAGGCCATTGAGGCAACGCAGGAAGGTCGACTTGCCGGAGCCGGACGGCCCGATCACCACCAGCACTTCACCCTTGGCCACCTGGGTGGTGACGTTATCCACCGCGCGCACCACTTGGCCACGGGTGTCGAAGACTTTTACCAGATCGCGGACTTCAATCACTTTGCGCGAGCCTCCGCTCAAGCCGGCTGGCCATCTTCGACAGCGGCAGGTTGATCAACAGGTACAGGGCCGCCACGCAGAACAGGATCTCGAACGGCGAAAACGAAGTGGTGATGACTTCCCGGCCGCTCTTGAGCAACTCGGTGATGGCGATCACCGACACCAGCGAAGTGTCCTTGACCAGACTGATGAACTGCCCGGCCAGCGGCGGCAACACTCGCTTGAAAGCCTGGGGCAGCACCACATGGCGCATCGACTGGCTGGCGCTCAGGCCCAGGGAGCGGGCCGCTTCGTTCTGCCCCCGGGCAATGGACTGCACCCCGGCACGGACGATTTCCGCCACATAGGCCCCGGTGAACAGCGACAGCGCGGCGATCCCGGCGAACTCCCGGGACAGGTTGAGCACGGTGCCGATGAAGAAATAGAAGATGAAGATCTGTACCAGCAGCGGCGTGCCGCGCACCAGCTCGACATAGAGGGTCGACAGATCCCGCAGGGTCGGGTTGCTGGACAGCCGGCACAGGCCGGTGGCCAGGCCGATCATCAAGCCCAGCACGCCGGACACCACCGACAGCCACAGGGTGGTCCACAAGCCCCACAACAACGGCCCCGCCGCCCAATGCCGGGTCACCCCGACCACATCGCCTTCGGCCACGTCGTCGCCGCTGGCCACCTGCAGGCTGCTCTCGTCGACGCTCAGGTGCTGCTCGTTGCCAGAGTCGCCCTTGAGGATGACTTCAGCCTTGCCGCCCTTGCGCACGACCTCGGCGACGGTGGAGATTTCGGCCGCGCGCAGGGATTCCTCGGCCTGGTAGGCGAAGTACTGCGGGACGCGGTTCCAGCGCCATTCATAGGACATCAGCGAGGTGGCGTAGTACAGGGCGCCAGCCAGGCCGACCAGCACCAGCACGGTCAACACGTGCCAGGGCCATTGGGCTTTGTTCTGTTTCATTGGGTTTGCGGATTCCGAATGCTGGGTCGCCAGGGACGCCGCCTTGGCCGGCAAGCCTCGCGCCTACATGGATTGCGCAAGTCTGTAGGAGCGAGGCTTGCCCGCAAGCGGGGCAACCCGGTCTGTCTGAACGAGTGTTATTCCATGTCCTTGAGCCACTCGGAACTCTTGAACCACTTGTCGTGGATCCGATCGTAGGTCCCGTCTTCGTGGATCTGGTGCAGGAAGTTGTTGATGAAGTTGATGCTGTCGTAGTCGCCCTTCTTCAGGCCGAAGGCCAGCGGCTCGTAGGTGAACGGCTTGTCGAGGAAGACCAGCTTGCCGTTGCCGACCTTGTTGACCGCCACCACGTTGTACGGGGCGTCGTAGATGAAGGCATCGGCCTTGCCGTTGACCACGTCCAGCACCGCTTCCTGCTCGTTGTCGTAGCCGTGGTACTTGGCCTTGGCGATCAGCTTCTTGGCGACCATTTCCCCGGTGGTGCCCAGCTTGGACGTGATGCGGTAGTCGGCGCTGTTCAGGTCCTTGTAGGACTTGATGGTGCCTTCCAGGTCCTTGCGAATCAGCAGGGTCTGGCCGACCACGATGAACGGCTCGCTGAAGTTCAGGCGCAGGTTGCGCTCCTGGGTCAGGGTCATGCCGCTGCCGATCATGTCGAACTTGTCGGTGAGCAGGGCCGGGATGATACCGTCGTAGCCGGTGGAGACCATCTCCAGCTTGACCCCCATGGACTTGGCCATGGCCTTGAGCAGGTCGACTTCGAAACCGATGATCTCGCCGCGCTTGTTGGTCATCTGGAATGGCATGTAGGTCGGGTCCATGCCCACCTTCAGCGATCCACGCTTGACCGCGTCGTCGATGGCGCCGGCCTGGGCCGTGCTGACCGCCAGCATGGCTGCGGCCCCCGCCAGCAGCAGCGAAAAATACTTCTTCATCTCAAGTCCCCTGAAAGCCATTTTATTGTGGTGTCTGCGCGTCGCAGTCCATTGTTGGCGAACCTTCGGATACCAGTTCGTGGTCGATCACGCACCGAAATTTGCGGGTGCGATGCTAACGCACTCGGGTATTTGCACAAGGTTTTTATTGTCGGACGAAAGCGCCGGGGACGAGCGGGGGGCGCAGAAAGCAAAACGCCCCCGGGCATGAACCCGGGGGCGTTGGCATCACGCCGGTTGTGGCGTCGCGGCTAGCGGCTGCAACGGCAATAGCGGGGCATGGGGATCGGCGGTCACCGACTCGCGCCAGGCACCCAGCCATGGGCTGTGGCCTTCGCTCCAGACCAGCTGGTGCAGGCGCCCCAGGGCCACCGGATCGCTCAACAGCGCCAGGCGCTCGCTGTTGTTCAAGGCCGCAGGACCGACCTTGAGAGCATGGCGCACCCGTTCCTGGCGCAACCATTCGATCGGCTCGGCCTGGGTGTGGCGGGAGGTAGCCAGGGCACAGGCCAGGGCGTTCTGCTGCGGATCAACCACGGCCCGGATGAAGCCGTCGTTGAGCGCGTGCCAGCGGTTCTCGTGGGTGTACTGGTCCGTGGCCAGCAGCGCCTGGGGCGGGGCGTACTCCTCGGGAATCAGGAACAGGTTCTCGTCACGAGTCTTCAGGCCCAGGCCGACGCGGCTGGAGATCACCGACACCGGGATCGACAGCATCAGCGAACCGACGATCGGCACCAGCCACCAGAGGAAGCTGGGGTTCAGCCAGATCACCAGCAACGCCCAGCAGAAGCCCAGCAGGGTCTGCGGGCCATGGCGGCGCACCGCCTCGCTCCAGGGGGTGGAGTCGTCGTCACGCTGTGGCGAGTTCCAGGTCGCCGCCCAGCCGAGGAACGCAGCCAGCACGAAACGGGTGTGGAAGATCATTCGCACCGGCGCCAGCAGCATGGAGAACAGCATCTCCAGGAGCATCGACAGGGTCACCTTGAACTTGCCGCCGAACTCCTTGGCGCCCTTGGCCCAGATCAAAATGATGCTGAGCAGCTTGGGTAGGAACAGCAGCACGATGGTGGTGGAGAACAGCGCGATAGCCTTGTCCGGATGCCACTGCGGCCACAGCGGATACAGCTGCCGCGGCTCGAGGAAGTACTGCGGCTCCATCAGCGTGTTGACCGCCAGCAGGGCCGTGGACAACACCAGGAAGAAGAACCACAACGGCGCCGACAGGTAGGACATCACCCCGGTGAGGAACACCGCGCGGTGCACCGGATGCATGCCCTTGACCAGGAACAGGCGGAAGTTCATCAGGTTGCCGTGGCACCAGCGGCGGTCGCGCTTGAGCTCGTCCAGCAGGTTCGGCGGCAGCTCTTCATAGCTGCCCGGCAGGTCGTAGGCGATCCACACGCCCCAGCCGGCACGGCGCATCAACGCGGCTTCGACGAAGTCGTGGGAGAGGATCGCACCGGCGAACGCGCCCTTGCCCGGCAACGGCGCCAGGGCGCAGTGCTCGATGAACGGCTTCATGCGGATGATCGCGTTATGGCCCCAGTAGTGGGATTCACCCAGCTGCCAGAAGTGCAGGCCGGCGGTGAACAGCGGACCATAGACCCGGGTGGCGAACTGCTGCATGCGCGCATACAGGGTGTCCATGCCCGAGGCCTTGGGCGCGGTCTGGATGATCCCCGCGTCCGGCGTGGCTTCCATCAGGCGCACCAGGCTGGTCAGGCATTCGCCGCTCATCACGCTGTCGGCGTCCAGTACCACCATGTACTTGTAGTCGCCGCCCCAGCGACGGCAGAAGTCGTCGAGGTTGCCGCTCTTGCGCTTCACCCGGCGGCGACGGCGGCGGTAGAAGATCTTGCCGAAACCCTTGGTCTCGCGGCAGACATCCAGCCAGGCCTGTTGCTCGGCCACGCAGATATCGCTGTCGTTGCTGTCGCTGAGGACGAAGAAGTCGAAACGGTCCAGGTCACCGGTGGCCGCCACCGACTCGAAGGTGGCGCGCAGGCCGGCGAATACCCGGGGCACGTCCTCGTTGCAGATCGGCATCACCAGTGCGGTGCGCGCGTTCTCGGCGATCGGCTCGTTGCCGGCGCTGGCGCCGGAGATGCGGTACTTGTCGCGACCGGTCAGCAGTTCCAGGAAGCCCATCAGCGCAGTCCAGAAACCTGCCGAGACCCAGCAGAACAGGATGCCGAACAGGATCAGGATGCTGGTCTGCAGCGCATAGGGCAGTACTTGCTGCGCGGTCTGCATCAGCGGCTGGTGCACCACTTCTTCCAGGTCGACGAAGGCCCAACCCTGGTACGGCATGATGCCTTTCATGTACCAGCCGGCGACGATGGTCTGGCCAAGCATCAGTATCAGCAGGATATAGCGGCGGATCGAACCGACGGTGCGCCAGCGGGCAGCCGGCAGCACTCGCTCGTCCTTCTTCGGTGCCGGCGGGTTGGTGCGCCCGGTCAGGCGCCGCCAACCCCGTACCAGGATATTGGTACGCCATGGTTCGGGCACGACCCGGGTACGCCGGATGGGCGGTGCTGCCTTGAGGCAGATCCGCCCCTGGGCATCGACACCCAGCATCTCGGCAGCGCTGAGTTCGTCCGCGGTGCTCAGGGCCAGGCGCTCGCCCACCGAAGCCTGGGCGGCATCGGCGGGTTCATCGAAGGCCTTGGACGACAGGCGCTGGTGCAACTCGCTGAAGGATTGGCAGCTCGCGAGTTCCGCGCGCTGCTGGTCCGACATGGGCAGGTGGGCCAGGTACTCGGCAAACGACTCTGGCTGTAGTTGAGAGTTACTCATCGGCAGGCAACTGGTAGCTCCAGGTCTCGGTCAGGACTTGTTCGGTCTTGGCCGGTTCCGGCGTGGCAGGGGCCGCTTCGGCAGCAGCAGGCTGCTTGGCGTCTTTAGAATCCTTGTCCTTGGAATGCTTGGCCTCTTTGACATCCTTGACCGGTTTGGCTTCAGGCTGCTTGGTTTCAGCTTGTTTGGCCGCCGCGGCAGCGGCTTCCTTCTCTTTCTTCTCCTGCTGCTTGGCGGCGACCTTGTCGGCCTTGGCCACGGAGGAACTGGAGTTCGGCGTCGAGGCCTTGGCGGGTTCGGCTGCCGGGATGTCGCGCACCAGGGCGGCACGCAGCTCGGTGGCCTTGCTCGGGTCCTTGACCTTCAAGCGCAGGGTCAGGCGCCAGCCTTTGGTTTCCGGATTGTAGCGAACGTTGTTTTCCACCAGCTCGGCGTTGTCGCCGACGCTGACCTGGCTGCGTACTTCGGTGCTCCCAGGCAGGGCCGCCAAGGATGGGCCCTCGAAATCCACCAGGTAGGCAACGCTGCCATCGGGCTGGCGAATCAGGTTGGACTGCTTGACGTCACCGGTGGAACGCAGGGTCTGCTCGACCCAGGCGCTGTCAGGAGAATGCAGGGACGCTTCGTCCATGGTCCAGTGCAGGCGGTAGGCGAAATCCAGCGGCTGGCCAGGCTCTGGCTGCTTCTCCGGGTTCCAGAACGCCACGATGTTGTCGTTGGTTTCGTCCGCAGTCGGGATTTCCACCAGGTCGACGGTGCCCTTGCCCCAGTCGCCCTTCGGCTCGATCCAGGCGCTTGGGCGCTTGTCGTAGCGGTCGTCGAGGTCTTCGTAGTGACTGAAGTCGCGGCCACGCTGCAGCAGGCCGAAACCGCGCGGGTTCTCAACCGAGAAGTTGCTCACGGCCAGGTGTTTCGGGTTGTTCAGCGGACGCCAGATCCACTCGCCGTTGCCGGCGTGGATCGACAGGCCGCTGGAGTCGTGCAGCTCGCGACGATAGTTGAGGACCTTCGACGGCTGGTTGGCGCCGAACAGGTACATGCTGGTCAGCGGGGCCAGGCCCAGCTTGCCCACCTTGTCACGCAGGAACACCCGGGCCTTGACGTCGACGATGGTGTCGGCGCCCGGCCGCAGGGTCAGGCGATAAGCGCCGGTGGCCCGTGGCGAATCCAGCAGGGCGTAGATCACCAGGTGCTTGTCGGTAGGCTTGGGTTGCTGGATCCAGAACTCGCTGAAGCGCGGGAACTCTTCACCGGACGGCAAGGCGGTATCGATCGCCAGGCCACGGGCGGACAGGCCATAGACGTGGCCCTTGCCGACGACGCGGAAATAGCTCGCGCCCAGCATGGTCATGATCTCGTCTTGCTTATCGGCCTTGTTGATCGGGTACAGAACGCGGAAACCGGCATAACCCAGCTTCTCGGTGGCTTTTGGATCGAACGTGAGGTCACCGAAGTCGAAACGACTGGGATCGTACTTGATCTCGGAAACGCTGTTGGCGCTGATCTCGTTGATCTTCACCGGCGTGTCGAAGTGCATGCCCTGGTGGTAGAACGACAGCTTGAACGGGGTCTTCTGGTCGGCCCATTCGGCTTTTTCGCTGAGGAAGCGGATTTTCTGGTAGTCCGCGAACTTCATGTCGCGGAACTCGGCTGGCAGGTTACTGCGCGGAGCCTCGTACTTCTGCCCGGCCAGGTCCTTGGCCTTGGTCGATACGTCATCCAGGTTGAATGCCATGAGTGGACCGGCGCCGAGCAGGCAGACCAGAGCAGAGCCCGTCACCAGTACGTTTCGTAACCTCTTGGCAAACAAGTTTGGTGCATTACAGGGACTAACAATCACGAGCAACCCTCGCCGAAAACAGATCAAAAAACCAACGGCCAGCTATCTACATGCCAGGTTGGCGAGCATTGTTCCGACTCCGATGGGGCTAAATGATTCCCCAAACGGCCGTGGACAAGTCTCTACTTAAGTCAAAATGGACCAACGAACGCTGATCCCCGTAGCGCGCGATTATCTAGTAGGCCGCGTTACAACGCATCAGGGGTAACAAAGTATTTATCGTGAAAAACAGCGGTTTCCAGCCGAAATCGGTGGAAAAAGCTGTTTCGGACACCTTCAGGTCTGTAACAGGAAGGTCACTGGCCCATCGTTGACCAGATGTACCTGCATGTCCGCACCAAAGCGTCCTGATGCCACTTTGCCATGCAACTGCTGCGCCTTCACTACCAAGTAGTCGAAAAGCTCCTCGCCAAGGGCCGGAGGCGCCGCCGTGGAAAAGCTCGGGCGCAACCCGCTCTTGGTGTCCGCCGCCAGGGTGAACTGCGAGACCAGTAGCAGGCCGCCCTGCACATCGGCCAGGGACAGGTTCATCTTGCCCTCGGCATCACTGAACACCCGATAGTTAAGCAGCTTATGCAGGAGTTTGTCGGCGTTGGCCCGGGTATCCCCAGGCTCCACCGCCACCAGCACCAGCAGGCCCTGGTCTACCGCACCGACGATTTCACCGGCCACTTCCACGCGCGCGCCGGCCACGCGCTGCAACAGCCCCTTCATGCTTCTTCGGGCGGCAGGTCGAGCAGGCGCCGGGCCAACTGGTCGGTGGCCCGCACCAGGGCGTCGGTGATACCCGGTTCGGAAGCGGCATGGCCAGCATCGCGAATCACCTGCAGCTCGCTGTTGGGCCAGGCCTGGTGCAGCTCCCAGGCGTTATCCAGCGGGCAGATCACATCGTAGCGCCCATGGATGATGATCCCCGGCAGGTGGGCGATCTTGCCCATGTCGCGGATCAGCTGGTCAGGTTCGAGGAAGGCGTTGTTGATGAAGTAGTGGCACTCGATCCGGGCGATCGACAAGGCGCGCTGCGGTTCGGAGAAGCGGTCCACCACCAGCGGGTTGGGGCGCAGGGTCGCGGTGCGCCCTTCCCAGCCGGACCAGGCCTTGGCCGCGTGCATCTGGGCGATCTGGTCGTTGCCGGTCAGGCGCTTGTGGAAAGCGCTGACCAGGTCGTGCCGCTCCTCCAGGGGAATTGGCGCCACGTAGTCTTGCCAGTAATCGGGGAACAGGCGGCTGGCACCGCACTGGTAGTACCACTGGATTTCCTGGGGACGAGCCAGGAAGATCCCCCGCACGATCAGGCCAAGCACTCGATCGGGATGGGTCTGGGCATAGGCCAGGGCCAGGGTCGAGCCCCAGGAGCCGCCGAACAGCACCCACTTGTCGATCCCCAGGTGTTCGCGGATGCGTTCCAGGTCGGCCACCAGGTCCCAGGTGGTGTTGTTCTCCAGGCTGGCATGGGGACTGGAGCGTCCGCAGCCGCGCTGGTCGAAGGTGACGATGCGATACAGGGTCGGATCGAAGTAGCAGCGGCTCGCGCCGTCGCAGCCGGCCCCCGGGCCGCCATGAAGGAACACCACCGGCAAGCCTTCCGGCGAACCGCTTTCGTCGACATACAGCACATGGGGTTCGTCGACGGCCAGATCGTGCCGGGCATAGGGTTTGATCTGTGGGTACAAAGTCTTCATTACGCGCTCCGTGGAGGTCGGGATCATCCCTGAAGGGACTTCATTCATGCTGCCGTCCGGCATCATAAACCCGAATCACGCAATGAGCATGTCCTTGAGAAAAATGGGGTTGTTGGCCTTACCCACAGCTCGAGCCCGGCGCCGGGCCGGGCTCGCTCATGTCCTGGCAGCTCAGCGGCCGTAGCGCTCCCGGCCCCAGGCCAGCAGGCCTTGCAGCAGCTCCTTGAGCACCATCTGGGTCGGCGCCGCCAGGTCCTCGCGGTAACGGAAGGGTTCGCACTCCTCCATGTAGGTGCTTTGCGCCAGCTCCAGTTGCACCGCATGCACGTGCTCCGCCGGATCGCCGTAGTGACGGGTGATATGCCCGCCCTTGAAGCGTCCGTTGAGCACATGGGTGTAGTCGCCATGGCCGGCGCAGATGCCCTCCAGGCGCCCGGCCAGTTGCGGATCGCAGCTGGCACCGTTGAAGGTACCGAGGTTGAAGTCCGGCAGCTTGCCCTCGAACAGGTGCGGGATCAGCGAACGGATCGAGTGGGCATCGAACAGCAAGGCATAGCCGAATTCGGCCTTGAGCCGCGCCAGCTCGTCTTTCAAGGTCCGATGGTATGGCCCCCAGATCTGCTCCAGGTACTCGCCGCGCTCCGCCTTCGACGGTGCCTGGCCCTCGACGAACAGCGGCTCGCCATCGAACAGGGTCGCCGGGTACAGGCCGGTGGTGGCGCCGACATACAGCGGCTTGTCGTCGCACGGCCGGTTCAGGTCGATGACGAAACGCGAGTACTCGGCCGCCAGGACGCTGGCCCCCAATTCCAGGGCGAACTCGTACAACCGCGGGATGTGCCAGTCGGTGTCCGGCAGGCTCTGCGCCTGGGGTACCAGCCCGGCGGCCACCGCCGGGGTCAGGCGCGTACCGGCATGGGGCATGCTGATCAAGAGTGGCACTCGACCTTGTTTGAAGCTCAGAACCTTTTCCACAAGCCTTCTCCTACACAGTCACTTCGACGCCGTGGCGCACCACGCGCTTTTCCAGGTCGCCGCCCAGCCAGTAGGCCAGGTCGGCGGGACGATCTATTTGCCAGGCGACGAAATCCGCCACCTTGCCCACCTCCAGCGAACCGTGGGTCTTGTCCATTCCCAGGGCCTTGGCCGCGTGCAGGGTGACCCCGGCCAGGGCCTCCTCCGGCGTCATGCGAAAACAGGTGCAGGCCATGTTCAGCATCAGGCGTAACGACAGCGCCGGCGAGGTCCCTGGGTTGAGGTCGCTGGCCAGGGCGATCTTCACCCCGTGCTTGCGCAGCGCCTCCATCGGCGGTAGCTGGGTCTCGCGCAGGAAGTAGAACGCCCCCGGCAACAACACCGCCACGGTGCCAGAGGCGGCCATGGCGATGGCGTCGTCTTCGGTCATGAACTCCAGGTGATCGGCGGACAGGGCCTGGTAGCGCGCCGCCAGGCTCGAACCATGCAGCGAGGACAATTGCTCGGCATGCAGCTTGACCGGCAGGCCGAGTTTTTGCGCGGCGATGAACACCCGCTCCACCTGGGCCGGGGAGAACGCCAGGTATTCGCAGAAGGCATCCACGGCGTCCACCAGCCCCTCGGCCGCCAGGGCCGGAAGCATCTGGCTGCAGATGTGCTCGATATAGTCGTCGGCACGCTCGGCATACTCAGGCGGCAGGGCATGGGCCGCCAGGCAGGTGCTGCGCACGCTGACCGGCAGTTCCTCGCCGAGCCGGCGGATCACCCGCAGGATCTTGCGTTCGCTGGAAAGGTCCAGGCCATAACCGGACTTGATCTCGACGCTGGTGACGCCATCGCGCATCAGGCTCAGCAAGCGCTTGCGGGCACTGGCGAACAATTCGTCCTCGCTGGCCGCCCGGGTTGCGCGCACGGTGCTGGCGATCCCGCCACCGGCGGCGGCGATCTCGGCATAGCTCACCCCTTGCAGGCGCTGCTCGAACTCGCCGCTGCGATTGCCACCGAACACCGTGTGGGTGTGGCAATCGATCAAGCCGGGGGTCACCCAGGCGCCCGCCAGGTCGTGGACCTGCTGGTAATCGCTGGCCGGCAGCTGTTCGCGCCGGCCGATCCACTCGATGTGCGCCCCTGACGTCACGATGGCCGCATCCTCGATGATCGAGTAGCTACCCAGGGCCATGCTGGCGACGTTGCAGTGTTGCCAAAGAGTCTTCATCCAAGGCCTCCGTCAATGATCAATAGTTAAAGAAGACTGGCCGTCGCCGGAACGCGCCTGGCCAGCCACCGGCTTGACCCAGAGCTTGTAGGCCAGCACCAGCAGTACGATCCACACCACGCCCACCAGCAACGCCGCCTGGGTCTTGGGGAAGTAGCCCAGGACACCGAAGATGAACAGCATGAAGGCGATGGCCGCCGCCGGCGCCCAGGGCCAGAACGGTACCTTGAACTGCAGCCCGGCCACCTGCTCGGCGCTCATGGAGCGGCGCATGGCCACGTGGGTCAGCAGGATCATCAGCCAGACCCAGACCGTGGCGAAAGTGGCCAGGGAAGCGATCAAGAGAAAGATGTTCTCTGGAATCAGGTAGTTGAGCACCACGCCGATCAGCAGGGTCGCCGCCATCACCACCACGGTCATCCACGGCACCCCATGCCTGGAGACCTGGGCAAAACCCTTGGGCGCCTGTCCCTGCCGGGCCAGGCCATACATCATGCGGCCGGCACCGAAGATATCGCTGTTGATGGCCGACACCGCCGCGGAAATCACCACGATATTGAGAATGGTCGCCGCCGAGCTGATCCCCAGGCTATCGAAGATCTGCACGAAGGGGCTGCCCTGGGTGCCGATCTGCGGCCAGGGGAAGATCGCCATCAGCACCAGCAGCGTTAGCACGTAGAACAGCAGGATGCGCATGGGCACGGCATTGATGGCCTTGGGAATGACGCGCTGCGGGTCCTTGGCCTCGCCAGCGGTGACCCCGATGATCTCGATGCCGCCGAAGGCGAACATCACCACCGCGAAGGAGGCGATCACCCCGCTGACGCCATTGGGCATGAACCCGCCATGGCTCCAGAGGTTGCCGAGCCCTGTGGCCTGCTCCTGGCTCGCGCTGCCGATCCCGAACAGCATGATACCGACGCCGCCGAGGATCATCGCCACGATGGCCCCGACCTTGAGCAACGACAGCCAGAACTCCATCTCGCCGAAGACCTTGACGTTGCACAGGTTCAGCGCGCCGATGAATAGCACGATGGACAGCACCCAGATCCAGCGCTCGACCTCGGGAAACCAGAAGCCCATGTAGATGCCGAAGGCGGTCACGTCCGCCAGGCAGACAATCAGCATCTCGAAGGCATAGGTCCAGCCCAGGATGAACCCCGGCAACGGCCCCAGGTACTGGCTGGCGTAGTGGCCGAACGAGCCGGACACCGGGTTGTGCACCGCCATCTCTCCCAGGGCGCGCATCACCATGAATACCGCCGCGCCACCGATCAGGTAGGCCAGCAGCACCGCCGGCCCGGCCATCTGGATGGCCGAGGCGGAACCATAGAACAGCCCGGTGCCGATGGCCGACCCCAAGGCCATGAAACGTATGTGGCGCGCCGTCAGGCCGCGCCGTAATCCTGTTTCTTGCGATTGCATGTCTTCGTCCCTTTTATTGTTATGGACAGCCACCGCGCACCATGGTGCGCGATGGCTGAAGCAGACGTTCCGCGTCGGGCTGGACAGCGGCCCAGAGCCGCTGGCCGAGGTTACAGGCTCGGCAGCAGGCCAGCCGGCAGCAAGCCGGTCAGGCAGCGCGAGGCCAGCAAGTCACTGGCGGCATTGATATCCGGCGCGAAGAAGCGGTCCTTCTCGTAGTAGGCCACCTGCTCGCGCAGGGTGGCGCGGGCATGCTCCAGGGCCGGCGAGGACTTCAGGCCTTCGCGCAGGTCCAGGCCCTGGCAGGCGGCCAGCCATTCCACGGCGAGGATGCCGCGGGTGTTCTCGGCCATTTCCCACAGGCGCTTGCCCGCAGCCGGAGCCATGGACACGTGGTCTTCCTGGTTCGCCGAGGTCGGCAGGCTGTCCACCGAATGCGGATGGGCCAGGGCCTTGTTCTCGCTGGCCAGGGCCGCGGCGGTGACCTGGGCGATCATGAAGCCGGAGTTGACCCCGCCATTGGCCACCAGGAACGGCGGCAACTGCGACATGTGCTTGTCCATCATCAGCGAGATACGGCGCTCGCTCAGCGAGCCGATCTCGGAAATGGCCAGGGCCAGGTTGTCGGCGGCCATCGCCACCGGCTCGGCGTGGAAGTTGCCACCGGAGATCACGTCGCCTTCGGCGGCGAACACCAACGGGTTGTCGGATACGGCGTTGGCTTCCACCACCAGCACCTCGGCGGCCTGGCGCAACTGGGTCAGGCAGGCGCCCATCACCTGGGGCTGGCAGCGCAGGGAATACGGATCCTGGACCTTGTCGCAGTTCTGGTGCGAAGCGGACACCTCGCTGTGCTCGCCCAGCAGCGCGCGATAGGCCGCAGCGGCATCGATCTGCCCACGCTGGCCCCGGGCGGCATGAATCCGCGCATCGAACGGCGAACGTGAGCCCAACACCGCTTCCACGGTCAGGCCGCCACAGACCAGGGCCCCGGCGAACAGGTCCTCGGCTTCGAACAGGCCACGCAAGGCGAAGGCGGTGGATACCTGGGTGCCATTGAGCAGTGCCAAGCCCTCCTTGGCCGCCAGGGTCAGCGGCGCCAGGCCGGCGACTTTCAAGGCCGCCGGAGCGTCCAGCCACTGCCCCTTGTAGCGGGCCTTGCCTTCGCCCAGCAGCACCAGGGACATGTGCGCCAAGGGCGCCAGGTCGCCGGATGCACCCACCGAGCCCTTGAGCGGGATATGCGGGTAGACCTCGGCATTGATCAGTGCGATCAGGGCATCGATCACCTGGCGGCGGATACCGGAATAACCACGGCTCAGGCTGTTGACCTTGAGCACCATGATCAGGCGCACCAGGTCGTCGCTGATAGGCTCGCCGACGCCCGCGGCATGGGACAGCACCAGAGAACGCTGGAGGTTCTCCAGGTCGGCGCTGGCGATACGGGTCGAAGCCAGGAGGCCGAAACCGGTGTTGATCCCATAGGCGGTGCGTTTCTCGGCGAGGATCTGCTCGACACAAGCCACGCTGGCGTCGATCTGCGCCGAGGCGCTGTCGTCCAGGGTCAGGCTCAGCGGCTGCTGGTAGATGGCCCGCAGTTGGGCCAGGCTCAGTTGACCGGGAATCAGGTTTAGCGCAGTCACATTCATGCTCCTTTTGAGAGTTTTGTAATAACTACCAGTCGCTCCGGAAACATCCGTTATCCGTCGTCCCCCACCAAGTCGGGCAGGTGGCGCCTTGGCACGCTGGCTATGGGAAGAATCTTTTATTGCGTCTTGGAACAGTCTCCGGGAAGCGCTGCGGGCCCTGGAACAGGCTATCGCGCAAACGGCGCTGCCGACCATCCATCGAGCTGGAAGTGGCCAGGAGCGCCGGGCTTCGGTCACGTTGCATGCGGACTCAAACGGTAGCAGCGTGCCGGGTTGTCGCGGTTTTCTGCTCGTCGGGCAGGCCCTGCTCCGGCGGCAGGATCAGTTTTTCGGGCACCGCGCCATGCCATTTCCTGGCACAGACGTAGTACAGCGCCGCCGGCACCACCAGGCCGATGATCCAGGAGATATCCACGCCACCCAGCACCTCCACCAGTGGACCGGTATAGAACTTGGTGCTGATGAACGGCAGCTGTACCAGCACGCCGATCACATAGACGCTGATGCCCAGCATGTTCCACCGGCCATAGCGGCCATTGGGATCGGCCAGCGCCGGCACGTCGTAGTTCTCGCGGGTGATGCAGTAGTAATCCACCAGGTTCACCGCGCTCCACGGGGTGAAGAAGGCCAGCAGGAACAGGATGAAGGACTTGAACGCCCCCAGGAACGAATGCTGGCCGAGCAAGGCGATCAGGGTCGCGGCGCCGACGATGGCCAGCACGAACACCAGGCGCTGCAGGCGCGTCACCTCCAGGTGGCCACGCAAGCCGCTGATGATGGTGGCGATGCACATGAAGCTGCCGTAGGAGTTCAGCGTCGAGATGGTGATCTTGCCGAAGGCGATGCTGAAGTACAGCAGCGCCGCGGTGGCGCCACTGCCACTGAGGCCGACGATGTAGGCCACTTCGCGCCCGGCGAATTGCCCGTTGGCCATGGCCGCGGCGAACACACCGAGGATCATCGCCACCTGGGCGCCGATCACCGAACCGGCGCCCACGGCAAGGAAGGTCTTCACCGAGGAAGTCTTGCTCGGCAGGTAGCGCGAGTAGTCGGCCACGTAGGGGCCGAAGGCGATCTGCCAGGAAGCGGCGAGGGATACCGCCAGCAGGAAGCTGCTCCAGCTGAAGTGACGGATCTCCAGGAGCGCGCCGACATCGGTCTGGCCCATGAGGCGGCTGAACAGGTAGACGAAGGCGATGACGCCGATGACGCTGGCGACCCGACCGATGAAATGGATGACCCGGTAGCCGAGCACGGTGACCAGGACGATGACACTGGCGAAGATCAGGATACCGAGGCTGTCGCTGACGCCGAACAGCTGGCCCAGGGCCTGGCCGGACAGTACCGTGCCGGTGGCGGTGAAGCCCAGGTACATCAGGCATACCAGCACGATCGGGATCGCCGCGCCGTAGACGCCGAACTGCACCCGGCTGGAGATCATCTGCGGCAGGCCGAGCTTGGGCCCTTGCGCCGCATGCAGGGCCATGACGCCGCCACCGAGCAGCTGGCCGACGAACAGGCCGATCAACGACCAGAACACGTCGCCGCCCAGCACCACGGCCAGGGCGCCGGTGACGATGGCGGTGATCTGCAGGTTGGCTCCCAGCCACAGGGTGAACTGGCTGTAGAGCTTGCCGTGGCGTTCGGCTTCGGGAATGTAGTTGATCGACCGCCGCTCGATCAGGGGTTTGGAGCTATCACTGGCCGTGGACATCGTTATTGTTCTCCCGGGGGATTCTTGTCATGTCAAAGCTCTGCTACATGGACCGAACCGCCGCACTGCGAGGTGCGGCGGCTCCTTCCCTGGCCCTGGCGGCGAACCGCCGGAATGTCACTTGCCGGTGATCATCGGCAGGTTCAGGCCCTGTTCCTTGGCGCAGTCGATGGCGATCTGGTAGCCAGCGTCGGCATGACGCATGACGCCAGTCCCTGGGTCGTTGGTCAGCACCCGAGCGATACGCTCGGCGGCTTCGTCGGTACCGTCGCAGACGATGACCATGCCCGAGTGCTGGGAGAAACCCATGCCCACGCCACCACCGTGGTGCAGGGAAACCCAGGTCGCGCCACTGGCGGTATTGAGCAGGGCGTTGAGCAGCGGCCAGTCGGACACAGCATCGGAACCATCCTGCATCGCTTCGGTTTCACGGTTCGGGCTGGACACCGAACCGGAGTCCAGGTGGTCGCGACCGATGACGATCGGCGCCGACAGCTCACCGCGCCGGACCATCTCGTTGAACGCCAGGCCCAGCTTGGCGCGCTGGCCCAGGCCGACCCAGCAGATACGCGCCGGCAGGCCCTGGAAACTGATGCGCTCGCGAGCCATGTCCAGCCAGTTGTGCAGGTGGGCGTCGTCCGGGATCAGTTCCTTGACCTTGGCGTCGGTCTTGTAGATGTCTTCGGCGTCGCCGGACAGCGCCGCCCAGCGGAACGGGCCGATGCCACGGCAGAACAGCGGACGGATGTAGGCCGGAACGAAGCCCGGGAAGTCGAAGGCGTTGGCCACGCCTTCTTCCTTGGCCATCTGGCGGATGTTGTTGCCGTAGTCGAAGGTCGGGATGCCCTGCTTCTGGAAATCGAGCATGGCCTGCACGTGCACGGCCATCGACTGCTTGGCGGCTTTCACCACGGCAGCCGGTTCGGTCTGCGCGCGGTCGCGGTATTGCTCCCAGCTCCAGCCGGCCGGCAGGTAGCCGTTCAGCGGGTCGTGGGCGCTGGTCTGGTCGGTGACCATGTCGGGGCGCACGCCACGCTTGACCAGCTCGGGGAGGATTTCGGCGGCGTTACCGTGCAAGGCGATGGAGATGGCGCGACCTTCGGCGGTGTACTTGGCGATACGCGCCAGGGCGTCGTCCAGGTCCTTGGCTTGTTCGTCGACGTAGCGGGTCTGCAGGCGGAAATCGATGCGGCTCTGCTGGCACTCGATGTTCAGCGAGCAGGCGCCGGCCAGGGTCGCGGCCAGGGGCTGGGCACCGCCCATGCCACCGAGGCCCGCAGTCAGTACCCATTTGCCTTTCAGGCTGCCGTTGTAGTGCTGGCGGCCGGCTTCGACGAAGGTTTCGTAGGTGCCCTGGACGATGCCCTGGCTGCCGATGTAGATCCAGCTGCCGGCGGTCATCTGGCCGTACATGGCCAGGCCCTTGGCATCCAGCTCGTTGAAGTGCTCCCAATTGGCCCAGTGCGGCACCAGGTTGGAGTTGGCGATCAGTACGCGCGGGGCGTTGGCGTGGGTCTTGAACACGCCGACCGGCTTGCCGGACTGCACCAGCAGGGTCTCGTCATCATTCAGATGAGTGAGGCTCTCGACGATCTTGTCGTAGCACTCCCAGTTGCGCGCCGCGCGCCCGATGCCACCGTAGACCACCAGCTCCTTGGGATTCTCGGCGACTTGCGGATCGAGGTTGTTCATCAGCATGCGCAGCGGCGCTTCGGTCAGCCAGCTCTTGGCGGTCAGCTTGTTGCCACGCGGAGCACGGATTTCTACGTTCCGGTATTTGGTGAATTTGTTGTCAGCCACGGAAAACCTCCTCGACGATGAGCCCAAGGTGCGAAGAGGATGGCATCGACTCTTACGCACACATATTTACTTGTACATACAAGCATATGCAATCAAGCGGCCAACTCTGTCCAAGCCACCTGAAAAAATCCCCGAAAAAAGCCTGTAAACCTTCTAGACCGGGCTCCTCGGCCTTGAATGAATTTTCCCTCGGGCATCAATCGACGCTCCCGCTGATTGTTACCAGAGGCAGGTTTTGCCCACTGCTGGGGCATTCGGTAACAGATTGGTGCGCCGTCAGGAACAGGGACCGCTCCGAGGAACGGACAAGGGCCAGCCGCCTTGAGCAGGACGCCGAAGCGCGGATAAAAGAGTGATGGAGACTAGAAGGAAGCTGGCAGGCCACGCCCTGGCCCGCCAGCAAGGATGACTCAGATGCGGGTGAGTTCGATCACGCAGCAGCGCCCGTCGAGGGCGATTTCCAGCAGGCCGGCATTGTCGTCCAGGCGCAGGCAATCGTAGCGGCCCAAGGCCTGGACCGCGGCGCCGGCCACATCGACCCAGGCCTGTTCGGCGGCACTGAACACCAGCACCGTATGGGCCTGGGTGAAGAAGCGTTGCTGGCCATCGAACCACTGCAACCGCGCCATATAGCGCTCGGGGCTGTAGATCAGGTTGAAATCCCGGATGGCACCGTCCAGCAGGGTGCAACCGACCTGGCTGGCACCACTGAAGGCAAAGGGGTCCAGGGGCAGCAGCGGCCGCACATCCTGGCCGTCCACGCAAAGCTGCATGCCAGCGCCCTGCAGTACGGTGATGACCCGCTGGTAGCCGGCAAAGCTGGAAAAACCGCCGGATTCGCCGATGTCGGCGATCGACAGGCGCCAGCCGAAGCCTTCCAGGCCGGTCCCGCTGTCCCGGGTGATTTCCTCGGTACTGCCGCCGCCGTTCTTCCAGGGCATGCGCGGATAGTCGGCGGCGCGTAGCAGGCTAGACCGGATCATTTGTGAAAGCGTCCTTCCAGGCGATGACGGGAACCGGGGTGGATCAGCCGCGCGGCGGTCACCGGCTGGCGCCCGGACCAGGTGCGGCGACGGATCAGCAGGCAAGGCTCGCCACGCTCGATCTGCAGCAACTTGCATTCTTCAGGTTCGGCGAGGATCGCCTCGACCACATGTTCGCCCTCGGTCAGGGGTGCGACCTGGGACAGGTAGGCATAAGGCGTCTGCAGGGTGAAGTCTTGCTTGAGGTATTCCGGCGCCACCAGGGCGTTGACGAAGCGATCCTCGATCTGCACCGGGATGTCGTTCTCGAAATGCACGATCAGCGAATGGAAGACCTTCTGCCCTTCGCGCATGTCCAGGGCCAGGGCGCGCTCGGAACCCGCGGCCTCCTCGCCCAGGGTGATGACCTGGCAGGTGTGGCGATGACCACGGGCGGCGATCTCGTCGGCGATGTTGTGCACCTCGAACAATGCCGACTGGGTCTTGGGCTCGGCGACGAAGGTACCCACGCCCTGCATGCGCACCAGCATGCCTTCGGCGGTCATCTCGCGCAGCGCACGGTTGATGGTCATGCGGCTGAAGCCCAGCTGGCTGACCAGTTCGCTTTCCGAGGGCACGCGATAGTGCGGCGGCCAGTTTCCGCTCTCGATCTGCTGGGTAATCATCTGTTTGACGCGGGCATACAAGGGCGCCGGACTATCGCTCAGGTGGGCGGCCAGCGGCGAGTTGGCAGTCGGGGTCGGCACGGGAAATCCTTGAGGGTCGGTGAAAGTGGTCAGGGTCGGTCGACGCCTGGCGACGAAAGCCTAGCTTGCCGGAGTTTACCGGGCAGGCAAACGTCTGTATATGTATATACAAATAACACACAATGGGGTAATCGAACCATGTCCGCCTTCTTTGCCGAACGCGCGCTGCTGCCTGACGGATGGGCCAATGATGTACGTCTTGAAGTCGATGCCGACGGCCAGCTGACCCACATCCAGGCCAACGCAGGCGCAAAGGGCGCGGAACGACTCAAGGGCCCGCTCTTGCCGGGCATGCCCAACCTGCACTCCCATGCCTTCCAGCGGGCCATGGCCGGCCTGGCGGAAGTGGCCGGCAACCCCAATGACAGCTTCTGGACCTGGCGCGACCTGATGTATCGCCTGGTGGGCAAGATCCGCCCCGAGCAGCTGGAAGTCATCGCCCGCCAGCTGTACATCGAAATGCTCAAGGCCGGCTACACCTCGGTGGCCGAATTCCACTACGTGCACCACGACACCGACGGCCAGGCCTACGCCGACCCGGCCGAGCTGTCGCGCCGCATCAGCCAGGCCGCCACCGACACCGGCATCGGCCTGACCCTGCTGCCGGTGCTGTACAGCCATTCGGGCTTCGGTGGCCAGGCGCCCAACGACGGCCAGCGCCGCTTCATCAACAGCACCGAGCACTACCTCGAGCTGCAACGTCAACTGCGTCCCCTGCTGGCCAAACAAGCCAACCAGCACCTCGGGCTGTGCTTCCACTCGCTGCGCGCGGTCACGCCACAGCAGATCAGCGAAGTACTGGCCGCCAGCGATCCGGACTGCCCGGTGCACATACACATTGCCGAACAGCAGAAGGAAGTCGATGACTGCCTGGCCTGGAGTGGCCGCCGGCCCTTGCAATGGCTGTATGAAAACGTCGCGGTGGACCAGCGCTGGTGCCTGGTCCACGCCACCCATGCCACCCCCGAGGAAGTCAGCCTGATGGCCAGGAGCCGGGCCATCGCCGGTCTGTGCCTGACCACCGAGGCCAACCTCGGCGACGGTATCTTCCCAGCGGTGGATTTCCTGGCCCAGGGCGGCCGCCTGGGAATCGGTTCCGACAGCCATGTCTCGTTGAGCGTGGTGGAGGAATTGCGCTGGCTGGAATATGGCCAGCGCCTGCGGGATCAGCGCCGCAATCGCCTGTACCGGGCAGACCAGCCCATGGTCGGCCGCACCCTCTACGACGCAGCCCTGGATGGTGGCGCCCAGGCCCTGGGACAAGCGATCGGCGCGCTGGCGGTAGGCAACCGCGCCGACTGGCTGGTGCTCGACGGCAACGACCCTTACCTGGCCACCGCCAATGCCGACGGGATTCTCAACCGCTGGTTGTTCGCCGGTGGCGATCGCCAGGTGCGGGACGTGATGGTTGGCGGGCGCTGGGTGGTGCGCGAAGGCCGACATGCCGCAGAGGAAACCAGCAGCCGGGCCTTCGCCCAGGTCCTGCGCGACTTGCTGGGCTGAGTCCCGGCGGCTAACCACCAGGCAGCAGGCCCGCCTTGCGGGCCAATGAGCGAGGCGCCTGCTCACCACGGCACCTTGCCAACGGGGATCTTGTCACAGCGAGCCCCGCCTCGATGAAACCGGACTACCTGGAGGTCTTGGCCATGGCCGAGTCCGAGACCCGCCAGATCAACCGCGTGGTGTCGTAGCCCTGCTGGCGGGCCTTGCTCAGCAACTCCTCGCGTACCGTCTCGTTGACTTCCTTGGTCCGCGACAGCAGCCACAGATAGCGCCGGTTCGGGTTGCCGACGATCGCCGTCTTGTAGTCATCGCTGACATACAGCACCCAGTACTCCCCCTTGGCCACTCCCGGCAGCAAACGCGTGAACCAGTTGTCGAAGCGCACCCAGAGCTTGTCGGTCTGGCCCGGCACCTGGGGCGTGGCGGTGCCTCGGGCTTCTTCCCACGTCCATTGCGGAGTCAGGCAGCGGTTGAGCACCGCCATCGTCGCATCCGGCAACAAGGTGTAGCGGGCTTCGGATTGCGCACAATTGCGCTGGAAGTACATCGGCAGGCGCGCCAACTCGTACCAGGTCCCCTGGTAGCGCTTGAGTTCGACATGGCTAGCGGTCTTGGGCGCCAGCGAATCGTCCCGGGACGTGGCGCAGCCGACCAAGAGCAGGCCGGCCAGAAGAGTGACAACGAAACGCATCATTATTTTTCTCCCGTGGGCCCCAGGCCCCGGTCTTTACTTCAGGCCTTGCCCGGAAAACATCAGGACCTTGTCACCGGCATACTGCACGCTGATAAAGCTGTTCTTGTCGCCCCAGGTGCAACTGGACATACCCAATGCGCCCGAACAGTCGGTCGGCGTGCCCAGGAGTTTTTCGACATCGGCCTTGGGCATGCCCGTCGAGAGCTTGGAATAGTTTTCCTGATTGACCTTGCTGCATGCGGCCAGCAGCACGCAGAACGACAACAGAGCGATGGAACGCAGGGACATGGTGAACTCCTGAACGAAAGGGGGAAGGCCTGTCAGCCAACCAGAAGCTTAGAAGAGAAAAGCCCCTTCTGGTTCCCCGCCAGGCTGGGTATTTCTTGCCGATCCACGAGGCATTTCCCTCGCAAATCAATCACCTTCGCACGGCATCCGGTTATTCGTCGGTTTTGTGCCGGTGGGGCTCATTTTCACTGATGGCCAGTCGACATAACTGCAGCGCAAAGACCACCACTGTGGCAAATTGACGCCCCTCGTTGACCACCCCCTCGCGGTAGTTCACTTAATGACCAGTCATATGAAGTTCAGCCACAAGATCCTGCTTGCTGCCGCCCTTGTGGTCGCCGCCGCGTTCGCCTGTTTCATTCTGTTCAACGACTACCGCCAGCGCGAAGCCTTGCGCGGCAGTACCGAATCCTCGATGCAGGAACTGGGCGGCCTGAGCGCCAGCAACATCCAGACCTGGCTGGAAGGCCGCATCCAGCTCCTGCAATCCCTGGCCCAGCAGATCACCGTGGACGGCAGCGGCGCCGACAGCCTCAAGCGCAGCGTCGGCCTGCCCGCCTACACTGGCAATTTCCAGCTCACCTACTTCGGCGGCCAGGACGGCATGATGTTCTCGGTCCCGGCCGGTAACCGCGCGGCCGACTACGACCCCCGCAGCCGTGGCTGGTACAAGGCGGCCAACGCGGCGCAGCAGACCATCGTCACCGAGCCCTACGTCGCGGCCTCGTCGGGCAAGCTGGTGATCACCGTCGCCACTCCCGTGCAGCACCAGGGCCGGATGATCGGCGTCGCCGGTGCCGACATCGACCTGTCGAGCATCAGCGCCATCATCAACTCGCTGAACTTCGGCGGCCATGGCCACGCCTTCATCGTCGGCGCCGATGGCAAGATCCTGATCCACCCCGACAACAAGCTGGTGCTCAAGAGCCTGGCAGAAGCCTACCCGGACGGCGCACCGCGGGTGAGCCCCGGGTTGCAGGAAGTACAGCTGAACGGCAAGACCCAGTTCATCTCCTTCACTCGCGTCAACGGCGTGAACTCGGCCAACTGGTACGTGGCCCTGGTCCTGGACCAGGACGCGGCCTTCGCCATCCTCGGCGAGTTCCGGACCTCGGCGCTGATCGCCATGGCGATCGCCGTGGTGAGCATCATCGGCCTGCTGGGCATGCTGATCCGCTTGCTGCTGCAACCCCTGCACCTGATGGGCCGGGCCCTGCACGATATCGCCGAAGGCGAAGGCGACCTGACACGGCGCCTGGCGATCCACAACCACGACGAATTCGGCACCCTGGGCGTGGCCTTCAACCGCTTCGTCGAACGCATCCACAGCTCCATCCGCGAAGTTTCCTCGGCCACCGGCCAGGTCAACGAAGTGGCCCTGCGCGTGGTCGCCGCCTCCAACTCGTCGATGCTCAACTCCGACCAGCAAGCCTCGCGCACCAACAGCGTGGCCGCGGCCATCAACCAGCTGGGCGCGGCCGCCCAGGAAATCGCCCAGAACGCCGCCCTGGCGTCGCAGCATTCCAGCGAGGCGCGCAACCTGGCACAAGATGGACAGCAAGTGGTGGACCGGACCATCGACGCCATGCACCAGCTGTCGGCCAAGATCAGCAACTCCTGCGAGCACATCGAGACCCTCAACAGCAACACGGTGAACATCGGCCAGATCCTCGAAGTGATCACCGGTATCTCCCAGCAGACCAACCTGCTGGCGCTCAACGCCGCCATCGAGGCCGCCCGCGCCGGCGAGGCCGGACGTGGCTTCGCCGTGGTCGCCGACGAGGTGCGCAACCTCGCCCACCGCACCCAGGACTCGGCGCAGCAGGTGCAGAAGATGATCGAGGAGCTGCAAGTAGGCGCCCGCCAGGCAGTCGGCACCATGACCGAAAGCCAGCGCGAGAGCGAAAGCAGCGTCGGCATCGCCAACCAGGCCGGCGAGCGCCTGGGCAGCGTGACCCAGCGTATCGGCGAGATCGATGGCATGAACCAGTCGGTGGCGACCGCGACGGAAGAACAGACCGCCGTGGTGGAGTCGATCAATGTCGACATCAACGAGATCAACACCCTGAACCAGGAAGGCGTGGAAAACCTGCAAGCCACCCTGCGCGCCTGCGCCGACCTGGAACAGCAGGCCCAGCGCCTGCAGCATCTGGTGGGCAGCTTCCGGATCTAAAAAGCATCGCGGGCAAGCCTCGCTCCTACAGATGCAGATGCGCGCATACCTTTGTAGGAGCGAGGCTTGCCCGCGATAGCGATCTGCAGGATATAGAAGGATTAAAAGCTGGAACCCGGCTCACGCAGGAACGCCAGTTCTTCCGGCGTCGATTCGCGCCCGAGGATCCGGTTGCGATGGGGAAAGCGCCCGAAACGAGCGATGATCTTCTGGTGCCGCTCGGCATAGCCCAATTGGCTGGCGAAGACCGGACGGTCCTGCTCCGGCTGTTCGTCATGCAGGGCCACGAAACGTGAAACGGCTTCGTTCTGCACCGCCAGGTGCTCGCAATGCTCGAACACCAGGTAGATGAAGCTACGTTGCATGGGGGGCAGGCGCCGGTCGAGATCCGCCGCGATGCCTTGGGCCACCAGGGCCTGGGCCCGGGCATCGCCGGAGAATGCCCTGGGGGTGTCGCGGTGGATCATGCGCGGCAGCTGGTCCAGCAACAGCACCAGGGCCAGCCAGCCTTGGGGGCTTTGCGCCCACTCGGTCAAACCACCAGCCAGGGCCTGCTCCACCAGGTCGCCAAAACGCTCCTGCGCTTCACGATCCTGGCTGTCGCGCTTGCCGAACCACAAGCCACCCTTGGCAGCGACGATCCGTGCCGGCGTCTCGGCGTCGCCGAACCACCAGTCGAGCAGGGGCTGCCAGGGTGCGCTCATGAACTTACTCCTGGTGGTAGGCGGTAACCCGGGCCACTTCTTCCTTGGAGCCGAGGAACACCGCTACGCGCTGGTGCAGGCCTTCAGGCTGGATATCGAGGATGCGCTGGTGGCCGTTGGTGGACGCGCCGCCCGCCTGCTCCACCAGGAACGACATCGGGTTGGCTTCGTACATCAGGCGCAGCTTGCCGGGTTTTTCCGGCTCGCGGCTGTCGCGTGGGTACATGAACAGGCCGCCACGGGTCAGGATGCGGTGCACGTCGGCCACCATCGCGGCGACCCAGCGCATGTTGTAGTTCTTCTGCAGCGGACCGGTATCGCCGGCCAGCAGCTCGTCCACGTAGCGCTTGACCGGTGCTTCCCAGTGACGCTCGTTGGACATGTTGATGGCGAATTCCTGGGTGCTTTCAGGAATGGTGATGTTCTCGTGGGTCAGGACGAAGCTGCCCATCTCGCGGTCCAGGGTGAAACCCTTGACGCCGTCGCCCAGGGTCAGCACCAGCATGGTCTGCGGGCCGTAGATCGCATAGCCGGCGGCCACTTGCTTGGAACCAGGCTGCAGGAAGGCCTTTTCATTCAGCGCTTCGTTCTGGCTCAGGTATTCGTTGGGGCAACGCTGTACCGAGAAGATGGTGCCGACCGGGGCGTTGATGTCGATGTTCGACGAGCCATCCAGTGGGTCGAATACCAGCAGGTAGGCACCCTTGGGGTACTTGCCGGGGATCTGGTAGGCGTTGTCCATTTCTTCGGACGCCATGCCGGCCAGGTGGCCGCCCCATTCGTTGGCCTCGAGCAGGATCTCGTTGGAGATCACGTCGAGTTTCTTCTGCACTTCGCCCTGCACGTTTTCCGTGCCCATGCTGCCCAGCACGCCGCCCAGGGCGCCCTTGGAAACGGCATGGCTGATTTCCTTGCAAGCACGCGCCACCACTTCGATCAGGAAGCGCAGATCGGCAGGAGTGTTGTTGCTGCGGGTCTGCTCAATCAAATAGCGACTCAGGGTAACGCGGGACATGGAAGGCTCCGGAAGGATGGGGGGGCTTGAAAAACCCGCGCAGTTTAACGCGAGTCGAGGCGCATTTCCTCCTCTGAGACAGGGAACGGGCAGATAGAGTTCAGGCGCCGGGTTCAGCGTAGTCGCAAAACCACGGGCACGGGTGGCGAGGGAGCGAACCCCCTCGCGCCGGGTTCAAGCCTTGGCTTGAGGCTTGCGCAGGAGACTGAAGGCCATCCCGCCCAGGGCCAGCACGCCCAGCAGCAGTACCGCCCACAGGCCGATCTTCTTCCAGTCCGGCCCGGGGGCTGCGGGCGCCGCGGCATCGCCAGGAGCGGATGCGCTCGGTTGCACATCACCCTCGATCCGGGCCTGGCCCAACTGCTTGAGGCGCTGTGGGCTGTAGTCGGGAATCAGGGTGGACAACGGCAGGTTGGCCGCGCTCACCCCGGGGTTGCCCAGCGCCAGGGTGTAAGGACCGTCCCCACGCGCCAGGAACACCAGCTGCGCGCCACGCACGGCGAACTCCAGGGCCGGCGCCGCCGCTCCCAGGCCACCACCACGCTCATCCACCACCAGCTTGAGTTGCTGTACGGTCTGCCCGGGTAATTGCAGTTCGTTCTGCTGCACGTCCTGGCCGTTCTGGGTCAGGCGATACAACAGGCCATTGCCCAGCGGCTGCCAAGGCAGGCTGCTGTCGCCGCGCCCGTAGAGTCGGGCCGGAGCCAAGCTGTTGGCCTGCTTGAGTTCGACCCGTACCCGCTCGACGTTCAGGCCCATGGGCAATTGCCAGCTGTACTCGCCCGCCTTGGCCGCAGTGCCGGCCAGCGGCTGCGACCAGACCAATGGCGATGGCTGGTTGCTGGTGGTGCTGCTCTGCAACTGCGCGGAAGTCAGCGTCGGCGCCACCTGCGCAGACGTCCACAACAAACGCAGGTAACGCGCCGACTGCCCGGGCAACGCCACCTCATGCTGCTCGACCCGCTCGTCGGCGAACGACAAACGCGCCACCTGCCCTTCGCCCCAGGCCTGCCAGTGCCGCAGGTCGTCGCTGGCCTCGATGCTGAAACGCTGGAAACCGTCCTGCTCGCTGCGCCAATCCAGGACCAGCTGCTGAAGCGGTGCCTTGATCGCGCTGGCATCGAGCAACCAGCCGCGCAGCACCTGCTGCTCCGCTTGCGCCCGCGCATCGGGTTGCACCTCCACCAGGGTGCCGTTGGTGCCCGACTGCACCCGCACGCTGGTCGGGCTGTCGCCGGCCTGGGTGGAGCTGTACAGCGGGAACCACTTCACCGCGCTGAGGCTGCGCTGCTCGCTGACCTGGGCCTGTTGGCGGGCCAGGGCATAAGCCTGGGGCTCGCCAGCGGCATTGAAGACCCGGATGTCCCGCAGGTCGGTCTGGCTGGCGCGCATCTGCACCGCCAGGGGCAACTCCAGGCGGTACCAGGGGCCCTCGCCGCTCAGGCTCAACGGCACCCGGGACTTGAAGTCCCCCGGTTGTTCCTGGGCCACGGCGGACAGCGCCACACACAGGCCCATGGCCCCCCACCAGCGCAGGTTCAGCTTATGACTCAAGGCGACACTCCTTCATTCAACGACTTGCCGGCCTCAGGCTCGGCCTCCGCCCGCTTGGGCGGCAATGGGGCGAAATAACCCACCACCAGCAGCAACGCCCCGACCCCGATGAACGAGACGATCCGCGCCAGGCCGCCACGGTTGCTCAGTTCCACCAGGAACAGCTTGGCCACCACCACCGCGATCAACGCCGCGCCGATCAGCCAGATCTCGCGGCGATGACGCAGGTGCCCGCCGATCATCAGGCCCAGGGCGATCAAGGTCCAGACGATGGACAGCCCGGCCTGGACCATCATCGAGGCCAGCAGGGCATCGGGATGGAACGGCACCCCGCTCCAGTGATGGGCAGCGCGCATCACCATGACGGTGAAGAAGGCGAACAGCGAGGCCCCGGCCACCCACTGCGTGCCACGCTCGGCGTAGTCACTGCGAATCGCCAACTCCAGTGCCGCGCTACGGGACCAGACGTAGACCCCGAACAGGGCGAACAGCAGCCCCAGCTCCAGCGGGTTGAGCAACGGCAGGTAGGGCAGCGGATCGGCGCGTCCGTCGCTGAACAGGTTGGCCAGCCAAAACCAGCCAAGCATCAGCGCCGCCAGGGGCAGCGCGGCATACAGGCGATACTCCCGGGAGTGGCCGGCCACCGGCCACGGCCAGTTGCGCGGCGCGGCCATCGCCACCAGGTACAGGCTCGGCAGGATCGCCCAACCCAGCCAGCGCCAGGCGTTGTACTGCTCGGACAACAGCAGCAGGCCATAACGCAACTGCAGCGCCAACACGCCAATCAACAACCAGCAACCCAGCACATGGGCGACGCTTGCCACCCGCGCCGGCAGCAGCGCAGCCAGGCGCCGCAGGCTGAAGAAATGCACGGCGAACAGCGCCGTCCAGGCCAGCCAGCCGAAATCTGCCGCCGGGTTATAGCGGCTGGTCCAGCAAGCCACCAGCACCAGCCCGCCAGCCGGGATCAGCAGGCTCCCCAGCAAGCCCAGGGACTTCCATTGCAAACGTACCGCCAGCAGCGTAGCGAGCAACACGCTGGCCGTGGCCAGCGCCAACAGCAACGCCGGCTGCCAATGCACGGGAGCGAAACGCAGTACTTCCTTGATCCAGGTGAACGCCCACCAGCAGGCGCCCCAGGCCAGCAGCAAATCGGCCAGGTGGCCCAGGGCCAGGGCGTCGAACGCCGAGCCATGGTTGCCCCGCTGCAGGCGCCAGGCCCCCACCAGCGCCGCCAGGGCCAGCACCATCGGCGTCCAGAAGTCGCCATTGGCCAGGGGCCGCACGCCTTCGGCCACTGCGCCATGGAACCAGTCCGAACCGACCAGCAGGAAGGCGCTGCCGCCGATCACCTGCAACGCCAGGCCGAAGAAGAAACTCACCCGCTGCTGCAGGTACAGGCTCAACCAGATGATCAACAAGCCACTGGCGGCCCAGACGCCGCTGGCGGTGCGCCACGGCAGGACGAACAACACCGCCAGGTTGATCAGCACCAACCCCGCCAGCAGCACCAGCGACAGGCCACGCAACAGGCGCGGATCGTCGCGCACCATGGCATCGCGCGAGGCCACCAGCATGCCGCCGATCAGCGCCAGGCCGATCAGCGAAGCGCTCATCAATCCGCTCCAGCCACTACCGAACACCCCATCAGCCCCGGCATCCGCACCTTTGAGGCCCGTCAGGAACAATGCCCCACCGAGCAACTGGATGGCGAATGCGCTGAACAGGAACGTCCGCGATTGCAGGCGCAGGCCGACGAACAGCGTCGCCAGCCCTGCCAGGGCCCAGGCGATGGCCGTGCCCTGGACGGCGAAGAACAGCGGCGCCAGCAGATACAGGAAGCCCAGGCCTGCCACCGCCAACAGCGGGCGGATGCCTTCCTTCAGCCAGTTCGGCAGTTGCTCCTGCGGCGTGCGCCGCAACTGGTCGAAGCTGAACAGCAGGGCCCCACCGAGCAGCAACGCCCCCAGGGGCGCACCGGACAGCAGGCTGGTACTAGCAAAGCGCAGTTCATTGAGGAAAGCCGCGGCAGAACCTGCTTGCAGCAGCAGGGCGAAGGCCTGGGCCAGCGAGCGCCGCTGGCGCATGCCGAGCCAGAAGATCCCGGCGCCCTCCACCGCCCAGGCGGCGGTGGTCCAGCGCGCATCCAGGCCCAGGGGAATGGCCAGGCTGGCGAAGATCACGCCCAGGGCCAGGCAGGTCTCGCCCAGCAGCAGGGCCCGGCCGCCCATCAGCAAGCGGGCCAGCAGCATGTACACCAGGCCCAGGGCCAGGGCGCTGAAGGACGCGGCCAGCTCCAGGTGCTGGACCAACGCCAGTTGCAGGCCGAAACCCACCAGTGGCGGGCCGAAGAGCATGCTGCCGTCGACGTAGTCGCCCTTGCGCGCCGACCATTGCAGCAGCGCCTGGCGATCACCGTCGGCCGGTGCATCGGTCATGTCCAGCAGCTTGCGCCGGGTGAACAGCAGGCCGATGGCCAGGTACATGAGGAAGAACAGGACCAGGAACGGCTCGGTGCTCCACAACAGTTCCGGGGTGTAGGAACGCATGCCCCAGGCGAAACCGATGCCGAAGGTACCGACGAAACCGATCAGGTTGAGCAGGCGCCAGGCCTTGAACCAGGCGATGGCGAGGATGCCGGCGTTGAGCAGGGCGAAGTAACTGAACAACGCCACGTGACTGCCTGCGCCGGTGGAGGTGAGGATCGGCGCCGCGAACCCGCCTAGCGCCGCCGCGGCGGCCAGGCCCAGGGCATCCTGGGTGATGGCCAGGATCGCCGAGAACAGCGTCACCGCCACCAGCAGGCCCAGGGCCGCGGAAGGATCGAGCAGCGGGTGCAGGCGCATGGCCGCGAACACGGTCAGGTACAGCACCGCGATCCCCGTGCCCTGGAGCATCAGCGCATAGGCACCGTTACGTCGGCGCAGCCACCAGCCCAGGCCCAGCAAGCCCAGGGAACAGGCCGCGACCCCGGCATAGCGCAACTCGATGGGCACCACCACGCCTTCGGTGGCGTAGCGCAGGAGGAATGCCAGGCCGAGGAACAACAGCACCACCCCGACCCGCAGCACGGTGTTGCCCCCGAACAGCCAATTGCGCGCACCGCTGATAGCGCGCTCGATCAGGCTCGGCTCGTACTCCACGGGTGCTGCCGGCGAAGGTGCCGGCTGCGGTTCGGCTTGCCGCTGCGGCTGCGAACGCCAGGCCGAGTCCGGCAGCGGCTCGCTGACGGCAGCCGGGGTGGCGGCGGGAGGCAGTTCCCAGACCAGGTCCGTAGCGGCGGGCGCCGGCTGCACGGGGAGGATCTCGTCGAGGACGAACCGCGGCGGCGCGACCGGCTCGGGAACCGGAGCACTGGCGACCTGGACCTCGGGAACCGGGGCGCTGCCGGCCTGGGGCTGGGCCACAGGTTCGGCCAGCGGGCCGCTGCCGGCTTCCAGCAGTTCCAGGCGCTGGCCCAGCCGGGACAAGTCCTGCCTGGCTTGCTGCAGCTCAAGCTGCTGGCCAGCCACCTGCTTGTGCAGCAGGCCGAGACGAACAGCCAGGCCAACCGCCAGGCCGAGGAAAGCGCCAATCAGCGCATCGCTGAAAGACTCATCGACAATCCACCCCAGCACCGCGCCCAGCAGCATGAACATCCATTGCATGTGTCGACATCCCTAAACAGTCCGGTAACGGACAGGTCCAGCTGTTGTTTTACCGTTTCGGCTGCGGCCCTGCCTGTGCGGGGCCGTCATTGCCATTGGAAGCCGGGCACGAGCGACGAGGCACGGGCCGGGACAAAAACGCCGCCCAGTATATCGACAAGGCCCGGCGAACGCCGGGCCTTGCTCACAGTTCCAGCGCTTGGCCGGCGGGCTTACTCCAGGGCCTTCCAAATGTCCGTGGCGTACTCGCGAATGGTCCGGTCCGAGGAGAACCAGCCCATCCGCGCACTGTTGAGCACCGCCGAGCGCCACCATTCCTTGGAATCGTGCCAGTGCTCCTCGACCCGCGCCTGGGCGTTCCAGTAGGCATCGAAGTCGGCGCAGACCAGGAACCGGTCATGGTCCACCAGCGAATCCACCAGGCCGGTGTAGCGCGACGGATCGTCCGGGGAGAACACCCCGCCACGGATCGCCTGCAGGACATCGTTGAGCCGGTGGGAGGCGGCGATATCCGGCGCCGCGCTGAACTCGCCGTTGCGCTTGCGTGCCTCCACCTGCTGGGCGGTGAGGCCGAAGATGAACATGTGCTCGGCACCGACCCGCTCGCACATCTCGACGTTGGCGCCATCCAGGGTGCCGATGGTCAAGGCGCCATTGAGGCCGAACTTCATGTTGCTGGTACCCGAGGCCTCGAAACCGGCAGTGGAAATCTGCTCCGACAGGTCCGCCGCGGGAATGATGCTTTCCGCCAGGCTGACGTTGTAGTTGGGCAGGAACACCACCTTGAGCAAACCACGCACCGTAGGGTCGTTGTTCACCGTGCGGGCGATATCGTTGGCCAGCTTGATGATCAGCTTGGCCTGGTGATAGCTGGCGGCGGCCTTGCCGGCGAAGATCTTCACCCGCGGCACCCAGTCGGTTTCCGGCTCGGCGCGGATCGCCTGGTAGAGCGCCACGGTATGCAGCAAGTTGAGCAACTGGCGCTTGTACTCGTGGATACGCTTGACCTGCACATCGAACATCGCCGCCGGGTTGACCGCGATCCCCAGGCGCTCATGGATGATCGCCGCCAGGGCCCGCTTGCTGTGCAGGCGCTGCTCGGCGAACTGCTTGCGAAACGCCGGCTTGTCGGCCAGGGGCTCGAGCGCCAGCAGCCGGTCCTCGGGGCTGTCGAGCAACTCGGGGCCCAGGGCGTCCACCAGCATCTGGGTCAGTTGCGGGTTGGCCTGGTACAGCCAGCGGCGGAAGGTGATGCCGTTGGTCTTGTTGTTGATCCTTTCGGGATACAGCTTGTGCAGTTCGGAGAACACCGTGCTGCGCATCAGCTGGGTATGCAGGCCGGAAACGCCATTGACGCTGTGGGAGCCGAGGAATGCCAGGTTGCCCATGCGCACCCGGCGGCCGTTGTCCTCTTCGATCAGCGATACCGCCCGCAGCACGTCGAAATCATGCAGGCCCTTGGCCCTGAGCGAATCGATGTGCTGGGCGTTGATCAGGTAGATGATCTGCATGTGCCGTGGCAGCAGGCGCTCCATCAGGCCCACCGGCCAGGTCTCCAGGGCCTCGGGCAGCAGGGTGTGGTTGGTGTAGGCCAGGGTTTCCACGGTGACCTGCCAGGCCGCATCCCAGGCGATGCCGTGCAGGTCCACCAATTGGCGCATCAGCTCGGCCACCGCGATCGACGGGTGGGTGTCGTTGAGCTGGATGGCCGCATGCTCGCCGAGGCTGAGCACCGAGTCGTGCATGTTCTTGTGCCGGCGCAGCAGATCCTGCAGGGACGCCGAGACGAAGAAGTATTCCTGGCGCAGGCGCAGCTCCTGGCCGGCCTCGGTGCTGTCGGCCGGGTACAGCACCCGCGAGATACTCTCGGCCCGCGCCACTTCGGCGACGGCTCCCAGGTGGTCGCCGGCGTTGAAGCGCTCCAGGTGCAACTCTTCCATGGCCCGCGCCCGCCACAGGCGCAAGGTGTTGACGCTGGCACCGCGCCAACCCACCACGGGGGTGTCATAGGCCACCGCCCGCACGGTTTCCGCCGGCCACCAGACCTGGCGGGTCGCGCCGTTCTCGTCGACCAGGGTCTCGACACCGCCGCCGAAACCTATGGAGTAGATCACCTCGGGACGCTCGAACTCCCAGGGGTTGCCGAAGTCCAGCCAGTGCTCGGTCTGCTCCTGCTGCCAGCCGTCGACTATGGCCTGGCGGAACAACCCGTGTTCATAGCGGATGCCATAGCCATGGCCGGCAATCCCCAGGGTCGACATGCTCTCCATGAAACAGGCCGCCAGGCGCCCGAGGCCACCATTGCCCAAGGCCGCGTCGGGCTCCAGCAGGCGAATGCGCTCCAGGTCCACGCCCAGGTCCGACAGGGCTTCGCGGGCCACATCCAGCAGCCCGAGGTTGCTCAGGCTGTCGATCAGCAAACGGCCGATCAGGAACTCCAGGGACAGGTAGTACACCCGCTTCTGGCCCCGGCGGTAGATCTGCCGGGTGTGGTCCATCCAGTGATCGACCATGCGGTCCCGGGCCGCCAGGGCGATGGCTTCGAACCAATCATGGTCGAAGGCGTGGTCCGGGTCCTTGCCGACCGCGTAGGTGAGTTTGGTCAAGACGGCTTCACGAAAAGCCGCTACCTCCGTGTCGCGAACATGGGATTCCTGAGTCATCGTTAAGACCTCTGACGAGATACACAGTGAGCATGGAATTGACTGAGCCTAGTCGGTCTGACACGAGGTAAAGGCTCTGGTTCGGCCCTGATTCAAATGACCGGGCAAAAGGCGCTGTCCCCGCTCCAGCAGGGAAAAAACAAGCAGAGGTCGTACCAGCATGAAATTACTGGCACGTCAGCGCGAAAAATCCGACGCAAAGTTGTTCAAAAATCCAGCAGTCCCGGTATGATCGCGCGCCCCCGAAAACATGCCGGAACCCCCTCGATGAAGTCCAACCTGATCGCCGCCGCGGAAATCGACCGTCTCGATACCTGGGCCAAGTACTCCGCGCCCATGTGCGGCTCCTGCATGTCCAGCTGCTGCACCCTGCCGGTGGAGGTGAAACTCAAGGACCTGATCCGCATCGGTGTGGTCGATGAGTTCGAACGGGGCGAACCGGCGAAGAACATCGCCAAGCGCCTGCAAAAGGAAGGCATCGTCGAACGCTACAATCAGAAGTCGGAAATCTTCACCCTGCAGCGCATGAGCAACGACGACTGCCTGTACCTGGATCGCAAGAGCCGCCTGTGCACCATCTACGACAAGCGTCCCGACACCTGCCGCAATCACCCGAGGGTCGGCCCGCGCCCGGGCTATTGCGCCTACAAGCCCAAGCCGCTGGAACGCCCGAGCAACACCAGCAGCCGGACCCTGGAACGCTTCTGATCCCATCCCCCGTAGCGCTGTAGCCCCCTGGCCACTGCCGGGCCCCGGCGAGGCTGCGGCTACAGGCGGTCATATCAGGCAGCAGCTTTTTCGCAGGCGAAAAAAACGCCCCCGGCCTTGCGACCGGGGGCGTTTTTCATTCAGCCAGCCTTAGTTGGCCTTGGCTTTCTTGGCAGCGCGGGTACGCTCGCCTTCGTCGAGGATCTTCTTGCGCAGACGGATCGACTTCGGAGTCACTTCGCACAGCTCGTCGTCCTGGATGAATTCCAGGGCCTGTTCGAGGGTGTGGCGAACTGGCGGTACCAGGGCGATGGTCTCGTCCTTGCCGGAAGCACGCATGTTGTCGAGCTTCTTGCCTTTGGTCGGGTTCACGCCCAGGTCGTTGTCACGGCTGTTCAGGCCGATGATCTGACCGTTGTAGATCTCCTGGCCGTGCTCGACGAACAGCTTGCCGCGCGCTTGCAGGGTTTCCAGGGAATAGGTCAGGGCCTTGCCGGTTTCAACCGATACCAGAACACCGTTCAGGCGGCCGGACATGTGGCCGGACTTCATGGTGTCGTAGCGATCGAAGATCGAGGTCAGGATGCCTGCACCGTTGGTCAGGGTCAGGAACTGGTTACGGAAGCCGATCAGGCCACGGGCCGGAATGTTGTATTCCAGGCGTACACGGCCCTTGCCATCCGGCGCCATGTTGGTCAGGTCGCCCTTACGCAGGCCCATTTCTTCCATGACCTTGCCCTGGGATTCTTCAGGGATGTCGATGGTGACGTTTTCGAACGGTTCCTGCTTGGTGCCGTTCACTTCGCGAATGATCACTTCCGGACGGCCTACAGCCATCTCGAAGCCTTCGCGACGCATGGTTTCGATCAGGACCGACAGGTGCAGCTCACCACGGCCGGAGACCTTGAACTTGTCGGCCGAGTCGCCTTCTTCAACGCGCAGGGCAACGTTGTACAGCAGTTCCTTGTCCAGACGCTCCTTGATGTTACGGGAGGTCACGAACTTGCCTTCTTTACCGCAGAACGGCGAATCGTTTACCTGGAAGGTCATGGAAACGGTCGGCTCGTCGACGGTCAACGGCTTCATCGCCTCGACGTTGTTCATGTCGCACAGGGTGTCGGAGATGAACAGCTCGTCGAAACCGCTGATGCAGACGATGTCGCCGGCGGCGGCTTCTTCAACGTCCACGCGGTGCAGGCCGTGGTGGCCCATCAGCTTGAGGATACGACCGTTGCGCTTCTTGCCTTCGGTGTCGATGGCCACTACCGGGGTGTTCGGCTTGACGCGGCCACGAGCGATTCGGCCAACGCCGATCACGCCCAGGAAGCTGTTGTAGTCCAGGGCCGAGATCTGCATCTGGAACGGACCGTCACGGTCGACGCTTGGCGCAGGTACGTTGTCGACGATCGACTGGTACAGCGGGGTCATGTCCTCGGCCATATCGGTGTGGTCCAGACCGGCGATGCCGTTCAGGGCCGAGGCGTAGACCACTTTGAAGTCCAGCTGTTCTTCGGTGGCGCCCAGGTTGTCGAACAGGTCGAAGATCTGGTCCAGAACCCAGTCAGGACGCGCGCCCGGACGGTCGACCTTGTTGATCACCACGATCGGACGCAGGCCGGCTTCGAAAGCCTTCTTGGTCACGAAACGGGTTTGTGGCATCGGGCCGTCCTGGGCATCGACCAGCAGCAGCACGGAGTCGACCATGGACATTACGCGCTCAACTTCGCCGCCGAAGTCGGCGTGGCCGGGGGTGTCCACGATGTTGATGTGGTAGCCGTTCCAGTTGATGGCGGTGTTTTTGGCCAGGATGGTAATGCCGCGCTCTTTTTCCTGGTCGTTGGAGTCCATCACGCGCTCGTCGTTGAGCTCGTTGCGCTCCAGGGTGCCGGACTGGCGCAGGAGTTTGTCTACCAGGGTGGTCTTACCATGGTCAACGTGGGCGATGATGGCGATGTTGCGTAGATTTTCGATCACTTGTGTATCTCGATCAGAGGATTCGGTGTGCTGACCCATGCGGTCAGCGATGGACAGTAGATTCAGGCCTTGCCATTACAGCTTGACGGCGGCGTCGGGGGGCCGATGACGCAAGCCACAGGCGAACAGCCCCGGGCATTTAGCTCGGTCTATAAACGCGCACATTGGCATGTCCCTCGCTGAGCAGATGGTGAGCATGCAGGCGACTCATGACGCCTTTGTCGCAATACAGCAGGTACTGGCGGTTGGGGTCCAGTTCCTTGAAACGAGCGTTCACCGCATAGAACGGCAGCGCTTGCACCTCGATCCCCGGCAGCTCCAGCGGATCGTCTTCCTGGGCATCCGGATGACGGATGTCGATGACGATCTGGCCGGCCAGGGCTTCGTTGACTTCCTCGACCTTGAGGTCCTGGCCCAGCTCGTCGATCACGCGATCGATCGGCACCAGCTTGGCCCGCTCGATAGCCCGCTCGAGCACGGCCATGTCGAATTCTTTCTCTTCATGCTCGACGCGGTGGCGCTTGGCATTGGTCTTGGGGTTGACCGAGATGACCCCGCAGTATTCCGGCATGTGCCTGGCGAAATCGGCGGTGCCGATCTGGTTGGCCAGGTCGATGATGTCCTGCTTGTGGCTGGCGATCAGCGGTCGCAGCACCAGCTTGTCGGTCACGCAGTCGATCACCGACAGGTTCGGCAGGGTCTGGCTGGAAACCTGGGAGATCGCCTCGCCGGTGACCAGCGCGTCGATGTGCAGGCGCTCGGCGATGCTGGAGGCGGCACGCAACATCATACGCTTCAAGATGACGCCCATATGACTGTCGTCGACCTTGCCGAGGATCTCGCCGAGCACTTCCTCGAATGGCACGCTGACGAACAGCACGCGCTGGGAGCTGCCGTACTTCTTCCAAATATAGTGCGCGACTTCCATCACGCCCAATTCGTGGGCACGACCGCCCAGGTTGAAGAAGCAGAAATGCCCCATCAGGCCGCGGCGCATGATCTGGTAGGCCGCCACGGTGGAGTCGAAGCCGCCGGACATCAGCACCAGGGTCTGTTCCAGGGCACCCAGCGGGTAGCCGCCGATGCCATTGTGCTGGCTATGGATCACGAACAACCGTTGGTCGCGAATTTCCATCCGCACTTCGATTTGCGGCTCTTTCAGGGATATTCCCGCCGCACCGCACTGCCGGCGCAACTGGCTGCCGACGTACTTTTCCACATCCATGGAGCTGAATTCATGCTTGCCGGCACGCTTGCAGCGCACGGCGAAGATCTTCCCTTCCAGGGTCTGGCCGAAGTGCTGCTTGCACTTGGCGACGATGTCGTCGAAATCCCCCAGGGGGTACTCATCGACCTGCAGGAAATGCGCGATACCGGGCATGCAGCGCAGGCGCTCGGTCATCTCCTTGAGGGCCTTGGGCTCGCTGACGGCGGTTTCCAGCTCGAGGTTGTCCCACACACCATTGACCACCACGGCCGGGTCCAGGTCGCGGAGCACGGCACGGATGTTCTTGGCCAGCTGACGGATGAAACGCGTCCGTACCGGGCGGCTCTTGATGGTGATTTCCGGGAAAACTTTAACGATTAGTTTCATGAAAACAGCGCGCGCTGGGCCAGCCGAAAAAGGGGGGCGCGGATTATAGCGGAAATTGCTCAAGGTTTAACCAGTTAATGTACAGAAGGTTTTCAATGCACCAAAACAGGTCATTCATCCAAATAAGCGCTACATTGCAGTGCGCAAAAAGCCGGCGTTCGTTGCCATGGGTCGCACAAAGCGTGGTTTTGGAGCACAAAACCCATCCCAGGGCACTGGCATGCAATTTGCTCCCTTGTGAGGCAGGTTGCCATGGCAGAGTATTCGCGCCGGCATCACCCACATTCTAAGGGCACTCCAACATCAAGCCCGAAGCCACCCCGGAGGACACTATGTCGAAGTCGGTTCAACTCATCAAAGATCATGACGTCAAGTGGATTGATCTGCGCTTCACGGACACCAAGGGCACTCAACATCACGTGACCATGCCGGCTCGTGATGCGCTGGATGAGGACTTCTTCGAAGCGGGCAAGATGTTCGATGGTTCCTCCATCGCTGGCTGGAAAGGCATCGAAGCCTCCGACATGATCCTGATGCCGGACGACGAGACCGCCGTGCTCGACCCGTTCACCGAAGAGCCGACCCTGATCCTGGTGTGCGACATCATCGAGCCTTCGAGCATGCAAGGCTACGACCGTGACCCACGGGCGATCGCCAAGCGCGCCGAAGAGCACCTCAAGGCCACCGGCATCGGCGACACCGTATTCGCAGGTCCGGAGCCTGAGTTCTTCATCTTCGACCAGGTGAAGTTCAAGTCCGACATCTCCGGCTCGATGTTCAAGATCTACTCCGAGCAAGGCTCGTGGATGTCCGACCAGGACGTGGAAGGCGGCAACAAGGGCCACCGTCCAGGCATCAAGGGCGGCTACTTCCCGGTTCCGCCGTTCGACCATGACCACGAAATCCGTACCTCCATGTGCAACGCACTGGAAGAAATGGGCCTGACCGTCGAAGTCCACCACCACGAAGTGGCGACTGCCGGCCAGAACGAAATCGGCGTCAAGTTCAACACCCTGGTGAAGAAGGCCGACGAAACCCAGACCCTGAAGTACGTGGTGCACAACGTGGCCGACGCCTATGGCCGCACCGCCACCTTCATGCCAAAACCGCTGTACGGCGACAACGGCTCGGGCATGCACGTACACATGTCGATCTGGAAAGACGGCAAGAACACCTTCGCTGGCGAAGGTTATGCCGGCCTGTCCGATACCGCCCTGTACTTCATCGGCGGCATCATCAAGCACGGCAAGGCCCTGAACGGCTTCACCAACCCGGCCACCAACTCCTACAAGCGCCTGGTGCCAGGCTTCGAAGCTCCAGTGATGCTGGCCTACTCGGCCCGTAACCGCTCCGCTTCGATCCGCATCCCATACGTGTCGAGCCCGAAAGCCCGCCGTATCGAAGCACGCTTCCCGGACCCGGCCGCCAACCCTTACCTGTGCTTCGCCGCACTGCTGATGGCCGGCCTGGACGGTATCCAGAACAAGATCCACCCAGGCGATGCCGCGGACAAGAACCTGTATGACCTGCCGCCGGAAGAGGCCAAAGAAATCCCGCAAGTTTGCGGCAGCCTGAAGGAAGCCCTGGAAGAGCTGGACAAGGGCCGTGCGTTCCTGACCAAAGGCGGCGTTTTCAGCGACGACTTCATCGACGCCTACATCGCCCTGAAAAGCGAAGAAGAGATCAAGGTCCGCACCTTCGTGCACCCACTGGAATACGAGCTGTACTACAGCTGCTGATCCGGTAGCGCTCGCGCAAGCGGCGTGATCGAAAGGCCTCCTTCGGGAGGCCTTTTTCATTCCCGGCACAAACGCCCCAGGGATTTTACCGTGGGCGTCCCGCCAGCTTGCAGGCATCATGGCCAGCCCATTACCCACCCGGAAGCCCGCCGATGACATCTTCCCTGAGCCTGTGTCTCGCCTTCGCCTGTGCCTTGTCCGCCAGCCTGGCCCGGGCCGATGACACCCCGGCCAGCCTCGCCCCGCTACTGGGCAGCATCGCTGAACGCCTGGACATCGCCGAGCAAGTGGCCCTGAGCAAGTGGGACAGCCACAAGGCTGTGGAGGACCGGCCTCGCGAACAGCAAGTGATCGCCGCCGCCACGGCCCAGGCTGCCAGCCATGGCCTGGATGAAGCCACGGTGGAACAGTTCTTCGCCGCGCAGATCGAAGCCAACAAGCTGGTGCAATACGCCAGGCTCTCGGCCTGGAACCTGCAAGGCCGGGCTCCGGACACTCCCCGCCAGGACCTGGCCGGACAGATCCGCCCGCAACTGGACCAGCTGCAAAAGCGCCTGCTGCAACAACTGGCCAGCTTCGCCCCCCAGCGCAGTGACCCGCACTGCCCGCAATGGCTGGCCCGGGCCAACCAGGCCAGTGCCGGCGAACCGCTGCGCCAGCTGGCGATGATCCGCGCCACCGCCGAATTATGTGTGTTCAAAGGTTAACCACGCCTGCTCCCTGCCCGGTGCGCCCCTATGCTGAGGGCTTGCCAGGAGGACCCGGACCATGCGTATCGCTGCTTTATGGCTGCTGTGGATAACCCTGCTGCCGGCTGATGCGGCCCCCTATCACCCCGCCGCCGGCCGTTGCACCGGCAGCGACCGAGGATCCAGCGACTGGCCGCCTTCGAACAGGGCACCGGCCGCCTGCCAGACCAGCCAAAGGCAGGTCTACCGCCGCCTGCAGCTCAACGGAGTGCCGGAGCAGGGCGCGCTGCGGGCCAACAACGGCAGCTTCAGCGTCCAGGTAGACCTGCACCCGCCGCTACAGCCGTCACATCGCCTGCGCCTGCTGCTGGATGGCGAGCCTCACGGCGCCCCTGGCCGTGGCCCGCAGTTGCATTTGTCGAACCTCGACCGCGGCCTTCATCGCCTAGCGGTGCAAGTCCTTGAGGGCGAGCAAGTCCTGCAGCAAAGCGCGGAAATCAGTTTCTTCCTGCTGCGCGCCCACCGCTGAACGACTCCTGGGCCTGCACTGGTTGTTCCCGTCCAGCCAAGTGCATGCGGCGCTCATGCTCCAGCAGCCAGCGCTTGCGCCATAGGCCACCGCCATAACCGGTGAGCGAGCCATCGGCGCCGATCACCCGATGGCAGGCGATGACGATGGCGATCTGGTTGGCGCCATTGGCCCGGGCCACGGCGCGCACCGCCGTCGGCGAGCCGATATCCCGCGCCAATCCGGCATAACTGCAGGTGCTGCCCAGGGGAATGGCCCGCAGCGCCTGCCATACCGTGCGGGTGAAGGCCGAGGCCTGCATCGCCAACGGTGTCTGGAAAGACACCGGCTCACCGGCGAAATAACGGCGCAGTTCGGCCTCGATCTGGTCGATGGGGGCAAAACGCCCGAAGCCGATGCTCGAACCACTGCTGTCCTGCAATTTGCGCAGCTCCCCGGCCAGGGCCGGGCGGTCGAAGAACTCCAGCAGATGCAGGACCTGGGCATCGGCCACGGCCAGCATCACGCCGATGGGGGTCTGCAACCAATCCGCCTTGAGCAGCTCGCGCCCCCGCCAGTTCGAGGGTGGCTGGCCGACCAGCCGGCCGAAGGCCTTGCGAAAGCCGCTGTCGGAGTCGAAGCCGGCACTGAGCTGGGCCTCGATCACCGGCTGGCCCGACGCCAGTTGCTGCATGCCCCGGCCCATGCGCCGCAAGCGAGCCATCTCCAGGAAGGTCACGCCGAAGTAGCGCTTGAAGGCACGCCGCACGGTGGACGGGTCCAGCCCCAGGCGCACCAGGTCATCCTCGTACCAGCGGCGCTCGGCATCCGCGTGCAGTTGCTCGAGCAAGGCCTTGACCCAGGGCTCCTGGACTCCCGCCTCGGCCAGTGGGCGGCAACGCAGGCAGGGGCGAAAACCCGCTTCGACACACCCCTTGATGGAGCTGAAGAACACCGTGTTATGGCGCTTGGGCTTGCGGGCGGCACAGGTCAGGCGGCAGAACACTCCGGTGCTTTTCACCCCGACATAGGCAAAACCTTCATAGGCCGGATCGCGATCCAGCAGTGCCTGGTACAGGGTGTCGTCGTCAGGGAGGCGAAACAGCAGGGGGGCGTGGTCCATGGTGCATCCTGGATCTTCGAGCATCGGGTCCGGCACTCTAAACCCGCGCCCGGCTGGTTGCCGCTGAAAAACGGGCGTCGATTCACACTCCAGCGACGGATCATGCACGGGCGCAGATCATGCACTATATTGGTGCGCAACCTTGCACCCATGGCGCATCGACCACCCATTTTGGGTCGAAAACCTTCGCCAGGGCTGGCAGCCCGCCAAACGGGCGTCGTTCAAACGCCTGTTTCAGGGGCTCGGACGCTTCTTTTCGGAGCCTTGGTTTGGTTTTTGCATTTTCCCCATGACAGCGCTTCAACCCGTGCACGATCCGCGACCGGCCGCGGATCGCCCTGCTCCAAAAGAGGTCCGAATGACCATCAGCGACCCACTGCATCGCCTGCTACTGGACAACCTGACCACCGCCACCATCCTGCTCAACGCTGACCTGCGCCTTGAGTACATGAATCCGGCAGCGGAGATGCTCCTGGCCATCAGCGGCCAGCGCAGCCATGGGCAGTTCATCAGCGAGCTGTTCACCGAGTCGGCCGAAGCCTTGAGCTCCCTGCGCCAGGCGGTGGAACAGGCGCACCCCTTCACCAAGCGCGAAGCGATGCTCACCGCCCTGACCGGCCAGACCCTGACCGTGGATTACGCGGTGACACCGATCCTCAGCAACGGCGACACCTTGCTGCTGCTGGAAGTCCATCCCCGGGATCGCTTGCTGCGCATTACCAAGGAAGAGGCCCAGCTGTCCAAGCAGGAAACCAGCAAGATGCTGGTGCGCGGCCTGGCCCACGAGATCAAGAATCCCCTGGGGGGAATTCGTGGCGCGGCCCAGTTACTGGCCCGCCAGTTGCCTGAAGAAGGCCTCAAGGACTACACCAACGTCATCATCGAAGAAGCCGATCGCCTGCGGAACCTGGTGGACCGCATGCTCGGCTCGAACAAGCTGCCGGTCCTGGCGCCGACCAACATCCACGAAGTGCTGGAACGGGTCTGCAGCCTGGTGGAAGCCGAAAGCCAGGGCTGCATCACCCTGGTCCGGGACTACGATCCGAGCATCCCCGACGTGCTGGTCGACCGCGAGCAGATGATCCAGGCAGTCCTGAACATCGTGCGCAACGCCATGCAGGCCATCAGTACCCAGAACGAACTGCGCCTGGGCCGCATCACCTTGCGCAGCCGCGCCATGCGCCAGTTCACCATCGGCCACGTACGCCACCGGCTGGTGACCAAGATCGAGATCATCGACAACGGCCCGGGGATTCCCGCCGAACTGCAGGACACCCTCTTCTTCCCCATGGTCAGCGGCCGTCCGGACGGTACCGGGCTGGGCCTGGCCATCACCCAGAACATCATCAGCCAGCACCAGGGCCTGATCGAGTGCGACAGCCATCCAGGCCACACCACGTTCTCGATCTTTCTGCCACTGGAACAAGGAGCCCCATCGACATGAGCCGAAGTGAAACCGTGTGGATCGTCGATGACGACCGTTCAATCCGCTGGGTCCTGGAAAAAGCCTTGCAGCAGGAAGGGATGACCACCCAGAGCTTCGACAGCGCCGACGGCGTGATGAGCCGCCTGGCACGCCAGACCCCGGACGTGATCATCTCCGACATCCGCATGCCCGGGACAAGCGGCCTCGACCTGCTGGCACGGATTCGCGAGCAGCACCCGCGCCTGCCGGTGATCATCATGACCGCCCACTCGGACCTGGACAGCGCCGTCGCCTCCTACCAGGGCGGCGCCTTCGAGTACCTGCCCAAGCCATTCGACGTCGACGAGGCGGTCTCCCTGGTCAAGCGCGCCAACCAGCACGCCCAGGAACAGCAAGGCCTGGAAGTGGCCCCGAGCCTGGCCCGCACCCCGGAGATCATCGGCGAGGCGCCGGCGATGCAGGAGGTATTCCGCGCCATCGGCCGGCTGAGCCACTCCAACATCACCGTGCTGATCAATGGCGAATCCGGCACCGGCAAGGAACTGGTGGCCCATGCCCTGCATCGCCACAGCCCCCGGGCGAGTTCGCCGTTCATCGCCTTGAACATGGCGGCCATCCCCAAGGACCTGATGGAGTCCGAGCTGTTCGGCCATGAAAAAGGCGCGTTCACCGGCGCGGCCAACCTGCGGCGCGGACGCTTCGAGCAGGCCGACGGCGGCACGCTGTTCCTCGACGAGATCGGCGACATGCCGGCCGACACCCAGACCCGGCTGCTGCGGGTGCTGGCCGACGGCGAGTTCTACCGGGTCGGTGGCCATACCCCGGTCAAGGTCGACGTGCGGATCATCGCCGCCACCCACCAGAACCTGGAAACCCTGGTCCATGCCGGCAAGTTCCGCGAAGACCTGTTCCACCGCCTCAATGTGATTCGCATCCATATTCCACGCCTGTCGGATCGTCGCGAGGACATCCCGACCCTGGCCAAGCACTTCCTCGGCCGCGCGGCCCAGGAGTTGGCGGTGGAACCCAAGCTGCTCAAGCACGAGACCGAGGAATACCTGAAGAACCTGCCCTGGCCGGGCAACGTGCGCCAGTTGGAGAACACCTGCCGCTGGATCACCGTGATGGCTTCCGGGCGCGAGGTGCATATCGGCGACCTGCCACCGGAACTGCTGAGCCTGCCCCAGGACTCGGCGCCGGTGACCAACTGGGAACAGGCATTGCGCCAGTGGGCCGACCAGGCCCTGGCCCGCGGCCAGTCCAACCTGCTGGACAGCGCGGTCCCGAACTTCGAGCGGATCATGATCGAGACCGCGCTCAAGCACACCGCGGGTCGGCGCCGCGATGCCGCGGTCCTGCTGGGCTGGGGCCGCAATACCCTGACCCGCAAGATCAAGGAACTGGGCATGAAGGTCGACGGCGGCGACGAGGAGGACAGCGACGAGGCTTGAGCGGCTGTTCTGTAGACCCTATCGCGAGCCAGCCTCGCTCCTGCGGATCTTGTGTTTCGTAGGAGCGAGGCTGGCTCGCGATGCTTTTCGTGCACCGAAATGGTGAGCCTGCACCGCCAAAAGGCTCGGCCAGACGGAGATCCGCTACCGAACGGCCGCACCAGGCCAGGCAAGAAAAACTCAACAAAACGGCGAAAGCCCCGAGAACCGGGGCCTCCAGCTTGACCCTGCAATTAACTGAAGCGTTTAAGCCTGAATTGGCACGCCCCCTGCAATAACAAGATCACGAGCGCCACCGCTCACCCGTTTTGGGGACCTTGGTACAGGCAGGCCAGGAATCCCCCTCTTTAACACCCGGTCCGCCCGCGCCAAGCGAGCCGGCCAGAGTTTTGGGGACCCTGGTACAGGCAGGCCGGGAATCCCCTTCTTTACACCTGGGCTCGTCGCCGACAAGACGACCAGCCCTTCCCTTTTGGGGGCCTTGGTACAGGCAGGCCGGGGTTTCCCTCTTTTATTGCTCGCGCAGGCGGACTTCCAGGCGCCAACGCCCGTCCACCTCGCTCCCGCTCCATTCACCCCGCAGCGGGCGAGCGGCCACCAGGTTCAGCAACAAGCCCTGGTCCGCCAGGCGTATCCGCCAGTTCGCGGTCCGCTGGTTGACCTGTAATTGACCCTGTTGCGCCTGGCCCGTGGCATCGAACAGCAACGCCACCGCCCCCTCGATATGTTCGCCATGGACCTTGGGCTCACGGTCGAACCACACCACCAGGCCCTCGGCCACGCCTTCGACCTTGAGCAACTGCACCGGCTCGGTCTGGGTCAGGCGTCCGATCATCAAGCCAACCATCAACCCGACTATGGCCAGGGAGCCGAACACCCGCAGCATTAGCTTCGGCCGCGGGTCTTCTTCAGGCGTAGAATGCTGCCTGTCTTTCTCTTCGGAGCCGTGCATGTTTCACGTCATCCTCTTCCAACCAGAAATTCCGCCGAATACCGGCAACGTTATCAGGCTGTGCGCCAACAGCGGCTGCCACCTGCACTTGATCGAGCCGCTGGGTTTCGAAATGGACGACAAGCGCCTGCGTCGCGCCGGCCTCGACTATCACGAATACGCCACCCTGCAACGCCACCCCGACCTCGCCAGCTGCTTGCAGAGCCTCGGCCATCCACGCCTGTTCGCCTTCACCACCAAGGGCTCGCGGCCTTTCCACGACGCCAGCTTCCAGGACGGCGACGCCTTCTTGTTCGGCCCGGAAAGCCGTGGCTTGCCGGCCGAAGTACTGGACGCCCTGCCCGGCGAGCAGCGCCTGCGCCTGCCCATGCGCGAAGGCTGCCGCAGCCTGAACCTGTCCAACACCGTGGCGGTGGCGGTCTATGAAGGCTGGCGCCAGCTGGGCTTCAAATAAGCGCCTGCTTGTGCAGGAGCCAAGCGTGCTCGCGATGAACGGTAACGCGGTGCACAGGCATTTCGCCTCGCCCCTGTCGCGGGCCAGCCTCGCTCCTACCTGAAGGTTTCTCCCGAGCAAGAAAAAAGCGCCATTGACGGCGCTTTTTTCATGGCTGGACGAAGCACTTACTGAACGGTGTTCTCGCCGGCCTGTACGCGTTGCAGCTCCTGGGCGTACAGCGCGTCGAAGTTCACCGGAGCCAGCATCAGGGCCGGGAACGAACCACGGGTCACCAGGCTGTCCAGCGCTTCGCGAGCGTACGGGAACAGGATGTTCGGGCAGAAGGCACCCAGGGTGTGGCTCATGGAAGCCTCGTCCAGGTTCTTGATCAGGAAGATACCGGCCTGCTGCACTTCAGCGATGAAGGCCACTTCGTCGCCGTTCTTCACGGTCACGGACAGGGTCAGCACCACTTCGTGGAAGTCTGCTTCCAGGGCTTTCTGGCGAGTGTTCAGGTCCAGGGAGACGCTGGGTTCCCACTGCTGGCGGAAGATCGCCGGGCTTTTCGGCGCTTCGAAGGACAGGTCACGCACATAGATGCGCTGCAGGGAGAATTGCGGTGCGCTTTCGTCTTCGGCAGCAGCAGTGTTCTGTTGGTCAGTCATCTCGGATCCTTCTTGATCTCGGGGGTCTATAGGGAAGTTTCAGGCCGCCAGCAACGCGTCGAGCTTGCCGGCGCGCTCCAGGGCGAACAAATCATCACAACCACCTACGTGGGTGGCGCCGATCCAGATCTGCGGCACGGACGTACGTCCGGCTTTCTGGGCCATGTCGGCGCGCACCTGCGGCTTGCCATCGACCTTGATCTCTTCGAAGGCTACGCCTTTGCTTGCGAGCAGGTGCTTGGCCCGCGAGCAATAAGGGCAGTAATCACTGGAATAGACGATGACCTGGGACATTACTTCACCAATGGCAGGTTATCGGCCTTCCAGCTGGCGACACCGCCGGACAGCTTGGCCGCGGTGAAGCCGGACTTCATCAGCTCGCGGGCGTGGGTGCCGGCGTGCTGGCCCTGGGCATCCACCAGGATGATGGTCTTGGCCTTGTGCTTTTCCAGCTCGCCGATGCGGGCTGCCAGCTTGTCCTGGGGAATGTTCAGCGCGCCGACGATGTGGCCCGCGGCGTATTCCTTGGATGGACGGATATCGATCACCACGCCCTGCTCGCTGTTGACCAGCGCGGTCAGCTCACCGGTGCTGAGGCTGCGGCCACCGCGGCTCAGTTCATGAGCGATCAGCAGGGCCAGGAGAATGACGAAGGCGCCGACGAGCAAGTAGTGTTCAGTAGCGAATTGAATCAGGTGAGCAACCATCTAAGGAGGTTCCAGGGCGTGAAAATGCCGGCCAGTATACACAGCCCTCAAGGTCGGCCAAACCCCGCCCGGCGGTGACGCCGATGGAACTTGCCTTTAAACTGCCACTCCCTTTTTCAACACCTCCTTTTCCAGCCACGAGTGGACGCCATGACTACCACGCCTAAACCTTTGGTCCTGATGATTCTGGATGGCTTCGGTCACAGCGAGAGCCACGAATCCAACGCCGTCTATGCCGCCAACACGCCTGTACTGGATCGCCTGTGCGCCAGCGTGCCCAACGGCCTGATCTCGGGTTCGGGCATGGATGTCGGCCTGCCGGACGGCCAGATGGGCAACTCCGAGGTCGGCCACATGAACCTCGGGGCCGGCCGCGTGGTGTACCAGGACTTCACCCGGGTGACCAAGGCCATCCGCGACGGCGAATTCTTCGACAATCCGACCCTCTGCGCCGCCGTGGACAAGGCCGTGGCTGCCGGCAAGGCCGTGCATATCCTCGGCCTGCTGTCGGACGGCGGCGTGCACAGCCACCAGGATCACCTGGTGGCCATGGCCGAGCTGGCCTTCAAGCGTGGCGCCGAGAAAATCTACCTGCACGCCTTCCTCGACGGTCGAGACACCCCGCCCAGGAGCGCCCAGTCGTCCATCGAACTGCTGGACGAAACCTTCAAGACCTTGGGCAAGGGCCGTATCGCCAGCCTGGTCGGCCGCTACTTCGCCATGGACCGCGACAACCGCTGGGACCGCGTGGCCCAGGCCTACAACCTGATCGTCGAGGGCCAGGGCCAGTTCAGCGCCGCCAGCGCCCAGCAAGGCTTGCAAGCGGCCTACGAGCGCGATGAAAGCGACGAATTCGTCAAGGCCACCACCATCGGCGAGCCGGTCAAGGTCGAGGACGGCGATGCCGTGGTGTTCATGAACTTCCGCGCCGACCGGGCCCGCGAGCTGAGCCGGATCTTCGTCGAGGATGATTTCAAGGAGTTCGAGCGTGCGCGCCAGCCGAAACTGGCCGGTTTCGTCATGCTCACCCAGTACGCGGCGAGCATCCCGGCCCCGGCGGCCTTCGCCCCCAGCAGCCTGGAAAACGTACTGGGCGACTACCTGGCCAAGAACGGCAAGACCCAGCTGCGCATCGCCGAGACCGAGAAGTACGCCCACGTGACCTTCTTCTTCTCCGGCGGCCGCGAAGAGCCATTCCCGGGTGAGGAGCGCATCCTCATCCCATCGCCGAAGGTCGCCACCTACGACCTGCAGCCGGAAATGAGCGCCCCGCAAGTCACCGACAAGATCGTCGACGCCATCGAGCACCAGCGCTATGACGTGATCATCGTCAACTACGCCAACGGCGACATGGTCGGCCACAGCGGTGTGTTCGAGGCCGCGGTGAAAGCCGTCGAATGCCTGGACCTGTGCGTCGGGCGCATCGTCGACGCCCTGGAGAAGGTCGGTGGCGAAGCACTGATCACCGCCGACCACGGCAACGTCGAGCAGATGTCCGACGAAACCACCGGCCAGGCCCACACCGCCCACACCACCGAGCCGGTGCCCTTCATCTATGTCGGCAAGCGGCCGCTGAAGGTCCGTGAAGGCGGCGTCCTGGCGGATGTGGCGCCGACCATGCTCAAGTTGCTGGACCTGCCGCAACCTGCGGAAATGACCGGTAAATCGATCCTGGTCTGATAGCAAATGGCCCAATAGCGGGCCGCAAACGGCCTTTTATGACGAACGCCTCAAAGCAGTTGGCTTTGAGGCGTTTTTTTTGCCGCGAGGGGCGGGCATACTAGGCCGTCCCTTTCCCTGGTGTCGCCCGCCTCTATGCTTCGCGCCTTGATTGCCCTTGCCCTGACCTGCCTGCTCCAACCGGCTTTCGCCGATGAGCGCGCGCAAACCCAACAACAGTTGGACGCCACGCGTCAGGACATCGCCGAGCTGAAGAAACTGCTGGGCAAGCTGCAGGAAGAGAAATCCGGAGTGCAGAAGGAGCTGCGCGGCACCGAGACCGAGATGGGCAAGCTGGAGAAGCAGGTCGAGGCCCTGCAGAAAGAGCTGAAGAAAAGCGAATCCGAGCTGCAGCGACTCGATGAGGAGAAAAAAAAACTCCAGAGCGCGCGCACTGAACAGCAACGGCTGATCGCCATCCAGGCCCGCGCGGCCTACCAGAACGGGCGCCAGGAATACCTCAAGCTGCTGCTCAACCAGCAGAATCCGGAAAAATTCGCCCGTACCCTCACCTATTACGACTACCTGAGCCAGGCCCGCCTGGAGCAGTTGAAGAACTTCAACGAGACCCTGCGCCAGCTGGCCAACGTGGAAAAGGACATTTCCCTGCAGCAGGCCCAGCTGCTGGTGCAGAAAAGCAGCCTCGACACCCAGCGCGAGGAGCTGGCCAAGGTCCGCAAGGAGCGCCAATTGGCCCTGGCCAAGCTCAACGACGACGTCAAGGCCCGGGACCAGAAGCTGCAGCAGCGCGAACAGGACCAGGCCGACCTGGGCAAGGTTCTCAAGACCATCGAGGAAACCCTGGCACGCCAGGCTCGCGAGGCGGAAGAGGCGCGCCAGAGAGCGCTGATCGCCCAGCAGGAAGCCGAAAAAAAGCGCTTGCGTGAAGCCCAGGCCGACACCAGCGATGCACCGCGCAAGCCGGTCCACTCCACCCCTGGAGCCCTGGTTTCCAGCAGCGGGCCATCCTATGGCGGGGCATTCGCCTCGGCACGGGGCAAACTTCCATGGCCAGTCGATGGTCGATTGCTGGCACGCTTTGGTGAAACCCGTGGCGACGATGCCCGCTCCAAGTGGGACGGGGTGATGATCAGCGCTGCCGCCGGCAGCCAGGTCCATGCCGTGCATGGGGGCCGGGTGGTATTCGCCGACTGGCTGCGCGGTGCCGGGCTGTTGGTGATCCTCGACCACGGCAACGGCTACCTGAGCCTCTACGGACACAACCAGACGCTGCTCAAGGAAGCTGGCGACGTGGTCAAGGCCGGAGAGTCCATCTCCACAGTCGGTAATAGTGGCGGACAGGACACTCCTGCGCTGTACTTTGCCATTCGTCAGCAGGGCCGCCCCAGCGACCCGGCACAGTGGTGCCACGCGCAAGGATAAGCGCTGCATCTAAATTAGGAGTTCGTTCGACATGCTGCATTTGTCCCGCCTTACCTCGCTGGCCCTGACGATCGCCCTGGTGATCGGCGCGCCCCTGGCGTTCGCCGCCGAAACCGCCCAGGCGACCAGCGCCGCGACCACCAAGGCGCCTTTGCCGCTGGAAGAGCTGCGCACCTTCGCCGAGGTGATGGACCGCATCAAGGCCGCGTATGTCGAACCTGTCGATGACAAGACCCTGCTGGAAAACGCCATCAAGGGCATGCTCAGCAATCTCGACCCGCATTCGTCCTACCTGGGGCCGGAAGACTTCGCCGAACTGCAGGAAAGCACCAGCGGCGAGTTCGGTGGCCTGGGCATCGAGGTCGGCGCCGAGGACGGCTTCATCAAGGTGGTGTCGCCGATCGACGATACCCCGGCCTCCAAGGCCGGGATCCAGGCCGGGGACCTGATCGTCAAGATCAACGGCCAGCCGACCCGTGGCCAGACCATGACCGAGGCCGTGGACAAGATGCGCGGCAAGATCGGCCAGAAGATCACCCTGACCCTGGTCCGCGACGGCGGCACGCCATTCGACGTGACCCTGGCCCGCGCCACCATCCAGGTCAAGAGCGTGAAGAGCCAGTTGCTGGAGTCCGGCTATGGCTACATCCGCATCACCCAGTTCCAGGTCAAGACCGGCGAGGAAGTCTCCAAGGCCCTGGCCAAGCTGCGCAAGGACAACGGCAAGAAGCTCAACGGCATCATCCTCGACCTGCGCAACAACCCGGGCGGCGTGCTGCAGGCGGCGGTGGAAGTGGTCGACCACTTCATCACCAAGGGCCTGATCGTCTACACCAAGGGCCGGATCGCCAATTCCGAGCTGCGCTTCTCCGCCACCGGCAAGGACGAGAGCGAAGCCGTGCCCATGGTGGTGCTGATCAACGGCGGCAGCGCCTCGGCCTCGGAGATCGTCGCCGGCGCCCTGCAGGACCAGAAGCGCGCCGTGCTGATGGGCACCACCAGCTTCGGCAAGGGCTCGGTACAGACCGTGTTGCCGCTGAACAACGACCGCGCCCTGAAGATCACCACCGCGCTGTACTTCACCCCCAATGGCCGCTCGATCCAGGCCCAGGGCATCGTCCCGGACATCGAGGTGCGCCGCGCCAAGATCACCAGCGAGTCCCAGGACGGCGAGTACTTCAAGGAAGCCGACCTGCAGGGTCACCTGGGCAATGGCAACGGCGGCGCCGACAAGCCAAGCGGATCTGCCGGCAAGGCCAAGCCGATGCCACAGGACGACGACTACCAGCTGGCCCAGGCCCTGAGCCTGCTCAAGGGGCTGAGCATCACTCGCGGTAAATGATTGAACCCTCGCCGGCCAGCCGACTCCCAAGCAGGGAGCCGGCTAGCCGGCGAAGCGTCCGCCAGGGCGTCCATTGCCAAGGCCATTGCTGATTCCCATGCTGCGCTTTCCTTCGATGCACAACCGCCAGCCATTCTCCCGGCTGCTCGGCGGCCTGCTGCTGGCCCTGCTCTGCTGCCTCCCGGTCCAGGCCGCCGCCCCGCAGGCACCCAAGGCCTACCTGAGCCTGATCATCGACGACCTGGGCCAGAACCTGCCCCGCGACCGCCGCGTGCTGGGACTACCCGGCCCGGTGACCACGGCGATCATGCCCGATACGCCCCATGCCGCCGAATTCGCCCGGGAAGCCCACCGCGCCGGCAAGATCGTCATCCTGCACATGCCCATGGACCCGGCCACCGGGCCGTTCGCCTGGCACCCGGACCTGCCGCAGGAAGAACTGCAGAAGCGCCTGGAAGCGGCGTTCCAGGCCGTGCCCTACACCAGTGGCATCAACAACCACATGGGCAGCCGCATGACGTCCCAGCGACCGGCCATGGCCTGGCTCATGAGCGAGTTGCAACGGCGCAACAAGTTCTTCGTCGACAGCCGCACCAGCGCCCAGACCGTGGCCGCCGCCGAAGCGCAGAAGATCGGCCTGGCCAGCGTTTCCCGGGATGTGTTCCTCGACGATGAACGTACCGAGCCGGCGATTGCCCAGCAGTTGCAGGCGGCGATCAAGCTGGCACGCAGGCAGGGCTCGGCGGTGATGATCGGCCACCCGTATCCGCAGACCCTGGCGGTGCTGGAGCGCGAACTGCCCAAGCTCAAGGCCCAGGGCATCGACTGGATAGACATCAAGTTGATGATCAGCGTGCGTAGCAACAAGGCCATGAGTGGGCATGGCAAGGATGGGGTGTACCGCTGAAGCAGCTGCAAGCTGCAAGCCTCAAGCCACTTGCAGCTCCAAGCTTGCAGCTTGCGGCTGCCCCTCTACAGGTAGCGGCCCATGATCTCTTCCACCAGGCCTTCCTTGCGCATCTCGTCCAGGGCGGCCTGGAGCTTGGCCACCACCTCGTCGGACACGTCCTTGTTCAAGGCCAGGTACAGCTCGGCGCTGTTGAAGCGCAGCACCGTCTTGAGGCCGGTGATGCCTTCCTGCTTGGCCAGGTAGCGCCCGGCGGGATCACCGGTGGCCCAGAGATCGATCTGCCCCGCCACCAGCTTCCTGGCGTTGTCCTGGTCACGCAGCACCACTTGCGGGTCCAGGCCCTGCTTGGCCAGGGTCTCGGCGATGGCATCGCCTTTATAGGCGCCGATCTTGTACTTGCGCGCCTGCTCCAGGGATTGGAGGGTGATCTTGCTGCCGGCCTTGGCCAGCATGATCCAATCGTCCGGGCCGATGGGGCCGACCCATTTGAACAGCGACTCGCGGTCCGGCAGCCGGGCCGTGACGAACACGCCATAACCCGGTTGCTCCAGGGCCATCTTGTAGATGCGTTCCCAGGGAAAGCGCAGGGTCAGGCTGTAGTTGACGCCGGCGCGCTTGCACATTTCACGGACGATATCCACGGCGATACCGTTGATGTTCTCGCCCTGGGCGAAGTTCTTACCGTTGATGGCCATGTTGTAGGGAGGGAAGTTTTCCGTCAGCAACACCAGGGAGGTGTCGGCGGGTTCGGCGGCGCGGGCGAGGCCACCGAGCAGAAAACCGGCGCTGGCGACAACCACAAGAAGACGTTTGAGCATGACGGGTTACCGGGAACCATGGCGAACTCCAGAGTGCCGCGAGCCCGCCATGCTGTCCAGTGGCTATCGCACCACGATCCCGCGCTGGGCCATGTAGGCCTTGGCCTCGGGAACGGTGTACTCGCCGAAGTGGAAGATGCTGGCCGCCAGCACCGCACTGGCGTGGCCCTCGATGATGCCATCGGCCAGATGTTGCAGGTTGCCGACACCGCCGGAGGCGATCACCGGGATACCCAGGGCATCGCTGATGGCCCGGGTGACGCCCAGGTCGAAGCCATTCTTCATGCCATCCTGGTCCATGCTGGTCAGCAGGATTTCCCCGGCCCCCAGGCCTTCCATCTTCTTCGCCCACTCCACCGCGTCCAGCCCGGTGGGCTTGCGCCCGCCATGGGTGAAGATTTCCCAGCGCGGCTCTTCGCCCGGGCCGGAGACCTTCTTGGCATCGATGGCGACCACGATGCACTGGGACCCGAAGTGTTGTGCGGCTTCGCCGACGAACTCCGGGTTGAACACCGCGGCGGTGTTGATCGAGACCTTGTCCGCGCCGGCATTGAGCAGGTTGCGGATGTCCTGCACGGTGCGCACGCCACCGCCCACGGTCAGCGGGATGAACACCTGGCTGGCCATGCGCTCGACGGTATGCAGGGTGGTATCGCGGCCATCGACGCTGGCGGTGATGTCCAGGAAAGTGATCTCGTCCGCACCCTGTTCATCGTAGCGCCGGGCGATCTCCACCGGGTCGCCGGCATCGCGGATGTTCTCGAACTTGACGCCCTTCACTACCCGACCGTTGTCCACGTCCAGGCAAGGGATGATGCGCTTGGCTAGCGCCATAGACTTAATCTCCGATTAAGAAGCTTCAAGCTTCAAGCTGCAAGCAAGAGCAGGCCGAGACCGTGCTTTTAACTTGCAGCTTGCAGCTTACGGCTTGTAGCTGTCGCAGAACGCCTGGGCCTCGGCGACGTCGAGGGTGCCTTCGTAGATGGCGCGACCGGTGATGGCGCCGATGATGCCCGGTGCCTTGGCGTCCAGCAGGGCCTTGATGTCGCCCAGGTTATGGATGCCGCCGGAGGCGATCACCGGGATCGAGGTGGCTTCGGCCAGGGCCTTGGTGAAGGGTACGTTGCAGCCCTGCATCATGCCGTCCTTGGCGATGTCGGTGTAGACGATCGCCGAGACGCCATCGGCCTCGAAGCGCTTGGCCAGGTCGATGACCTGTACCGAGCTGACTTCGGCCCAGCCGTCGGTGGCGACGAAACCGTCCTTGGCGTCCAGGCCGACGATGACCTTGCCCGGGAAGGCGCGGCAGGCCTCGGCGACGAACTCCGGCTCCTTCACCGCCTTGGTGCCGATGATCACGTAGCTGACGCCAGCCTTGACGTAGTGCTCGATGGTTTCCAGCGAACGGATGCCACCGCCGATCTGGATCGGCAGGGTCGGATAGCGCTTGGCGATGGCGGTAACCACTTCACCGTTGACCGGCTGGCCTTCGAAGGCACCGTTGAGGTCCACCAGGTGCAAGCGACGGCAGCCACCCTCGACCCATTTGGCGGCCATGCTCACCGGGTCGTCGGAGAATACGGTGGAGTCTTCCATGCGACCCTGGCGCAGGCGCACGCAGGCGCCGTCTTTGAGGTCGATTGCGGGAATGATCAGCATGCTTTTTCCTTCGTCAAAAGAGCTGCAAGCTGCAAGCCATAAGCTGCAAGCGCGCACGCGTGTCTACTTCTTGCAGCCTGCAGCTTGAAGCTGGCCGCTGCCTTAATTCTTTTCGAGCGCCCACAGGTCGCTTTCGATGCTCTCGAACCGCTCCTTGAGGTGCAGCTGAACATCGGCAATCGCCCTGTTGTAGTAGTGGGGGGCAATTTCCTTGCCGAACAATTCGAGGATCTCGGCCACCTCGAACGACCCCAGTTGCAGGTCGAAGCGGTCTTCGAGCAAGCGCTTGAGCTTGTCCAGCGCTTCGCGCTCCTGCTCGGGGGTCAGCGTCAGTATCGGCGCCTTGCTGCGCGACCTGTTCATTTACCAGCGACCGTCCCAGGCCGCGAAGTTCTGCAACAACTGCAGGCCATGGGTATGGCTCTTCTCGGGGTGGAACTGCACGGCAAAACGCGAGCCCTCGGCCAGCGCCGCGGCGAAATCCACGCCGTAGTGGCCGCTGCCCACCACCTGCCGGGCATTGCCGGCGGTGATGTAGTAGCTGTGCACGAAGTAGAAGCGCGCCAGGTCCGGGATGCTGTGCCACAGCGGATGGTCCACGGCCTGCTTGACCTCGTTCCAGCCCATGTGCGGCACCTTGAGATGCTCGCCCTCTTCCACCAGGCCCTTGCCGAAGAACTTCACCTGGCCGGGAAACAGCCCGATGCAGTCCACGCCGTCGTTCTCTTCGCTGTGCTCGAGCAGGGCTTGCATGCCCACGCAGATTCCCAGGAACGGACGGTCCTGGCTGACTTCACGCACCAGGGCATCGAAGCCCAGGCGGCGGATCTCGGCCATGCAGTCGCGGATCGCGCCCACGCCGGGAAACACCACCCGGTCGGCTTCGCGGATCACGCTGGCGTCGCTGGTGATCAGCACCTTGCCGGCGCCCACGTGCTCCAGGGCCTTGGCCACGGAGTGCAGGTTGCCCATGCCGTAGTCGATGACGGCTACCGTCTGCATTACAGCACGCCCTTGGTGGAAGGCATCTGCCCGGCCATGCGCTCGTCCAGCTCCACCGCCATGCGCAGCGCGCGCCCGAAGGCCTTGAACACGGTCTCGATCTGGTGGTGGGTGTTGTGGCCGCGCAGGGTGTCGATGTGCAGGGTCACGTTGGCGTGGTTGACGAAGCCCTGGAAGAACTCCTGGAACAGGTCGACATCGAAGCCGCCGACGGTGGCTCGGGTGAAGGGCACGTGCATCTGCAGGCCGGGACGGCCGGAGAAGTCGATCACCACCCGGGACAGGGCTTCATCCAGCGGCACATAGGCATGGCCATAGCGGCGGATGCCTTTCTTGTCGCCGATGGCCTGGCTGAACGCCTGGCCCAGGGTGATGCCGACGTCTTCCACGGTGTGGTGGTCGTCGATATGCAGGTCGCCCTTGCTTTCGATATCCAGGTCGATCAGCCCATGCCGGGCGATCTGGTCCAGCATGTGCTCGAGGAAAGGTACGCCGATATCGAATCGGGCCTTTCCGGTGCCATCCAGGTTGATCGAGGCTTTGATCTGGGTTTCCAGAGTGTCGCGCTCGACAGACGCCTTACGTTCGGCCATCACCAGCTCCGCAAAATCATTGGGCGAAAAAGGCGAGCAGTATAGGCCCGGGGAGGGCCAAACAGGAACACGTCGAACGACATCCTGACGGGCGCGAACCAATGGCTACGAGGCTGTACCTGTCATGACAAGCAACCCCGCGCGCGAAAGCGAGCGACCTCGCTCCCGCGCCAGGCAGGGTCCTAGTGGAACAGCACTGCGGTCTTCTGCAGGGTTATCCACACGCCCCATGCCAGGGGAATGCCCACCACCAGCCAGGCGGCGATCGCCAGCGGCACGCTGCCGGGCGAGGCTTTCCACTCCAGCACCGTGGCGCTGTCGGCGCCCTTGTCGTGGCCCAGCGCCTGCTCGGCCGCCAGTTGCTCGTCGCTCATGAAGTACTTGTCAGCCACCGGGCGCACCAGCAGGTTGCACAGGAAACCCAGCACCAGCAGGCCGGCGAGGATGTACAGGGTGATGTCATAGGCCGCGGCGCGCTCGACGCCGATGCTCAGCTGGTATTCGCGCAGGTAGTTCACCAGCACCGGACCCAGCACGCCGGCCGCCGCCCAGGCCGTCAGCAGGCGACCGTGGATCGCTCCCACCATCTGGGTGCCGAACAGGTCCGCCAGGTAGGCCGGGACCGTGGCGAAACCGCCGCCGTACATCGACAGGATGATGCAGAACGCCGCCACGAACAGGGCGACGTTGCCCAGGTGGCCGAGGTTCGGTATCAGCGCATACAGGGCAAACCCGAGGGCGAAGAACACGAAGTAGGTGTTCTTGCGGCCCAGGTAGTCGGAGAACGACGCCCAGAAGAACCGGCCACCGATGTTGAACAAGCTCAGCAGGCCAGTGAAGCCGGCGGCGATGGCGGCGATCTGCGCCAGTTGCCCGGCGTCCAGCTGGCTGAAGCTCAGGTCGTTGCCCAGCAGCTTGCCGGCGAACACTTCCTGCAGCAGTGGCGAGGCCATGCCGAGGATGCCGATACCGGCCGACACGTTCAGGCATAGCACCAGCCACACCAGGCGGAACTGCGGGGTCTTCCAGGCCACGTTCACATGCACGTGGCGGTGGGTGATCATCGCGTTACCGGCTTTTTTCACCGGCGCGCTCCAGCCCTCGGGCTTCCAGCCGGTGGGCGGTACGCGATACGCCAGGGCGCCACCGATCATGAACACGAAATAGATCGCGGCCATCACCAGGAAGCTCTGCCAGACGCCGACGCTGGTGGGGGTAGCGAAGTGGCTCATCAACGCGGCCGCCAGGGGCGCACCGACCATCGCGCCGCCGCCGAAACCCATGATCGCCATGCCGGTGGCCATGCCACGCTTGTCCGGGAACCACTTGATCAGGGTCGACACCGGGGAGATGTAGCCCAGGCCCAGGCCGATCCCGCCGATCACCCCGGAGCCGATCCACATCAGCCAGATCTGGTGGGTGTAGACCCCCAGGGCGGAAATCAGCAGGCCGCCGCACCAGCACAGGGCGGAGACCACCCCAGCCTTGCGCGGACCGGCGTGTTCCAGCCAGCCGCCCCAGATCGCCGCCGAGCAACCCAGGAAGATGAAGAACAGGGTGTAGATCCAGCCGAGCATGGAGATCGGCCAGTCACACTGGGACGAGAAGACCTGGGCGATGAAGCCCATGCCCGGCTCGCAAGCCACGGGGGCGCTGATACCCAGCGCCTTGGACAGTGGCAGCCAGAACACCGAGAAGCCATAGGCCATGCCGATGCACAGGTGGATGGCCAGGGCGGCCGGTGGAACCAGCCAGCGGTTGAAACCGGGCTTGGCGATGATGCGTTCTTTGGACAAGAACGCTGGCTGGGCGGCCGGGTTGGCGGCCGCGATGCTAGAGCTCATGGATGTTCCCCCAATTATTGGAATTGTTCACCGGCCACTCCCCTGCGACGACCTTGGCACGCAGGCATGGTCGTTCTGATTGAGTAAAGCTTCCCTTGGGCGGGCGCGACATTAAGTCGCGGAAGGACGGACGAACCGCCAGAGGTTACCATTTGCAAAACATTAAGAAAGCAAACTGCTACCACCTTTTTTGTCGCGACTGCTCTGGTGGTCGCCGCCCACCCTCTCCCCAGGAACCCCCATGCCCATCGTTGTCCAAGCGCTGTACGACGCCAGCCCCCAGGACCAGCAGGACCTGCGCAAGATCTACCAGGACGCCCCGGACTGGCTGTTCGCTCCCCATGCCGATGCCCCGCAGCTGATCGCCCATGCCCTGGGGGACGCCAGCCTGCTGGCGGCGCGCTTCAACGACCGCTTGCTGGGAGCCGGGTATCTGCAACGGCACTCGGACGGCTGGTCCCTGTCCCACCTTTGTGTGCGCCAGATCACCCGGCGCCGCGGCGTGGCCGAACGCCTGGTGAGCCAGGCCCGGGAAATGGCCCGGACCGAGGGGGCGAACCTGTACCTGCTGGCTCCGGCCGGGCATCTCGAGGCCCAGGCCCTGGCGGCCAAGCTGGGGCTTGAGCTCAAGCACCCCTAGACGGTTTGGGTCAACAGTCGCCAGGTCCGGGGCGTTATACTGCCCCGCTAAATTTTGAATTCGACATACAAGGACTCGCCCATGAAAGCGCTCGGCAAAATCCTGGGTCTGGTAATTCTCGGGCTGTTACTGATCATCGTGGCTCTGGGCTTCGCCCTGACCCACCTGTTCGACCCCAACGACTACAAAGACGAAATCCGCCAGATTGCCCGGGACAAGGCCCACATCGAGCTGACCCTCAATGGCGACATCGGCTGGAGCCTGTTCCCCTGGCTCGGCCTGGAACTGCACGACGCCGGGGTGGCCACCCTGGCCAACCCCACCCAGCCTTTCGCCGACCTGCAGATGCTGGGCCTGTCGGTTCGCGTGCTGCCATTGCTGCGCCGCGAAGTACAGATGAGCGACGTCCGGGTCGAGGGGCTGAACCTGCGCCTGGCCCGCGACAAGGACGGCCACGGCAACTGGCAGGACATCGGCAAGGCTGCGCCGGCCGACCGCCAGGCCGAGACGCCTGCCACCAGCACCGGCGAAACCGGCGAGGCTGCGGCCAGCGCGGAAAAACCCGCGCAGCCGATCCGCCTGGATATCGACAGCCTGACGGTGAACAACGCCCGGGTCGAATACAACGACGAACAGACCGGCAAGCAGTTCACCGCCGAGAGCATCCAGCTCAGCACCGGGCCGATCCACGAAGCCACCAACACTCCGGTCAAGCTCACCGCCTTCCTGGCCAGCAGCCAACCGGCGGTGCGCGTGCGCACCGAGCTCAACGGCGAACTGCGCTTCGACCGTGCCCTGCAGCGCTATCAGTTCGAGGACATGCGCTTGTCCGGCGAGGCGGCCGGCGACCCCTTGCAAGGCAAGACCCTGACCTTCTCCGCCCAGGGCCAGTTGCTGCTGGACAAGGCCGCCAACGTCGGCCAGTGGACCGGGCTGAAGCTCTCCCTCAACCAGCTGCGGGCCCTGGGCGAACTCAAGGTCAATGACCTGGACAAGACGCCGCAGATCAGCGGCGGAATCTCCATCGCCCAGTTCGACCTGGCGAAATTCGTCGACAGCATCGGCCAGACCCTGCCGGCCATGGCCGAGGGCAGCCTGAGCAAGGTCGAGCTGGCCAGCCGCCTGCAAGGCACCCCCACCAGCCTGGCCCTGGAAGATCTCGCCCTGAAGCTCGACGACAGCACCTTCAGCGGTCGCCTGGCCATCGAGGACTTCGCCAAGCAAGCCCTGCGAGCCCAGCTCAAGGCCGATACCTTCAACGTCGACCGCTACCTGCCGCCCAAGTCCGCGGCAGCCAACAGCGCCGCCGCGGCCCGCAAGGCCGAAGTACAGGGTAGCGAGGCGGCTGCCGCGGGCGGCACCACGCCGCTGCCCGACGCACCGACCAAGGGCGCCTGGAGCACCGACCGCCTGCTGCCGGTGGAACGCCTGGCCCAGCTCGACGTCGACGCCGACCTGAACTTCGGCCAACTGACCCTGGACAAGCTGCCGATCCAGAATGCCGCGCTCAAGGCTTCCGGCCAGGATGGCCTGCTGAAACTCGCCAACCTGCGCGGCGAGCTGTTCAACGGCAGCTTCGAGGCCAATGGCACCCTGGACGTGCGCCAGAGCACCCCGAAACTGAGCCTGCAGACCCGGATCAACCGGGTGCCGGTGGAGCGCATCCTGGAAAACCAGGGCCAGAACCCTCCGGTCAAGGGCCTGGTCACCCTGAGCAGCAACCTCACCGGCAACGGCAACAGCCAGAAGGCGCTGATCGACAGCCTCAACGGCACCGCCAGCTTCGCCATCAACAACGGTGTGCTGCTCAACGCCAGCATCGAGCAACAGCTGTGCCAGGGTATCGCCGTGCTCAACCGCAAGAACCTGACCAGTACCCCGCGCGGCAAGGACACCCCGTTCCAGGAGCTCAAGGGCAACCTGACCTTGCGTAATGGCGTGGCCAGCAACCCGGACCTGAAAGTGCGCATCCCCGGCATGACCGTCAACGGCAACGGCGACATCGACCTGCGCGTGCTGGGCCTGGACTATCGCGTGGGCATCGTCGTCGAAGGCGACCTGAGCGATAACCCGGACCCGGCCTGCCAGGTGGGCGAGCGCTTCCGTGGCATCGAGCTGCCGCTGCGTTGCCGTGGCCCGCTGGAGCTGGGCGCCAAGGCCTGCCGCCTGGACAAGGACGGCCTGGGCCAGGTGGCCGCCAAGCTGGCCGGCGACCGCCTCAAGGAAAAGATCGACGAGAAACTCGGCGACAAGGTCAGCCCGGAACTGAAGAACGCAATCAAGGGGCTGTTCAAGCGATGAGAGCCGAGGCTTTTTCCAGCGCGGTGCTGGATTGGTATGACCGTCACGGGCGCCACGACCTGCCCTGGCAACAGGACATCAACCCGTATCGGGTCTGGGTCTCGGAGATCATGCTGCAGCAGACCCAGGTCAGTACCGTGCTCAACTACTTCGACCGCTTCATGGCCTCCCTGCCCACGGTGCAGGCCCTGGCCGAGGCACCGGAAGACGAAGTGCTGCACCTGTGGACCGGCCTGGGCTACTACACCCGGGCGCGCAACCTGCAGAAGACCGCGAAGATCGTGATGGCCGAATACGGCGGCGAATTTCCCCGCGACGTGGAAAAACTCACCGAGCTGCCAGGCATCGGGCTGTCCACCGCCGGGGCCATCGCCAGCATCAGCATGGGCCTGCGGGCGCCGATCCTCGATGGCAACGTCAAGCGGGTCCTGGCGCGCTTTACCGCCCAGGAGGGCTACCCGGGGGAACCCAAGGTGGCCAAGCAGTTGTGGGCGACCGCCGAACGCTTCACGCCCCACTCGCGGATCAACCACTACACCCAGGCAATGATGGACCTGGGGGCGACCTTGTGCACCCGTAGCAAGCCCAGCTGCCTGCTGTGCCCCCTGGAGCGGCACTGCGAAGCGCACATGCTCGGCCTGGAAACCCGCTATCCGGTGCCCAAGCCACGCAAGGAAGTCCCCCAGAAACGCACCCTGATGCCCATGCTGGCCAACCGCGAAGGCGCCATCCTGCTCTACCGCCGCCCTTCCAGCGGCCTCTGGGGCGGGCTCTGGAGCCTGCCGGAACTCGATGACCTGGACGACATCCAGCACCTGGCCCTGCAACACTCCCTGGAGCTGGGTCAACACCAGCAGATGCCCGCCCTGGTACACACCTTCAGCCACTTCCAGCTGGCCATCGAACCCTGGCTGATCCGGGTCGAAGAGTCGGCCCTGCACGTCGCCGAGGCCGACTGGCTCTGGTATAACCTCGCCACCCCGCCGCGCCTGGGCCTTGCCGCCCCGGTGAAGACACTGCTCAAACGCGCGGCTGAAGTATTGAATGCAGGAGAGTCGTCATGACCCGCACCGTAATGTGCCGCAAATACCAAGAAGAACTGCCAGGCCTGGAACGTCCGCCGTACCCGGGCCCCAAGGGCCAGGATATCTACGAGCACGTCTCGGCCAAGGCCTGGGGCGACTGGCAGAAGCACCAGACCCTGCTGATCAACGAAAAGCGCCTGAACATGATGAACGCCGAGGATCGCAAGTTCATCCAGGCGGAAATGGACAAGTACTTCTCCGGCGAGGAATACGCCAAGGCCGAAGGTTACGTGCCGCCAGCGGAGTAAAACCGCTGCAAATCCGGGGGCGGATCGTAAGCGGCGGTAATAATTAAACTTTTTTTCAAAACTTGCTTGACGCCCCCCTGAAAAACCCGTTTAATGCGCCCCGTTGCCCAGATAGCTCAGTCGGTAGAGCAGGGGATTGAAAATCCCCGTGTCGGCGGTTCGATTCCGTCTCTGGGCACCAAATACCGAAAACCCTGAATCGAAAGATTCAGGGTTTTTTTTATGCCCGGCATTCGGCGCCATCAGGCTCAGGCCTCAAGACTGCGCTCAATAGCTATCCCAATGAACGTTGAGATCGCGCCGGGCGCTAGCGGCGACATCGATAGTGCTACGCCGCTCCAGGCCCTTGCGGGTAGTGACGACCTGGAACTTGCCGGGGGGCAGCTGCACATAGACGATCGGCCCTACCCCGGCCAGGTTCAGCAGGGAATGCCCCTGGGCATTCTCGATCGCCACGTCCACATCCGAGGTGTACTGGTTCTGCGGGCCGACGGAAAACGTCAGGTGCAGGTTGTAGCCCGTCACCTGCTGGATGGCCCGCGACTCATCCAGGCCGATCCCGCCGTTGAGGTAGGCGATGCCGTTTTGCTGTTGCGGCACCAACTGGACGCCGGCCGGATCGATCGGCTCGCTGCTGGCGACAGCGCCCAGTACGCTGGACGATGCCAACGCAAGCAGCAACACGGCGAGCGCCGACATGATACGAATGGAAGAGCATTTCATGATGACCACTCCCGGGTTCGTTACGAACCACTGCAATGGGACGCCACCATCAAGCCTCCAGCCCCAGGATCGGTAGCGCCCGGGTCTCCCCTATTGCATCTCGAATGGCCGCGCCACGGCAGCCTTGCACAGCCGGCCCGCCTCAAGCTCCCAAGCCCCAGTGTACGCCCCGATGCCGATGGCTTTAGACCGATTCGGCACCACGGCTTGAGCAAAGAAGCCTAAGGCCGCCTCAGTCCGCCCCTGCCTCCATCAGCCCCTGGAGCGCCGCGTCGGCCTCGGCCCGCTGCACCGGGGTCGGCCCGGCGGCGAACCGGCTGCGCCCTTGGTCCAGGGCCAGGTAGGCGTTGTCGCCATCGCCCCAGATGTAGGAGTAGATGAACAGGAAGCTGTCGGAGTCGGGCTGGCAGAAGGCGGCGACGCCACGCAAGGGCGCCAGCAGCTGGATCATCTCGCCATAGTTGTCGGTGAATTCCAGCAAGGCGAACTGCCAGCGGCCAGCCTTGGGGTCATAACGTGAATACGCACCGGGGCCCATCCAGATCTCCACCGCTTCCTGCAGGCTCCGCGCCCCGGAGTCGCGCAACGACTCGGCATCCACCAGGCCCGGGCCGTACATCTGCTTGCTGTTGAACCATTGCTGCCAGTCGCCATAGGCCAGTGCCGGGCGCGGCGTCGCTGCCATGGCCTTGGCATAGTCTTCCGGCGTCATGTTGCAGCGCAGATAGACCGAAGACGGCTCGTTCGCCCGCACCTGTCCGCCAGCGGTCATGAGCACCGCCAGCACCAGCCCCTTCCATGAGCACCACCGCATCATCGTCATTCCCGATCCTTGCAAAAAAAGAGCGCCAGCATACCTTTGCGCCGCCAATGACAGGCCACGGCGTTATCACGAAGGGCCTCTCGCAGAGTAAAGTGACCATCGCCTCGCAAAGGAACGGCCCGCAGTGAACCAGAAACGAACCCGCATCCCCCTGCCCCACCCCAAGCCCGGAAAGACCGGCAAGGGCGCCTGGGTATTCCTGCTGATAGGCAGCGTGCTGCTGGCAGTCACCGCACTGCTGGGCTGGACCCTGGCGAGCGCGCTGCAGGACGGCCTGATCGTCACCCGCAACCGCGCCGGACCGAAACTCGCCTACAGCCAGGCACAACAGCCCACCCAGTTCTATGGCGAGCTGCTCTGGCAATGCGCCAGTACCCTGTTGCTGGGCGCACTGGCAGTAGCCACGCTGTGGATCGGCCGGGTATTAATGGGCACCGACAAACGCCGCCGCTGAACCTGAACCCCTCACTTCGGCCATCCAGGAACAACCTCCCATGTCCCTGTTGTCATCCCCCGAACTGCCCGTCTCGGCCCCCGCCAAGGTCGAGCCTGCCAGCGGTCCCAGCGAGAGTTTCAACGAACCTGCCGCAGACGGCTTGCTGATTGGCGGCTTTGCCTGGCGCCATGCCCAGCCTGATCCTCGGCGCCCGGTGGTGATCATCAGCGCCGCCACCTCGGTGCGCTGCCGCTACTATTTTCGCTTCGCCGATTATCTGTTCGCCCACGGCTTCGACGTCATGACCTATGACTACCGTGGCATCGGCGAATCGCGACCAGCCTCGCTCAAAGGCTTCAAGGCTTCCTGGTCGGACTGGGGCACCCTGGATTTCGAAGCCATGCTGCAACGCGCCCAGCGTGAATTCCCCGGCCAACCGATCGACGTCGTCGGCCATAGCTTCGGCGGTTGCGCGGCGGGCCTGGGCACCTCGGCGGGATTGATCCGGCGCATGGCGACCATGGGCGCGCAATTCGCCTACTGGCGAGACTACGCCCCGGCGGAACGCTGGCGGATGCTGGGCAAATGGCATGTGGCGATGCCCCTGCTGACCCGCCTCTATGGCTATTTTCCCGGCAAGCGCCTGGGGTGGATGGAAGACACCCCGGCCGGGGTGGTCCGCGACTGGAGCACCCCGCACCCACGCTACGAAGGGCGCCCCAGTGGCCGCAAGATCGCCGCCCAACGCAATGGCCAGCCTTTCGCCCATGTCACGGCACCGATCCTGGCCATCAGCCTCAGCGACGATCCGTTCGGCACCGTGGCCGCCATCGAACGCCTGCTGGGCTATTTCCACAACAGCCCATGCACTCACCTGCGCATTACCCCGCAAGACATCGGCGAAACCGAAGTCGGCCACTTCGCGTTCTTCCACAGCCGTTTCGAGACCCGGCTGTGGCCGATCATCCTTGGCTGGCTACGCCACGGCGAACTGGATAGCCGCAGCCCGGGGCGCATCATCCCCAGGAACTGAGCCCCGGCAGGCACCGCCTCCCGGCCGAAGGCAGGTGCCCCACCGCCGATTTACTGGCATCCTTGCCCGCCTCACCGACCGCCACTGCACGGCGGCCATGCGATACACCTTCAGGCAACCAGGTAGCACGCCCATGGCATCTGCGAACAAGCAACACAAAAGGGCCCAGCGGGCGAAAACCAAGGCCAAGCAAAACCGCGCCAAGCGCACTGCACCGGCCTCGGAACTGGACCTCGATCCCAACGACAGCCGCATCGACTTCGAATCGGTGGACCTGACCGAGCTGTTCGTGAAAATGCGCGACGCCGAGAAAACCAGCCAGCAGGCCATGTGCGCGGCGTTCCTGGCGGACCCGTTGCTGGAACTGGTGTATGAGCAGGAGGGCGAACAAGGCGCCACCGACTTCATCCTCGCGGCGCTGATCGAATACCGTAACTGGTCCACCGAGGCCGACGAAGCCACTGCGCTGGCCTGGATCGAATCCGAGGCCTTCCAGGTCGACTACCTCGCCGCTTCCCAGGCCCTGTTCAGCAAGGAAGGCTGAACGAGCGGCAAGAAAAAAGGGCGCATCCTGTGGATGCGCCCTTTTGCATTTCAGCTACTAGAGCTACCTGATACTCAGGCCGCTTCCAGCCGTGGGATTTCCATGCCGATGCGCGAGCTGGCGAAATTCAGGTCACCGCTGGCGATGGACTGGGCCTTGAAGCCGGCGCCGATCAGGTCACGGACGAACAGCTTGTTGTAGATGAACATGAACACCAGGTTGCTCAGGCCGAAAGTGAACATGGACAGCAGGAACATGATCGCTGCCCATTTCCAGTCGGCGCGAAACAGGGCCGGGATGAAACCGAAGAAGAACACGGTCCAGGAGAAACCGACTGGCGCTTCCTTGATGGCCCCGGTGTTCGGGTTTTTGAAGATGATTTTGGTGAACGCCATGTGCGTCTCCTTGCCGCCCCGTTATGAGGAACCAATGACCGGGCGATCACCATTGGAACCAGTGCTAGGTTCTTCGGGCAGGGACCATCGACCACGCCAAGGGCGAGTGCAAACCGGTCAAGAGCTGGAAAGGCGAGGCGTTTCAAGGGAAAGCGGCGGATCCGCAGGTTCCGACAAGCGTTCAATCCCTTGTACAACAGCGCTATTCCATAGCTCCTCTCACGCTGGCACGCAAGAGCTCTTATCGAAGAGCGCGCAGGCTACTATTTCACCTGCATGCTGTCCATGAAACCTCATGTAACAAGTCACAAATCCAATAAAAACGGCCTCTGTCTATGTCGACAGCGGTCTTTTTGACTTCCAGGCGATCAATTGATCCGCCCCGGCGCCCAGGCTCGACCGGCGCGTCCCCGAATACCGCTACAGCGACGCCGACAGCCCCACGCCGGACCCGGTGCTGGGGGTCCTCGCTTCCAGGAACAAGAAAAGACTAACTCCACCCGGCCCGGGTTCGTTCTCGCAAAAAGGCGGTCTCGCAGCACGCCTTGATTACCCAGGCCATAAAGGCAGGTACAGAGCCAACAGCCCGGGACCACACCTTTCCGAAAAGATCGGCAACCCATTGAACTCGATGGCTTTTTTCCAGGTCATTGCTCGGCATTACAGCCATCAGCCGCCCTCGTCCGGCAAAAACACGGTCAAAACGCGTGGGATACCCAATTAACCGACAGATCCATGACCTTTGGCCCGTTAACCCTTCCAACACCCGGCCAAAGCTGGCACCATCGCGCCTTTTTTTACGCGACACCCGCCGGATCCAGGGTTCAAACGGGCGTTCGGTTGTTGATGGGGCGACAGTCAGCTGTGCCGATGCGACAACCTGCCACACGTCGCTCGTTTACCTCCGGCAGCGCTGTTGGCTGCGATTCGAACCCTATGCTAGCTTGGCGCCTCGCCAGGAAGGCCGCCCAACAGCAGGAGCACATTGAACTCTATGAGGACCGCACATGGCTGAGGCCACGCCCGCGCTTGAAATCCGCAACTTGCACAAACGCTACGGCTCACAGGAGGTACTCAAGGGTATCTCGCTGACCGCTCGCGACGGTGACGTGATATCGATCCTGGGTTCCTCCGGTTCCGGCAAGTCCACTTTCCTACGCTGCATCAACCTGCTGGAAAACCCGCACCAGGGCCAGATCCTGGTAGCCGGCGAAGAGCTCAAGCTCAAGGCCGCGAAGAACGGCGAGCTGATCGCCGCCGACAGCAAGCAGATCAACCGCCTGCGCAGCGAAATCGGTTTCGTATTCCAGAACTTCAATCTCTGGCCGCACATGAGCGTGCTCGACAACATCATAGAGGCACCGCGTCGCGTGCTGGGCCAGAGCAAGGCCGAGGCCATCGAGGTGGCCGAGGCCCTGCTGGCCAAGGTCGGCATCGCCGACAAGCGCCACGCCTACCCGGCCCAGCTCTCCGGCGGCCAGCAACAACGCGCCGCCATCGCCCGGACCCTGGCGATGCAACCCAAGGTCATCCTGTTCGACGAGCCGACCTCGGCCCTGGACCCGGAAATGGTCCAGGAAGTCCTCAACGTGATCCGCGCCCTGGCCGAAGAAGGCCGCACCATGTTGCTGGTCACCCATGAAATGAGTTTTGCCCGCCAGGTCTCCAGCGAAGTGGTGTTCCTGCACCAGGGTCTGGTAGAAGAGCAAGGTTCGCCCGAGCAGGTCTTCGAGAACCCGCTTTCGGCACGCTGCAAACAATTCATGTCCAGCAACCGCTAACGGAGCTAAACGCATGCAGAGCTATAAGAAAGTCCTCCTGGCCGCTGCCGTCACCCTGGCCTTCAGCGCCAGCGCCGCCGCCGAGACCCTGAAGATGGGCATCGAGGCAGCCTACCCTCCCTTCAACAACAAGGACGCCAGCGGCCAGGTCGTCGGTTTCGACAAGGACATCGGCGACGCCCTGTGCGCCAAGATGAAGGTCGAGAAATGCGAAGTGGTCACCTCCGACTGGGACGGCATCATCCCGGCCCTGAACGCCAAGAAGTTCGACTTCCTGGTGTCCTCGCTGTCGATCACCGACGAGCGCAAGCAGGCGGTGGACTTCACCGATCCGTACTACTCCAACAAGCTGCAGTTCATCGCACCGAAGAAAGTCGATTTCAAGGTCGAGAAGTCCTACCTCAAGGGCAAGGTGATCGGTGCCCAGCGCGCGACCCTGGCCGGTACCTGGCTGGACGACCGCAACATGGAAGACGACTACGGCGTCAGCATCAAGCTCTACGACACCCAGGAAAACGCCTACCTGGACCTGCTCTCCGGTCGCCTGGACGGCATCCTGGCCGACAAGTACGTGCAGTACGAATGGCTCAAGAGCAAGGACGGCCAGAACTTCGAGTTCAAGGGCGAGCCCGTGGTCGAAAGCGACAAGATCGGTATCGCCGTGCGCAAGGGCGACCCGCTGCGTGAGCGCCTGAACAAGGCCCTGGTCGAGATCAAGGCCGACGGTACTTACAAGAAGATCAACGACAAGTACTTCCCTTTCAGCATCGAATGATCCTGCATTGCCCGGCCGGCGCACTCCCCTGAGTGCGCCGCTCTCCTGCAACGCCTTGCGATATGACTAGACCATGAATCTCGACCTATACGGATTCGGCCCGGCGCTCGCCGCCGGTGCGCTGATGACCGTCAAACTGGCCCTGGCCGCCCTATGCCTGGGGCTGGTGCTCGGCCTGGCCGGCGCACTGGCCAAGACTTCGCCCTACAAGCCCCTGCAATGGCTGGGCGGTGCCTATTCGACCGTGGTGCGCGGCGTTCCGGAATTGCTCTGGGTCCTGCTGATCTATTTCGGCACGGTGAACGGGATGCGCGCCCTGGGCGAGTTCCTCGGTTACCCCGAACTCGAACTCAACGCCTTCGCCGCCGGGGTCATCGCCCTTGGCCTGTGCTTCGGCGCCTATGCCACCGAAGTGTTCCGTGGAGCGCTGCTGGCGATTCCCAAGGGTCATCGTGAGGCCGGCATGGCCCTGGGCCTGTCCAAGCGGCGTATCTTCACCCGGCTGATCATGCCGCAGATGTGGCGCATCGCCCTGCCGGGCCTGGGCAACCTGTTCATGATCCTGATGAAGGACACCGCGCTGGTCTCCGTGATCGGCCTGGAAGAGATCATGCGTCACGCGCAGATCGGCGTGACCGTCACCAAGCAGCCCTTTACCTTCTTCATGGTCGCGGCCTTCATGTACCTGGGCCTGACCATCATTGCCATGACCGCCATGCACTTCCTGGAAAAACGTGCCGCTCGCGGCTTTGCGAGGAGCACGCAATGAACTGGGAAGTGATCATCAAGTGGCTGCCGAAACTGGCCCAGGGCGCCACCCTGACCCTGGAACTGGTAGCCATCGCCGTCATCGCCGGCCTGCTACTGGCCATTCCCCTGGGCATCGCCCGCTCGTCCCGCCTGTGGTACGTGCGCCTGCTGCCCTACTGCTACATCTTCTTCTTCCGCGGTACTCCGCTGCTGGTGCAGCTGTTCCTGGTCTACTACGGCCTGGCGCAGTTCGACAGCGTGCGTGAAAGCGCCCTGTGGCCCTACCTGCGCGATCCGTTCTGGTGCGCCACCGCCACCATGACCCTGCACACCGCGGCCTATATCGCCGAGATCCTGCGGGGTGCGATCCAGGCCGTACCGCCGGGTGAAATCGAAGCGGCGCGGGCCCTGGGCATGTCCAAGTCCAAGGCACTGTTCTACATCATCCTGCCGCGCGCCGCGCGGATCGGCCTGCCGGCCTACAGCAATGAAGTGATCCTGATGCTCAAGGCCAGCGCCCTGGCCAGCACCGTGACCTTGCTGGAACTGACCGGCATGGCCCGGACCATCATTGCCCGGACCTACCTGCCGGTGGAGATCTTCTTCGCCGCGGGGCTGTTCTACCTGCTGATGGCCTACATCCTGGTGCGCGGCTTCAAGCTGCTGGAGCGCTGGTTGCGGGTCGAGGCCTGCCAGGGCCGTTGAGCCCTCCCGCTCCCGCCAGGGAGCGGGCCTGCCCCGGATTCGTCACCATGCCCGCCATCCTCCAAGGCCCTGCACTACTGAACCGCTTCCAGGCCTTGGATGCCTTTCTCCTGGAGCACCAGGGGCTCTGGCGCCCACGCCCGTTCCAGCATCTGCAACTGCCCTGGGAAGCCCGTTATCCCGAACTCGCCCTGTGGCTGCGCCAGCGCTCCCTGGCAGACGCCGAAAGCGCCCACAATCACCCGGAACAGCTGGACGCGCCCGCCCCCTTCGCCCAGTTGGCGGCCCAGTCGCGGGCCCTGGCCGAGCTGACGGAGCTGCCCGCCAGCGACCTACCGGCCATGCGAGCGCGGCTGAATGTCGATGTGCCCGGACGCAAATGGCAGCAGATCGAAGCCTTCGCCGCCCGCCTGCAATTCGACCAGACTCCGGCCCACTGGCTCGACTGGTGTTCCGGCAAAGGCCACCTGGGGCGGCGCCTGCTGCAACCGGGGCAATGCCTGACCTGCCTCGAATACGACCCGGCGCTGGTGGCCAGCGGCGAACGACTGAGCCGCCACCATGGCCTGGCCGCCCGCCATGTGCAGCAGGATGTGCTGGCCGATACGGTCGCCGCGCAGTTGGGTGCCGAGCACAGCCCGGTGGCGCTGCATGCCTGCGGCGACTTGCACGTGCGCCTGATGCAGCTCGCCAGCCAGGCCGGCTGCCGCCAGCTGGCCATCGCCCCGTGCTGCTACAACCGCACCAGCGCCAGCCAGTACCAGGGTTTATCCACAGCCGGCCAGGCGTCCGTCCTGCAACTGTCCCTGGACGACCTGGGCCTGCCCATGAGCGAGACCGTGACCGCCGGCGCCCGGGTCCGGCGCCAGCGCGACCAGTCCATGGCCTGGCGCCTGGGCTTCGACCTGCTGCAACGCCAGTTGCGAGGCGTCGACGATTACCTGCCGACGCCGTCGCTGCCCAGCCACTGGCTGGACAAGCCGTTCGCCGAATACTGCCGCGACCTGGCGGCTCTCAAGGCGTTATCCACAAGCGGTGCGCAAGACTGGCCGGCACTGGAAGCCGCCGGCTGGCAACGCCTGGCCCAGGTGCGCAACCTGGAACTGCTGCGCGGCTTGTTCCGCCGGCCGCTGGAGCTTTGGCTGGTGCTGGATCGGGGGATGTTCCTGGAGGACCAGGGTTACCAGGTACGCCTGGGGACCTTTTGTCCGGCGCCGCTGACCCCGCGCAACCTGCTGCTCCTGGCCCAGCGTTGAAGCCCTGCGACAGCCCGTCGCGACCTGTGGATAAGTCTGTTGATTAATGCCAGGCAAGTCCCGGTAAAACAGGGCGTGGAGCCCCCGCATGCAACTGGTCATTTTTTATTCACGAAAATAAACCATCGAAAAAACAGCCAGTTGCAAAAAGATGAGAATGACTTCACAGATTCGTCATCTGCCCGGTCGGAAAACCCATCCATTGTGCATAAGCGCCTGAGCGAAGCGGCATAACACCCCTCGCCCAGGCTGCGGCGGCTACTCGTCGGCCCGCGCCGGAATCCACCATTCCTCGCCCCGCGCCGTGCTGATGTATTCCGGCCAGCGGAAGTCGTGGGGCACCTGGAAGTCCTTGGGCAACAACGGTGCCTGCCAGCGACTGCCACCGATCCCGCCACCCGTGCGCTCGACGAACTCGGCCTTGGCCGCCGCCAGCAATGCCTCGTCGGTGAGCAAGTCCACCAGAGTCGCGGCGATGGTCTTGGCCGCCACTTCGATCATCGGGTCGATGGTCTGGCGAATCCCGCCCAGGGCGTTGGAGACCCAGTCCGGATAGACCACTCCCGGCGGCGCGCTGAGCATCGGCCGGGCCACCAGCAAGCGCACGGTCGGGCAGTGCCAGGTGTATTCCGGGTAGTCGTCGGAGGTCAGGTGTTTCTGCCAGGCTGGCATTTGCAGGCGCAGCTGGCGCTCGCACTCCTGGGGTTCGATCAGCGCCTCGGTGGCCGGCAGAAAGGGCCGTTCCATGGCCTCAAGGCCCAGATTGCGCTGGATCTGGCGGGCGATCTCCCGGGCTTCTTCGTTCCACTGCGGGGCCCCCACCGCCGCCAGGTTGGCGTAGGTGGCCTGGGCCATGACATGGTTGGGCAGGCCACCGCGAGACTTGCACACCCAGGTCTTCTTCCAGCGGCAGCCGGTGGCCATGGCCGCCGCGGCGGCGTTATTGTCCATGACCTGGGAAATGGTCTCGGCCTGCTCGATGGAGTCGCAACGCAGCAGGTACTGGATCTGCGACAAATGCGGCGGCAGGTTGTCGGCCGTGGCTTGGCCTGCGGTGAGGATCGCCTCGTTGTAGCTCCACAACCCGGTGAACGGCAGGGTCGAGCGGCGCAGGCTTTCGTTGAGGGTGTAGAAATGCACCAGGGCATCGTTGGCCCCCGGGGCCCGGGCCGCCAGGTGGTTCTGCGGGATCGGGCTGTAGCGATCGGCGGCGATCCACTGCTCCGGCTCTTCGCAGGTGAAGCTGTAGATGTAGGCGTATGCAATGCCGCAATGGGTGTCCCAGGTGGTGGTGTTGTTCAGCGGCAGCATGTAGGTCGGATGGAAGCTGATGGCCGCATCCAGGTCGTCGTAATAGCCCTTGGCAGCATGGACCGGCTTGGAGGCGCGGAGTTTTTCTGCCGGCTCGCCGAAGAAGCGGATGCTGCCCTGCAAGCCGAATTCCTGCATGGCCGCCTTGGCCGCCAGGGCCCCGCCCAGGGCACTGATGCCCAGGGCCGAGTGCGGGTCGGTATGCCCCGGGGCGAAGCGCGACAGGCCATCGCGGGGTTGCTTGCAGGTGGTGGCGGCCTGGCAGTTGCCCGGTACCGCATCGTACTCGCCATAGGTGGCCAGCAGCGGCCCCTGGCCCTGGCTGAAGGTGGCGCAGAAGGCGGTGGGCATGCCGCCGCTGCCACGCTCGACGGTGAAACCCTCGGCCTCCAGCAACGCCATGTACCAGGCACTGGACTTGTACTCGCGAAACGCCGGCTCGGCGTAGTGCCAGATCAGCTGGTGCCAGTCCGACAATTGCTGGCGGTGGCGTTCGACCCAATCCAGCGCGAATTCTTTGTAGCGCGACATCCTCGGCACTCCTGGTTATCCAGGTCCCGGCCAGTCACGAACTGGGCACATCGGCATCCACCCAGGCCGGCCGGACCTGTTGTCGTTATGGGAATGGTCCGGTTGGCTCAGCCCGGATCGAGGGCCAGTATTGGTGAAGCGCTGGCTACATCAATCAAATTATTTCGCCAGCAATGGCCAAAAAAACTAACCAATTCCACGCTGCCGCGACCCATACTTCGGCGCGGCCTGGTGCATCCCAAGCATCTGTACACACCAGCCCGGATGCCTTCGAAAACCCGTTCTCCCGCCCCGGAGGTTGTATGCGTTTTCCCACGATCAGCGCCTTGCGCGCCCTCGATGCGGTCGCCCGGCTGGGCAGCGTGACCGCCGCCGCCCAGCAGTTGAGCCTGACCCGCAGCGCCATCAGCCACCAGATCATCAGCCTGGAACAGAGCCTGGGCTTCGCCCTGACCGAACGGGTCGGGCGCGGCATCGGCCTGACCCACCAGGGCCAGTGCTATGCCCGCGAGGTACGGCGCATCCTCGCCGACATCCAGGACGCCGGCCGGCTGTTCGATGGGCCGGCGGTGTCCGGCAAGTTGCGCATCAGTTGCAACCCGGGGTTCACCAGTTTCTGGCTGTGCAATCACATCAACAGCTTCCAGCGCCAATATCCCCAGGTACGGCTGCATGTGGTCAACCCGAGCTCCTGGGACGACACCCGCGACCCCGAGGCCGACCTGTTCATCACCTACGGTATCGGCGACTGGCCCGGGCTGCTGGTGGAGCCGATCTTCACCCTGCATTTCTCACCGGTGTGCAGCCCGCGCCTGGTCAACGCCATCGGTGGTTTGAAGACGCCCCAGGACCTGGCCGGCCTGCCCCTGATCCACATGAACGACACCAGCGACTGGCGCGCCTGGCTGGCCGCTGCCGGGGTCGACCAGGTCGACGCGGACAGCGGCATCACTTTCTCCGACGCCCACTGCGCGCAGTCGGCGTGCATCGCCGCCCAGGGCGTGGCCATCGGCGACAGCCTGCTCAGCGGCAACGCCCTGGCCCGGGGGCTGCTGGTGCGGCCGTTCAATATCGCCATCAGCGCCCGGCGCGGCTACTTCCTGGCGATCGATCCGGCCAAGGCTGAAAGGCCTGCGGTGCGGGCCTTCTCGTCGTGGCTTAAATACCAGCTGCAAAACACCACCCAAGGCATCACCGACAGCTTGCTGATCAAGCCTTGAACCTGGGCGAAGGCAGCAGCGGCAACTTGGCCAATGGATAATTTCACTCACCAATGACGCAAAAATTATTCCATTGATGTGCCGTTGCTTTTGCCAATAATGAGCCGACCGCCTGCTGTTCCAACAATAAAAACTCCACAGCGCAGGTCGGCTTTTGCGGGAGAACTCTGTCGTGTCCAGCAGTCCTTCGACTCAACTCAGCGCCCAGGGAATCAGCCAGTACTACGGCAACTTCACGGCCCTGGACGGCATTGACCTCGACGTTCGCCAAGGCGAATTCCTCACCCTCCTGGGCCCCTCCGGCTCAGGCAAGACCACCCTGCTGATGATCCTCGCGGGCTTCCTTTCACCCAGCGCCGGCAAGCTCATGGAGCGTGGCATCGACATCAGCCGGCGCCCGGCGGAAAAACGCAACTACGGCATGGTGTTCCAGGGCTATGCGCTGTTCCCGCACATGAGCGTGGCCGACAACGTCGCGTATCCCTTGCGCATCCGTGGGGTCAAGGCCGAGGAACGCCAGCGCCGGGTCAAGCACATCCTCGAAGTGGTGGGCCTGGGCGCCCACCTGCACAAGAAACCGTCCGAGCTCTCCGGTGGCCAGCAGCAACGGGTGGCCATCGCCCGGGCCCTGGTGTTCGAGCCGGACATGCTGCTGCTCGACGAGCCGCTCTCGGCCCTGGACAAGAACCTGCGCGAACAACTGCAAGCCGAGTTGCAGCGCATCCATCGCCAGGTGGGCACCAGCTTCGTGTTCGTCACCCACGACCAGGGCGAAGCGCTGGCCCTGTCGACCCGCATCGCCATCTTCAACCAGGGGCGCCTGGCGCAGATCGACTCGCCCCAGGACATCTACGACCGCCCCAGCAACCGCTTCGTCGCCGAATTCCTCGGCAAGATGAACCTGTTCCCGCTGCGCGACATTGCCCGCAATGGCGGCCACGCCAGCGGCCGCTGCGGCGACGTCGCCCTGCATGCCGCGCTTCCCGGGGAACTGAGCAGCCAGCCACAGTTGCTGGCGGTACGCCCCGAGCACATGACGCTGCACACCGAACGACCGCAAGCAGGTGAGCACAACGTGCTGCCGGCGCACCTGGGCGAACGGGTGTACCAGGGCTCCAGCACCCACCTGGCACTGAACATCGCCCCGGAGCTGGCACCGGTGAACCTCTCGGTCCCCGGCGATCACCCCGGCGCCCGATTGCCCAGCGGCACCCCGGTGTGGCTGAGCTGGCCGGTACGCCACAGCTTCCTGCTGGAAGCCTGAGCCCCGCGATCAGTCAGGCAATTGCAGGAGCGAGACTTGCCCGCGATGGATTTCAGGGCGCTGGGTTGACCCCGTAACGCTCACGACCGTCGCGAGCAATCGAGCGTCGACCGGCTGCTCCTACAAAGGATCACCACCCCGGTTTTCGTACAGAACAACAACAATCAACGGCTGGCGCCTCGGGCACCGGCCTGGCGAGGACTTGCCCCCATGAGCCAGCACCACCAGCGCGACTGCATCGACATCCTCATCGAAAAAACCCGTGGCGGGCAGATCAGCCGCCGCACCTTCGTCCAGGCCATGGGCCTGCTGGCCGCCGTACCCCTGGCCCTGCGCAGCGGGATCGGCTGGTCGGCGGGCAAGCCCCTGGTGCTGGTCAACTGGGGCGGCGATGCACTGAATGCCTTCCGCGCGGCCTGGGCCGACAGCTTCACCAAGAGCACCGGCATCCCGGTGCGCATCGACGGCGCCGGCCCCACCGAAGGCGCGGTACGCTCGCAACTGGCCAGCGGCCAGCCCAGCTGGGACGTGGTGGACATGGAAGGCTACAGCGCCTTGAACCTGGGCCGCGAGAAGATCCTGCAACCCCTGGACTACAGCGTGGTGCAGCGCGACCAGGTAGCCCCCGGGCTGTCCCATGACTACGGGATCGCCGGCTACATGCTCAGCTACGTGCTGGCCTGGGACAGCGAAAAATACGGCGACAACGGCCCTAGGGACTGGGCGGACTTCTGGAACGTGGAGAAATTCCCCGGCAAGCGCACCCTCTACAAGTGGATGAACGGCATGCTCGAGGCCGCCCTGCTGGCCGACGGCGTGCCCGCCGACCAGTTGTATCCGCTGGACGTGCCACGGGCCCTACGCAAGATCGACGAACTCAAACCCCACGTCCTGTCGTTCTGGGGCTCGGGCGCGGAAAGCCAGCAACTGATGATCGAAGGCGAAGCCTCCATGGGCGTGCTCTGGCACACCCGCGCCACCTTGCTGCGCGAAGACAGCGGGGGCCGGATCAAATGGGGCTATGACAACGCCTTCCTCACCAACAGCAGTTGGAGCGTGCTCAGCAACAACCCGGCGGGTACGGCTCCGGCCATGCAGTTCATCCAGCATGCCCTGCAACCGGAAGGCCAGTTCAAGCTGTTCGAGATCCTCGGCAACGGTCCATCCAACCCGGCCACCCAGAAGCTGATGAGCCCCGAGCAACTGGAGCTCAACTGTGCCTCCGAAGCCAACATGAAGAAGCAGATCCTGCTGGACACCCAGTGGTACGCCGATCACTACTCCAGCACCCTGGAGCAGTACCTGACCCACCTGTCCAAGTGAGGCGCCGACCATGAGTGCGACCCAAACCGCGCGCCTGGAACGCAGCCTGCTGCTGGTACCGCTGCCGCTGTTGCTGGTGCTGTTCTACCTGTTGCCCTTCGTCGGCGTGGTGAGCTGGAGCTTCACCCTGCCCGAACCCGGCATCGAGCAGTACCAGCGCATCGCCAGCGACCCGGCGATCCACGACATGCTGCTGCGCACCCTGCGCCTGTGCCTGACCGTGAGCCTGCTGGCCCTGGTCATCGGCTACCTGCTGGCCTACTGCTGGGTCTTCAGCCCGCCGTTCTGGCAGCGCATGGTGGAGATCTGCGTGTTCATCCCATTCTGGATCTCGGTGCTGGTGCGGGCCTTCGGCTGGCTGATCGCCCTGCGCAGCAACGGCGTGATCAACGACAGCCTGTTGTCCCTGGGCTGGATCGAGCATCCGCTGCAACTGACCCGCAACGAACTGGGGGTGGTGATCGGCATGCTCCACTTCATGATCCCCTATGCCTTGTTCCCGCTGCTGTCGAGCATGCGCCAGCTGGACCAGCGGGTCCTCTTGGCCTCGCGCGGGCTGGGCGCCGGGGCCCTGCGGACGTTCTGGCAAGTGCTGCTGCCGCAGACCCTGCCGGGGCTGCTGGGGGCCTTCATCATGGTCTTCGTGTTCTGCCTGGGCTTCTTCATCACCCCGGTGCTGCTGGGTGGCGGACAGACCGTGATGATCGCCGAGTACGTGTTCCTGCAGATGTTCCAGACCAGCAACTGGGGGCTGGGCGCAGCCCTGAGCCTGGTGCTGCTGGCCCTGGTCAGCGCGCTGATCTGGCTGCTGATGCGCATCACCCGTGTCAACCGACTGGTGGGTTGAGGTCACTATGAATACACATCGCACTGCCTTGAGTACCCGGCTGATCGCCGTGGTCGCCATGGCCTTCATGCTGTTCCCGTTGCTGACGGTGATCCCGGTGTCCTTCACCGCCAAACGCTACCTGTCGATGCCCGAGGGCAACTGGTCGCTGCGCCACTACCAAGCCTTGCTGAGCAATCCCGACTGGCTGTCGAGCATCGGCCAGAGCCTGGCCATCGCCACGGCCACCAGCCTGATCGCCACCTTGCTGGCGGTGAGCTTCAGCCTGGGCATCTGGTACCTGCGCTCGCGCCTGGCGACCCTGCTGATCGGCCTGGTGCTGCTGCCCATGGCGATCCCGCCGGTGATCTCGGCCCTGGTCCTGTACTTCATGGAAACCAAGCTGGGCAGCATCGCCCCGGGCTGGGGCTACGACAGCCTGCCCGGGGTGGTGATCGCCCATGTGGTGATGGTGGTGCCCTACGGCGTAGTGACCATGCTGGTGGCGCTGAGCCAGGTGGACCGGCGCATCGAGCTGGCCTCGCGCAACCTGGGGGCCAGCCTGATGCAGACCACCTTCCTGGTGATCCTGCCGAACCTCAAGCTGGGGATCTTCTCCACCGCGCTGCTGAGCTTCGCCCTGTCCTGGGAAGAGGTGGCCGTGACCCTGTTCATCACCAGCATCGACGTCAACACCCTGCCCCGGCGGATCTGGAGCGGCTTGCGGGACAACGTCGACCCCAGCGTGGCGGCCATTTCCGTGCTGCTGATCAGCCTGACCCTGCTGGTGCTCATCGGCCGCCTGGTGCTGCAGTACTACGCCCAGCGCCGCGCCCGTTACTGACCCACCTTCTGGTGGCGGGGGCGCTTGCTCGCGCGGGATGGCAGCGTCGGTCCAATACCTGGGTCCCGCTTGCCACCGACGCGCCGTGGAGCCAGGTTCTACGGCCGCTGCGCGCCCGAGCGGAAGCAAGCTCCCTCGCTACAACCGCCTCCGATCACCCGGATTATTCGGCCAGGAACTGACCGAAGTCACTTCTGGCCCCATGGGTTTGGTTCCATAGTGCGCGGCTCGTCCCACGGGCTTGCACCGTCTCTTCTAGACTCAATGGAGAGTCGCTTTCGGAACTGAGCAAGTCGCTTTGGGGCGGAGCAATCAGAGGCAGCGTGTCAAGCTGCCCTTTATGCCCTGAACAGGTGCGGCGACGACCGCACCGGGTACGACAAGATACCCATCCAGGGTGCATGGCTACCGGCCGGATCGCCGCGCTACCGTGACGTGGCAACCAGGGCCGCAGCCGGGACTTTCGGACAACCGACAACCACCAGGTGTGTCCGTGACCGTGAGGAATGCTGTATGCCTGATGAATCGCTGCACCTGCCTGTGATCCACACCCTGCTGGAGCGCCACAAGGACGTTCCCGGGGCGTTGCTGCCGCTGCTCCACCAGATCCAGGAAGAGCTGGGCTACATCCCCGACCTGGCCATCCCCGCCATCGCCCATGGGCTCAACCAGAGCCAGGCCGAAGTGCGCGGCGTGATCAGCTTCTACCATGACTTTCGCACCGCACCGCCCGCGCGGCACATCCTGCGCCTGTGCCGGGCCGAATCCTGCCAGAGCCGGGGCGCCGAGCAACTGGCGGCGCAGCTGCGCGAGCGCCTGCAACTGGACGACCATGGCAGCAGCGCCGATGGCCGCATCAGCCTGCGACCGGTGTACTGCCTGGGCGCCTGCGCCTGCTCGCCGGCCCTGGAGCTGGACGGCCAGTTGCATGCCCGGCTCAGCGCCGAACGCCTGGACGCGTTGCTCGACAGCTGCCGGGAGGAGGCGTGATGAACCTCTACCTGTCCTGTGATTCCCTGGCCCGCGCCGTGGGCGCCGACCAGGTGGCCGATGCCTTGCTGGCCCAGGCCGGCCAGCGCCAGCTGCCGCTGCAATTGCAACGCACCAGTTCCCGTGGCCTGTACTGGCTGGAACCGCTGCTGGAAGTCGATACCCCCGAAGGCCGCCTGGGCTTCGGTCCGCTGAGCGTGGCCGACGTGCCGGCGCTGCTGGACGCCCTGCAAGCCGATCCGGCCAGCCATCCCCTGGCCCTGGGCCTGGTGGAGCAGATTCCCTACCTCAAGAGCCAGCAGCGCCTGCTGTTCGCCCGCGCCGGCATCACCCGGCCGCTGTCCCTGGAGGACTATCGGGCCCACGGCGGTTTCGCCGGCCTGGAGCGCGCCATCGCCCTGGGCGGCGAGCAGACCGTGGCCGCGGTGCTCGACTCCGGCCTGCGTGGCCGGGGCGGCGCGGCCTTCCCCGCCGGGATCAAGTGGCGCACGGTGCGCGAGACCCCGCCGCAGCAGAAGTACGTGGTGTGCAACGCCGACGAGGGCGACTCCGGGACCTTCGCCGACCGCATGCTGATGGAGGGCGACCCCTTCCTGCTGATCGAGGGCATGGCCATCGCCGGCATCGCCGTCGGTGCCAGCCAGGGCTATATCTATGTGCGCTCGGAATATCCCCAGGCAGTGGCCACCCTGCGCGCGGCCCTGGACCTGGCCCGGGACGCCGGCTACCTGGGGGCCGATGCCGGCGGGAGCGGCCAGCCCTTCGACCTGGAAGTGCGGGTCGGCGCCGGGGCCTACATCTGTGGCGAGGAAACCGCGCTGCTCGACTCCCTGGAAGGCAAGCGCGGGATCGTCCGCGCCAAGCCGCCGATTCCGGCCCTGCAAGGCCTGTTCGGCCGGCCGACCCTGGTGCACAACGTGCTGACCCTGGCCTCGGTGCCGCTGATCCTGGCCAAGGGCGCGCCCTTCTATCGCGACTACGGCATGGGCCGCTCCCTGGGCACCATGCCCTTCCAGCTAGCGGGCAATGTCCGCCATGGCGGCCTGGTGGAACGGGCCTTCGGCCTGACCCTGGGCGAGCTGCTGCATGACTACGGTGGCGGTACCGCCAGCGGCCGGCCACTGAAGGCGGCCCAGGTCGGCGGCCCTCTCGGCGCCTGGGTCCCGCCCGCGCAGTTCGATACACCGCTGGACTACGAGGCCTTCGCCGCCATGGGCGCGATGCTCGGCCACGGCGGCGTGGTGGTGGCCGACGACAGCCTCGACCTGGCCCACATGGCACGCTTCGCCCTGCAGTTCTGCGCCGAGGAATCCTGCGGCAAATGCACCCCGTGCCGTATCGGCTCGACCCGTGGCGTGGAGGTCATCGACCGCCTGCTGGCGGCTCCCGGCCCCGAGGAGCGCCAGCACCAGGCGCTGATCCTCAAGGACCTGTGCGACACCCTGCAATACGGCTCGCTGTGCGCCCTGGGCGGCATGACGTCCTACCCGGTGGCCAGCGCCCTCAAGCATTTCCCTGCCGACTTCGGTCTGCACACCACGGAGGCCGACCAATGATCACACTCTTCGACCCCGCCAAGGACATTGACCTCAACGCCGTGGACCTGGGGACCCCGGCCCGCGACAGCCAGGTACAGGTCAGCCTGAGCATCGACGGGCGCAGCATCAGCGTGCCCCAGGGCACCTCGGTGATGCGCGCCGCCGCGCTGCTGGGCACCAGCATTCCCAAGCTCTGCGCCACCGACAGCCTGGAGGCCTTCGGTTCCTGCCGCATGTGCCTGGTGGAAATCGACGGCATGCGCGGCTACCCGGCCTCCTGCACCACCCCGGTCAGCGAGGGCATGGTGGTGCATACCCAGACGCCGAAACTCGCGAGCCTGCGCCGCAATGTGATGGAGCTGTACATCTCCGACCACCCGCTGGACTGCCTGACCTGTTCGGCCAACGGCAACTGCGAGCTGCAGACCGTGGCCGGCCAGGTGGGCCTGCGCGAAGTACGCTATGGCTACGACGGCGCCAACCACTTGAGTGACCAGAAGGACAGCTCCAACCCCTACTTCGACTATGACCCGAGCAAGTGCATCGTCTGCAACCGCTGCGTGCGCGCCTGCGAGGAAACCCAGGGCACCTTCGCCCTGACCATCAGCGGCCGGGGCTTCGAATCCCGGGTGGCGGCGGCCGGCGGCGACAACTTCCTGGATTCCGAATGCGTGTCCTGCGGCGCCTGCGTGCAGGCCTGCCCCACCGCGACCCTGATGGAAAAGAGCGTGGTGGAAATGGGCCAGCCGGACCGGGCGGTGATCACCACCTGCGCCTACTGCGGCGTGGGCTGTTCATTCCGCGCCGAGATGAAGGGCGAGCAGCTGGTGCGCATGGTCCCGGACAAGAATGGCCAGGCCAACCATGGCCATTCCTGCGTCAAGGGCCGCTTCGCCTGGGGCTACGCCACCCACCCGGACCGCATCACCAAGCCGATGATCCGCAAGCACATCAGCGACCCGTGGCAGGAGGTCAGCTGGGACGAAGCCGTGCAATACGCCGCCAGCGAGCTGCGGCGCATCCAGCTCAAGTACGGTCGCGACTCCATCGGCGGCATCACGTCCAGCCGCTGCACCAACGAGGAAACCTACCTGGTGCAGAAACTGGTGCGGGCGGCCTTCGGCAACAACAACGTCGACACCTGCGCCCGGGTCTGCCATTCGCCCACCGGCTACGGCCTCAAGCAGACCCTGGGAGAATCCGCCGGGACCCAGAGCTTCGATTCGGTGATGCAGGCCGACGTGATCCTGGTGATGGGCGCAAACCCCAGCGATGCCCACCCGGTGTTCGGCTCCCAGCTCAAGCGCCGCCTGCGTGAAGGGGCGCGGCTGATCGTCATCGACCCTCGGCGCATCGACCTGGTGGACTCGGTCCACGCCCGCGCCGAGCTGCACCTGGCCCTGCGCCCGGGGACCAACGTGGCCATGCTCAACGCCCTGGCCCACGTGATCGTCACCGAGGGCCTGGTGGACCAGGCGTTCGTCGAGGCCCGCTGCGAGCCCGAGGCCTTCGCCCTGTGGAGCGCCTTCGTCAGCCGTGCGGACAACTCGCCGGAGGTGCTGGGCGCCATCTGCGGGGTCCCGGCGGCCGACATCCGCGCCGCGGCCCGGATCTACGCCACTGGCGGTAACGCGGCGATCTACTATGGCCTGGGCGTCACCGAGCACAGCCAGGGCAGCACCTCGGTGATGGGCATCGCCAACCTGGCCATGGCCACCGGCAACATCGGCCGCGAAGGGGTCGGGGTCAACCCGCTGCGGGGCCAGAACAACGTCCAGGGTTCCTGCGACATGGGCTCCTTCCCCCACGAGCTGCCAGGCTACCGGCACATCTCCAACCAGACCGTGCGCCAGGAGTTCGAGCAGGCGTGGAACGTCAGCCTGCAACCCGATCCGGGCCTGCGCATTCCCAACATGTTCGAGGCGGCCCTGGGCGGCAGCTTCAAGGGCCTGTACTGCCAGGGCGAGGACATCGCCCAGAGCGACCCCAACACCCAGCACGTGACCGCCGCCCTGTCGGCCATGGAATGCGTGGTGGTGCAGGACATCTTCCTCAACGAAACCGCCAAGTTCGCCCATGTATTCCTGCCTGGGGCCTCGTTCCTGGAAAAGGACGGCACCTTCACCAACGCCGAGCGCCGCATCTCGCGGGTGCGCAAGGTCATGGAGCCGCTGGGCGGCAAGGCCGACTGGGAAGGCACCCTGGCCCTGGCGGCGGCCCTGGGGTACCCGATGCACTACGAGCATCCGTCGCAGATCATGGATGAGATCGCCCGCCTGACCCCGACCTTCAACGGCGTCAGCTATGCCAGCCTGGACCGTCACGGCAGCCTGCAATGGCCGTGCAACGCCCAGGCCCCGGACGGTACGCCGACCATGCACATCGACGAGTTCGTGCGCGGCAAGGGGCGCTTCATGCTCACCGGCTACGTGCCCACCGACGAGAAGGTCAACAGCCGCTATCCGCTGCTGCTGACCACCGGGCGCATCCTCAGCCAGTACAACGTCGGCGCCCAGACCCGGCGCACCGACAACGTCGCCTGGCACGCCGAGGACCGCCTGGAGATCCACCCCACCGACGCCGAGAGCCGCGGCATCAGCGAAGGCGACTGGGTCGGCATCGGCAGCCGCGCCGGGCAGACCGTGCTACGTGCCCGGGTGACCGAGCGGGTGGCGCCGGGAGTGGTCTACACCACCTTCCACTTCCCCGAGTCGGGCGCCAACGTCATCACCACCGACAACTCCGACTGGGCCACTAACTGCCCGGAGTACAAGGTCACGGCGGTGGAGGTCAGCCGGGTCTACCATCCGTCCGAATGGCAGAAGCGCTACCAAGCCTTCAGCGACGAGCAGCAGCGCCTGCTGCAAGCCCGCGACCGGTCCCGGAGCCACAAGGCGGAGGTGCGCCGATGAGCACCGCCAACCTGGTCAAGATGGCCAACCAGATCGCTTCGTACTTCGCCAACGAGCCGGACCAGGCCCAGGCGGCAAGCAGCGTGCGCAACCACATGCAGCTGTTCTGGACCCCGGCCATGCGCCAGGAGCTATTGGCCTGGCACCGGCAGCAACAACAAAGCGAGCTGCATCCGCTGGTGCGCCAAGCCATCGACTCCTCCGGCCAGCCCACCTAGCCCAGCCACGCCCTGGCCTGCCATCAGCACAGGCCCGGGCGTGATCCCCTCACCGACCGGAACAGCGCTGCTGCGCCGGCGCGCTGGTCTGCAACGCCAAAGGCATGCTGGCCCCCGGCTTGCTCAGGGGCAGCAGCTGGTACACGGTGAATACGCACATTGCCTCCACCTCGCCGCCGGCCACCGGAATGTAGTTCAGGCCGACATAGGCCTCGTAGCTCTTGCCCGGTTCGAACACCACCACCTTCTGTACCTGCGGGCAGGTGCGGTAGGCGTTGCCGGTTCCCCCGGCCGCCACCCCGCCGCCCTCCAGCAGGAACGGGCGTCCGGCGGGAACCCGGTATTCGGTGGCGACCTCGGAATATTCGCCCTCACCGCGGCGAATGGCCCCGGGGTAGTCCGGCAGCTTCGGGGCGAATCGCGGCAGCATGTCGATCTGCCGAGGGGCCTCGGGAAACTGTGGATAGTTGACGTTCGGCCGGTGCTCGCTGCCGAAACGCCCGGCCTTGGCCAGGCGCTGGTTGTCGCCGATGCAGCCGGCATAGGCCCCACCGCGCACTTCACCGTTGGTGATCACCCGCAACTGCGCCACCGACGCGCCCAGGGGCGGCTCCGAATAGGGCTCCACTGGCTTGACGCTGCACGCGCCAAGCGAGCCCAACAACGCCACCAGGGCCAGACTTCTGACATTCATCGCTACTGCTTCCTTTGACTGATTGCGCCGCGTGGCCCGGGCAGGCTATCGGCAGGAATGGCGCAGACTTCATGGCGGCCCGGGCAAAACCACGCCACCGGGCCACTTGCGTGAAAACACAAGCCAGCTTGCGCCTGCCGGGATGTATCCCGGCCAATCCACGATCTACCCTGCGCTCACCTGCCTGCACAACAAGAACAACCAGGGAGCACCGGTTATGGCACTCGATTATGCGGTCATGTTGGTCTACGTCCTGCTGATGGCCGGCCTTGGCTGGTGGGGCATGCGCAAAGTGCGCAACCAGGACGATTTCCTGGTGGCCGGGCGACGCCTGGGCCCGGCGCTGTACCTGGGCACCCTGTCGGCGGTGATGCTCGGCGGCGCCTCCACCATCGGCTCGGTACGCCTGGGCTACAGCCATGGAATCTCCGGGTTGTGGCTGGTGTTCATGCTGGGCCTGGGGATCATCGTCCTGAGCCTGGTGCTGTCCCGGCAGATCGCCCAGTTGCGGGTATTCACCGTGACCCAGATCCTCGAACAGCGGTACCAGGCCTCGTCGCGCCTGATCGGCGGCTGCGTGATGGTGGCCTACGACCTGATGGTGGCGGTCACCGCGACCATCGCCATCGGCTCGATCACCGAGGTGGTGTTCGACATCCCGCGCATCCCGGCGATTCTCTGCGGCGGCACGCTGGTGATCTTCTACTCGGTGATCGGCGGCATGTGGTCGCTGACCCTCACCGACATCATCCAGTTCGTGATCATGACCCTGGGCATCTTCTGCGTCCTGCTGCCCATGAGCGTCGGCCAGGCCGGCGGCCTCGAAGCCATGCAGGCGAGGTTGCCGGCGGGGTTCTTCGAGTGGGGCAACATCGGCCTGGACACCCTCCTCGCCTACTTCCTGCTGTACTTCTTCGGCGCGCTGATCGGCCAGGACATCTGGCAGCGGCTGTTCACCGCCCGCAGCGAACGGGTGGTGCGCTACGCCGGCCTCGGCGCCGGGGTCTACTGCATGTTCTACGGCGCCGCCTGTGCCCTGGTGGGGGCCGCCGCCAAGCTGCTGCTACCGGACCTGGCGGTGGCCGAGAACGCCTTCGCCGAAGTCACCCGCAACGTACTGCCGGCCGGACTGCGCGGACTGGTGGTGGCCGCCGCCCTGGCCGCCATCATGTCCACCGCCAGTGCCTGCCTGCTGGCCTCGGCCACGGTGCTCAAGGAAGACATCTACAGCCGCTTCCTGACCCGCGGCCGGGAAAACCACCTGGCCAGCAGCCGCTGGATCACCCTCGGCCTGGGGGTGGCGATGCTGCTGATGGCCTGTCTGGTCAACGACGTGATCGCCGGCCTGAGCATCGCCTACAACCTGCTGGTGGGCAGCCTCTTGGTGCCGATCATCGGCGCCTTGCTGTGGCGCCGGGCCTCGGCTGCCGGGGCCATCGCCTGCATGGTCAGCGGCAGCCTGACGGTGATCGGCTGCATGGCCCGCGACGGCATCCTGGCCAACACCCCGATCTACTACGGCCTGGGCGTCAGCCTGCTGACCTTCGTCGCCGTCAGCCTGATGAGCCAGCCGGCACCGACTCTGCGCAGCAGCGCCGATTGATCCCTGAATCCACAACGAGGAATCGCCCATGTCCCAGTCTTTCCCGCAGCCGATAGACGCTGCCCTGGTCCCGCGCTTCGCCGGTATTCCAAGCTTCATGCGCCTGCCGCTGTTCGACGACCCGGCGCAGGTGCAGATCGCCCTGGTGGGGGTGCCCTGGGATGGCGGCACCACCAACCGCGCCGGCGCCCGCCATGGCCCGCGCGAGGTGCGCAACCAGTCGAGCCTGATGCGCAAGGTGCACCACGTCAGCCGTATCGCCCCCTATGACCTGGTGCGGGTCGGCGACCTGGGCGATGCCCCGGTCAACCCCATCGACTTGTTGGATTCGCTGAAACAGATCGAGGGTTTCTTCAGCCAACTGCACCAGGCCGGCGCGGTGCCGTTGTCGGTGGGCGGCGATCACCTGGTGACCCTGCCGATCTTCCGGGCCCTGGCCCGCCAGCGGCCGATCGGCATGGTGCACTTCGATGCCCATTCCGATACCAACGACCGCTACTTCGGCGACAACCTCTACACCCACGGCACGCCCTTTCGCCGGGCCATCGAAGAGGGCCTGCTGGACCCCAGGCGCACGGTACAGATCGGCATCCGCGGCTCGATCTACTCGGCCGACGACGAAGACTTCGCCAAGGACTGCGGGATCCGCGTGATCCACATGGAGGAATTCGCCGACCTGGGCGTCGAGGCGACCCTGGCCGAAGCCCGGCGCGTGGTGGGCGCCGAGCCGACCTACATCAGCTTCGACATCGACGTGCTCGACCCGGCCTTCGCCCCCGGCACCGGCACCCCGGAGATCGGCGGCATGACCACCCTGCAGGCCCAGCAGCTGATCCGCGGCCTGCGCGGCCTGAACCTGGTGGGCGCCGACGTGGTGGAAGTCTCGCCGCCCTTCGACCTCGGCGGCGCCACCGCCCTGGCCGGCGCGACCCTGATGTTCGAGCTGCTGTGCATCCTGGCCGAGTCGGTGGCGAACCGGGGTTGAAACGCGCCCATGAAAAAACGCCGTGCCCGGCGACGAGCGATCGCCGCCGGGCACGGCGCCTTGGGTGCCGCGATCAACCTTGCAGGGCTTGCTTGAGCGCTGCCAGGCCATCGGCGTAGATGGTAGTGAACAGCTCGATGGCTTGTGCGTCGCTGATGCCGGCTGGCACGAACGAGCCGGACCACTCGACGCGCGAGCCCTTGCCGCTCTCTACCACGCGCAGGGTCGACTGGTAGTCGCGCACGGGGGCTGGCCCCTGGAGGATGGTGTAGCTGTAGCTGCGACCGGCTTCGTTGAAGTCCAGCAGGCGCTCGATGATGGTGTCGCCTTCGGCGCTCTTGAGGCTGCGGACCCGGCCGCCTTCGCTCAGGGCGCTGTGGGGGATGAAGGGCAGCCAGTCGGGCAGCGAGTCGAAGCCGCCGATCAGTTGCCAGACGCGCGCAGCGTCAATGTTCAGTTCGATGGAAGCTTTGGCCTGGGCCATGATGATTTCTCCTGGGGCTACAGCCCCTTCAATAAGGTCGCAAACGCTTGCGACAGGGCCGCCAGGCGGCCCCGCGCGGGTAGGATCACTGGGCTGGAACAGGCGCCACTGGGTTGATCAGGCCCTGCTCGCGCAGGTTCTGCCAGAAGGCGGCCGGGATCACCGCGCTGATGGCGGCGTGGTCTTCATTGGCGTGCAGTGGGCGGGTCGAACCGGGGATCACCGAGACCACCGCCGGATGGGCCAGGGCGAACTGCAGGGCCGCAGCCTTGACGTCCACATCGTGGGCACGGGCAACGGCGCGGATGCGCTCCAGCTTGGCCAGCACTTGCTGGTTGGCCTGCTGGTACTCGAAGTGCTCGCCACCGGCGGTGACACCCGAGCTGTAAGGACCGCCGACGACGATGCCGACACCTTGCTCCACCGCTTGCGGCATGACCCGTTGCAGGGCGCGGTCGTGGTCCAGCAGCGAGTAACGGCCGGCCAGCAGGAAGCCATCGGGACGGGGTTCGTCCAGGTCCAGGGTCAGTTCGATCGGCTCGACGCGGTTGACGCCCAGGCCCCAGGCCTTGATCACGCCTTCTTCACGCAGGCGGGAGAGCACGCGGAAGGCGCCGGTACGGGCGATTTCGAACTGGGTCAGCCATTCGTCGCCGTAGAAGTCCTGGGCGATGTCGTGGATCCAGACGATGTCCAGGTGGTCGGTGCCCAGGCGCTCGAGGCTGTCTTCGATGGAGCGCAGGGTGGCATCGGCGCTGTAGTCGTTGACGATGCGGTTGCGGTTGCCGTGTTCGAACAGGCCGCTCTTCTCGCCCAGTTCACGGGCGGCAGGGTCTTCCAGTTCGTCGAGGATGATGCGGCCGACCTTGCTGCTCAGTACGTATTCGTTGCGTGGACGCTTGGCCAGTGCGGCGCCCAGGCGGCTTTCGGAGAGGCCGGCACCGTAGAAGGGGGCGGTGTCGAAGTAACGCACGCCGTTGTTCCAGGCGGCATCGACGGTGGACTGTACTTCTTCGGCGGATACGGCGCGGAACATGTTGCCCAGTGGGGCGCTGCCGAAACCTAGGCGGGTTGGGATCAAGGATTTGAGGCTCATGGATTGCTCCGGGTTGGGGGGAGTCGCTTGTGAACTCCAGTGAGCGCATCCTAAAACCGGCCAAACGAGACCGTCCAAGTCATAATTCGACAGACTTAAGACTATAAAGGTCAAATCGCCCTAGGACCGCTCCCCGCCCCCAGCCAGGCCCCTCCAAGTTCAGCTTGCCGCCCCCGCCAGCACCATCTCGCGGAAATCCCCGACGATCGGCCGCAGGTCGACACGGTGCCAGGCCGCCCACAGGCCGGTGCTCTGCTGCAACCAGGGCAGCTCGCGCAGGACCACGTTCGGGTTGCCTTCGCCATGGATGCTCTGCTGGATCAGCGCCAGGCCCAGGCCGGCGGATACCAGGCCCAGGGCGCTCAGCGGCTCGGCGGCTTCCAAGCGGATCTGCGGGGTGAAGCCCGCGGCCACGCAACTGGCCAGGAAGCGCTCGCGCCGGCTGGGCTGCAACTGGCCTTCGACCATGATCCAGTCCTGCTCGTGCAGGTCGGCCGGTTCGATGCTGGGCTTGTCCGCCAAGGGATGCCCCAGGGGCAAGGCCAGGCGCAGCGGGTCGTCGAACACCTGGGCGGCCACAAGCTCCGGATCGTCGGTGGCCGGCGGTTCGCAGACCAGGGCGATGTCCAGGCTGCGTTGGCGCAACCCTTCGAACTGCTCCTGGGCCGACAGGTTGTACAGCGCGATATGGATACCCGGGCGCTCTTCACGCACATGGCGCAAGGCACCGGGCAGCACCCCGGCATGGATCGCATGGCTGACGTAGCCGATGCACAGCCCGCCCGTCTCGCCACGCCCCAGGCGCCGCCCCAGGGACTCCAGGCGCTCGGCATGCTTGAGCAGGGCCCGGGCTTCGTGGAGGAAGGTGCGACCGTCGGACGTCAGGCGCAGGCGTTGTTGGCTACGCTCGAACAGTTGCAGGCCGAGGCGTTCTTCCAGCTGGGCGATCTGCCGGCTCAGCGGCGATTGGGAAATGTGCAGTTGCTCGGCCGCCTTGCCGACGTGCTCGACTTCGGCGACGGCGACGAAATAACGCAATTGTCTAAGATCCAGCATATGACCCTCAGGGACTCAAGTCTGACCAATTAAGTCATATGCGATCTTACTGGCGATGTTTAGGATCTCGCCATATCGAATCGATCACCGGCACAGGTCTCGTGCCCCCAAGATGAGGAATCCGAACATGCAAATCGATCTGGGCGGCAAGACCGCCATCATCAGTGGCTCCACCGGCGGCATCGGCCTGGGCATCGCCCGAAGCCTGGCGGCCTCCGGCGCCAGCGTGGTCATCGTCGGCCGCAACGCGGCCTCGGTGGCGGAAGCCGTCGCCGGCATCCACGCCAATAACGGCAGCGCCCGGGGCGTGGTCGCGGACCTCGGCACCGCGGCCGGCGCCGATATCCTGTTCGCCGCCGCGCCCCAGGCCGACATCCTGGTGAACAACCTGGGCATCTACAACGATGTCGACTTCTTCGACACCGACGACCAGCAATGGATGGATTTCTACGAAATCAACGTGCTTTCCGGCGTGCGCCTGTCCCGCCACTACACCCCGGGCATGGTCGAGCGCGGCTGGGGCCGGGTGATCTTCCTGTCCTCGGAATCGGGCGTCGCCATCCCGGCGCAGATGATCAACTACGGCGTCACCAAGGCCGCCAACCTGGCCGTCTCCCATGGCCTGGCCAAGCGCCTGGCCGGCACCGGCGTGACCGTGAACGCGATCCTGCCGGGCCCGACCTTCACCGAAGGCGTGGCCAACCTGGTGGCCGACGCGGTGCGCCAATCCGGTCGCAGCGCCCGGGAAGAAGCCGACGCCTTCGTGCGCCGCGAGCGCCCCAGCTCGATCATCCAGCGCGTGGCCGAAGTCGAGGAAGTGGCCTCCCTGGTGACCTACATCGCCTCGCCATTCTCCTCGGCCACCACCGGTGCGGCCCTGCGCGTGGACGGCGGCGTGGTGGACAGCCTGGCGATCTGAACCGCCACACCAGGCGCCCGGCCCCGCAACCACGACAGGTTGCGGGCCCATCCGGCGCTGAGGCCCGGGCAAAAATAGTCAGTTTTCAGGGGTTTACAGAACCCCGCCAATCGCTATAATCGTCGCCCTGACACGCCGGTATAGCTCAGTTGGTAGAGCAACTGACTTGTAATCAGTAGGTCCCGGGTTCGATTCCTGGTGCCGGCACCATATAAGACAAAGCCCTCGCAGCGATGCGAGGGCTTTGTCGTTTCCAGGATCAAGAAATCCTCTCCCAATGCCTTGAGCAGGGTTTCTCGGTTCCCGGGAGCTTCAGACTCGCTTCCTGCCCCCTCGCCAGCTTCTGGCTTCACCTGAGTTCGCGCACTGGCCTCATGCTTCTTGCAGCCGCGCCCTGCCTGAAGCCACGCTGATATTGTGGCGGGTTCGCCCCTTATGGTGCTGCGCGGTCGTCGGTACGACTGGGTCGAACGTTTTGCGCTAGTGTTTCCCTGCGGACCAGGACGGTCCTTCGACGCAGGTGCAAACGCTCATGACCCACCCAACGTCCTCCATCAAACTCAGCATGCTTCAGCAAATAGCGCCCTACCTGAGCATGCATGGGGTATCGCCGCAGGAGTTCTTTCGAGGTTACGGTATTTCCCCTCAGGTTTTTCAATACCCGGATGCCTGGATGCCCCGGGCGACCTGCTTTCGTATAGCCAGTGAAATGACCGCGCTCACACAGGACCCCTTCGCGGGTGCAACGGCGGGGTATTTGATCGAAGTACGCTCCCTCGGCGCCTGGGGCGAGTTGATCCTGGGTTCGTCCAATCTCGCTCAGACGTGCGCAGTGGCGGCGATCCATACGAACTTACTGCATCAAGGAAGCGACGTAAGAATCGTCACCGAAGGCCGTACGCTGAAACTGATCCGACAATCCACCGGACAGCACGGGGCGAATCCGAAGCAGGCCATTCTCGGCACCCTGGCGCTGCTGAGAAAAGTACCGCTGATGTCCGGAGAGCCATGCGCCATCCGTGTGCATTTGCAAAACCCGAGGCAACGAGGGAATGAGGCACTGGAAAAGTACCTGGGGCCGAATCTGCACATGAACGCGCAGCACAACATGATCGAATTCGATCGTGAGTTACTCGACATCTCTGTGCAGCTCGGCCGGGATGACGCCTGGAAAGTCGCCGAGGCCTTGAGGTCGACCGCGAAAGCCGCCGGCATGCTTATCGAACGGATCGGGGATCAGAATCGATCCACACTGACCGCCATATCAAGAAACCTGGGCTTGTCTTCCCGAACGCTACAGCGTCGCCTCAAATATTGCGGCATCGACTTCGAAGACCTGCGGGACAACACTCGTCGCAACGAAGCGCTACAACTGATTGCCAGCGGCAAGTACAGCGCAACCGAAATTGCCTACATGGTGGGCTACAGTGATCAAGCGCACTTTACCCGAGCTTTCAAGCGCTGGACCGGAAGTTCACCAGCGCGCTACCGCTCGCTCTTGAAAGTTGATCGCTAAGCTCTTCGCCTGCCCCTTCCCGCAACTAGCGGGCGCCTTCCAATGGCGCCCTTCTCGACACTGGCTTGTTGTACTTTTGGCACCAAATGGCAAGTTTCCAGAAGGAGGGGCTTATACAGTCTGAAAGAAAGTGCCCACTTGAAAGAGCCAGAGGTCTACATGCCCGAATCATCCATGGCCTGCATCGTCGCCTTGACGCTGGCCACTTTTGCCAATGCACACGCTCAGTCATCCGCTGACGCAACGGTGCGGGTAGATGGCGATAACTTTGCTCGTGCCGAGTCCGATCTTTATATGAGGTGGGCTCAGGCGAGCCAGATACAAGTGCGTGATGCCCTGGCTGTTCTGGGTTCGCCCATTCCCGGCTACAACCAGTCCTTTGGCTCTAAAGGCAGGGTCGATCCGAGCCACCACTTGATCGGTGGATGCGACGTAAAGACCGTTAACTGTCTGGTTACGACACCCGGCTGAACTATAGCGCCAGGCTCTACCTACCAAGCAACAAAATACTGCGCGGCAAAGGAGGCGTCCAAAACCACAATCCGTCGATTTATAAGTTTGATTACTCGAGCAAAAGTGAGTTTGCCTGATCGATAGGCCACGGCCATCGGTGTTAATAATGAAAGGAGTTCATCATGAAGAAAGTAATGCTTTGTTTCGCCTTGTTATTTAGCTTTACATGCAGCTTTGCCATGGCAGCAGGCCGTCCCAGCTATCCCTTTAATGATAAAATCGCCAGCGGCTTGTCGCGTCACCATATTATTCCATGGGAAGAATTGGTCGAATTTGGCACCGACAATTTCACCAGCGATACAGACAGAACGAACTTGATCAATGCCATTATCGGTACCCGTACTGTCAATCTCGGCTCATTCCAGGGCAATGTACCGCTGTTGGTCGCCGGACTGCATACGCCGCAAAATCCCGAGGCCGTAGAAGTCTGGCAATCATTACTGGCTTGGACTCAGGGGAATCTGGTCGTGGGAACCAATACTCGCCCAGATGACCCCGGCAGCAAGTTTGATCAGGTTGCCTATAACTGCCTGAAAGTTGTTAACCACGATGCGACCTATACCGTTATTTTTGCTGACTGGGAAGCGCCGACAGCGACTCCAGCAGCGAAAAAACAGTATTTCCTGACCATGGCAGCGCATGACATTGCGGATGCTGCAGGCCAGCCATGCTGGAAACCTTGATCTCATTCATCATGACGCGCAGGAAAAAATCATGGCTAATATTATTACCGTAGGCAGCATTACAACCCCTAACCCTTTTCTTTGGTTGAATCCGGATACATTGGGCCTGCCCGATGTCGTCTACATCATTCAATCAAGTGCTCCCAAAGGCGACTGGGTAGATGTAGGGCAGTTCTGCGCTGTGCTATCCAGCGCCTGGCTCAATGATGCCAAACATCCGGCAAAGTTCGATATTCGCAACTTTGACGATCCGGGCAAGATCCAGTTGGCTCAGCAAGTGATTGAGGCATCGAATAGCTTGGCCTCCCAAGTAAAAGCGGCGGAGCAGGCGATACACGGCAAGTCCAAGTCGAAGGACCAGGTTACCAAGGACTTTTCGACATACAACACCGGCACTAAAATCTGGGCGGGAAATGATAGGCATGTCATTGGCATCTACATCATTAGCGCCACGGAAATGCAGGTTTATGATTCGAATCTAGGCACCGCAACCAAAAAGCCGCGCACCGCCTTTGCGCAAGTAGTGGCGGATTATCAATTGAACGCTTTTGTAGTAGCTACCGCTTAATGTTGGCAGGCGATGCGCATCAAGTGCGCATCGCCTGCCTGTTTTACATGATTGGGTTAGTGTTTGAACGGGCTTGAATTCATGTAAAACGCAACTACCCAAAAATCAAATACTGCCTATCAACTCAACAATGGCTCTGAACTAAAAAGCTCACACCAAGGCCGGAAGTTCCTGTCGGGCTTTTCGGCGTTGGCCGGCGACCGGGTCACGGGGTCAATTATCGCCAGGACGGGTGTGTCTACGACCTTGTCCAGAAGGGCCCGCCACTGGGTATTCAGTGGGCGCTTGCGAGCCTTGCATGGCAAGGCTCCCCCCAGGCATGCGCTTCATGCTCCAATAGCCGCCGACTCCAGCTGCACGCAGGCCTCCATGAAACCCATCGCCGTATCCATCCTCGCCCTGTTGCTCCACTCCATGCTGTTCAGCGCCCCGGTCGTGGCCGGCGATGCCGAAGCCGGCGCCAAACTGTTCAAGCGCCTGTGCAGTGGTTGTCACAATATCGGGCCTTCGGTGCGCAGTTCGTTCGGGCCCGAGCTGAACGGCATCATCGACCGCCCGGCCGGCAGCGCCCAGGACTACCAGTATTCGACGGCGATGAAGTCCTCGGGCATCGTCTGGACCCGGGACAAGCTCACCCAGTACCTGCAAGATCCCAAGGGCGTGGTGCCCGGCACCCGGATGATTTTCTGGGGCTTGAGCGACGAAGAGAAAATCGACAACCTGCTGGCCTATCTACAGACCTTCACCAATCCCTGATCCCGTTTCGCTTCCCTACAAGGATGTTTCGATGAAGCTTTCCCTGCTGTCCCTGGCGACCGCCGGCCTGACCCTGGCCGTGCTCGCACCGCAAGCGGGCGCCGCCGGTTTCGACTGTGCCAAGGCCTCGACCTCGGTCGAGAAGGCGGTTTGCAACGCGCCGAAGCTCTCCGCCCAGGACGATGAATTGAATCGTCGCTACAACGAGCTCAAGCACCTGCAGGTGTTTCGCCTGCTGCAAGTGCGCTGGCTGCGCGAGGTTCGCGATACCTGCACGTCGGACGACTGCCTGGAGGGGGCCTACCGCGCCCAGTTGAAGATGCTCGCGCCGCTGCCGATCCCCCCGGCCCCGGGCCAGAACCAGTTGCTGCCCATGGACCCGACGCGCCAGTACCGTCTGGATGAAGCCGAGCATTGGCAGCGCTTCCCGTTGGCGGCCTTCCCTGCCGTACCCCCTCGGGGCGACAAGCAGATCGTCGACGCCCAGGTGATCGATGGCGTGTTGCGCGTGGTGCTGTTCACCGGCCTGTACCAGCGGGACCAGGGCGGCTTTGTCGGGACCCTGTATGAATATGCCGATGACCAGCCGGGCCTGTATCCCATCGCCCGGGACATCGCCTTCACCGGCTGGGCCGCCCAGGGCAACAACGACCAGGGCCTGCGCTTCGCCGGGTTCGACGGTGGGTTGCTGTACTACCGCCAGCGTATCGGTGGCGACTTGCAGCAAAGCATGACCTACCGCCTGGGTTCACGCAGCGCGCCCGAGGCCAGCCTGAAGTCGTACCAGACGCCCTCCAATACCCTGCGCCATGCCCGGGCGCGGGTGGGCCAGGACCTGAATGCAGACAATTCCAGCCTGTCCCTGGACTACGACCAGCAGAGCCACAATACCTACAGTGAAAATGTCACCGCGCACAACGACACCGAGGAGGGCTGGAGCATCGTCAACCCGACCTGGAGCGCTACCCGCCCGATCATGTACTTCGACAACGAAGGGCCGCGGGCCTGTATCTGGCGAGTCGACACGCAGTACAAGACCTTGTTCAAGATCGTGCCCGAGCATGAAGCCGTCTCGGCACGCCCGATCGACCTGCATGGCCGCGAGGCGGTGGTCTACCTGGAAGGTGACCAGCTGAAGTTCGCCTTCAAGTACGACGACTGAGGGCAGGTGCCAGGGCAAAAAAAGGCTCGTCAATGACGAGCCTTTGTTTCATGGTGCGACCCGCCTCTGCCTCAGGGCAGGCTGATCTTGTACTGGGCCAGCTTGGCCTGGTGCTGGGGCTCGACGTACTTCTGGTTCACCAGCTTGGCGAACTTGCTGAAGTCGCTGCGGGCATCGTCGGTCAGGCCCAGTTTGTCGTAGGCAAGACCGCGGTGATAGAAGGCCCAGGCATAGTCTGGCTGGCGTAGCAGGCCGGTGCTGTAGGCTTCGGCGGCCTCGCGGTATTGCCCCAGGTCGTAGAGCGTCTGGCCCAGGTGGTAGTAGGTCGGCATGTTGAAGCCGCCGCCCTTGCCCGTCTCGCCCAGGTTGGCGTCGAGGTTGGATTGCACCAGTTCCAGGGACTTCTGCGGGTTGCCCGCCTCACGATACAGGCGGCTCAGGTCCAGCACCGCACGGGCATCGGGCTTGCCTTCCAGGGCGATGGACTTTTCCTTGGCGGCAATCGCTTGCGGATAGCGCTTGAAGCTGGCGTAGGCATCGGACTTGAGCCAGTACACCAGGCTCTGCATGCCCGGCGGCAACTGGTTCTTCTCCAGGCACAGGTCGGCCTGTTGCAGCACCACGTCGAATTTCTCGGCCTTGGCGGCCTGGCCCACCATGCGGCAATGGGCATAGTTGATCTGGTCCTGGCTCTGCAGGCCGGCACAACCGGTCAACAGCACGGATCCCAGGAGCAATAGCGCTCCACGAACAGACGATGAAGGCATGGCGTTCAATCCAGCAGATGGGCGTTGAGGTCAGGGCGATAGACTTGCAGCAACGGCGCGGTGACGGTGCCCTGCAAGCTGCAGAAGATCGTGGTGCGGCCGGCGATCGGCTCCTTGTCGATACCTTTGTCGATGCTCAGGACCCGCTCGACGAAACCGAACGGCGTCGCCACGCCACCACCGGCCTGGCCCTGGGTCCGCCATTGCTGGATCGGATCACCGACCCGGCGAATCTCCACCCGGCTGAAAGCACCGCGGTCGTCCTTCAAGCGGGCGTTATCCGCCAGCAGCGGCTTGAGGCGCGCGGCCACGTCCTGGGGCATGCCCTCGGCGACGAACCCCCAGAACAGCATATTGCCCACCGACTTCATCGACATGGCTTCGTTGTAATAACCCACCAGGCGCACGCCCTTGACCACCAAGGGCTGCGCGAACGGCTGGTAGCGACCGCCTTCCTGCAGCGGGTTCATGACCTGGGGCGCCTTGACCGCGCCGTACTGGGCCAGGCTCAAGGTACCGGCCGGCAGTTGGGCGGTGTTCAGGCTCTGGAAGAACTGCGCGTCGCAACGGGAGAAATCACTCAGCAACTGCTCGGGCGAGGTCGCTTGCTGGCCCTGGGCGATGCTGGCGACACCCAGCAGGCACAGGCCGGACAACAGGGAACGGAACATCAAGATCATCCGTGAAGGGGAAAGGGGGGACGGAATTTAGCAAGATCGATATCAAACGGCCACAAGTCGCCCGCGACCTTATAGGCACAAAAAAGCCCCGAACCAGTCGGGGCTTCTTGCATGGCGCCACCTGTCGCCAGGTGGTGATCAGGCGTTCATCAGAACACGTTGATCGGGTAGTCGACGAATACCCGCAGTTCGTTGCCACCCACGTTGTAGTCGGAAGACTTCTGCGATACGCGCAGGACCGAACTGCGAACCTTCACACTCAGGTCCTTGGCCGGGCCGCTCTGTACCACATACTTGAACTGGTTGAAGATTTCGCGCTCGCTGCCGCCGGAAGACGTCGCGGTGGTGATGTTGTCGCCACGCACATAGGCCACGTTGTAGGTCAGGCCCGGTACGCCGAAGGCGCCGAAGTCCAGGCCGTAGCCCAGCTGCCAGCTGCGTTCGTCTTCGGCGTTGAAGTCGGACCAGTAGGAGTTGGCCAGGTAGATGGTATTGCCGCCATCGCCCACGCGACCTTGATCACGCTGGTAGCCGCCATAGGCATAACCCAGGTGGCTGTCGCCGGTGCTGCGCTGGTGCGCCAGGGTGAAGGAGTGCGGGCCGGTGGCGTAGGTGGCCGCCAGGCTCCAGATCTTGTTGTCCTGGCCGCCGGCCTTGGCCTTGTTGGCGTAGGACTTGTCCAGCTTGGTGCGGTAGCCGTTGAAGTCCAGGGTCAGGGACTGGTCGGTGGCCAGCGGGAACACGTAGTTCAGGTTCATGTACTGCTTCTTCAGCACGTCTTCGACGTCGGAAGCGTACAGGGCGCCCTTGAACTGCTCGGTGAACTGGTAGCTGCCGCCCAACACGTTGATGGACTTCAGGCCACCGCTGTCACGACCTTCGTCGCTCTTGCGCGATTCGGCGGTGAAACGACCGGCGTTCAGCTCCAGGCCCTTGATCTCCTTGGAGGTGATCAGGGTACCGGTGTAGCTTTCCGGCAGCAGGCGCGCATTGTCGTAGTTCAGCACCGGCAGGGCCGGCATCTGGTCGCCGTAGGTCAGCACGGTGTTGGAGATGCGGAACTTGACCGCGGCGCCAGCCTTGGCCAGGTCGTTGGCGGCCTTGCCGCTGTTGTCTTGCTTGAAGAAGTCGATGCCGCCGGCACCGCTGCGGCCCTTGCCGCCGTCCAGGCGCAACGCGTACAGGCCGAAGGCGTCGACGCCCACGCCCACGGTGCCCTGGGTGAAACCGGAGGAGAAGGTACCGATGAAGCCTTGGCCCCACTCGGCCTTGTCCTTGTTACCGTCCTTGTAGTCACGGTTGATGTAGGCGTTGCGCAGCAGCACTTTCAGGCTGCTGTCTTCAACGAAACCCTTGGCGTCGGCCTGGCCGTCGGCCATGGCTTGTGTAGCGCTCAAAATCCCCAGTGCAATCAAGCAGATCCGCTGTTTAGACATTTTATTTTCCTTATTACGGTTTGATGACGCGCTGTGAGCTTGTGCGGCTATGGCGTTTGAACGCTCTTCTACCGTCGAAACAAAAAGCCCGCCCACATGGGATGGTGGCGGGCCTTTTATCATTCTGAAATATGGCTCTGAGCCACAGGCGTTGGGGCGAATCCTATCTGCGCCCTCAACAACGTGTCAATTTCGTGAATCGTCTTTGAATAGCTGAAAATGTTCTAAGAATAGCGGGCTAGAGCATCGCCCGTTGCACGCTGTGACTGTCCACGAACTGCTCGAAATGGGTCACTTTGCCATCCTTTAGCGTCCACAGGTGGGCGACCCGCACATCGATAGGTTTACCCGAGGCCTTATAGATGCCCCGGTAGTTGCCATAGGCGAAGACCTTGTCACCCTGGGCCACATAGTTCTCGACCTTGAAGGTGAAGTCTTGCCACTCGCTGCCAAGGCGCTTGAAGACATGCTCCAGCACTTCTTCGAAACCGATATAGGTACCGGCATAGGGGAAGCCCGCCGCTTCGGTCCAGCGCGCATCGGGGGCCAGGGCCGCCGCGGTATTGCGCGCGTTTTCCTGGGAGTTGGCACCTTCGTAGGTGCTTTTGATCAACGCAAGGTTATCCATGGGTGACTCCACTGGGTTCAGGTGAATTCAGGGTGTGCAACCGTCCAGGCCACAGGTTGGGGTCGCACCGGCGCGCACGCCGCTGTCCAGGCCCAGTGAATCCTGCAGCCATCGGGCGAAGGCCTCGGGCTTGCCCAGCCAGGGGCTGAGGTCAAGCAACTGATAGTGCCCGTCGCGCTCCAGGGCCAGGGTCGGGAAGCCCTGGCCGCCAACCTCGGACAGCAGTGCCCGGCTGGCCTTTATATGTTCGTCCACCTCGTGGGCCAGCGCCTGGTCGAAAGCCGTGGCAAAAGCTTCCCGGGCAAAACCCAAGGTTTGCGCCAGCTCCAGCAGCACCTCGCGCTCGGCAATCCGCCGCCCCTCCACGTAGTGGGCGGTTTGCAACCGGCCCAGCATTTCCAGGCCACGGCCAGCCAGGGCCTGGGCCGCCAGCACGGCGGCAATCGGTGGCGCCGAATCGAAGATCGCCGTGTGATCGCGCAACAGGCCTTCGAAATAGGCTTCACCGAACGGTTGCCCGGTGTACTCGGCAATACGTCGGTCATGGGGCATGACGTAGTCGCGCAATTGCGGCGATACCGGCTGGCGGTTGCGGCCGCTCATCATGCCGCCACCATGGGCCACCACCGGCAGCACCGCCTGGGCGGCCTGGACCAGTGGCTTGGCGCCATAGCACCAGCCGCACAGAGGGTCATGAATGTAATGAAGGGTGGCCGAGGACATACGCAGGCTCCAGCAGGATCGTGAAAATTCGACAGCTGCAGCCTATGCCCCCACGGCTTGGGAAAAAACCTCGAAATGCCTTCCAGACTGTTTCAGGATCCGGTCGAATCGCGCCGTTGGATGCGCAAGACAGGGCCGGTGGACGGCAAGAGATGAATCGCTACAGCTTTGACATAATTAGAAACAACAGATGTGAAATGGTTTTAGCAAATAGTTAACACAAGCAAATAGCAACCATTACTATTCGCGCCTTCCCGAATCACCCCCTCTCGGATGCGCGACAACCATGCCTGCCCATTTCCGCCTCACTCCCCTGTCCCTGGGACTTTGTACCCTGCTGACCGCCGGTTTCGCCTGCGCCGCCGGTACCACCCTGCCGACGACTTCCATTCGTGCCGAAGCAGGGGCCGACCCCGATGATCCGCGGGTCCGGGAAGTCAGTACCGCAACCCGCACTTCGACGCCTGCACGCTACGTGCCCCAGGCCATCGACACGGTCAAGACCGCCAACCTGCGGGACTACGGCACCAACGACCTGGGCAGCGCCTTGAGCGGCATCCCCAACGTCAGCAGTGGTGCCGACACCCGCTTCGACAGCGTGCGCATCCGTGGTTTCGACGCGAGCAACGACTTCTACCTGGATGGCATCCGCGACGACAGCCAATACGTGCGCGACCTGCACAACATCGAGCGGATCGAAGTGCTCAAGGGTCCTGCGGCAGTGCTCTATGGCCGGGGCAGCCAGGGCGGCATCATCAACCGGGTGAGCAAGCTGCCCGAGGCCGGTCGCCGTTCCAGCGTCGAAGTCCAGGGCGGCAGCCAGGACCTGCGCAGCCTGTACGCCGATCTCAGCGCCGACCCGACGGACAACATCAGCCTGCGCCTGAACCTGGGCAACGAAGACAAGAACAGCTTCCGCGATGGCATCGACGGCAATCACCGCCAGCTGTTCGCCCCCTCGATGAGCTGGCAACTGACACCGGAGCTGAACTGGCTGGTGCAGTACGAGTACAGCCGCTACGACCGCACCCCGGATCGTGGCATCCCGGGCAACCCGCTGACCGGACGCCCCGCCGACGTCAGCCACAAGACCACCTACGGCGATACCCAGCGCGACTACATCAACGACCGCGCCCAATCGCTGCGTTCGCGGCTGAACTATGAGCTGAACGAGCAGTGGCAACTGCGCCATACCTTCAGCCTGTTCAAGCTCCAGAGTGATTTCGACAATACCTACCTGACCACCTACAAACCGGCGACGGGCCAGGTGGACCGCCAGCGCTGGCAACAGGACCTGAGTACCCGCAACCTGTACAACACCGTCGAGCTCGAAGGCCATGTCCAGACCTACGACATCGAGCACACCTTGCTGGTGGGCCTGGAGATGGGCGAGCAGCGCCGCCACTCGCTGCTCAACCAGGGAGTGGGCGTGCCCTCGGTGCCATTGAGCGGTTCCACGCCAGGTAGCCAGCACAAAGGCACAATGAAGGCGTTCAGCAACAACCTGACCCAGGTCGAGAGCACTGGCCTGTACCTGCAAGACCAGATTCGCCTGAACGATGAGTGGCAACTGCTGGCCGGTGTACGCTTCGACCGTTTCGAAGTGGACACCACCAGCAGGCTTTCAGGCCTGCGCGAGAAGCAGGACAGCACCAGCACCAGCCCGCGCGTGGGCGTGGTCTACACCCCCTGGAAAGATCACTCGTTCTACGCGTCCTGGAGCAAATCCTTTGCCCCGGTCGGTGGCGGCCTTATCGGTATTACCCCGGGCGCCAAGGGCAACACCAACCAGACCGATCCGGAGCTGACCCGGCAGAAGGAAATCGGGGTCAAGAGCGAGTGGCTCGACGAGCGCCTGGGCACCACCCTGGCCCTGTACGAAATAGAACTGTACAACCGTCGTACCGAGGATCCGCTGAACAAGGGGACCTACCTGATGACCGGCCTGCAGCGCTCGCGAGGCATCGAGCTCACCGCCACCGGCAATGTGGTCGGCAACTGGTATGTGCGCGGCGGCATGGGCCTGCAGGACGCGACTATCGTCAAGGACGACAACGGCAACCAGGGCAACCGTGTCAATGATGTGGCCAAGCGCAATGCCAGCCTGTTCGTCACCTGGAAGCCGGAACTGGGCTGGTATGCCGAGACCGGCCTGACCCTGGTAGGCGACCGCTATGCCGATCCGCAAAACAAGTTCGTACTCCCCGGCTACGGCCGCTGGGACGCCCTGGCCGGCTACCGGCACAAGGACTGGGATGTACGCGCGGCGCTGAACAACATCGCCAACCGCGACTACTACAGCTCCGCCACCAGCGCTTCCCAGATCCAGCCGGGCGACCCGCGCAGCCTGGTGGTCACCGGGACCTACAGTTTCTGATCCGTGCGGATCACCGGCGAAAAAAAAAGCGCTGCCATCCCGGCAGCGCTTTTTCACGATCCTTGTCTTTCTATCCTTTCACCACGTCCCACAACGCTTGCAGTTCCGCCTCGCTGAGCAAACCAGCGGGGTAACGCTCAATGATGATCCGGCGCGGATCAGGTTCCCTGATCTGACGCGTTCCATTGGATTTCAACCATTGCACCAGAACTTGCAGCGCTTCGTTACTCATTGCCAAGGGATGCGATGCCCGCTCGCTGACCATATTCATTCCAGCGCTCTCTCCCGGTTTCTGAGCGGCCTAACTTATCCAAGGTTTATGACAGAACATCAGAGTTCCACATGTCTCAGAATCACCACCAGGCAGATACAAGAGCTATGCCAATATGCCTGGCGCGACGACGTGCGGTCATGAAAAAGCCCGCGGCCCATCTGGGCCGCGGGCTGGCTGGAAGTCCCCGGGGCAAGCCCGGGGTCGAGCCCGTCGAACCGGCGACAAGTTCTGTTACAACGGCACTCAAACTCGGCGCGGAGCAGGCTGTTGTTGGGTAAGGCAGTGGATATTCCCGCCGCCCAGTAACAGTTCGCGCCCGGGCACCATCACCACTTCGTGCTCGGGGAACAATTGCTGCAGGATCGCCTTGGCGGGTGCATCCATCGGATCATCGAAGCTCGGGGCGATGATCCCACCGTTGACGATCAGGAAGTTCACGTAGGAGCCGGCCAGGCGCACCGACGGGTTGCGTTCCTGGCTGCCGGCCACCACATCGACCCCGGCGCACTCTTCCTCGGTGGCGAACAGCGGCCCGGGGATCGGCATCTTGTGCACCTTGAAGGCGCGCCCCTTGGCGTCACGGGTGTTTTCCAGCACCTGCATGGCCGCCTGGCAACGCGGATAATTCGGGTCCTGCGGGTCGTCGGTCCAGGCCAGCAATACTTCACCCGGGCGCACGTAGCAGCAGAAGTTATCCACGTGGCCATCGGTCTCGTCGTTGTACAGCCCATCGGGCAGCCAGACGATCTGCTCCACCGCCAGGTGATCGCGCAGAACGGCTTCGATCTGCTCGCGGGACAGGTGTGGATTGCGGTTGTGGTTGAGCAGGCATTCCTCGGTGGTGATCAGGGTGCCTTCGCCATCGACGTGGATCGAACCGCCCTCGAGCACGAAGCCTTCGGTGCGGTATTCCTGGCAACGCTCGATCTCCAGCACCTTGCTGGCTACCTGCTCGTCGCGGTTCCAGGGCGCGTACAGGCCGCCCTCGAAGCCACCCCAGGAGTTGAAGCCCCAGTGCACGCCACGCACTTCGCCGCTGTCGTTGATGACGAAGGTCGGGCCAGTATCGCGGACCCAGGCGTCGTCGCTGGACATCTCCACCACACGGATATTGGGTACGTCCAGGCGCGCCCGGGCGTTTTCATATTGGGCCGCGGAGACTGCCACGGTCACCGGTTCGAAGCGGGCGATGGCCTTGGCCACCGCGGCATGGGCTGCCTGGGCCGGCTTGCCGCCCAGGCGCCAGTTGTCCGGACGCTCGGGCCAGATCATCCAGGCCTGGGTCTGGGGGGCCCACTCGGCCGGCATGTAGAAACCGTCGGCGCGCGGCGTGCTGTGCAAAGTACTCATAGTGTTCAGGACTCCAGGGAACCGTCGAGGGTTTTCAGGGCGCCATAGAGGTTCGGACGGCGGTCACGGAAACTGCCCCAGGCGCTGCGGATGTGCTCGAGCTCGTCGAGGTCGAAACTGTGCACAAGGATACCTTCTTCGGTCTGGTTGAGCTCCTGGACCTTCTCGCCGAACGGGTTGGCGATGAAGGACGAGCCGTAGAAGGTGATGTCGTAGCCGTCCTGCTCCTCGTTGCCGATGCGGTTGCTGGCCACCAGCGGCATCAGGTTGGCGCCGGCATGGCCCTGTTGCACCCGCTGCCAGTGGTCGCGGGAGGAAATGCTCGAATCGTGGGGCTCGCTGCCGATGGCGGTGGGGTAGAACAGGATTTCTGCCCCCTGCAAGGCCATGCTGCGCGCACACTCGGGGAACCACTGGTCCCAGCAGATGCCCACGCCGATCCTGGCGTAGCGGGTGTTCCATACCTTGAAGCCGGTGTCCCCCGGGTTGAAGTAGTACTTCTCGTGGTAGCCGGGGCCGTCCGGGATATGGCTTTTACGATAGATCCCGAGGTTGCTGCCATCGGCGTCGATGATCGCGACGCTGTTGAAACGTGCCCGGCCGGCCAGCTCGAAGTAGCTCACGGGCAACACCACCTGCAGCTCCCGGGCAAGCTTCTGGAAATGCGCGATGGCCACGTTGGACTCGGTCGGCGTGGCCAGTTGCAGATAGTCCGGATTGGGTTTCTGGCAGAAGTACGGGGTCTCGAACAACTCCTGGACCAGGATGATCTGCGCGCCCTTGGCGGCGGCTTCGCGCACCAGTTTCTCGGCGGTGTCGAGGTTGGCCTCAAGGTCCCAGGAACAGGCCATCTGGGTAGCGGCGACGGTAACGGTACGGCTCATGGATCAACTCCTGGACGAATGGGCGCAGTCGATGACGACGGTAATGGGCAGGACGCAGCGGCGCCTACCCGACAACGGCCATTTTATATCCGATAAAAATCGACTTTAAAAGCGTATAAATCATTTCAACAAACAAATAATCGACATAAAACCGATATAAATCGACTTATCAGGCCAAATAGTTGCGGGATAAAGCACTTGGCCGGCCTCCTTTTCCACAGGCTGGACACTGCGGACGGATGGCCGGCCAAGGGAGGACCGCAATGAGCAGCGATCCTAGAGGTCTTCGTCGAGCACCTTGGACAGCATGTCGACGAAGAAATCGACGCTCTGCCGGGTGGTGACCATCGGCGGCTTGATCTTGAGGATATTGAGATAGTCGCCGGTGGGCTGCATGAAGATCCCCAGCTCGCGCAGGCGCTCGCAGAGCAGGGCGGTTTCCTCGGTGGCCGGCTCCAGGGTCTGGTGATCGCGAATCAGCTCCAGGCCCAGGTAGAACCCCGAGCCATGCACCGCGCCCACCAGCGGATGCCGCTCCTTGAGCGCCTCCAGGCGCTGGCGGAAATGCTCGCCCACCACCCGCGCGTTGTCCCAGAGCCCTTCGTCGCGCATCACATCCAGCACCGCGATGCCGATACGGCAGCTGACCGGGCTGCCGCCGGACGAGGAGAAGAAATACCCCTCGGCCTCCAGCGCCTCGGCGATCTCGCGCCGGGTGATCACCGCGCCCAGGGGCTGGCCGTTACCCATGCCCTTGGCCATGGTGATGATGTCCGGCACCACGCCTTGCTCCTGGAACCCCCAGAAGAATTCGCCCATGCGGCCATAACCCACCTGGACCTCGTCGGCGATGCACACCCCGCCCCGCTCCCGGACCCGCTGGTAGACCTGGTGCAAGTACCCCTGGGGCAACGCGATGCCGCCAGCGTTGCCATATACCGGCTCGCAGATGAAACCGGCCAGCTGGCGCCCTGCCTCGTCGAGCTTGGCCAGTTGCTGGTCGACGCTGCGCAGGTACTGCTCCGTGGTGTCCGGGCCACGGAACTGGCCACGGTAGGTGTTGGGTGCGGTCACCGGGTGGACCCAGTCCGGACGGCTGTCCAGGGCCCGGGGGTTGTCGGCGATGGAGGTGGAGACCGCATCGGCGGCTACCGACCAACCATGGTAGGCCTCCAGCACGCTGAGCATGTCGCGACCGCCGCTGTAGGCCCAGGCCAGGCGGATCGCCAGGTCGTTGGCCTCGGTGCCGCTGTTGACCAGGAATACCCGGTCCATGGAGTCCGGTGCCAGGGCCAGCAGGCGCTCGGAAAACTCGGCGATGGCCGCGTAGTGAAAGCGTGAATTGGTATTGAGCAACGACCACTGGCGCGCGGCCTCGGCGGCCATGCGCGGGTGGCCATGGCCAAGCACCGCGACGTTGTTGAGCATGTCCAGGTAGGAACGCCCTTGCATGTCGATCAGGTGGTTGCGCCAGCCGCGCTCGATCCGTGGCGGATCGACGTAATAATGCTTCTGGGTGCGGGCAAAACTGGCGTCGCGCCGAGCCAGCAGGGCCTGGGCGTCCACTTCCGGCTCGGCATCGCAGGCCAGCCCCAGCAGCGCCGCCGGCGACGGGCACAAGGCCTGCCAGGCCGGGGCCCGTGAGGGGCTGCAGAACAGCGGCGGCGTAAGTTCGGTACTGCGGCAGAGCTGGACCTTGAGCCGGCCGTCGGCGGCCACCGCTCCCAGCACCTGGCCCTTGACCAGCGCCGCCCCTGGATGCAGCGAGGCCTCGACGCCCCACAGGCGCAGGCTCGCCCCCGGGCCGTCCAGGCGCAGCACGCCGTCCGCGGCCGTGTGCAGGACGCCGGCGAACGGCGCCTCCACCGTGGTGCCAGCAGGCACTTGCAACTGCACATGCAACGGGCAGGTCTGGGGTTCGTGCGCGCAGTCGGGCTGGGTCCGGGACAAGCGGTACTGACCGTAGCGGCTCGCGGCCAGGCCATGGGCAGCCCCGGCTTCGGCCAGCAAGCGGTCGTCGATGCCCGGCTGCTCCCAGTTGCCCGCCTCGAAATGCGGGCTGAGCACCCCCAGGTCGATCAGGGCGAACTCACGCCCCACCAGGCTCGGCAACAGCGCAGCGAAGCCTTCGCTGGCAATGGCCGGCAGTGCCTGGCCAACGGCGCTGAGAATGGCCGCCTCCATCAGCTCGAACGGCACCGAGACGGCGACCCGGAAGATCTCCCATTCGTGGCTCAAGTTAGCGCGACTGTAGGGGTTGTCCGGATCGATAGCCACCTGCTGCTCGCCACTGAGCACCAGCACCGCGGCCCGGGCCACGATCAGTGGCCAGAGCGCCAGCAGCTCCGCCCGTTGCAGCGGATTGACCTGGTGATAAGCCTGGATCGCCGGCAGGATACGCAGCGGATCGCCCTCGACGTGGTGCAACAGCGAGGCACAGGTCACCGACAGGTCGGTGATGCGCCAGGTGCGAACCAGGTCGCCGAAGTCGATCACTCCCTGCAACTGCCAGTGGCGCGTCGCGTCACGCTGCCAGACCACGTTGTCGTCGGTGATGTCCATGTGGATCGCTTGCACTGGCAACTGCTCGACCAACGGGCGCAGGCGTCGCTCGGCACGCTGTGCCGCAGCGGCGACCTGGGCACGCCGCTGGGGGTTCTCGATGACCGGGAGCAGGTGTTCGGTCAGTGCCTGGGCGTGCCGGGCGTCCCATTGCAAGGTGCGCTCCAGCCCCGGGTGCTGGAAATCCGCCAGGGCCAGGTCCATTTGCCCACAGAGTCGGCCCAGGCCGGCCACCAGTTCCACTCCCAAGTGCGGCAGGTGAGTCAGGGAGCGGCCGTCTATATAGTCGAGCAGGCGCACATGCAGGGCTTGCCCGGCAATCTCCAGGGTCAGCAGCTCTTCGCCGTCGCTGGCCGGGATGACCCTGGGAACCCGTAGCCCGGGATGTTGTCGCAGATGCCTGAGACCTTCGTGCTGGGCCTGCAACTCCAGGGCGGCGTACTCGCCACGGCAGATCTTCAGGACAAAACGGCCTTGGGCAGTATCGACGCGGTAGTTGAGGTCCTGCTGGCTGCCCAGGGACTGCAGGGTGCCGTGCAGCCCATAGTGGGCCTGCAGCAACTCCAGCGCCTGCTGCGGGGTAACCTGCGGACTGGGCAGGCTGGCACGGTGGATCAAGGTGGCGAGCAACATACGGCGATCCCTGGAAATTGTTATTGGCCGCCTATATCGCCACTGGCCGAGGCGTTGCGCAACCCCTTGTGGAGCACGGAACAGAAAGTAATCACGACGGCGGCGCGATGCATCTTCAGAATTCTCAGACCATTCGTGATGTAATCAATGGTCGATGGCTATTGCACCACCGACTTCATGCCGACAAGCTATGCTGCTTTTCTTGCAGCAACCGATCTACTCAAGGATACAGGCCACTTCACATGCGCATTCTTGTCACCGGCGGAGCCGGTTTTATCGGATCGGCCCTGGTCCGCCACCTGATCCAGCACACGGAACATGAAGTCCTGAACCTGGACAAGCTGACCTATGCAGGCAACCTGGAATCGCTGCACAGCATCGCCAGCAACAGCCGCTATGAATTCGTCAAGGCCGACATCGTCGACCAGGCCACCGTCAGTGCCGTGCTGGCCCGCTTCCAACCCCACGCCATCATGCACCTGGCGGCCGAGTCCCACGTGGATCGCTCCATCGACGGACCGTCGGACTTCATCCAGACCAACATCGTCGGCACCTACAGCCTGCTGGAAGCGACCCGCGCCTACTGGCAGCGGTTGCCCGAGGCGGAAAAAGCCGCCTTCCGTTTCCACCACATCTCCACCGACGAAGTCTATGGCGACCTGCATGGCGTCGACGACCTGTTCACCGAGTCCACGCCCTATGCCCCCAGCTCGCCCTACTCCGCGAGCAAGGCCGCGTCCGACCACCTGGTCCGCGCCTGGCAGCGCACCTACGGCCTGCCGGTCCTGATCACCAACTGCTCCAACAACTATGGCCCGTTCCACTTCCCCGAAAAGCTGATCCCGCTGGTGATCCTCAACGCGCTGGCGGGCAAGCCACTGCCGGTCTATGGCAACGGCCTGCAAGTGCGCGACTGGCTGTACGTCGAGGATCATGCCCGGGCGCTGCTCAAGGTGGTCACCGAGGGCGTGGTGGGCGAGACCTACAACATCGGCGGCCATAACGAGCAGAAGAATATCGACGTGGTGCGCGGCATCTGCAGCCTGCTGGAAGAGCTGGCTCCGCAGAAGCCCCAGGGCGTGGCCCACTACGCCGACCTGATCACCTTCGTCCAGGACCGCCCCGGCCACGATCTGCGCTATGCCATCGACGCCGGCAAGATCGAACGCGAGCTGGGCTGGGTACCCGAGGAAACCTTTACCAGCGGGCTGCGCAAGACCGTGCAGTGGTACCTGGAAAACCTCGAATGGTGCCGGCGGGTACAGGACGGCAGCTACCAGGGCGAACGCCTGGGCTCCACCGACATCAAGGACCTGATTGCATGATCAAGGGCATCGTATTGGCAGGTGGGTCCGGTACCCGCCTGCATCCCATCACCCTCGGCGTTTCCAAGCAGCTGTTGCCGATCTACGACAAACCGATGATCTACTACCCGATCTCGGTGCTGATGTTGGCCGGCATCCAGGACATCCTGATCATCTCCACCCCCCAGGACCTGCCCCAGTACCGCAACCTGCTGGGCGACGGCAGCCAGTTTGGCGTGCGCTTCAGCTACGCCGAGCAACCTTCGCCAGATGGCCTGGCCCAGGCCTTCCTGATCGGCGAGCAGTTCATCGGCGATGACCCGGTCTGCCTGATCCTGGGCGACAACATCTTCCACGGCCAGCATTTCAGCGACCAGTTACTCAACGCCGTAAAACGCACCAAGGGTGCCACGGTGTTCGGTTACAGGGTCAAGGATCCGGAACGTTTCGGGGTCATCGACTTCGACAGCGCAGGCCGGGCCTTGTCCATCGAGGAAAAGCCCAAGAAACCCAAGTCCAGCTATGCCGTCACCGGCCTGTACTTCTATGACAACGACGTGGTGCAGATCGCCAAGCAGGTCACGCCTTCGCCACGGGGCGAACTGGAGATCACCGACGTCAACAACGCCTACCTCAAGCGCGGCGACCTGCATGTGGAATGCTTCGGCCGTGGTTTCGCCTGGCTCGATACCGGCACCCATGACAGCCTGCTGGAGGCCTCGCAGTACGTGCAGACCATCGAGCACCGCCAGGGCCTGAAGGTTGCCTGCCTGGAAGAGATCGCCTACGAAAATCGCTGGATCAGCCGCGAGCACCTGCTCGAACGCGCGGCCTATTTTGGCAAGACCGGCTACGGCCAGTACCTGTTCACCCTGGCCGGAGAAGCCCAATGAAGGTCATTGCCACCGAACTGCCCGGCGTGCTGATCCTCGAGCCCAAGGTGTTCGGCGACGAGCGCGGTTTCTTCTACGAAAGCTTCAATGCCAAGGTCTTCGCCGAAGCGACCGGGGTCGATGTGCAGTTCGTCCAGGACAACCACTCGCGCTCGCAGAAGGGCGTGCTGCGCGGCCTGCACTACCAGTTGCAGAACACCCAGGGCAAACTGGTGCGCGTGACCCAGGGCGAAGTACTCGACGTCGCCGTCGATATCCGGCGCAGCTCGCCGCACTTCGGCCGCTGGGTGGCGGTGCGCCTGTCGGCGGCCAATCATCGCCAGTTGTGGGTACCCGAAGGCTTTGCCCATGGTTTCGTGGTGCTAAGTGACTTCGCCGAGTTCCTCTACAAGACTACCGACTACTACACGCCATCGGCAGAGCGCAGCATCCGCTGGGACGATCCGACGCTGGCCATCGACTGGGAGCTCACCGAGCCCCCACAACTCTCCGCCAAGGACCAGGCAGGAAGCCTGTTGACTGAGGCCGACCTGTTCCCATGAATACGCCCTTGAAGATCCTCATCAGCGGCCAGCACGGCCAGGTTTCCCGCGAGCTGCAAAAGCGCCTGGGCGACCTGGGCGAACTGCTGGTGCCGGGCCGCGCCCAGTTGGACCTGAGCCATCCGGAGCAGATCCGCCAGCAGGTGCGCACACTGCGCCCCGACCTGATCATCAACGCCGCCGCCCACACCGCGGTCGACCAGGCCGAAAGCGAGGCGGAACTGGCCTACGCGATCAACGCCACCGCGCCCGGGATCTTCGCCCAGGAAGCCTTCGACCTGGGCATCCCCTTGATCCACTACTCCACCGACTATGTATTCGACGGCAGCAAGGACAGCCCCTACGTCGAGGAAGACGAGCCCAATCCGCTGAGCGTCTATGGCCAGAGCAAGCTGGCCGGCGAACGGGCCATCAACCTGGTGCAGGGCCAGCACCTGATCCTGCGTACCAGCTGGGTCTATTCCAGCCATGGCAAGAACTTCCTCCTGACCATGCAACGCCTGTTGCAGGAGCGCCCGGAACTGCGCGTGGTGGCCGACCAGATCGGCGCCCCGACCTGGGCCGGCACCATCGCCAATAGCACCCGGGCCCTGATCGAGCGCTGGCAGGCAGGAAACCCCGGAGCCTGGGGCACCTACCACCTGACCGCTCATGGCCAGACGTCCTGGTTCGGCTTCGCCCAGGCCATCGGTGAACAGCTGCTGGCCCTGGACAAGCCCTGCGCGATACTGGAAGCCATTCCCTCCAGCGCCTACCCGACCCCGGCGCCACGACCGCTGAATTCGCGCCTGGACTGCAGCCGCCTGGAGCGGGAGTGGGGCGTGACCCAGCCGGACTGGCACACCGCATTGCGCGAGTGTCTTGCCGAGCAGGGCTAGGCATAATGCGCCTGTAACCACAGGCGCCGTTTCCATGACCCCACCCCTTCCCCGTCGTCCTCGCTGGCGCAGCCTGGCCCTGCTGGCGCTGTGCCTGGCACCGCTGCTGTGGCCACTGCAGCACTTGGCGGAACGCTACTACCGCAATGAGCTGGCCGGGCAGAACCGCCAGACCCTGGACCTGTACGTGGCCAACCTGCTGGGCACCCTGCACCGCTACGAGGTGCTGCCACAGATCCTCGGCGACCTGCCCGCACTACGGGCGGTACTGGGCGCCCCGGACGATGGCGTGACCCAAGGCAACGCCAACCGCCTGCTGAAGAACATCAGCGCCCAGACCGGTGCCGAGGTCATGTACCTGATGGACACCAGCGGCAACACCCTGGCGGCCTCCAACTGGGACAAGCACGACAGCTTCGTCGGGCGTAACTTCGCCTTCCGCCCCTATTTCAGCGAGGCCATGGCCGGGCGCCTGGGGCGCTTCTTCGGCCTGGGCACCACCTCGGCCAAGCGTGGCTATTTTTTCGCCGCCGCGGTGCGCGACGGCGAGCGCATGCTCGGCGTGCTGGTGGTCAAGGTGGACCTGGACCACACCGAGCGCCTCTGGGGCAAGACCCCGGAACAGTTGCTGGTGACCGACCACAATGACGTGGTGATCCTGACCTCGCGCCAGGAATGGCGATTTCGCGCGACCCGGGCCCTGAGCGAACAGGAACACCAGGCGATCGACGCCATCCAGCCCTACCCGACCCGCGACCCGCGTCCGTTGAACCTCAATCCCGATGCCTGGCTGACCCAGACCCAGAAGATCGAGGAGACCGGCTGGAGCGTCAGCATCCTCGCCCCGCGGACACTCATCGACCGCCCAGTACGAACCGTGGTGGCGGTGGGCGCCGCCGCGCTGCTGGTGCTGATGCTGCTGCTCGGGCTGATGATGCAGCGGCGCCGGCACTACCTGGAGCGGATCGCCTTCGAAGGCAAGGCGCGACGCGAGCTGGAGATGCGCGTGGCCGAACGCACCAGCGACCTGGAAAACCTCAACCGGCGCCTGAAACAGGAAGTGCTGGAGCGTGAGAACGCCCAGCAGGAGTTGGTGCGCGCCCAGGACGACCTGGTCCAGGCCGGCAAGCTCTCGGCGCTGGGCACCATGTCCGCCAGCATCAGCCACGAACTCAACCAGCCCCTGGCGGCGATCCGCAGCTATGCGGAGAACGCCGAGGTGCTGCTGGACCATCAACGCACCGACGATGCCCGGGCCAACCTCAAGCTGATCAGCGAACTGACCGGGCGCATGGCCTCGATCATCACCCACCTGCGGGCCTTTGCCCGGCGCGATCACCACGCACCGGAGAGCGTCGCCCTGCAGCCGGCCCTGGACGATGCCCTGGCCCTGCTGGCCAAGCGGCGCCGGGCCATGGATGTGGAGCTGATCCGCGACCTGCCGGCCGCCACCCTGTGGGTCGAAGCCGGGGAAACCCGCCTGCGCCAGGTGCTGGGCAACCTGCTGGCCAACGCCCTGGATGCCCTTACCGAAAAAGGCCCACCGCGCAAGCTGTGGCTGAGTGCCGAATCCACCGCCACGGGCGTCAACCTGTGCATTCGCGACAACGGCCCGGGGTTCTGCATGGAAGCCCTGGGCCGGGCTGGCGAGCCGTTCTATACCACCAAGACGCGAACCCAGGGCCTGGGACTCGGATTGGCGATCTGCGACACGCTGATGCGGGCTTTCGGCGGCGAGTTGTCGTTCGCCAACCATCGCGAAGGCGGTGCGCTGATCACTCTGCGCCTGCGAGCCGGGGCTCCAGGGGTCAGTCCGCAGCCGTCCGAGGATCGCGGAGTATGAGACACGACGCAGCCCGCAAGCCGATAATCCATGGACCGGCCAGGCATGGCTGGCCACGACACGACCTGGAAAGCCACCGATGACCCGTCCCGACAGCCTCGCCCCCCAATTGCAAGTGGTGTTGATCGACGACGACCCGCACCTGCGCCAGGCCTTGAGCCAGACCCTGGACCTGGCCGGGCTCAAGGTCCTGTCCCTGGGTGAAGCCCAGGGCCTGGCCGAGCGCCTGGAACGGGATTGGCCGGGGGTAGTGGTCAGCGATATCCGCATGCCCGGCATCGACGGCATGGAACTGCTGGCCCAGTTGCACGCCCAGGACCCGGAGCTGCCAGTGCTGCTGATCACCGGCCATGGCGACGTGCCCCTGGCGGTGCAGGCGATGCGCGCCGGGGCGTATGACTTCCTGGAGAAACCCTTCGCCAGCGATGCCCTGCTGGACAGCGTGCGCCGCGCCCTGGCCTGGCGCCGCCTGGTGCTGGACAACCGCTGCCTGCGCCTGGCCCTGAGCGATCGCCAGGAGCTGAACGCCCGGCTGGTGGGCCAATCGGCTCCCATATTGCGCCTGCGCCAGCAGATCGGCGCCCTGGCAGCGACCCGCGCCGATGTGCTGATCCTCGGCGAAACCGGGGCCGGCAAGGAGGTGGTGGCCCGGGCCCTGCACGACCTGTCGGGACGGCGCAACGGGCCGTTCGTCGCGATCAACGCCGGGGCCCTGGCGGAGTCGGTGGTGGAGAGCGAACTGTTCGGCCATGAGCCTGGAGCCTTTACTGGCGCGCAAAAGCGCCGCATCGGCAAGTTCGAGTTCGCCAATGGCGGCACGCTGTTCCTCGATGAAATCGAAAGCATGAGCCTGGATGTCCAGGTCAAGCTACTGCGCCTGCTCCAGGAACGGGTGGTGGAGCGCCTGGGCGGCAACCAACTGATCCCGCTGGATATCCGCATCATCGCCGCGACCAAGGAAGACCTGCGCCAGGCGGCGGACCAGGGGCGCTTTCGCGCCGACCTCTATTACCGCCTGAACGTGGCGCCGCTGCGGATTCCGCCACTGCGCGAGCGCGGCGAAGATGTGCTGATGCTGTTCCAGCACTTTGCCGATGAAGCCAGCAACCGCCACGGCCTGCCGGCCCAGGAACTGCAACCGGGACACCGGGCCCTGCTGCTGCGCCACGATTGGCCGGGCAACGTGCGCGAATTGCAGAACGTCGCCGAACGCTTCGCCCTGGGCCTGGAGCTGGCCCTGGACAACGGTGATCCAAGCCAGGCTCCGGCCGCGACCGCAACGCCGATCGGCGGCGGCCTGAGCGAACAGGTCGAGCATTTCGAGAAATCGCTGATCGCCGCCGAAATGACCCAGCCCCACAGCTCGCTGCGCAGTCTCGCCGAGGCCTTGGGCATCCCGCGCAAGACTCTGCACGACAAGCTGCGCAAGCATGGCCTGAACTTCGCAGACAGCGGCGCCGGACAACCCGGCGACGAATCGGAATGAACCACTCCCAGCCATCTCCCGACCCCCGAGGCCCGTGCATGAACCGCGACAGTCGATACCTGGAATCCATCCTCCACCATGACATTCCCCTGACCCGGGAAATGGGCCTGAAGGTGCTCGACTGGCAGGCGCAACAACTACGCCTGCAACTGCCCCTGGAGGCCAACGTGAACCACAAGAGCACCATGTTCGGTGGCAGCCTCTATTGCGGCGCGGTACTGGCTGGCTGGGGCTGGCTGCACTTGCGGCTCAGGGAGGAGGGAATCGAGGACGGGCACATCGTCATCCAGGAAGGGCAAATCAGCTACCCGCTGCCGGTCACCGGTGACGCCCAGGCGATCTGCGCGGCCCCGGAGGACAAGGTCTGGAAGAAATTCCTGTCGATGTACCAGCGCTACGGTCGGGCGCGCCTGACCCTGCACACCAAGGTGGTGAATGCCGGCAGCGAAGAAGACGCGGTGCTGTTCGCCGGCCAGTACGTGCTGCACCGCTGAAACCGGCCTGCCCCGGGACTTCACCCGGGGCTCGGGCCGCCTGCGGTATCAGCTCTGCCCGTCCTGGGCGCCACAGAGTTCCAGCAGCCTGGCCCGCCAAGGTGCCTTGGCGGGCAATGCCACGAAGAAATCGTTGAGCAACGACTCCCGGGGCGGATAGCAGAACGGCGCGCCGGCAAGATCCAGCACTTCGCCCCCGGCGCCTTCGAGCACGCCCTGGGCCGCCGCCGTGTCCCATTGCGATGTGGGCGCCAGCCGTGGATAGCAGTCCGCCGTCCCTTCGGCCAGCAGGCAGAACTTCAACGAGCTGCCGATATTGGCCAGTTTCAGCTCACCCAGGGTGGCGCTCAAGCCACTGAGCAGGCGCTCTTGCGCCGGGCTCGAATGGCGTCGGCTGGCCACCACGGTGAAGGCCTCGCCAGCCACCGGTTGCTCGCGCACAGTGATCGCCCGCAGCGGCTGGCCGCGCTCGGCACGCCAGGCGCCCAGGCCGGCGCCACCCAGGTAGCAACGGCCATTGGGGGGCATCGCTACCACGCCGAACACCACGCGCCCCTGCTCGATCAGGGCGATGTTGACGGTGAACTCCTCGCTCCCGGCAATGAACTCCTTGGTACCGTCCAGCGGGTCCACCAGCCACCAGCGCTGCCAGCTGGCCCGGGTCGCCTGGGGAATGTCGGCGTCTTCCTCGGACAGCACCGGGATGTCCGGGGCCAAGGCCTTGAGACCGGCGACGATCAAGTGGTGCGCGGCCAGGTCGGCCGCCGTCACCGGGGATTCGTCGGCCTTGTGCTCGACCGCCACATCGGCGCGCCAGAACGGCAGGATGGCGTCGCCGGCACGCAGCGCCAACTCCATTACCGGAGCCAGGAAAGGATGGGGAAGCGTCATCGATATCTCACTCATGCTTGAAAGACCCCGCGCTGGCTCAGCAGGTCGCGGGCCAGGTACAACGCGGCCAGGGCCCGGCCTTCGCTGAACTGGGGATTCTGCGCCAGGGCGGACAACTCTCGCAGGTTGACCTTGTCGACCCGCATTGGCTCGGGCTCGTCACCCTCCAGGCGCTCTTCGTACAGGTCGGTGGCCAGCACCACCTGGATCTTCTGGCTCATGTAGCCCGGGGACAACGACAGCTCGGTCAGGTGCTCCAGCTGCCGCGCACCAAAGCCGGCTTCCTCCTTGAGCTCACGCTCGGCCGCCGCCAGCACATCCTCGCCAGGCTCGATCAGGCCCTTGGGCAAGGACAGCTCGTAGGCATCGGTGCCGCCGCAGTATTCCTCCACCAGCACCGCGTGCTCGGCATCGAGCATCGCCACGACCATCACCGCACCATAACCCGCGCCCCGTCCCACCAGCCGCTCGTAGGTGCGTTCGGCGCCATTGGCGAACCGCAGTTGCAGCTGTTCGACACAGAACAGGCGACTGGAAGCGACGATCTCTCGGGCGAGTACGGTGGGTTTCTGACGCATGGCGGGCTCCTTGGCGATAGCGGGTTACTATACAGCCTGTTTGAAAGTGACTGGGTTGCAGATTGCGGCGGCGCGCAGGCGCTGCGAGACCTATTGTTTACTGCGTGTGATCGCCCCTGGCGGGGCCGTTTTTCTACGCCGGGTGCACGGCCTTGGCCCCTCCCGCTTCGCCGGCCCTGGCGGTCGATCGTTTTCCACTGGAGAAGTAGTCAATGGCCCTGATGCCCTGGCGCGATATCGATACCGTCCTGCTGGACATGGACGGCACCTTGCTGGACCTGCACTACGACAACCATTTCTGGCTGGAGCACCTGCCCCAGCGCTATGCCGAGCTGCACGGGGTGAGCCGGGCCATGGCGGAACTGGAACTGCGCCCGCTGTTCGAGCGTAACGCCGGTCGGTTGCAGTGGTATTGCCTGGACTTCTGGAGCACCGAGCTGAAGCTGCCGGTACGCGAGCTGAAGCTGGAAACCGCCCACCTGATCGCCCTGCGTCCGGACGCCGACACCTTCCTCGCAGCACTGGGGCGCGCCGGCAAGCGGGTGGTCCTGATCACCAATGCCCATCGCGACTCCCTGTCGTTGAAGCTGGAGCGGATCGAGCTGGCACCCTACTTCGAACGCCTGATCAGTTCCCACGACTACGGTTTTCCCAAGGAGGATCCGCAATTCTGGGAAGCCCTGCAGGCCGATATCCGCTTCGACCCGACCCGCAGCCTGTTCATCGACGATACCTTGCCGATCCTGCGCAGCGCCCGGGACTTCGGGATCGCGCAATTGCTCGCGGTCAGCCAGCCGGACAGCCGCAAGGGGCCGAAGGACACGGAGGAATTCGCGGCGCTAGGGGATTATCGGGAATTGCTCGAGGGCTTGGTCGAGTAACAGGCCCGCATTCGCGCAGGCCTGTTGGCGACGCGGGCTATCGACTCACTCGGGAATGCGCAGGACCTGGCCCGGATAGATCTTGTCCGGATGGGACAGCAGGGGTTTGTTGGCCTCGAAGATCTTGTTGTACTTGTTGGCATCGCCGTATTGCGCCTTGGCGATGGCACTCAGGGTATCGCCCTTCTTCACGGTGACGAAGACCGCCGTAGCCGCGGCCGGGCCGCTGACGGTGATCTGGTCCTCGACGCTGCCGACGCCGGCGATGTTGCCCAGGGCCAGGAGGATCTTCTCCTTCTCTTCCTGGCTCGCCACCTCGCCCTTGACGATGACCTTGTCGCCTTCCACCGTCGCCTGGACATTGGGGTTGCCCAGGCCGACCTTGGCGATGTGCTCCTTGAGCTGCTCACTGGCATTGGCGTTACCGGGGGTCAGCAGGTCGATCAGTTTCTCGCCCGCTTCCTTCACAAAGCTGAAAATGCTCATGTCGCACACTCCTTGGTTGATAGTTCCAGATGCGAAAGACTAGACCAGCCTGGCCGATCCAGGTTCCCGGCCGACCACTGACCCAGGCCGCGCTGGCACGGTAGAATCCCGGCCTTTTGCCGTACCGGAGCGAAGATGGACATCAAGCAGCTGAAATTCCTCATCGCCCTGGATGAAACCCGCCACTTCGGCCAGGCCGCCGCGCGCTGCCATATCACCCAACCGACCCTGTCGATGCGCCTGCGCAACCTCGAGGAAGAACTCGACCTGCCGCTGGTCAACCGGGGCCAGCGCTTCGAAGGCTTCACCGCGCCCGGCGAGCGAGTCCTGGCCTGGGCCCGCACCGTGCTCACCGCCTACGACGGACTGCTGGCCGAGGCCGCCGCCTGCCGGGGTAACCTGGTGGGCACCTTGCGCCTGGGAGTGGTACCGCTATCGAGCTTCGACCCGCAGCCACTGATACAGCGCCTGCATGCCGAACACCCGCACCTGCGCTTCGAACTCTGCTCCCTGAGTTCCGAGCAGATTCTGGAGCAGTTGGCGAGCAATCGCCTGGACCTCGGGGTGTCCTACCTGGAACGCCTGGACGGCGAGCATTTCGACTCCCTGCCCCTGGCCCAGACCCACATGGGGTTGTTGTACGACCAGCGGCATTTCAGCTTCGGCGAACAGCCCCTGAGCTGGGAGGCGCTGACAGAATTGCCCCTGGGCCTGCTGACCAGCGGCATGCATTTTCGCCAGTCCATCGATCACAACTTCCATATCCGCGGGCTGCATCCGCAACCAGTCTTGCAAACCGACGCCGTCCATCAACTGGTACAGATGGTCCACGGCGGCCTGTGCTGTGCGGTGATGCCCCTGGGCAGCGGCCTGCAAGCCATGACCGAACACCTGCGCCTGCAGCCGATAGAAGATGCCCAGACCCTGGCCCGCCTGGGTTTGATCATGCGCCGCAGCGCGCCACGCTCGGCCCCGGCCGAGGCCTGCTTCGCCCTCTACCGTGAACTCCTCGACGATCGTTGATCGACGCTATCTATCAAGGGATCAGTACTAGCAATTAGACGCGACACAATGCCGCGCTTAGGCTTGGCCACCAGTACGCCGCTGATCCCCCGATGAACGCCAAACGCCCGCCCTGCGCAGCGCCAGCTCCTGCGAGGCCCGCCCCCGTGCTCGCTTCTCGAGCTTGCGCCACTCCCGGCAAGGGCCGCGTCATCACCGTCACTACCTTGTCCACCTGCCGCATCGCAGCGCACTGCGGCCCGACAGCCCCGCGATGGAGAGTCGCCCGTGAGTACACATAACCAAGCCGACCAGAAACCCGTGGCCCGCTACAAGCCCTACAAGGGGCCGGCCGGCGGTTGGGGTGCCCTGATCAGCGTGGCCCAGGCCTGGCTGACCAGCGACAACGCCCTGAAGAACATCCGCATGATGCTCAAGACCAACCAGAACGGTGGCTTCGACTGCCCGGGCTGCGCCTGGGGCGACTCGCCGGAAAGCGGCATGGTCAAGTTCTGCGAAAACGGCGCCAAGGCAGTGAACTGGGAAGCCACCAAGCGCCGGGTGGACGGCGCCTTCTTCGCCAGGCACAGCGTCAGCTCCCTCTTGGAACAGAGCGACTACTGGCTCGAGTACCAGGGCCGACTGACCGAGCCGATGAGCTATGACGCGCAGACCGACCGCTATCGCCCCATCAGCTGGGAAGACGCCTTCAGCCTGATCGCCCGGCACCTGCTGAACCTGCCGAGCCCGGACATGGCCGAGTTCTATACCTCGGGCCGGGCCAGCAACGAGGCGGCCTATCTCTATCAATTGTTCGTACGGGCCTACGGCACCAACAACTTCCCCGACTGTTCGAACATGTGCCACGAAGCCAGTGGCGTGGCCCTGGCGCAGAGCGTCGGGGTGGGCAAGGGCACGGTGACCTTCGACGACTTCGAGCACTCGGACGCGATCTTCGTCTGGGGCCAGAACCCCGGCACCAACCATCCGCGGATGCTCGAACCCCTGCGCGAGGCGGTGAAGCGCGGTGCCCAGGTAGTGTGCGTCAACCCGCTCAAGGAGCGCGGCCTGGAACGCTTCCAGCACCCGCAGAATCCCCTGGAGATGCTCACCAACGGCAACCGCCCCACCAACACCGCGTACTTGCGCCCAGCCCTGGGTGGCGACATGGCGTTGCTGCGCGGCATGGCCAAGTTCCTCCTGCAATGGGAACGCGATGCCCAGAAGGCCGGGACCGAAGCCGTGTTCGACCACGACTTCCTCAACACCCACACCGCCCAGGTGCTGGAATACCTGGGCACCCTCGACGACACCCCATGGGAGCAGATCGTCGAGCAGTCGGGCCTGACCCTGGTGGAGATCGAACAGGCGGCGCGCATGTATGCCAAGGGCAAGAACGTCATCATGTGCTGGGCCATGGGCATTACCCAGCATCGCCATTCGGTGGCGACCATCCAGGAAATCGCCAACCTGATGCTGCTGCGCGGCAACATCGGCAAGCCCGGCGCCGGCCTGTGCCCGGTCCGCGGCCACAGTAACGTCCAGGGCGACCGCACCATGGGCATCAACGAGCGGCCGCCGGTGGCCTTCCTCGACGCCCTGGAGCGGCGCTTCCAGTTCAAGGCGCCCAGGACCAACGGCCATAACGTGGTCGAGGCGATCCACGCCATGCTCGAAGGCCGTTCCAAGGTATTCATCGGCCTTGGGGGCAACTTCGCCCAGGCCACTCCGGACAGCGAGCGGACCTTCCAGGCCCTGCGCAACTGCGACCTCACCGTGCAGATCAGCACCAAGCTCAATCGCAGCCACCTGGCCCACGGCAAGGATGCACTGATCCTGCCGTGCCTGGGCCGCACCGACATCGACCTGCAGGCCGGCGGCCCGCAAGCGGTGACCGTGGAAGACTCCTTCAGCATGGTCCACGCCTCCAACGGCCAGTTGCAGCCGCTGTCGGTGCACATGCGTTCCGAACCCTGGATCCTCGCCGGCATCGCCTCGGCCACCCTGGGCAACCGCCCGGTGGACTGGAGCTGGCTGGCAGCCGACTACGGGCGCATCCGCGACCTGATCGCCGACACCATCCCGGGCTTCAAGGAATTCAACGAGCGGCTCAAGCACCCAGGCGGCTTCTACCTGGGCAACGCCGCCGGCGCCCGCCAGTGGAACACCCCTTCGGGACGCGCCAACTTCCGCGCCAACCTGCTGCCTAGGGACCTGATCGACGAACGCACCCGGGCCAGTGGCCAGTTGCCGGACCTGATCCTGCAATCGATGCGCTCCCACGACCAGTACAACACCACCATCTACGGCCTCGATGATCGCTATCGTGGGGTCAAGGGCCAGCGCGACGTGCTGTTCGCCAACGAAGCGGACATCATCCGCCTGGGTTTCAAGCCGGGGCAGAAAGCCGACATCGTGTCGTTGTGGAACGATGGCCGCGAACGGCGAGTCAAGGGTTTCACCCTGCTGGCCTTCGATATCCCGACCGGCCAGGCTGCGGCCTACTACCCGGAGGTGAATCCGCTGGTGCCGCTGGAAAGCACCGGCGACGGCAGCCACACACCGACCTCCAAGTTCATCGCCATCCGCCTGGAAGCTGCCAGTGACAACGGCCTGATCATGGCCCGCTCGGCCTGATCCTCCACGCTTGCAACAGCGTTGCCCCAGGCACGAAAAAGGCCGCCCCTGCATGCAGGGAGCGGCCTTCGTCAAGTAACCGTAGACCTGCGAAAATCACTTAAGTTCCCCATTAAAAACAATAAGTTATGCGATTGTGTACAACTCGTGCTATTCGTCGGATTTCGTTTGTAAGCCTCGCGGTACAGCCTCAGGATCGCGCCGTCATCCCTTTGAGGCTCATGTATGAAGTTCTCCTCGATTCTCTTGTTGTCCCTTGGCCTGGTCAGCGGCGTCGCCTCTGCCGGTGGCACCACTGAAGCAGGTGTGGGCGGCGCATTGGGCGGGGTTCTAGGCTCGGTGGTCGGCCAGCAACTGGGCGGCAATACCGGTTCGGCCATTGGCGCGGCCATCGGCGGCGCGGGCGGCAGCGCGGTGGGCGCCGACAAGCGCAGCCGTGGCCAGGCAGCCATCGGTGGCGCCTTGGGCGCGGCTGGCGGCAACGTCGTGGGCCGCAGCATGGGCGGCAGCACCGGCAGCCTGATCGGTGCGGCGGCCGGCGGTGGCGCCGGCGGTGCGCTGGGTAACTACATGGGTAACGAAAGCGCCCGGGAGGATCGCGAATACCGCCGCGATCGCGACCGCCGCTACTACCGCGACGGCCACCGTGGCCGTGGTCATGCCTATGGCCACCGCAAGCATCGTCACTACGACGACTGATCGGCCCGGCCCCCTGTAGCTGCTACGCACACTGGACGCGAGGCCAAGGGCCTCGCCAGACCAGACGCTGCGGTACTGGCCCCGAGGATCGAGCTCAGGCCTCTCCTACGGCGCCGGTCGCAGCCTGTGGCAGCGGCTACAGGGTCCGCAAGTCAATCAAGTTTCGAGACTCAGGCCAGCTGTTCCAGGGCTGCGCGCAGGACCGTTGGAATCGGCACCGGCTGGTTCGATGCCCGATCCACGAATACATGGACGAAGCGCCCCGCGGCGCATGGCTCCCCCTCCCCCAGCTTGAACACCGCCAGCTCGTATTGCACCGAGCTGTTGCCCAGCTTGCCGACCCGCAGGCCGACTTCGATACGTTCGGGGTAAGCGATGGACGCGAAATAATCGCAAGCCGAACTGACCACGAACCCCACCACCTCGCCCTCGTGGATATCCAGGCCACCCTGCTCGATCAGGTAGGTATTCACCGCCGTGTCGAAAAAACTGTAGTAGGTGACGTTGTTCACATGGCCATAGACGTCATTGTCATGCCAGCGGGTGGTGATCGGCTGGAAATGGCGGTAGTCGCCGCGTTGTGGCACAGGCTCGGACATCAGGACGGTCTCCCATGGATTGAGCGATTGATCGCCGGGCATTTCACCCCAGGCGACTAAGCCTGGGCAAACCCTTTTCCTGCGCCAGACAGATCCTCGATCAACGGCGCCGGCCGCCAATGGGCACCATGCTCGGCCTCCAGGCGCAGCAACCGGAGCCGGATCTGCTCCAGGCCCTGGTTATCGGCCCAGGTCATCGGCCCGCCCCGCTCCCTGGGAAAGCCATAACCGTTGAGATAGACCAGGTCGATGTCATGGGCCGAGCCGGCAATGCCTTCCTGGAGGATCTTCGCCCCTTCGTTGACCAGGGCCAGCAGGCAGCGCTCGAGGATCTCCTCGGGGCCGATATCCCGCCGCTGGTAACCCAGGCCTTCGCTGACCTGCAGCACCAGCGCATCCACTTGCGGATCGTGTTCGGCCTGGCGGCTACCGGGCTCGTAGTGGTAATAGCCCGCGCCGCTTTTCTGACCGAAACGACCCAGTTCGCACAAGCGATTATCGACCTGGACCTGCGGCGCATCCTGCCCGGTACCGGCCAGTTGCCGGGCACGCCAGCCCAGGTCGATGCCCACCACGTCGTACATGCGAAACGGCCCCATGGCAAAACCGAACGCCTGCAAGGCACCGTCTACCTGATAGGGAAAGGCTCCTTCCAGGAGCATCTTGCGGGCCTCGAGGACATAGGTGTTGAGCATGCGGTTGCCGATGAACCCGAAACAGTTGCCAGCCACCACGCTGACCTTGCCTATGCGCTGGCCCAGGGCCAGGGCCGCGTCCAGCACCGCCGGTGCCGTCTTGGCCGCGCGTACCACCTCCAGTAGCTTCATGATGTGCGCCGGGCTGAAGAAATGCATTCCCAGCACCTGGGGCGCCCGTTGGGTGACGGCGGCAATGGCATCGATATCCAGCGCCGAAGTGTTGCTGGCCAGGATCGTCGATGGCTTGAGGACGGTGTCCAGCTGGCGAAAGATCTGCTGCTTGAGTTCGAGGTTCTCGTACACCGCCTCGATCACCAGGTCCACCTCGGCCAGCTGTGGATAACCGTCGGCAATGCCGATCCGTGCCAGCCGCGCGTCGGCTTCAGCCTGCTCGATACGGCCCTGGCGCACACCGTGGGCATAGGTCTGGGCCACCGCCGCCAGCGCCTGCTGGAGCATCTGCGGGTCCTTGTCCAGCCACAGTACCGGCAGGCCGGCATTGGCCAGGCACATGGCGATGCCACGGCCCATGGTGCCGGCGCCAATCACCGCGGCGCGCTGAATATCGAATGCCCTCTGGCTCATGGCGGCTCTCCTTCCTGTAGGCGATCCTGGGTCAGGCACCACCATAGTCAGGCGAGCATCATTTTTGAAATTTATTCCTGTGATGCGCGACATTCAGCAGATGGATCGCCATCAGGAGCAAGGCACTCGGCTTCAGGCCGGCAAATGGCTCTCGCACCATTGCCGCACCTCGGCGTAGGGGTAGTCCTCCAAGGCGGCGAAACCCGGGATGCCACGGGCCTTGAGCTTGGTGAACAACGGCACGCTGATGCCGCAGAGAAAACGCGTCAGGCGCTCTGCCCCGGGAAGAGCCCCGGTGTGCTGCTGGTGCCTGTGGATAAAATCGCCACACAAGCCGGCGAAGTTCTTATCCACAAGCGCAGGCAGCGCGGGGGGCTCGGGCAAGCGCGCCACCTGGCCCCGGCACACCGAACAATGCCCGCACTGCCGAGGTGCCTGCCGGTCGCCGAAATACTCCGACAACCGATGCCCCAGGCACTGCTCGCTGGCGAACAGGTCGAGCATGGCGTGGATCCGCGCGATCTCGCTGGTCTCGTGACGGGTGAAGTAGCCGTGCAGCTCGGCACTTAGCGCCGGCGCATCGAAGTCGCTCTGCAACAAGCTGTAGACCTCGGTCATCTGCTTGCTTTCCAGCTCCACCCAGCCTTTTTCCTGGAAGTAGTCCAGGGCCTTCACCACCCGTTGGCGCGGCGCCTGGCAATGGTCGTAGAGCGCGTCGAAATCCACCGTGGCCCAGGTCCGGGCGCGACTGGAGGTGTGCAGGATGGCCTCGACGAAGTCCCGCCGTTCGCCTTCGAAACGCCCCAGCAGATCAGCCGGCTCCAGCAGCAACTTGAAGCGGTATTCGGCGAAATAGGCATAGCGCGGAGCGATCAGGCCACGCAGTTCCAGCTGCACCAGCAGGGTCTTGAGCGGCAACTGGCGAATATTGCTCTGGTCCGCCAAGGGGCCCAGCAACACTTCCCACTGCCCGGTGGGCGCCGCGGCCAGCAAGTCGTCGAGCACGCAATGGATCCCGCTCAGTTCCGGGGTATCGCCGTAAACGAAGTTCTCCAGCACGTTGAGACTGTCGCGGTTGGCCAGCACCAGGCAGTCCGAGGGTTGCCCATCGCGCCCGGCGCGGCCGATTTCCTGGCTGTAGTTCTCGATGGACTTGGGCAGGTCGAAATGCACGACGTTGCGGATGTCGCTCTTGTCGATGCCCATGCCGAAGGCGATGGTGGCGACGATGCATTGGCTGTGCCCCTGCATGAAGCGGCGCTGGATCGCCTCACGCTGCTCATGGGGCAAACCGGCGTGGTAGGCCTGGGCGGCAATGCCCTGCTGGTCCAGGTACTCGGCGACCTGCTCGGCGGTCTTCTGCAGGGTCACGTAGACGATGCTCGGCTGTCCCTCCCGCTCGCCCAGCCACTGCACCAGCCGCCGGCGCTTGGCGGCCCCGGCGACCGGCTCCACCAGCAGGTTGAGGTTGGGTCGATAGAAACCGGTGGTCACCACATCGGCGGCGGCGATGGCGAAGCGCGCCTGCATGTCGGCGATCACCTTGGGGGTGGCCGTGGCGGTCAACAGCAGGGCCTGGGGGATGTTGAACTGGCGCTGGTAGTCCGGCAGCTTCAGGTAGTCGGGCCGGAAGTTGTGACCCCACTCGGAAATGCAATGGGCCTCGTCCACCACCAGCAGGGAGATGGGCACCTGCTGCAGGAAGTTGCGAAAGCGTTCGTTCTTCAGACGCTCCACCGAGATCATCAGGACCTTCAGTTCCCCGGAGCGGGCGCGAGCCATCACCTGGTTGGCCTCGTCGCGGCCCTGGGCCGAATCGATGCTCGCCGCGGCGATGCCATGGCGCTGGAGAAAGGCCAGCTGGTCTTGCATCAAGGCCAACAGCGGCGACACCACCAGGGTCAGGTGCGGCAGCAGCAGGGCCGGCAGCTGGTAGCACAGGGACTTGCCGGAACCGGTGGGAAAGATCGCCGCCGCCGAGCGCCCGGCCAGCACCGCGCTGATGGTGGCCTCCTGGCCCGGGCGAAAGCCTGGATAACCGAAGACCTGTTCGAGGGTGCTGTACATGGGAGTCACTCCTTTGACCGCTGAGCGTCGTTGAAGACTAGCGCGGTGGGTCGGCGGATCGAGGAAAGGTCGTGGAGAAAAGCGCTACCGGATGATACCGGCACACCAGGACGGTGGCCGGATCACTGGCAGGGAGCGGCTAGCGCAGGCTGCGGCAGTCCAGCCATTGCACGCCATTGTGCTGGTTGGCCTCGACCAGCAGCGGCACGGCCTGGGCCGCCTTGGGGTGGACGTCATGGAACAGCACGATGCCGCGCCGCCACAACAGCATCAGCGTCTGCACCCGCTGGGCGGCGGCCTGGGCGCTGACCTTCTTGCTCCAGTCCTGGGAGTCGATGTTCCACAGCATCAATTGCAGGCCGTGGCTCTTGAGGAAAACACCAGCGTCGCTGCGACGTTGCCCATAGGGCGGGCGAAACAGCGGCAGGTATTCCCCTTCCAGGGAGCGACCGACCAGGCTGGCGCTGTCGACCAGGGAATCCTGCCACCGGCTCCAGGAGGCATGGGACTTGTGTTCCCAGCCATGCAGGCCCACGCATTGACCGTTGTAGAGCTCGCGCAACTGCCCGGCCGAGGTCCGCTGCAAACGAGCCTGGAACGGCGCTCCCAAGACGAAGAACAGCCCATGCAGGTCATGGGCTTGCAGCACCGCCGCCAGCTCATCGCTATGCCCACCGCGCGGGCTGGGACCATCGTCGAAGGTCAGCAGGAACTGCCGGTCAGCCAGTTCATCGCCCAGTCTTTCCGCCGGATCCATTCGCTGGATCTCGCTGCTGACCGTGGGAAACAGGGCCGCCAGGCGCAGTTGCTCATGCAGGTACTGCTGGTGGAAGCGCGAGCTGGCCTGGGCCCAGGCGTCGTAGGTGTCCTTGCTCTCGCCGGTGAAGCCGGCCACCAGTTGGCGCAACTCGGCGAGATTGCGCACGGGCTGGCAGAACGGTGCGCTGTCGCAATCGTGGCTGGCCAGGCGATAGTTGACCAGCAGCAACTCCCAGAAGCGCTGGCGCACCCGGTCGATGGACTTGAGGTCCAGCTGCCGTACCCCGAGACGTTGCTTCAGGGCTCCCTCATCCAGGCTCTCACTGGCCAGCAGGGCCTTGCCGAACATCAGGATTTCCGCCCGGGAGGCGGTGTCGAAATCCACCGAACTGGTCAGGGGCGTCGGCCAGCCACTGCGATCGATGGTAGCGAACACTAGAGGGCCTGCCGCCTGGGCCGAGACGCTGCACAGGCACAACGCCAACAGCCAGGGGAAAACACCATTGCGCATATCAATCTCCATGGATGCACGGGACGCTCCTGCCAGCGCGCCGCGCAAAAACAACATCCAGCCTGGGGCTCAGGGTTTTTGCAGCCGCTCTATGGCCTGGTCGTACACCGGGTTGGCCCTCTGCTCGCGGGCCTTGCGGTAATTCTCCAAGGCCATGGCCAACTGCCCAGCCCCCTCGAAAACCCGACCCATGTCGTAGTAGGCACTGGCCCGGATCGTCGCGGCCGCCGGACCGCTGGCCAGGGCAATGGCCTGGCGGTCGGCGCGTATGGCTTCGTCGGGCCGGCTGTTCTTGCGCTGGCTCAAGGCCAGGTTGCTGTAGGCCTGGGCAAAACCCGGCGCCATCTCGATGGCCTCGTGGTAATAGATACCCGCCCCGCCGAAGTCGCCCTTGCGGTAGGCCTCTTCGCCCTTGCGATTGAGCGCCTTGGCCTCGGCTGGTCCCATGTCCGCGGGCACTTGCTGGTCGCTGGTGCGCATCTGCTCGAGCAACGAATTCAGGTCGCTGTAGGTGCCGTTCGGTTCGCTGCTGGTCTGCGCCACCCGGTCGATATCCTCCAGCTGGCCATCGGCACTCAGGCGGAACACGGCCCAGAGGTTGCCCCGGCGCTGCTCCGGTACCCGATAGCTACGAATGAGGCTGGCACCACGATAGACGAAGACCTGGGCCCGGCTGCGGCCCAGGTGCAGGGACTCGGGATGGTTGCCATGGGTGAAGTCATGCACGGCATACAGGTAGGACTCGCCGGGCAGGCGCTCATCGAGGGTGATGGTCTCCGCGCCATGATGGTCGTCGCTGGTTCTTTCCAGCCGCGCCCCGGGTCCTTGGCTGGCAACGAACGACAAGGCCGCGCGGGAATAGATCAGCCGGGCATCCAGGTCTTCGCCCGGGGCATCCCAGGTCAGCACTACCCGCAGGCTGGAAGGTTTGTCCATTACCGGACTCAGGGCGTAGACCAGGCCCTGGCAGGGGCATTGGGTTCGCAGGTCGGCGTAACCGGGCTTGCGGATCAGCAGCCCGCCGGCATCGTCGGGGACGTCCAGCACCACCCGTCCCTGGGCATCGGAAGCCCCCGCGACCAGGCTCGTGCCCCGCTGCAACTGCACCTGGGCCTCGGCCGCAGGCGAGTCCTTGGCCACGGCGTCCAGCACCTGGATCGACAACGGCTGGGCGTGCACCACGCTCATCACCATCCCTAGCCACAACACCGCCACCAGGCGCATACAAGCCATAGCAAAATCCCTGTAAACGAATCTGGCCGCAGCTCGAACTCGGCCCCTCCACCAGCGGCGCACCATACACATTTTCGCCCGCCAATGCTCGACCCAGGACAGGAAAATGCTGAGCAATGGGATGCAGTCGAAAATTCGCAGGGACTTGTGCGGATATGCTGCGAAGGGCTTGAAAAGCCACCACCGGATCGTCTTACACTCCACCTCCTCCAAGAGCCGTAGCGAATCGCGACCATGCATCTGGCCCCCGGCTTTCCCGACGACGCGAGCATGCGCCAACTGATGCAACTGTTGCATGAGGAGATCGGCCTGCCCGAACGCAAGACCTTGCATCTGAAGACCGCGATCAACCTCGACCTGGGTTGCGACGGTGCCGATGCCCGGCATCTGTTGCTGGCCCTGGAAGAGCAGTTCGAGCTCGACCTCGCCGACTTCGACAGCTACCGCTACTTCCAGCCCGAAGGTTTCGATCCGCACCTCAAGCGCCGGGCCAAGGGCCGGGGCGACAAGCTGCCATTGACCATCGGCATGCTGTACCAGGCGATCAGGCTGCGCCGCTGGGACACCCGGGAGTTGGAAAGCCTCCAGGACCTACAACAATAAAACAAGGAAGAAGCCGTGGATGTACTGATGGGGCTGCTCGCCGCCGTGCTCTGGGGCGGCACCGATTTTCTCGTGGGCCTGAATGTCCGCGCCGTGGGCGCCAAGCGCGCCGTGTTCTTCAGCCAGACACTGGGCGTGATCCTCATGAGCCTGCTGCTGGCACTCTTCCCCGCCTTCCTGTTCAAGGCCCTGGCCGCGCCGCTGGATGTCTGGCTGATGGGCATGCTCGCCGCCTGCTTCACCCTCTCCGGCGCCCTGGCCCTGGGCAAGGCCTTCGCCCTGGGCAAGGCCGCCATCATCGCCCCGCTGGTGACCTCCTACGGCGTGGTCACCACCCTGCTGTCCTGGGCCAGCGGCGAGCACATCAGCCTGGTCCAGTTGCTGTGCATCCTGGTCTGCGTGGTGGGGGTGATTCTCTCCAGCATTCATTCTGGCCCCAAGCTGCCACAGAACACCGATGCCAGTCGCTCGATCGTCTACGCCCTGCTGTCGGCCTGCCTGTACGGCACCAGTTTCTGGCTGCAGGGGCGCTATACCCTGCCGCAGATGGGTCCGGTCAGCATGCTGTGGCTGGGTTACGTGGTGGGATCGAGCGTATCGCTACTGATGATGCTCAAGGTCCAGGACGGCTTGAAGCTGCCTCCCCTGAAAAGCTGCGGCACCCTGGCCAGCTCCAGCCTGATGAACCTCGGCGCGTTCTTTGCCTTTTCCTGGGGCGCCATGCACGGCTCGGTGTCGGTGGTGACAGTGATCAGTACCTTGTCCGGCGGCATCGCCGCGGTGCTCAGCTACCTGTTCTTCAAGGAACGCCTGTCCAAGGTGCAAGTGACAGGAGTGGCGCTGGTGCTGCTGGGCGCCCTGGCGCTGCACTTGAAGGGCTGAGCCAGGGGTTAAAGCCAGGTAAACGTCCGCGCCCGGAACGCCGCCGCCCTGTCGATACGCCGCGCACAAAAAAGCCGCCCCGAAGGGCGGCTTTTTCATGGCAGGTCGAGGCTTACAGCTTCGGACCGGCAGCCTTGATGGCGTCGCTCACTTCGAACTTCTTGAAGTTCTCGATGAACAGGCCGGCCAGGGCCTTGGCGGCTTCGTCGTAGGCGGCCTTGTCAGCCCAGGTGTTGCGTGGGTTGAGCAGCTCGGTATCGACGCCCGGAACGGCTTTTGGCACGTCCAGGTTGATGATGTCCAGGTGCTCGGTCTCGGCACCGACCAGGGCACCGCTCTGGATCGCTGCGATCACGCCACGGGTGGTCGGGATGTTGAAGCGCTTGCCGACGCCGTAGCCACCGCCGGTCCAGCCGGTGTTGACCAGGTAGACCTTGGAGCCGAAGCCGTTGATGCGCTTGATCAGCAGCTCAGCGTATTCGCCAGCCGGACGCGGAAAGAACGGTGCGCCGAAGCAGGTGGAGAAGGTCGACTTGATGCCGCCGCCCGAACCCATTTCGGTGGAACCGACCAGCGCGGTGTAGCCGGACAGGAAGTGGTAGGCCGCCTGCTCGTTGTTCAGGATCGACACCGGAGGCAGGACGCCAGTCAGGTCGCAGGTCAGGAAGATCACCGCGTTGGGCTCGCCCCCCAGGTTGTGCTCGGAACGCTTCTCGACGTGCTCCAGCGGGTAGGCGGCGCGGGTGTTCTGGGTCAGGCTGGCATCGGCGTAGTCGGCCTGCTTGGCATCGTCCAGGACCACGTTTTCCAGCACGGCGCCGTGCTTGATGGCTTTCCAGATGACCGGCTCGTTCTTCTCGGACAGGTCGATGCACTTGGCGTAGCAGCCGCCTTCCATGTTGAACACCACGCCCTCGCCCCAACCGTGCTCGTCGTCACCGATCAGGTAGCGGCTTTCGTCGGCCGACAGGGTGGTCTTGCCGGTGCCCGAAAGGCCGAAGAACAGGGTCACGTCGCCTTCTTCGCCGATGTTGGCGGCGCAGTGCATCGGCAGTACGTCGACGGCTGGCAGCAGGAAGTTCTGCACCGAGAACATGGCCTTCTTCATTTCACCGGCGTAACGCATGCCGGCGATCAGCACTTTCTTCTGGGCGAAGTTGAGGATGACGCAGCCGTCGGAGTTGGTGCCGTCACGCTCGGGCACGCATTCGAAGTTCGCGACGTTGAGGATCTGCCACTCTTCGCGACCTGCCGGGTTGTATTGCTGCGGGGTGATGAACAGGCAACGACCGAACAGGTTCTGCCAGGCGGTCTGGGTGGTCATCTTGACGGCCAGGTAGTGCTCGGCGGCAGCCCCTACGTGGACGTGGGAAACGAAGTGTTCCTGGGCGTTGTTGAACGCCTCGACGCGAGCCCACAGGGCATCGAACTTGTCGGCCGGGAACTTGCGGTTGATCGGGCCCCAGGCGATCGCGTCCTGGGTGGAAGGCTCTTCGACGATGAAACGATCCGCCGGCGAACGGCCAGTGCGGTGGCCGGTCTTGACCGTCAGCGCGCCAGTATCGGCCAACTCGCCTTCACCGCGGGACAGCGCTTCTTTTACCAGCTCATCGACGCTCAGGTCGGTGTACACGGTGTTCTTGGCTTGCGTCATGAGGTTCCCCGTCGTCGGCCAATGGCCGATTGCTCAAACGTTTTGTAGTAGAAACTCGCGCACTACTACCGCGAAAAAAGTGCGCCGGATTATGCCAGAAAAGCCCGAAAATAGTAGGGTCCTCCCGTCAGCATGGCGTAATTCCGGCGTTGGCTAGGTGATTTACCTTCGCTGAAACGTTTTAGTGACGAGTATCTGACGGTGACTCGACGCCCGCACCGGCGAACAATTGCGTGATGTCGGCCGCGTCGAACAGATAGCGCTGGTTGCAGAACTGACAGTCGATCTCGACGCTGCCGCCATGTTCCACCACCAGTTGCTGTGCATCCTCCAGCCCCAGGCTGACCAGGGCATTGCCCGAGCGCTCGCGCGAGCAGCTGCAGCGAAAGCGCAGCGGCTGTACATCGAACAGGCGCACGGCCTCCTCGTGGTACAGGCGATGGAGCACGGTTTCGTTGTCCAGGCTAAGTAGTTCATCGGCGGTCAGGGTGCTGGCCAGGGCGGTGAGGTGCTGCCAGTTGGCAGCGCGCTCTTCAGGATCGCGCAGGCGGTCGGCCGGCAGTTGCTGCAGCAGCAGGCCACGGGCATTGCGGCCGTCGGCGTAGAGCCAGAAACGAGTGCCGGTCTGCTGCGACATGACGAAGTAGTTGGTGAAGCATTCGGCCAGGGTGGCGCCGTCCAGGTCGACGATCCCCTGGTAGCGCTGGCCCTGGGTCGGGTCCACGGTCAAGGCCAGGACGCCATTGGGCATCATGTCGGCCAGGGTCGCATCCGCCGCGATCTGCGCCGCGTCGTAGCGGGCCAGGCCACGGATCTCGCGCTCGCTGGAGCACTCGATCATCAGCAGGGGAACCGGGCCTTCGGAACGCGCCTGGAGAATCAGCAGGCCGTCGAACTTCAAGGTGCCGACCAGCAACGACGCCGCCGCCATCAACTCGCCCAGCAGTTGCGCCACCGGTTCGGGATAGGCGTGCTTGGCAAGGACTTCGGCGTAGCTGCGCTCCAGCGTCACCAGTTCGCCACGGGCGTCGCTCTCATCGAAGATGAAGCGTTGGGTGAAGTCGGTATCCGGCAAATCAGTCATAGGTCTGGGCATCTGAAAGGTGACAAAAAGGTTACAAGCACCGAAAATTCCGGTTTTGCACCATGAAGGTGCAGTTTTTGCGGTGATTGGAGATATTTTATGAACAATCCGGGTTTGTTCCAAGCAAGGTGGAACCTCGGCAAGCTGGCTCTGTGCAATGTACTCCCTTTGGCCCTGCTGGGTTTCTGGTTGTGGCCCACCGGGCAGATGCTTTGCACGATGTTCGACGAGTGGCTGTTTCACCTGCTCAACGCTCCCCTCGCCAACAACTCTACCTGGCTGCATATCTGGGCCGTGGCCAGCCTGCGGCCGTTCGACGTGGTGGTGGGCCTGATCATGCTCGGCCTGCTGATTCGCGGTGACTGGGTCTTCAAGGCGGTGGACGTACGTCGCGCCTTCTTCGGTTTCCTGTCGATCCTGATCCTGATGGTGGTGATTCGCGCGCTGTTTTCCAAGTTGGTGGCCGTGATGAACTGGCAGCACAACAGCCCATCCATGGTGCTCGAAGGCGCCGTGCACATGAGCGATTACTTCCCGGGCTGGGAAAAGACCTGGGAACTCAAGGACCGCTCCAGCCAGAGCTTTCCTGGCGACCATGCCTCGGTATTGCTGATCTGGGGCCTGTTCATGGGAGTGTTCAGCCGCAGCGTCGGCCAGTTCCTGGTGGTCTGGGGCCTGACCCTGCTGTTCATGCTGCCGCGCCTGGTCGCCGGGGCCCATTGGGGCCAGGACGACTACATCGGCGGCGTGCTGCTGGCCGTACTGGCCCTCGGCTGGGGCTACTACACCCCCTACGCGGCACGGATGTCGAACTTCCTGCTGCGCCTGAGCCATCCGCTGTTCAACCTGATGAGCCGGATGCCGGTGCTGTCGCGCATGAGCGTGGTCCGCGCCAGCAGCCTGCTGCGCTGAGCCAGCCGCTAAGGCGAGGGCAGCCTGGGCGGGTTCCCTCGCCTGCCATCATTCATGGCTGCCGCCATGGAACTTGAACAGGTCCCGACGCTGTTTCTTGGTGGGCTTGCCCTCGGTACTCACGCCCAGGGCGCCCGCCTTGCGCTGGGCTGCGGCAGTCTCGCGCTTGGCGATGCTGGCCGGGGTCTCGACATAGAGCGTCTGCGCCTCGGGGGCGCCACGACGCACGATGGACAACGCCTGGACCACGACCGTGCGCTCGTCGAAACCGGTACGGACCTCATATTCGTCGCCAACCCGTGGCTCCTTGCCCGGTTTGCAGCGCTCGCCACGGTGATGCACCTTGCCGCTTTCAATGGCCGCCTTGGCCAGGGCCCGGGTCTTGTAGAAGCGTGCAGCCCAAAGCCACTTGTCCAGGCGTACCTTGTCCTCTTCTTCCTGCTGCTTTTGCGCCACGGTGATTCCTCTCGATGAAAAATGTCGCAACGGTACAACTCGCGGACGAGCTCTCGAAAACCTGACCGCTCACCTAAAATACCTCAGGTTGCACGAGGGATCGTCATGGAGATAGCTATCGCCATTTGCCGCCGATTCTGCGTGAATACCGCGGTCTCGGAACAAGACCCGGGACAGGCCGGGCGAACGTCCGGGAGATTGTCACAATGTATGCGGAGTCGGCAGTTAGAGTCGTCGCCGAGAAGGCTCGCCAGCAGCGCTCGGCATGCCCCCCGGCAAGCATGGAGTCCACCTGGCGCAGGCTCGACCCGACACCCGGCCTGTATCAGAACCCTGGTCCGGAAAGACCCATTACGGATGTTCCTTTATTGAAGACCTTTGATCATTTGACCGTTGTCGGTCTACGCGAGTGGGTGGCGCTTCCCGATCTGGGAGTGGCCGGCTTGCGCGCCAAGATCGACACCGGCGCCAGCACCTCCAGCCTGCATGCCACCGAGATCGAGCCGTTCGAGCGCGACGGCCAGCCGTGGGTGCGCTTCAACGCGCATCTGGGCAGCGTGGTGCAATTGCGCCACCGGCGCTGCGAAGCGCCATTGGTGGCGATGAAGACCATCAAGAGCTCCAACGGCCAGGCCCAGGTCCGCTATGTGATCAGCACCACCCTGGCCCTGGGCGATCATGTGTGGCGTGTGGAGTTCACCCTCGCCTGCCGCAAGGCCATGCGCTATCGGTTGCTGCTGGGCTCCAAGGCCCTGGTCGATGGCCAACTTGTAGTCAATCCCGGCCTCAAATACGTACAAGACAAACCGGTATTCCCGGTATCCACTACCTCTGCCACAGGTGTTGCATGAAGATCGCCGTGCTGTCGCGCAATCCGCGTCTGTATTCCACTCGCCGCCTGGTCGAAGCCGGCGCTGAGCGTGGCCATGAAATGGTAGTGATCGATACCCTGCGCGCCTACATGAACATCGCCAGCCACAAGCCGCAGATCCACTATCGCGGCAAACCCCTGGAGGGTTTCGACGCGGTGATCCCGCGAATCGGCGCCTCGGTGACCTTCTATGGCTGCGCGGTGTTGCGCCAGTTCGAAATGATGGGGGTATTCCCCCTCAACGAGTCGGTGGCCATCGCCCGTTCCCGGGACAAGCTGCGCTCGCTGCAACTGCTGTCGCGGCGCGGCATCGGCCTGCCGGTGACCGGTTTCGCCCACTCCCCGGACGACATTCCCGACCTGATCGAGATGGTCAACGGCGCCCCGTTGGTGATCAAGGTGCTGGAAGGCACCCAGGGCATCGGCGTGGTGCTGTGCGAAACCGCCACCGCCGCGGAGTCGGTGATCGAGGCGTTCATGGGCCTGAAGCAGAACATCATGGTCCAGGAGTACATCAAGGAAGCCGGCGGTGCCGACATCCGCTGCTTCGTGGTGGGCGACAAGGTGATCGCGGCCATGAAGCGCCAGGCCAAGCCCGGGGAATTCCGCTCCAACCTGCACCGTGGCGGCAGTGCCAGCCTGATCAAGATCACCCCGGAAGAACGCATGACCGCACTGCGGGCGGCCAAGGTCATGGGCCTGAGCGTGGCCGGGGTGGACATCCTGCGCTCCAATCACGGGCCGCTGGTGATGGAGGTCAACTCCTCCCCGGGCCTGGAAGGCATCGAGACCACTACCGGCAAGAACGTGGCGGGGATCATCATCGAGCACATCGAGAAGAACGGCGGGCCGAACATGACCCGCACCAAGGGCAAAGGATAAAGGCCGCTACAAGCGGCGAGCTTCAAGCGGCAGAGCTTGCCGCTTGAAACTGGCCGCCGCCGCTAATCCGCATCACGTGGCAACAACAGGCCCAGCGGCAGCCTTACCCGTGCCTCCAGCCCGCCGTCCGGGCGGTTGCGCAGTTCGACGTTACCGCCATGCATGGCGGCGATCCGCTTGACGATGGCCAGCCCCAGGCCAGTGCCCTTGCCACCCCGGGCACGGTCGCCACGGGTGAAGGGGTTGAAGATCGCCTCCAGCTCCGAAGGATCGATCCCCGTGCCACGGTCCATCACGCTCAGCACCACATAGGGCGCGCTGACGTCGCCAGACAGGTGAGCGGCAACCTCCACATCCGTCCCGGCATGGTTCAGGGCGTTGCCGATCAGGTTGTTGAGCAGGCGCTTCATCGAGACCCGACGCAGGGGGAACGGCTGGATCGGCTCCAGGTGCAGGCGCACTCGCTCCTGGCTCTGGTTGTAGGGCGCCGCCACTTCCCGCACCAGGTCGTTCAGGTCCACCTCCTCCACCGACTCGTCGCGGCCATCGCGGATGAACGCCAGGAACTGGTCGAGAATGGAGTCCATGTCCTCGATGTCGCGCACCATGTCGTCGGTCAGTTCGGTGTGATCGCCCATCAATTCCAGTGACAGGCGCAAGCGGGTCAGTGGCGTACGCAAGTCATGGGAGACCCCGGCCAGCATCAGTTCGCGCTCGCGCCCGGCCTGTTCCACATCCTCGGCCATCTGGTTGAAGGCGCGGTACACCTCGGTCATCTCGCTCGGGGTGTCGCTGATGGGCAAGCGCACGCTACGTCCCTGGCCCAGTTGTCGGGCGGCATAGACCAGGCGCTTGAGCGGCTGGTTGAGCTGGCTGACGAAAATCCATGCCGACGCGGTGGACAGCAAGCCGATGGCCAGGAACCAGCCCAGCACGCTCCAGATCTTCTGCCCACGCAACGGGTGTGGATACAGCGGCACCTTGAGCCAGCCATCGCCCAGGCTCGGCGCTCGCACCCAAAGCGCCGGCGGCGCATGCATGCGTAGCCGCACCTCGGTGTCGGCCCCCAGTTCGGCCTGCATCTGCCGCTGGTAGATCTCACTGTACGGCCAATGCTGTTCACCGGCCGGCACGCCGCTGCCGATCACCTTGATCAGGCCGGCGGCCTCGGCGATCTGGTCGCGGTTGGATTCATCCGCGGCCCAATAGGCGCGCAGGGTGAGGGCCACGCCATGGCTGTACTGCCGGTCCACCAGCACGTCCTCGTTCATCAGCAGATAAACCAGGGTCAATGCCTTGGAGAACAGCACCACGATCAGCACCAGCCACAGGGTGCGGGAGAAGAAACTCTGGGGGAACCACAGGGGGGTTTTCATGACAGCAATACACACTTTGCAGGAGCGAGTCGCGCTCGCAGCGTTGCGGAATGCGAACGCCCGGACCAGGGCCCGGGCGCTCGCTCCTACAAATCACCGATCACTTGGTTGCGGTGCCATCCGGCACGAACACATAACCCACGCCCCAGACGGTCTGGATATAACGTGGCTTGGAAGGATCGGGCTCGATCATCCGGCGCAGGCGGGAGATCTGCACGTCGATGGAGCGCTCCAGGGCGTCCCACTCGCGGCCACGGGCCAGGTTCATCAGCTTGTCGCGGGTCAGCGGCTGGCGCGCGTTCATCACCAGCGCCTTGAGTACCGCAAACTCGCCGGTGGTGAGCATGTGCACCTCGTCGCCGCGCTTGAGCTCGCGGGTGGCCAGGGACAGCTCGTAGTCACCGAAGGTCACGCTTTCGTCTTCGCTGCCCGGGGCACCAGGGACAGGTGCCGATTGGCGACGCAGCACGGCTTTGACCCGGGCCATCAGCTCGTCGGGGTTGAACGGCTTGGCCAAATAGTCGTCGGCGCCCAGCTCCAGGCCCTTGATACGGCTTAATTCGTCACCCTTGGCGGTGAGCATGATGATCGGGATCTGGTTGTTCGCGCCACGCAGGCGGCGGCAGGCGGTCAGGCCATCCTCGCCAGGCAGCATCAGGTCGAGGACGACCAGGTTGAACACTTCACGCCCCAGCAGGCGGTCCATCTGCTCGGTGTTCGGGACCGCGCGGGCACGGTAGCCCTTGCTGACGAAGAAACGCTCCAGCAGGCTGCTCAGCCCCGGGTCATCGTCAACAATAAGAATTTTTTCGCCTTCAGCAGTGTGTGCAGTGCTGCTCATTGGATGCTCCTCTAATCTCGGTGCGCATTATGGCGTAGCTGCCGCTATGCGCACCGTGTGCATTGTTAGCAGATTTTTCCTCCATAGCCAGCAAACCCGCTGTCGGCCCGAGGTCGGCGATCGCTTCGCAGCTGGGTATAATGCGCCGCCTTTTGTGTCGGGCACCCCTTGATCAGTACCCAGCGGTCGCTTTGTTTTTTTGCCACGACCGGCAGTATTTCCACGATTTCACGGGTCAACAGCCAGCCTTTTGATCCAGGTGGCGGCGCGTACCAGGCCGCTCAACCAGACTCGCCGGGCTTTTTCGTCGTACCCGCGAGCCTGCTTTCACACATTTGCCAGGTGGTTTTATGGACAGCATCAACAGCCGCATTGCCGAGGAACTCGGCGTACGCCCACAACAGGTCGAAGCGGCCGTCGCCCTATTGGATGAAGGCTCCACCGTGCCCTTCATCGCCCGTTACCGCAAAGAAGTCACCGGCAGCCTCGATGACACCCAGCTGCGTCATCTGGAAGATCGCCTGCGCTACCTGCGCGAACTCGACGAGCGCCGCGCCAGCATCCTGGCCAGCATCGAGGAACAGGGCAAGCTGACCCCGGAACTGGCTCGCGAAATCAAGCTGGCCGACACCAAGACCCGCCTCGAAGACCTCTACCTGCCGTACAAGCAGAAGCGCCGCACCAAGGGCCAGATCGCCCTGGAAGCCGGCCTCGGCGCGCTGGCCGATGGCCTGTTCAACGACCCGAGCCTGGCTCCGGAAGCCGAAGCCGCACGCTTCGTCGATGCACAAAAAGGCGTGGCCGACATCAAGGCCGCCCTGGAAGGCGCCAAGTACATCCTCATGGAGCGCTTCGCCGAAGACGCCGGCCTGCTGGACAAGCTGCGCAACTTCCTCAAGCAGGAAGCCACCCTCAGCGCGCGCGTGGTGGCAGGCAAGGAAGAAGAGGGCGCGAAGTTCCGCGACTACTTCGAACACGACGAACCGCTCAAGAGCATGCCATCGCACCGCGCCCTGGCGATCTTCCGCGGGCGCAACGAAGGCATCCTCAGCTCCGCGCTGAAGGTCGGCGACGAGCTGCCAGGCACCCTGCACCCGTGCGAGGCCATGATCGGCCAGCACGTGGGCATCCAGAACCAGAACCGCCCGGCCGACAAGTGGCTCGGCGAAGTGGTGCGCTGGACCTGGAAGGTCAAGCTCTACACCCACCTGGAGACCGACCTCTTGGGCGAGCTGCGCGACGGCGCCGAGACCGAGGCGATCAACGTCTTCGCCCACAACCTGCACGACCTGCTGCTGGCCGCCCCGGCCGGCCCGCGCGCCACCCTGGGCCTGGATCCGGGCCTGCGCACCGGCTGCAAGGTGGCGGTAGTGGACGCCACCGGCAAGCTGCTGGACCACGCCACCGTCTACCCCCACGTACCGCACAACAAGTGGGACCAGACCATCGCCACCCTGGCCGCCCTGTGCGCCAAGCACTCGGTGGACCTGATCGCCATCGGCAACGGCACCGCCAGCCGCGAGACCGACAAGCTGGCCGCCGAGCTGATCAAGAAATACCCCGCCATGCGCCTGACCAAGGTCATGGTCTCCGAAGCCGGCGCCTCGGTGTACTCGGCCTCGGAACTGGCGGCCAAGGAATTCCCGGACCTGGACGTGTCGATCCGTGGCGCGGTGTCCATCGCCCGCCGCCTGCAGGATCCGCTGGCGGAGCTGGTGAAGATCGATCCGAAGTCCATCGGTGTCGGCCAGTACCAGCACGACGTCTCGCAGCTGAAACTGGCCCGTGGCCTGGACGCGGTAGTAGAAGACTGCGTGAACGCCGTGGGCGTCGACGTCAACACCGCCTCCGTGGCCCTGCTGGCGCGGATCTCCGGCCTCAACGCGACCCTGGCGCAGAACATCGTCAGCCACCGCGACGAACACGGCGCCTTCAAGACCCGCGCCGCCCTGAAGAAAGTCGCCCGCCTGGGTGAAAAGACCTTCGAGCAGGCCGCCGGCTTCCTGCGCGTGATGAACGGCGACAACCCGCTGGACGCCTCGGCGGTGCACCCGGAAGCCTATCCGCTGGTGCAACGCATCGCCGCCGACACCGGCCGTGATATCCGCTCGCTGATCGGCGACAGCGGCTTCCTCAAGCGCCTGGACCCATCGAAGTTCACCGACGAGACCTTCGGCCTGCCCACCGTCACCGACATCCTCCAGGAACTGGACAAACCCGGCCGCGACCCGCGCCCCGAGTTCAAGACCGCCGAGTTCCAGGAAGGCGTCGAGGACCTCAAGGACCTGCAACTGGGGATGATCCTCGAAGGCGTGGTGACCAACGTCACCAACTTCGGTGCCTTCGTCGACATCGGCGTGCACCAAGACGGCCTGGTGCACATCTCGGCGCTGTCGGAGAAGTTCATCAAGGACCCGCGTGAAGCGGTGAAGGCCGGCGACGTGGTCAAGGTCAAGGTCATGGAAGTGGATATCCCGCGCAAGCGCGTGGGCCTGTCGATGCGCATGAGCGACACCCCCGGCGAGAAGATCGATGGCGCCCGCGGCAGCCGTCCGGGGGCGAGCCCGCGCCCTTCCCAGGGCAATGCCCCACGCAAGGAAACCGCCACCGCGGCGCCGGCCAATAACGCCATGGCCTCGCTGTTCGCCAACGCCAAGCAGTTGAAGAAACGCTGATGGAGGTTCCAGCCAACCTCACCGAAAGCGCCTTCAGCCAACTGCTCGGCTGCCGCCTGCAACGCCTGGAGGTCGGCGAGGCGGATGTGGCCCTGGAGCTGACCCCGCAATTGCGCAATCGCGGGCAAAAGCTCCACGGCGGGGCGATCTTCAGCCTGGTGGACATCGCCATGGGCCTGGCCTGCTCCAGTACCCATGGCTTCGACCAGCAGAGCGCCACCATCGAGTGCAAGATCAACTACATCCGCGCCGTCGCCGAAGGTGAGGTGCTGTGCCGGGCCCGGGTGATCCATCCCGGCCGCCGTACCCTGGTGGTCGAGGCAGATGTGATCCAGGGCGAAAAACTGGTCGCAAAAGCGCAAGGCACCTTCGCGGTCCTATAGCTGCCCGTCATCGAATTGGGTTAATTTCGGCGCTGCGAAAGCGGCGTCGGGGTTTTCCTGCCCACGCTAGAGCCAGATTCAGGGACGGAGCACTGGCGTTTTCAGGTGAGTCGGCTTGACTCAGGAACCAGGCGAAAACGCCAGTTTTAACTCCACCCTTGTAGACCGTCCTGCCCACCCCCATATTGGGGCGACTGACGCGTGAAGGAATCCAACTTGAGCGAACTTCTCAACCGCCGCCTGGCCCTGCTCGGCGAGCGCGCTAACCTTTCCCTGCTCGAGCAGTGCCTGCACGGCATCGAACGTGAATGCCTGCGGGTCACCGGCGAAGGCCGCCTGGCCCAGACCCCGCATCCGGAAGAACTGGGTTCCGCGCTGACCAACGAACAGATCACCACCGACTATTCCGAGTCGCTGCTGGAGTTCATCACCCCGGCCCTCAAGGACCCGGCGGACACCCTGGCCAGCCTCGACAAGATCCATCGCTTCGCCTACAGCAAGCTCGGCAACGAGTACCTGTGGAGTCCATCGATGCCGTGCCCGTTGCCGGCCGAGGAAGACATCCCGATCGCCTACTACGGCACCTCCAATATCGGCCAGCTCAAGTACGTCTACCGCAAGGGCCTGGCCCTGCGCTACGGCAAGACCATGCAGTGCATCGCCGGTATCCACTACAACTTCTCCCTGCCGGAACAACTCTGGCCGCTGCTCAGGGAAGCCGAGGGCTTCGTCGGCACCGACCGTGACTACCAGTCCGCCGCCTATATCGCCCTGATCCGCAATTTCCGCCGCTACAGCTGGTTGCTGATGTACCTGTTCGGCGCCTCGCCGGCCCTGGATGCGGGTTTCCTGCGGGACCGCTCGCACCAGCTGGAGCAGTTCGACGCCCAGACCCTGTACCTGCCCTATGCCACCAGCCTGCGCATGAGCGACCTGGGCTACCAGAGCAAGGCCCAGGCCGGCCTGACCCCTTGCTACAACGACCTGAACAGCTACACCGACAGCCTGCGCAAGGCGGTGGCCACGCCCTATGCGCCCTACGTGGAAGTCGGCACCCACAAGGATGGTGAGTGGGTCCAGCTGAACACCAACATCCTGCAGATCGAGAACGAGTACTACTCCAACATCCGTCCCAAGCGCGTGACCTATACCGGCGAGCGGCCGATCCAGGCCCTGATGGCCCGGGGCGTGCAGTACGTGGAAGTGCGCTGCCTGGACATCAACCCGTTCCTGCCCCTGGGCATCGACGTGCAGGAAGCCCGCTTCCTCGACGCCTTCCTGCTGTACTGCGCCCTCAACGACAGCCCGCTGCTGGAAAGCACCGAATGCGGCAACGCCACCTCGAACTTCCTCAGCGTGGTCAAGGAAGGCCGGCGCCCTGGCCTGCAGCTGCAACGCCGCGGGCAAGCGGTGGACATGAAGGAATGGGCCGCCGAGCTGCTGGAGAACATCGCCCCGCTGGCCGCCCTGCTGGACCAGAGCCACGGCAGCGATGAACACAGCAAGGCGCTGGACGCCCAGCTGGCCAAGGTCAAGGACTCGTCCCTGACGCCATCGGCCCAGGTCCTGGCGGCCATGACCGAGCACAAGGAGAGCTTCAGCCAGTTCTCCCTGCGCCAGAGCCTGGCCCACGCCGAGCATTTCCGTAGCCAGGCCCTGGCCAAGGAAGATCAGGCAGCGTTCGAAGACGCGGCGCGCAAGTCCCTGGAACAGCAGGCCGAACTGGAACAGAACGAAGTGGGCGATTTCGACGTCTTCGTCGGCGCCTACCAGGCCAGCATCCTGGCCATCAGCAACTGATAGATACACCGCGCTGCATGCATCGCGAGCAAGCTTCGCTCCTACACGGCACCGTCCTGTAGGAGCGAGCGGGCGACGATCCGACTTGCCCGTGCTTCCCCTCTTCAACTCGTTCTCTCTTTCTAAGCTAATTCTAAAACGTTATTTATTTTATAATTCTTAGATCATTTAGGCTCCTCCCACGCCGATCAACGGCCGCCTATGAGGAGCTTTATCGTGAAACTGCATTTCCCCCTTCGCCTCCTGGCGGCCGCCTCCCTGGCCGCAGCGAGTTTCCTTGCCCAGGCGGCCGATCTCACCGTCGCCTACCAGACCACCGTCGACCCGGCCAAGGTCGCCCAGGCCGACGGTCGCTACGAAAAAGCCACCAAGGCCAGCATCGACTGGCGCAAGTTCGACAACGGCGCCGACATCATTGCCGCCATCGCCTCCGGTGACGTACAGATCGGCTACCTGGGCTCCAGCCCCCTGACCGCAGCCGTCACCCGCAAGGTGCCGGTGGAAACCTTCCTGATCGCCACCCAGATCGGCGCCGCCGAGGCCCTGGTGGCTCGCGACGGCTCCGGGATCAACACCCCCCAGGACCTGGTGGGCAAGAAGATTGCCGTGCCCTTCGTCTCCACCGGCCACTACAGCCTGCTGGCGGCGCTCAAGCACTGGAACATCGACCCGGCCAAGGTCCAGGTACTCAACCTGGCGCCGCCGGCGATCATCGCCGCCTGGAAGCGCGGCGACATCGACGCCACCTACGTCTGGGACCCGGCCCTGGGCGTGGCCAAGGAAAACGGCAAGGTGCTGATCACCTCGGGCGAGCTGGCCAAATTCGGCGCGCCGACCTTCGACGCCTGGATCGTGCGCAAGGATTTCGCCCAGAAGCACCCGGAAATCGTCAGCGCTTTCGCCAAGGTGACCCTGGATGCCTACGCCGACTACCGCAAGGACCCGCAGGCCTGGCTGGCCAACCAGGGCAACATCGACAAGCTGGTGAAGCTCTCCGGAGCCAAGGCCAGCGACATCCCCCTGCTGCTGCAAGGCAACGTCTACCCGCTGGCTGCCGACCAGGTCGCAAGCCTCGGCGCGCCGACCACCAAGGCCATCACCGACACCGCGGTATTCCTCAAGGAACAAGGCAAGGTCGAAGCCGTGCTGCCGGACTACGCCCCCTACGTCAGCGCCCGGTTCATCAGCAACTGAGGCTGCGCGTTCGCAAAGGAGACAGCCGTCATGGCTTTGCTACAACTGGAGCGCATCAGCGCACAGTACCCCGGCGCCGCCGAAGCGGTGCTGGCCGATATCTCCCTGACCCTGGGGCCACAGCAACTGCTGGTCGCCCTGGGGCCCTCCGGCAGCGGCAAGACTTCGCTGCTCAACCTGATCGCCGGTTTCGTCGAGCCCAGCGCCGGGCGCATCAGCCTCGATGGCGTGCCGGTGCAAGGGCCCGGCGCCGAGCGTGGCGTGGTGTTCCAGGACGATGCCCTGCTGCCCTGGCAGGACGTGCTGGCCAACGTCGCCTTCGGCCTCGAACTGGCTGGCGTGGCCCGCGACAAGCGCGAAGCCCGGGCCCGGGAAATGCTCGCCCTGGTGGACCTGGCCGGTTTCGACAAGCGGCGCATCTGGCAGCTCTCCGGGGGCCAGAAGCAACGTGTCGGCCTGGCTCGCGCCCTGGCCGCCGATCCACGGCTGCTGCTGATGGACGAGCCTTTCGGCGCCCTGGACGCCTTCACGCGCGAGCAGATGCAGGAACTGTTGCTGCAAGTCTGGCGACGCACCGCCAAGCCAGTGTTCCTGATCACCCACGACATCGAGGAAGCGGTGTTCCTGGCCACCGACCTGATTCTCCTGGCGCCCAACCCAGGCCAGATCGTCGAGCGCCTGCACCTGGACTTCGGCCAGCGGTATGCCGCCGGCGAGTCGGCCCGGGCGATCAAGTCCGATCCACGCTTCATCGAAACCCGCGAGCACGTGCTGGCGCGGGTGTTCTCCCAACGCACCAGCCCGCAGCAGGAGCGCCCATGAGCAGCTACGAGATTCCCGCCACCGCCAGCCACGAGGCCCACTCCAGGCCACTGGCGGCGCGGCGCAGCCTGAGCACCCGCTGGATCAGCGTGCTGACCCTGGTCGGCCTGCTGGCGCTGTGGTGGGCGGTCACCGCCAGCGGCCTGGTGGAACCGCTGTTCCTGCCCTCGCCTGGGGCCGTGGTGCAAAAGGGCTGGTTGCTGGCCACCAGCGGCTACATGGACGCCACCTTGTGGCAGCACCTGGCCGCGAGCCTGCAACGTATCGGCCTGGGCCTTAGCCTCGCGGTGCTGACGGCGATCCCGGTGGGCATCGCCATCGGCGCCAGCCGCGTCGCCCGGGGCGTGCTGGACCCGCTGATCGAGTTCTACCGGCCGATCCCGCCTTTGGCCTACCTGCCCTTGATCGTGATCTGGTGCGGCATCGGCGAGCTGTCCAAGGTGCTGCTGATCTACCTGGCGATCTTCGCCCCGATCGCCATCGCCACCGCCACCGGCGTGCGCACCGTCGACCCGGCCAAGCTGCGGGCGGCGCAGTCCCTGGGGGCGACCCGGGTCCAGCTGATCCGCCATGTGGTCCTGCCCAGCGCCTTGCCGGACATCCTCACCGGAATCCGCATCGGCCTCGGCGTGGGCTGGTCGACCCTGGTGGCCGCCGAACTGATCGCCGCCACCAGCGGCCTTGGGTTCATGGTGCAGTCCGCCGCACAGTTCCTGGTCACCGATGTGGTAGTGCTGGGGATCCTGGTGATCGCAGTGATCGCCTTCGCCATGGAGATGGGCTTGCGGGCCCTGCAGCGCAAGCTGGTGCCCTGGCACGGTCAGAGCCACTGAGCAGCCTTGGACGAAGCCAGCAACATTCAGATCGATACAGATAAAACCGAATCCGACCACGCCGACCGTTCGGCGCCGCATACGAGAACCCGCATGAGCCTGACCATCACCCCCTTGAGTTCCGCCCTCGGCGCGCAGATCGACGGCATCGATATCAGCCAGCCGCTGGACGACAAACAGCGCGACGCCATCGAGCAGGCCCTGCTCGAGCATCAGGTGCTGTTCTTTCGCAACCAGCCGATCACCCCGCAGCAGCAGGCGCGTTTCGCCGCCCACTTCGGTGACCTGCATATCCACCCGATCTACCCCAACGTACCGGAACAGCCGGAAGTGCTGATCCTCGACACCGCCGAGACCGATGTGCGCGACAACGCCATCTGGCACACCGACGTCACCTTCCTGCCGACCCCGGCACTGGGCGCGGTGCTCAGCGCCAAGCTGCTGCCCAAGTTCGGCGGCGACACCCTGTGGGCCAGCGGCATCGCTGCCTACGAGGCGCTGTCGGAACCGATGAAGAACCTGCTGCAAGGCCTGACCGCCACCCACGAGTTCATCAAGTCCTTCCCCCTGGAGCGCTTCGGCAATACCCCCGAGGACCTGGCGCGCTGGGAAGAAACCCGGCGCAAGAACCCACCGCTGTCGCACCCGGTGATCCGCACCCACCCGGTGAGCGGGCGCAAGTCGCTGTTCGTCAACGATGGCTTCACCACCCGGATCAACGAACTGTCGGACAGTGAGAGCGAAGCCATTCTCAAGCTGCTGTTCGCCCACGCCACGCGCCCGGAATTCACCATTCGCTGGCGCTGGCAGGAAAACGACGTGGCGTTCTGGGACAACCGCGTGACCCAGCACTACGCCGTGGACGACTACCGTCCACAGCGCCGGGTGATGCAGCGCGCGACCATTCTCGGGGATGCGCCGTTCTTCCGCTGAAACGCGGCGGCGCTGACAGGTCCCGGCCCCGCTGACCACGGGGCCGGGCCCGGCTCGCTAGTTAACGCTGGCGGCCGGTTTCTTCTTGCGGTTGCCGATGTGGATGGCGTGGCCATTCACCGACAGCGCCGCCTCATGCAGGGCCTCGGACAGGGTCGGATGGGAGAACACCATCATCCCCAGGTCTTCGGCGCTGGTGCCGAACTCCATGCCGATGGCGCCTTCCTGGACCAGCTCTGCGGCGCCGGGCCCGATCACATGCACGCCCAGCACCCGGTCGGTGCCAGCGTCGGCGATCACCTTGACCAGCCCCGCAGTGTCGTTGGCCGCCATGGCCCGGCTGCTGGCGGAGAAGGGGAAGGTGCCGATGTTCAGCTCGACGCCCGCGGCCTTGAGCGCCTGTTCGGTCTGGCCGACCCAGGCGATTTCCGGGTGGGTATAGATCACTGAGGGAATCAGCTCGTAGTTGAGCGGATGCGAATGCCCGGCAAGGCTTTCGGCGACCATCACGCCCTCTTCCGAGGCCTTGTGCGCCAGCATCGGCCCGCGCACCACGTCACCGATGGCATACACCCCGGGAACGCTGGTCTGGCACTGGCCGTCGACATGGATGAAACCACGTTCGTCCAGTTGCACGCCGCTGTCGGCGGCCAGCAGGTCGGTAGTCAAGGGACGCCGGCCAACGGCGACGATCAACCGGTCGAAGGTCTGCTGCTTGTCCTCGCCAGCCTCGGTCAGGCTGACCTTGACGCTATCGCCTTGCACCTCGGAAGCGGTCACCCGGGCGCCGAGGCGGATATCCAGGCCCTGCTTGCCGAGGATCTTCTGCGCCTCCTTGGCGATCTGCGCATCCACTGCCGGCAGGAAGCTGTCGAGGGCCTCGAGCACCGTCACCTCGGCGCCCAGGCGGGCCCAGACCGAACCCAGCTCCAGGCCGATGACCCCGGCGCCGATGACCCCGAGGCGCTTGGGCACGCTGGTGAATTCCAGGGCGCCGGTGGAGTCGACGATCACCTCCCCGGTCAGGGGCGCTGCCGGGATGTCGATCGGCCGCGAACCGGGGGCCAGGATGACGTGCTCGGCGCTGATGCGCTGGGTGCTGCCGTCGGCGGCAGTGACCTCCACTTCCTTGTTGGCCAGCAGCTTGCCGTGGCCTTCCAGCACCGCCACGCCATTGGCCTTGAACAGCGAGGCGATGCCGCCGTTGAAGTTGCGTACCACGTTGTCCTTGCGGGCCAGCATCGTCGCCACGTCCATCTGCGGGTTGCCGATGCCGATGCCGTGCACCTCGAAGCCGTGGCGCGCCTCGTAGTAGTGATGGGAGCTGTCGAGCAGCGCCTTGGAGGGAATGCAGCCTACGTTCAGGCAGGTACCACCCAGGGCGGTCTTGCCGTCCTTGCCCTTGTAGCGCTCGATACAGACCGTCTTCAGTCCCAGTTGCGCCGCGCGGATCGCGGCTACATAACCACCGGGGCCCGCGCCGATAACGATCACATCGTAACTTTCACTCATAGGTTGCCGTCCTTTGCACAGACAAAATCGACCACGGCTCCCATGGTCGCCCTGTCCTTGAGAATTTTCAGATGACCAAGCCCGCGGGTCTGCAGGACCTGCCGGTGCCGCAACCCCTGGGCGAAGGATTGCAGGTCGTCCGCCGGAACCTCCTGGTCCTGCTGGTCATGGACCAGCAGCACCGGGATGTCTACCTGTTGGCCGTAACGGCTGACCGCCAGGCTGCCCATGTCTTTCTGATAGCGTTGCTCGACCAGGCGTTGCATGCGCTGCCTGACGTCGTCGTTGATCCACAGGAACGCCGCGAAACGCCGGACGACGTTTTCAATGTCGGCCGGCGCCGCCACCAGCACCGCGCGCTGGAAACCCTTGCCGATGTCGGTGCTCAAAGCGTAGCCCGCTGCGGCGCCCCCCAGGGAATGACCGATCACGGTATCGAAGGGGCCCAACTGCTGCTGGACCTGGTCGAGCATGCTGACGAAGGTCGGCAGCGACGCCTGCCGGCCACCGCTGCCGCCATGGCCGATGCAGTCGAAGGACAAGACTTCGCAGCCCTGCTCCAGCAATAGCGGGATCAAGTACTGCCACTGGGTACTGGCACCACTCCAGCCATGTACCAGTACCACCCGGCGCCGGACCTGCGAAGGCGTCCAGCGAAAGCAGCGCAAGCGCCCGTCCCCGGTTTCCAGGTCCTGCACCGTGGCACTGGGCAGCGTCCGCGGGAAATGCTGGCGCAGCCGCTGTGGCGTGGTGAAGATCTTCAGCGCCCGCTGCGCAGCCCGCTGCGGAAGAAGCCGCGACTCAATCCAGAAACTGCAGCGCAGCGCGCCCAGGACCGTGTTGTAGATGCCCTTGAACAGCACCTTCCTGAAACTGCTGCGCCGGGCCCTGGCCACCACCGGCGGGTGTTCTTGAGTCGCCATCTTCCTTCCTCATCGACTACAGATTTCAAGCGTCGGGTTACAGCTTCACCATGTTGAAGTCCAATTTGCCCACGCCACATTCAGGACAGGTCCAGTCATCGGCGATGTCGTCCCAGGCGGTGCCCGGAGGCACCCCCGAATCCGGATCTCCCAGCCGTTGATCGTAGATCCAGCCGCAAATCAGGCACATCCAAAGGCCGGACTCGGCCACAGCGTTTTCAGCATAGGTCGTCATATCGTTCTCATGCGCTGGCCTGGGCCACTTCGGCCACCTTGATGTTCTCGGCGAGGAACCGCGCCACCTGCTCCAGTACCGCGGCATCGGAGAGGATCCGCACATGGCCGAGGCCGGATACCGGCTCCAGCTTGGCCCACGGCATCAGCGTGGTGATCTGCTGCGCCTCGCAGAACGGTACGGTCGGGTCCTCCTGGTCGTGCAGCACCAGCATCGGCAGTTGCAGGGCGTTGCCCAGCGCCGGGATGTCCCAGTGCTGGACCGGCACGCCATTGCGCTTCCACAGTTCGCGGTGCATGGCCTGGACGATCTGCGGCTTGAGCTGCAGGTAGCCGTTGGCCCAGCGGTCGATCACCACCGGCAGGTTGGCCGGCGAGCCCAGGAGGCACATGGCCTTGATCCGATGGGTCTCGGCCAGCTCGGCCAGGGCGCCGGTGGCGGCGATACCGCCCAGGGAATGGGCGACGATGCCCACCACGTCACCCAGGGCGACGATGGCGGCTTTCACTGCGTCCTTGAACTCGGTCATGGTGCTCAGCGAGCCCGGCGAGATGCCGTGGGCCGGTGCATCGAAGGTCGCGACCTTGAAGCCCTGGCGCTGCAGTACCCGGGTGAAGGAGTACATGCTGCGGCTGTCGGCGCCCCAGCCATGGACCAGCAGGATGGTCTCCTCGCCCGTGCCCCACTGGTAGCCATGGGGAACGCCGGGGATGCCCTTGATGTGGAAGCGCTGGGCCCCTAGGGGGCTCATTTCCTTGTCCGGCTGCTTGATGTATTCGCGGGTGTAGCCGAACAGGTCGGTGGCCCTGGCGCCGGCGCGATCGGGGGCCAGCGAGCCCAGCACGCTCATGTAGCTGCGCAGGGCCTGCTGCTTCATGGTCATCGGGCCACTGTAGCCGGTGCGGGTGTCGGCTGTTCCCGGCGACTGGTCGAAGGACTCGTAGAAGCCATTGACCGGATCGTACAGGTGGCAATGGCGCGCCACATGCCAGACGTCCTGCACGGTCAGGGGTTTTTCCCGGACCATCCCGGGGAAGGCGGACTTCAGTGCAGCCTGGGCCTCGGGCAGGTTGTAGTGGGGAATGATCGGGGCCACGTGGTGAGCGGTGTGCACCGAGATGTAATGGGTCAGGAACAGCAGCCACTTCGGATACATGTAGTCGGTGGTCAGCAGCAGGCGGCTGCTGTTGAAGCTCCAGTGCTCCTTGGTCAGGAACGGAGTCTCGTCACTGATGTGATGCATCATGGTGGTCAGGCTGAACCAGGCGTGGATCGCCAGCCAAGGGGCGACGAAATACAGGAACAGCCCGGTGAAACCGGTGAAGTACACCAGGGTCGGCAGGTAGATCACCGCGGCCACGACCATGAACAGGATCGAACGACGCACTTCGTTGCGCGCCTCGAGCTTGGGGAACATCTCCGGCCGGAACCCCGAGTGCCGCTGGTAGTTCACCGTCCCCAGCCAGAACAGCCAGGTGCGGGTGCTGCTGTAGACCAGCTTGTCCCACCAGGGCATGGCGTCGTATTGCACGCGCAGCACCGGGCGCCAGTCGACGTCCATCTCCAGGTTGTTGGTGTTGGCGTGGTGCATGTTGTGCATGTGGCGCCAGCCGTGGAACGGGTACAGCAGGGGCAGCAAGGCGATGTGCCCCAGGATGTGGTTGAAGCTGCGGCTGCGGGAAAACGAGTTGTGCCCGCAATCGTGGGCCACGCAGAACAGACCCCAGCCCCCCAGGCCGGCAATCAGCCACAGCGGCAGGTAGAAAGCCCAGTGCACATGGGCGACCGCCACCACCGCGCCGATATAGAGCGCATAGCTGACGACGAAGCTGAGCATCCCGCGCCAGACGCGGGGCGTATATAGGTGCTTGGGAATGGCGTCGGTCAGACGCAGGCCCTCGATCTCCTGTGAACGTCGGAGCAGCTCGTTGAATTTGTCCGTTTTTTGCGTGGGCATCTGTACAAAGGCCATGGCCTAGCTCCTGCGAAGTCAAACTTCGGATGTGGTCAGTTCACTGGCCAGGTATTTGGACAGGTCATCGATGCTGGAGTATTCGAACAGCAACGCCGGCGACAGGCGTTGTTCCATGAACTTCTCCAGGTCGCCCGCCACCTTCACCGCCACCAATGAATCCAGGCCATAGGCCTCGAAGGTGCGCGCGGTATCGACCTGCGATGGTTCGATCTTCAGCAGGGTCGCCATGCGTTGCACCAGCCAGTGCTTGATGTTTTCCTCGTTGAGTTCCACCGGAGCCTGTTTCTTCTCCGAAAAACTCAAGGTGCTCAGCAAATTGGAAATGAAGTTGGACATAGGTTTCTTCCTTGATGAGTGGGGGGTGTTGTACGACCTGGGAATCCCGCTGTTCAGGATGAGGCCTGACGCTTACGGACCTTGTCGATCATTGCCTGGGAGGGTGAACGCAGGTCTGAGACCAGTCTCAGCTTGCCCATTAACGCCAGTGTCCAGCCCGACAGGTCGGGCTCCCACCAATGCACGCCATGCCGGTACCAGGCAGGAAATGCGTGGTGATTGTTTTGCAGCCCCTCGCCGAAGGTGAGGAACGCGATGAGCCAGTTGTTGGTGCTCTGGTCGTGGGTCACGAACGGCCGGCTGCCATAGCGATGGCAGATCGAGCCCACGCACCAGGCCGCCTGGTTGGCGATGAACAGCCGCGCCAGGCCACCGAAGATCAGGCCGCTCCAGGCGCCCTCCCAGCTCCGGGTGACCAGGCCGCCGATCGCACCGGGCAGCAGCACGCCCAGGACCACCCAGAGCAGGTAGGTCTGGTTGTAGAAGAACAGCCGCCGGTCACGCAGGATGTCGGGGGCGAAGTAGTTCCAGCTGGAGATGTCCGGGGTCAGCATCCATGGCATGTGCGCATGCCACAGGCCCTTGGCCCGGCCCCAGCGGTCCTCGCCCAGCAAGTTGGGCGAATGCGGATCGCCCTGCTGGTCGCTGTAGGTGTGGTGGCGCCGATGGGTGGTGACCCAGAACAGGATCGGCCCCTGGGCCGCCATCGAACCGGCGATCAGCATCAAGCCGCTCATCAGCCGCGAGGTCTTGAACGCCCGGTGCGCCAGGTAACGGTGGTAACCCATGGAAACCCCGAACATCTGCACCGCGTAGAACACCCCGAAGAGGATGAAGTCCAGGGCATGGACCTGGCCGGTAACCCACAGGCGGATGGCCTCGAAGGTCCCGAACAGCGGCACCAGCATCACGGCCAGGGCGATACGCGCCTTGGTTTTCGCCGCCTGGGGACTCAGTTGGGCAACCCCGCCGATCTCGGGAGTAGCCGTGGTTGAACGTATTTCGTCCATGAATAGCTTCCTGTGAGGTGAGTACCGACTATCAGCTTTCCGAGGGTTCCGCCGCCGTGCTCGGGCCGGGACGCTTGACGTCCCAGACCAGCCCGCACAGCGCCAGCGTCTCGATGAACAGCCCACCGATATCCAGCTGCCAGGGCTTGAGGCCGGCATGGGCCAGCGCCGGGAAGGCATGATGGTTGTTGTGCCAGCCCCCCCCGACGGTGGGGATCGCCAGCCAGAACACGTTGCGGCTGGTATCCCGAGTCTTGTGATCGCGACCGCCGACCTTGTGGGCGAAGGAGTTGATGCACCAAGTGGCGTGGTCCACCAGGAAGATCCGTACGAAGCCACCCCACAGCAGGCCGCTCAGGGCGCCTTCCCAGCTACGGGCGATCAGCCCGCAGGCCAGGGTCGGTAGCAACAGGCCGAGGATGATCCACAGGTAGTAGCGCTGGTTGACCTGCATGACCAGGCGATCGCGCAGCAGGTCGGGGACGAACTGGCTCCAGTTCTGCTTGCGCAGGCTGAACAGCCAGCCCAGGTGAGCATGCCACCACCCCTGGAGATTGCCGGCCAGGCCTTCCTTGAGAGCCCGCGGTGAGTGCGGGTCGCCTTCCTTGTCGGTGAATGCATGGTGCTGGCGATGGGTCGCGGCCCAGAACAGGATCGGCCCCTGGGCCGCCATCGACCCGGCGATCCCGAAGAACGCGGTGACCACCGGGCCGGCCTTGAACGCGTGGTGGGAGAAGAAGCGGTGCATCCCCACCTCCACCCCCAGGGCAGTCAGCAGGTACATGCTGGCCAGGGCGCCGACTTCCAGCCAGCTGATGCCCTGGTGCCAGGCCAGGACCAGGGCGGCCACGGTGCCGACCGCCGGCACGCCGACAGTCAACCAGGCCAGCTGGCGCTCGCGCTGGCCGGTACGATCGATAGGAGGATTCATCGCGGTCATGACAGGGCATCCGTAGCAGTTTTGAGAGGTTGTGCCGCCCCGCGCCCGGCGCCGTATCGCGCCAGGCTGCCGTCGAGCAGGGCCTTGCGGGTGGCCTGGCGCTGGACCTTGCCGCTGGTGGTCAGCGGAATGCCGCCCATGGGCGCCAGGTGAATGCACGCCGGAGCCACGCCGAACTGGCTGACCAGGGCGCTGGTGAGCACCTGGCGCAGTTGTTCCTGCTGGGCTTCGTCAAGCTTCTCGCTGCGCTTGATCTCGGCCACGATCGCCAACTGCTCTTGCTGGCCGTTGTCCAGGCCCACCGCCACGCAGCCATTGCTGCGAATGCGCGGGTCGGCGCTCTCCACCGCCAGCTCCAGGTCCTGTGGATAAAGATTGCGCCCGGCGATGATGATCAGATCCTTGAGGCGCCCGGTGACGAACAGCTCGCCCAGGTGCAGCGCACCCAGGTCGCCGGTGCGCATGAAATGCCCCTCGACGCCTGGCAGGCGAGCGCGGAACACCTGCTCGCTCAGCACTTCCTTGCCCCAGTAGCCGGCCCCGACGTTGCCGCCCTGGACCCAGATCTCGCCGACCTGGCCGTCCGCCACGGGCAGCAGGCTGACCGGGTCGACGATCGCCAGATGCAGGCCCGGCGCCACCCGGCCACTGCTGACCAGTGGCAAGGCCAGGGCATGGTCGGCCTCGACCACCGCCAGGGTGCCGGTGGCCAGCTGGTCCCGGTCGACCTGGACGCCGAACGCCGGTTCGTCATGGGGCTTGCCCGAGACCAGTACCGTCGATTCGGCCAAGCCATAGCAAGGCCCCAGCGCCGCCGGATCGAAGCCGGCGGCGGCGAAACGCTCGGCGAAACGCGCCAGGGTGCCTTGTCGGACCGGTTCGGCCCCGCAGTAGATGGCCTTGAGCTTGCTCAGGTCGAGCGCGGCCAGCTCGGCATCGCTGATGCTGTCCACGCACAAATCGAAGGCGAAGTTCGGCGCGATGGTCACGCTGGCGCCGAAGCGCGACACCGCATCCAGCCAGCGCAACGGCCGCTGGACGAAATGCCCGGGGCTGATGAGCACGGTCGGGAAAGCGTCGTAGATCGGCTGCAGGATCCCGCCCATCAAGCCCATGTCGTGGTAGGGCGGGAGCCAGCTGCAACCCACCCGCTGTTGCGCCGGCCCCATCCACTCACTGGCGCTGCGGCAGTTACTGTAGAGATTGGCGTGGGTCAGCATCACGCCCTTGGGCGCCGAGGTCGAACCCGAGGTGTACTGCAGCAGCGCCAACTGGCCGGGAGGGAGGTCCCCGGCGCTCCAGGCCGAATCCGTGGCAGCCAGTTGCTCCGGGTCAACCCATTGCGGCGCCGGCAGCTCGCCGCTGAGCAGGGCGTTGACGCGCTCCTGGGAACGCATGAAACGCGCGCTGGTAAGCACGATCTGCGGGTGCGCGTCGGCACAGATCAGCGCCAACCGCTCCAGCCCCCGGGTACCCACGGGCGGGAACGCCGGGATCGCTACGGCGCCGGCCAGGAACAGGCCGAACAGGGAAACGATGTAGTCGATGCCGGTCTCGAACAGCATCAGCACCCGCTTGCCCCGGGGCTCGAAGATCTGCAGCGCGCCCGCCAGTTGTTGGCTACGCTTCCAGAGTTCCGCGTAGCTGATGGCGACCTGCTCCTGCTCGCCGTCGAGCAGGTGGATGAAGGCTATCGCCTCGGGTTGGCGCCAGGCGCGGTAGGCCAGCACTTGGGTAACCGAACTTAAACATTCGATACCCAGGTTTTCAGCCAGCGATTGATCATTGGCTTCTACTAGTTGTGCTGAGAAGGTCTGGTTGACATCGCTTAGATAGTCACGAGGCACGGCGTAGTTCATTCAAAATCCTTTTTAAATGGAGAGCCTTATATCGACCTGATGGTCACTTATTATTTTCAGCACTAAGGAACCGAACAAACACCCCCTCATCGATAGGGAGCTATTACAGAGGCAGTAGTTAAGATGTCATTTTGCTGACAGAACAACGCAATCACTTGGTGACTGCATATTTTTATGTCCCGCGACAACTAACGTGGGCGGAGAAAGTGAAACCTGGATGCGTTGTGAAGTCTGCCACCGGCTTGTATATTTTGCTAATGCGCAAATGGACAGTTACAGGGAGAAAATGGACATGGATGTGCTCACTCTTATCGCATTGGAAGGAGCTATGGGGTCGAGTGTCGCGATCACGCTGGACGTGTTGCGCACCGCCAACCAGGTCGCCGAAGTCATGGGGCGCCCCACCATGACCTGGCAAATCATCGGCAGCAGCGAGTCGGTAAGAATGAGGAACGGCATGCGCCTGGATGCGCAGCCGCTGGAGCGAGTCCAGGCCATCGAGGGCAGCATGCTGGTCATTCCCGGGCTGGGCCTGGAGAACACCCAGGAGCTGAATCTGTTCGGTTGCCGCACCGAAAAACGCCAGCCAGGCCTGAGCCTGTCCACGGAGCTCCTCGCCCGGCTCGACCATGGCGACATCCGCAAGCTGAGCCAGCTGGTCCGGGAACATCACCTGCGCGGGCAGCAGACAGCGGCCTCCTGCTCGGCGGTTTTCGTCCTCGGCGAAGCGGGCATCCTGCAGGACCGGACCGTCACGACCCACTGGCAACTGTATGACACTTTCAAACAGCGTTATCCCGAGGCGATACTCGATACCAAACGCATGCTTATTCATGACGGAAATATGATTACCGCCGGAGCCGGCATGTCGCAAATGGACTTGATGCTATATATATTGCGCAATAAGATGGGCAATCAAGTTGCTGAATTAACCATGCGCTACTTGTTGATAGATGGGCGCCCAGCACAATATCACTACATGGCCCTATCAAATTTGCAGACAGAGAACCGCGAAGTCCTGATGCTGGAAAAGTTCATCGAGGATTGCCTGCCGAACATTCCCCCGCTGAGCACTATCGCCGAACATCTGCGAATCACCGAGAAAACCTTGTCCCGCAGGATTCGCAGCGCCACAGGTAAACCGCCCATGGCTTTCATCCAGAAAGTTCGCCTGCAGCATGTTCAGAGTTTATTGGAAACAACCAATATGAGTATTGAAGAAGTTGCCTTCAAAGTGGGTTATGCCGACTCCACGGCACTGCGCCGGCTGATGTGGAAAAACATGGGCTGCACTCCCAGCCAACTGCGCAAGGCCAGGTCCGGCCCGCCCATCATGTAGGCCTGCTCAGCGCTCTTCCTCGGCTGCGGGGGCGGCCGGGGGCACCTTGCACAGCGGCACCAGCAACAGCGCCACCACGAACATCATGGCCATCAGGCGGAACACATCGCCAAAGGCCAGGGTCAGGGCTTCGCGTCCCACCAGCCGGCCGAGGATGCCCTGGGCCATGAGGAACGCATGACTAGGGTCCGGGGTGTCGGCGGCGATCTTCAGCGCCAGCTGGCCCATCAGCTCTTGGGCCGCCACCGCCTTGGCGCCAAGGGACTCCGACAGGTGCAAGACCTGGGTCCGCGCATCGTCCTGCAGCCAGGTGTTGACCGTGGCGATACCGATGGCCCCACCCAGGTTGCGCATCAGGTTGAACAGGCCGGATGCCTGGCGCAGCTCCACTCCCTGGAACGAACTCAGGGCCATGTTGACGCTGGGCACGATGCACAGCATCAAGAACAGGCCGCGCGCCACCTGGGGCACCAGCAATTCGTCGAACCCCCAGTTGGAAGTGATCCGCGAGGTCAACCACAGGCTCAGGGCCAGGCCCAGGAACCCCACCGAGATGATCAGGCGCCGGTCGACCTTCTCCGAGGCCCGGGCGGCAATGATGGTGCTGAACAGTTGCCCGATGCCCACGACGAACACCGTGGTGCCGATCTCCAGGCTGTCGAAGCCGCGCACCCGCCCCAGGAACACCGGCACCAGGTAGGTCGAGGAGTACAGGCCGAAGCCGATCACCAGGTTGAGCAGGCAGGCGATGGAAAAGGTGCGATCGCGAAACGGCCGCAACGACACGATAGGGTTGTTCGAATACAAGGAACGCTCGATGAACAACCCGAAGGACACCAGGGACACCCAGGCCGAGATGACGATACCGGTATCGCTGAACCAGTCCTTGCGCGGTCCCTCTTCCAGCACGTACTCCAGGCAGCCCAGGGCCAGGGCCATGGCCGCGAAATGCAACCAGTCGATGCGCCGCAGCATGGGCAGGTCGGGGCGGTCGACATCGATCAGCAACGCCGCGCCGATGCAGATCACCAGGCCCGGCAGCACGTTGATGAAGAAGATCCAGCGCCAGTCCAGGTAGAAGGTCACCAGCCCGCCCACGGTGGGGCCGAGGGTCGGCGCCAGGACCGCGGTCATGCCGAGGATGGCCGGGACCATCGCCCGCTGCTTGCCTTCGAACAACACGAAGCCGACAGCGAACACCGTCGGCACCATGGCCCCGCCAGTGAAGCCCTGCAGCGCCCGCAACACGATCATCGACTCGATGTTCCAGGCCATGCCGCAACCGACGCTGAACAAGGTGAAGAGCGCCGCGCTGGTCGCGAACAGCCAGCGAGTGGAAATCGCCTGGGCGAGGAAGGCCGAGAAGGGGATCATGATCAGTTCGGCGATCAGGTAGGCAGTCTGCACCCAGCTCACCTCATCGGGACCGGCGCTCAGGCCGGCCTGCACATCGTTGAGCGAAGCGGCCACGATCTGGATGTCGATCAGGGCCATGAACATGCCGAAGGCCATGATGGTGAAGACCAGGAACTTGCGTCGCAGGGTCGCTTGAGCCGGCTGCTCGCCCGCGCCAGGGAGGTCGGATGCGCTTGTCGTCACGTGGTTGCTTCCCTGTAGTATTGCGGTCGTCATGTGAATATTATGATCGTAATTCAAAACCGCATGGAGCTTCAACATGGAGCAGAGCACCCAGACCCAGAACGCTATCCTGCAAGCCGCCCAGGACACGGAGAAGCCGCGCAAGCGCTCCAGGCGGCCGCTGATCGCCGGCGCCGTCGCCCTGACCCTGGTGGCGGTTGGAGTGGGTTGGGTGCTGATGGCACCGTCCACCGAATCCACGGACGATGCCTATATCGCCGCCGACGCCACCTCGGTCGCGCCACGGGTCCACGGCCTGGTGACCGAGGTGCTGGTCAAGGACCATCAGAGCGTCACCGCCGGCCAGCCCCTGGTGCGCATCAACAGCGAAGAGTTCGACAGCCGGGTGACCCTGGCCGAAGGCGAGCTGGCCGATAGCCTGGCCCAGGTCGCCCTGGCCCAGGCGGCACTGACCATCCAGGACGCCGAGCAGCGCCTGGCCAATACCCGGGTGCTGGCGGCCCGCACCTCGATCCGCACCACCCAGGCCGAATCCAAGCGTGCCGGAGCCGAACGCAATCGCTTCGACACCCTGGTCACCACCGGCGCCGTGGCGCGCAACGAAGTGGAGAAATACAGCACCCAGGCAATCTCCGCCGAGCAGAACCACGCCCATGCCCAGGCCATGCTGCAAGTGGCCGAGAACGACCAGGCCGTGACTTCGGCCCAACGCGAGCGCCTGCAGGCGCAATTGCAGATGGCCAAGGCCAAGGTGGTGACCGCCAAGGCCCGGCTGGAGCTGGCGCAGCAGGACCAGAGCCACGCCACCATCTATGCCCCCATGGACGGCACCGTGGGCAATCGCCAGGTCCAGGTGGGCGACTACGTGCAACCGGGCTCGCGCCTGCTGACCCTGGTCCCGCTGCACGAGCTCTACGTCCTGGCCAACTTCAAGGAAACCCAGACCCAGCACATGCTTGCGGGCCAGCCAACGCGCATCAAGATCGATGCCCTGCCGGGAGTCAGCATGACCGGCACCGTGGAAAGCCTGGCCCCGGGCTCGGGCTCGACCTTCGCCCTGCTGCCCTTCGAGCCGGGCACCGGCAACTTCACCAAGATCGTCCAGCGGGTGCCAGTGCGCATCCGCTTCGATGCCGACCAGCCAGGCCTGGAACGACTGCGTCCGGGCCTGTCGGTGATCGCCAAGGTCGACCTGGACCAACCCCGGCAGCGCAACGCAGGCGGTACCCACTCCGAGCTCAAGGTCAGCGCCAACAGCCAGTGAAGCTCACGCCCACTTCCGGTCGCCATGCTCCAGGCGACCGGCAGGCGCCAGGACCATGGCCCTGGCGGCGGCACACACTACTCGGCGGTGGAAGGTTTTTCCCACAGGTTGATCCGCCCTTCCCGGGCGAAATGATCGATTTCCGCCAGCTCCTCCACGCTGAAGCCCAGGTTCTGCAAGGCCCCGACGTTCTCGATGATCTGCTCGGGCCGGCTGGCGCCGATCAGCGCCGAGGTCACCCGCGGATCCCGCAGGGTCCAGGCCAGGGCCAATTGGGCCAGGCTCTGCCCACGGTTCCTGGCGATATCGTTGAGGGCCCGCACATGGGCGATGTTGGTCTCGGACAAGTGAGAGGCCTGCAATGATCCGCCGCCTGGGCGGTTGACCCGCGCATCCTCCGGAATACCGTCCAGGTACTTGTCGGTGAGCAACCCCTGGGCCAGCGGGGTGAAGGCGATCACGCCCACGCCGAGCTCCTCGGTGGTCTCCAGCAGGTCCCTTTCCACCCAGCGATTGAGCATGTTGTAGGCCGGTTGGTGGATCAGCAGCGGCACCTTCCACTCCTTGAGCAAGGCGACCATCTCCCGGGTCTTGGCTCCAGAGTAGGAAGAAATACCGATGTACAGCGCCTTGCCCTGTTGCACCGCGCTGGCCAGGGCGCTGGCGGTTTCCTCCAGGGGCGTGTCCGGGTCGAAGCGGTGGGAATAGAAGATATCCACATACTCCAGGCCCATGCGCCGCAGGCTCTGGTCCAGGCTGGCCAGCACGTACTTGCGCGAGCCACCGCCCTGGCCATAGGGCCCGGGCCACATGTCCCAACCGGCCTTGCTGGAAATGATCAACTCGTCGCGATAGGACTGGAAATCCTCGCGCAGCAGACGGCCGAAGTTGATCTCGGCACTGCCATAGGGCGGGCCGTAGTTGTTGGCCAGGTCGAAATGGTTGATGCCCAGGTCGAAGGCCGTGCGCAGCAAGGCGCGCTGGGTATCGATCGGCGTGCTGTCGCCGAAGTTGTGCCACAACCCCAGGGACAGGGCCGGCAGCACCAGGCCACTGCGGCCGACACGGCGATAGGGCATGGCGTCGTAGCGATGTTCAGCAGCTGAATAAGTCATCGAATCCTCATCTGGACTGGGGCCACCTTTCGATGGCCGGTTCCGGCATGGCGGCTGGCGCAACGGCCAGCCTCCTCCTTTTGTTGTGAACCACCCGGGCCGTGGCAGTTCCGCAAACCAGCTGCGACCTTGGCCGCAAGCTCTCATACTATTTTCGTACCGAATTTCGTACTGAAAATCCGCTAGAAAACCACCTGTCGAACAAAAATCGATCAGCAAAGTACCGGTGTCAGGGCGCATCAGGTCCATGCGTCGCAAACACCGACATACCCAGTATTTATTGGACTAAATCCCAAAAAAACCTGAATGAGCGAACGGAAAGACCCATCCGAACCGGCCGATCTCGTACTACGCAAGCCAATTTGCAAACCCTCGGAATCGCTTGACCGATGAATCTCGCCCGGCGCATGAAAAAAGAAATTACGTACCATGTAGCACAATACGAAATCGTGATCAGGGGCTAATGGCAATTTGCCTTTTTCACCCCTGGCCAGTGCTCAAAAGTGGCCCACCAGGTCCCGGGGGGCAAAAACCGCATGCAAGGGCAGTCAAGGGGAAGTACGGGGTAGCGGTAGCTGGTCCTTAGTCGCGGGTGGCGAAAAATGCGTCGAAAGCCACGCGCCTGGCAGCTCGCATCCATTGTTTATAGACGGCAAAAACCACTCCTGCCCGGGCCGTGGCAGCCACCGTCGACAGGAAAAAAACAGCCAGTGGCCAGGCTATGGAAGGGTCGCTCCAGGCGCCTCTTAAGCGCGGGGGTATGGGTCAGCCGGCTTCGGCGAGGGCTTGGGCCAGCCAGTCGACGAACACCCGCACCCGTGGCGACAAGCTGGCGGTCGTGGAGGATCGGCCAGATCTTGCACATTCCCCGAGCCAGGGAATCGGCCACGGGGTAGCGCGCGCATTGCATGATGCCCAGCCCGGCCAGGGCCGCGGACCGCAGACTGGGGCGCCGGACACCGAGCCCGCGCCATCGAGGGCCATTTCGCGCCGGCCACCATGAACGCCAAGGGCAACGGCCCGCCGACACTACGGAGGCATGGCTCACCGCCCGGTGCCGGGGCAGGCTTCGAACCGGCCGAGGGCATGGGTCAGGGCAGGTTCAAGTCCTCGGCGGCCAGGGTGAAGCTGCTGCGCTCATAGATCCGCACGCACACTGTCATCGCTTTGACTTGATCCACAGGCAGCTCCGGAAGTGCCCGGGCCAGCCACAGGACATCGCCGCCATCGTCGCCTTCCTGGCCAGCCCCGCGGTCGGCTGGGTCAATGGCCAGGTGCTGCGCGCCAACGGCGGGCGGGTTTGAGACCTATGCTGGATAACAGGGCCGCCGGACTCTTTCCGGCCAGTCGGCTGGCGCCAGGAGATGCCCCTCATGCACACCACCATCGTCATTGCCTTCGGCCTGCTCCTGCTGGCCCTGGTGCTGTATATCGGTGAACGGCTGGGCTTTAGCCAACAGACCCTGGGCTATGTCTTTTGCGGGTTGTGGCTGGCGCTGAGCGTGCTCAACGGTGCGGTGGGAGTGGTCAGCGCCCAGCAGCCCCTGGTCTCGGAACTGCTGGTCGGCTGCCTGGTGTTCGCCCTGCCGGTGGCGGCCCTGGGGCTGTACCTGGCCATGAACGGCGCCTGAGCCGCAGGCCGGGAGCGACCCAGCAACTCCCGGCCGGCAGGCTCTGATTCAGCGCACCAGGTGCAGGAACTGCATGTGGCGTTCGTACTGGTCGAGGATGTCGTTGATGATCTGCTCCTTGCTGTAGCCCATCAGGTCGTAGTCCTGGCTCCCCTCGGACAGGTGCACCTCGGCACGGTAGTAACGGCGGTTGCGCAGCTCTTTCGGGCCCATGCCGCCCCGGGCGAAGGACGGCGTGAAGTAGCCGCGCATTTGCACCTGGTAGACGAACGGATGCTGGTCGCCGTGGCCTATCTCCAGGCTGACGCTGTCATTGGCCGGGTCGGGCTGGGTGATGACGTTCAGCCCCTTCTCGACGAATACCGCCGTCACTTCCTCGATGGCCGGGCGCACGGTCTGGTCGAGGAAGCGATACACCTCGTCCCGCGACGGGAAATGCACCGCCTGGCTCAAGCGCTGGCGCCAACCGCCGCGACCGCGACGTGACGGCGCCACCGGCGCCAGGGAGTGCAGCTGGGCGATACGCTTTTGCGACTCCATGTAGAACGCCTTGTGCAGGCCCCACATCATCAACAGCAGGATCAGCGAGAACGGCAGCGAAGTCAGGACCACCGCCGACTTCAGCGAATCGACGCTACCGGCGAACAGCAGCCCGCTGGTGACCAGGGCGGTCATCGCGCCCCAGAACACCCGCAGCCATTTCGGGCCGTCTTCGTCCGCGCTGCCGCCCCGCGCCGACAGGGTGGAGAGCACCACGGTGCCGGAGTCCGCCGAGGTGACGAAGAACACGAAGCTGATGAACACCGTGACCGCGATCACGGCCTTGCTCCAGGGGTAGGTTTCCAGCAGCAGGTAGAGGGTCATGGACGGGTTGTCGATGGCCGACATGCCCAGGGCGCTCATGCCGTGGTTGAGCACCTGGTCGATGGCGCTGTTGCCGAAGATCGACATCCACGCCAGGGTGAAGCCCAGGGGAATCAGCAGCACGCCGAAGACGAACTCACGAATGGTCCGGCCCCGGGAAATCCGCGCGATGAACAGCCCCACGAAGGGCGACCAGGCAATCCACCAGGCCCAGTAGAACACCGTCCAGCCACCCAGCCAGTCGCTGGGCTTGTCATAGGCATAGACATCGAAGCTCTTGGCCGGCAGCGCGCCCAGGTAGTCACCCAGGTTCTGGATCAGGGTATTGAGCAGATGCTGGGTCGGGCCGGCGAACAGCACGAACAGCAGCAGCGCCACCGCCAGCAGCATGTTGATGTCGGACATCACCCGCACGCCCTTGTCGACCCCGGATACCGCCACGGTGATCGCCGCGCCCATCATCAGGGTGATCAGCAAGACCTGGATCCACTGGGTGTGGGCGATGCCGAACAGGTAGTCGAGGCCGGAGTTCAGGTGCAGTACGCCAAACCCCATGTCGGCGCCCAGGCCGAACACCGTGGCGATGATGCCGAAGCCATCCACCGCGTAGCCGATGGGGCCATTGATGCGCTTGCCGATCAGCGGGTACAGCGCCGAACGCAGGGCCAGCGGCAGGTTATGCCGGTAGGCGAAATACGCCAGGGCCATGCCGACGAAGGCGAACACGCCCCAGCCATGCAGGCCCCAGTGCAGGAACAGTAACTGCATGCCCTGGCGCGCCGCCTCCACCGTACCCGCCTCGCCCTTGGGCGGCTGGAGCATGTGGGTCAGGGGTTCGGAAACGCAGAAGAAGAACAGGGTGATGCTGATCCCGGCGGCGAACAGCATGCCGGCCCAGGACAGGTAGCTGAACTCGGGCTCGTCGTGGTCGGCACCGAGCTTGATCTTGCCGTAGCCGGACAAGGCGGTGACCACCACGAAGACCAGGTACAGGGTCATGGCCAGCATGTAGTACCAGCCGACCGTATTGGCCGCCCAGTTCTGCGCGGCCAGCAGCCAGGCACCGGCCTGTTCCGGCAGGCCGATCACCACTACGCCGAAGATCAGGATGAAGCTGGCGGCGAAGTAGAACACCGGGGGATTCATGCGAACCAGGCTGTTCGCGGGGGTGGATGATGCACTCATGAATGGTGCACCTCGAGGGGGTGAAACATGGCTGAAAGGTACGGACTCAGCAAAGGCAAGCCTCCTGTTGTGAGCGGGCAGCGAACCACCGGTTTAACTTGAACGAGCGTTCAAGTTAAACATGGATAAGGGGTTCAGGACCAATTGCAGGGCTCAGCGGTACTGTCAGTACGCTAGCTCAAGGAAGGGTATGACGTATGCCGGGCGCAATCGTTCAGCGCTGCGGCCGCATCGGAGGCGAGAAAGCCCGGCCGGCCCCGGAAGGCGCTACCGGGCATGCGCAGCCGCTTCGTGTCGCCACCGGCTGCGCACGGGCAAGCGCCCGCAAATTGGCGGTGGCAGGGCCAGCGGGCCGCGCAGGCCCGCCAGCGGCCACAGGTTACTTCTGCGAACCGTCGTCGTGCTGCAGGTTGGCCTGGGTCAGGTTGCAGCCCGCCGGCACGCTGCGGGTCAGCCAGACGTTGCCGCCGATGGTCGAGCCCTTGCCGATGGTGATGCGCCCGAGGATGGTCGCACCGGCATAGATCACCACATCGTCCTCGACGATCGGGTGGCGCGGATGGCCCTTCTGCAACTGGCCGTCCTCGTCCGCCGGGAAGCGCTTGGCCCCCAGGGTCACCGCCTGGTAGATGCGCACCCGCTCGCCGATGATCGCGGTCTCGCCGATCACCACGCCGGTACCGTGGTCGATGAAGAAGCTCTTGCCGATCTGCGCCCCAGGGTGGATGTCGATGCCAGTGGCCGAGTGGGCGATTTCCGAGCTGATCCGCGCCAGCAATGGCAGCCCGGCCCCATACAGATGGTGCGCCAGCCGGTGATGGATCACCGCCAGGATGCCCGGGTAGCACAGCAGCACTTCGTCGACGCTGCGGGCCGCCGGATCACCGTGGTAAGCGGCCAGCACGTCGGTATCGAGCAATACGCGCAGGCCGGGCAGGGCCAGGGCGAAATCCTGGATCAGGCGAATCGCCCGGGCATTGACGTCGGCATCGCTTTCACCGTTCTGCCGGGCCACGTAGCGCAGCTCCAGGCGCGCCTGGGCCAGCAAGGCGTTGAGCGCCGCGTCCAGGGTATGGCCGACGTAGAAATCCTCGCTCTCCTCGCGCAGGTCCACCGGCCCCAGGCGCATGGGGAACAGGGCGCCGCACAGGGCCTCGAGGATCTCCGCCATGGCCGCCCGCGACGGCAGCTCGCGGCCCCCCTGCTCGCCGCTGACCCGACCGTTGCGGCTACGCCACTGATCACGGGCATCGCGCAGTTGACCGACGATGGTCTGCAATTGCCAATGGCTGGAACGCTCGCTCACGATAAGACTCCTAGACTCGGGCGGCCGGACTGTCAGGCCGCGCAAACGGCGATCACTTTACGCCCGGACACGACCACCCTTAAGAACTAATTGTGCGCACATAAGCATTTTTTGGCATAAGCGATCGGCGGTTGCCCGGCCAAATATCGCTGCCTATAGTCGATGCACCTTCCCTGTTCCGTGCGGACTCATGATCAAACAACAGCTCGCCCGTTTCGACCGCCTCGACCTGCTCGGCCACGCCACCGCCCTGGAAAAGCTCCAACGCCTGTCGGCCTGGACCGGCCGCGACATCTACATCAAGCGCGACGACACCACGCCCCTGGCCATGGGCGGCAACAAGCTGCGCAAGCTCGAATACCTGGCGGCCGATGCCCTGGCCCAGGGTGCCGACACCCTGGTCACCGCCGGGGCCATCCAGTCCAACCACGTACGCCAGACCGCGGCCCTGGCCGCCCAACTGGGCCTGGGTTGCGTCGCCCTGCTGGAGAACCCCATCGGCACCGACGATGCCAACTACCTGGGCAACGGCAACCGCCTGCTGCTGGAACTGTTCGATGCCAAGGTCGAGCGGGTGGACAACCTCGACCAGGCCGACGAGCAGCTCCAGGCCCTGGCAGAGCGCCTGCGCAGCAACGGCAAGAAGCCCTACCTGGTGCCCATCGGCGGCTCCAACGCCCTCGGTGCCCTGGGCTACGTGCGCGCCGGCCTGGAGCTGGCGCAACAGATCGAGGACAGCGGCCTGCGCTTTGCCGCCGTGGTCCTGGCCTCTGGCAGCGCCGGCACCCACAGCGGCCTGGCCCTGGGCCTGAGCGAAGCCTTGCCGCAACTGCCGGTGATCGGCGTTACCGTCTCGCGCACCGAGGAAGACCAGCGGCCCAAGGTCCAGGGTTTGGCCGAGCGCACCGCCGAACTGCTGGGCGTGTCGTTGCCGCCGAGCTTCAACGTGCAACTGTGGGACGAATATTTCGCCCCGCGTTACGGCGAGCCCAATGCCGGCACCCTGGCCGCGATCAAGCTCCTGGCCAGCCAGGAGGGCTTGCTGCTGGACCCGGTCTATACCGGCAAGGCCATGGCCGGGCTGCTGGACGGCATCGGCCGCCAGCGATTCGACGAGGGTCCGATCCTGTTCCTGCACACCGGCGGAGCCCCGGCGCTGTTCGCTTATGCCGGGGCCTTCAGCTGAAGTCAGAGCAAGGAAATACATCGGCAAAGGCGAGCACCTTGTGCTCGTGCGCAGCCGGCGGCAGCGACTGCGAAAGGCGGATTAAATATTCCTAAAACGAATATAAATGTGAATTTATATTATTTTTATATCTATAAAAGAGCACTTATAGTCGCGGCGCAGGCGAATTTGCCGGGAGACGCATACGCTGCATTTAGTGCAGGATGAAACCTGCGTCCCGGCTCATCGATCGACCTGCATTTCCCACTCGCATCGTGCATAAGAAACCACAGAGGCTTGTCATGAATCTTTCCGTACTGCGTCGCAATCTGCTGATTGGCACACTGGGCCTGGCCCTCGGTGCCGGACTGATGGGGCAAGCGGTTGCCGGCGAGCAACTGCAGAAGATCAAGGACGCGGGGGTGATCAACGTCGGCCTGGAAGGCACCTACCCACCGTTCAGCTACGTCGACGAAAACGGCAAGCTGACCGGCTTCGAAGTGGAGTTCTCCGAAGCCCTGGCCAACAAGCTCGGGGTCAAGGTCAAGCTACAGCCGACCAAGTGGGACGGCATCCTCGCGGCCCTGGAATCCAAGCGCCTGGACGCCGTGGTCAACCAGGTGACCATTTCCGAGGAGCGCAAGAAGAAGTACGACTTCTCCACCCCCTACACCATCTCCGGCATCCAGGCCCTGACCCAGAAGAAGGACGAGGGCAAGTTCAAGACCGCCGCCGACCTGGCCGGGCACAAGGTCGGGGTAGGCCTGGGCACCAACTACGAGCAATGGCTGAAGGACAACGTGCCCAACGCCATCATCAAGACCTACGACGACGATCCGACCAAGTACCAGGACCTGCGTGTGGGCCGTATCGAAGCCATCCTGGTGGACCGCCTGGCGGCCTTCGAGCTGATCAAGAAAACCAAGGACACCCTGGTGGTCTCCGGCGACCCCTTCTCCCGCCAGGAATCCGGCGTGGCCCTGCGCAAGGGCGAACCGGAACTGCTGGCCGCGGTGAACAAGGCGATCGAGGAACTGCGGGCCGACGGCACGCTGAAGAAACTCTCGGAAAAATACTTCAACGCTGACGTCACCCAATAATGGAAGCAGGCCTGCAACTGGCGCTGGACTCGGCGCCCTTCCTGCTCAAGGGTGCGTACTACACGGTGATCCTGAGCCTGGGCGGCATGTTCTTCGGACTGCTGCTGGGCTTCGGCCTGGCCTTGATGCGCTTGTCGCGCTTCGCGCTGGTGAGCTGGATCGCCCGGGTCTACGTGTCGTTCTTTCGCGGCACGCCGCTCTTGGTGCAGCTCTTCGTGATCTACTACGGCCTGCCGCAACTGGGGCTGGAGCTGGACCCGTTGCCGGCGGCGCTGATCGGCTTCTCCCTGAACATGGCGGCCTACGCCTGTGAAATCCTCAGGGCCGCCATCGGCTCCATCGAGCGTGGCCAGTGGGAAGCCGCCGCCAGCATCGGCATGACCCGGGCCCAGACCCTGCGCCGGGCGATCCTGCCGCAAGCCATGCGCACCGCCCTGCCGCCTCTGGGCAACAGCTTCATCTCGCTGGTCAAGGACACCGCCCTGGCCGCCACCATCCAGGTCCCGGAACTGTTCCGCCAGGCGCAGCTGATCACCGCCCGGACCTTCGAAATCTTCACCATGTATCTTGCCGCCGCTCTGATCTATTGGGTCCTGGCCAGCGTGCTCGCGCACCTGCAGCACCGTCTGGAAGAGCGGGTCAATCGGCACGACCAGGAGTCTTGAAGCCATGATCGTGGTGGAAAAACTGACCAAGCAGTTCAAGGGCCAGACGGTGCTCAATGGCATCGACCTGGAGGTCAAGGAAGGCGAAGTGGTGGCCATCATCGGCCCCAGTGGCTCGGGCAAGACCACCTTTCTGCGTTGCCTGAATTTCCTCGAGGAACCCACCAGCGGCCGGGTCCGCATCGGCGACATCGCCATCGACAGCCATGTCCCGCTGAGCCAGCAGCAAGGGCGGATCCGCCAACTGCGCCAGCAAGTGGGCTTCGTGTTCCAGAACTTCAACCTGTTCCCCCACCGCACCGCCCTGGAGAACGTCGTCGAGGGCCCGCTGGTGGTGAAGAAGACCCCGCGCGAGCAAGCCCTGGCCCTGGGCCGCAAGCTCCTGGCCAAGGTCGGCCTGGCGGGCAAGGAAGACGCCTACCCCAGGCGCCTGTCCGGCGGCCAGCAGCAGCGGGTGGCGATCGCCCGGGCCCTGGCCATG